>CAKOPZ010000009.1 GCA_934101145.1 uncultured Clostridia bacterium
GGCACCCATACAAATTCATTTATTCCTGATGTTGCTCCTCCATTACTTCCTTCTTTTATTACAAATCCACTTGATACGCTCTTTTCTCCTGTTACTGTTGAAGCTGTATATCCTTTTGGCACTGGCACAACTATGTTGTCCTCACTTTTTACTGGATTTACTTTGTCTCCATTCCATCCATCTGGTAATGTAACTTTTCCATCTCCTCCTTGATTTCCACCTTTTCCATCTAAGTAATTTCCAATATAACTTGCATAATCATCTAGTATATTTGTTTCATATGCCTTTCCTTCTTCATGTTTATCCTTTGCCTTTTGTGCTATTGCAATTATTCCATTATCTCCAAATACAGCAAGAATACTTACTGTAGCTAAGATTATTAAAACCACAATAGTTACGACCAACGCAATTAGCGTTATTCCTGAATTTTCCTTTACTCTCTTACTCTCTGATAAATTTCTATTTATCATTTTACTATCTCCCTCCTTAGTTTTTTTATTTTCTTTTGTCATACTATCTATTGCATATTAATTTAAATTTTTAAATTATTTTTCTTAAACCTTATTTTATAATTTCATTTTTAAATAAGTAATTATTTTTCGAAAAAATTAATTTTATCTGACTAATAGTATAGCTAATACTTTTTTCAATTTGCATAGCTCACCTGTATTCTTTATCAGAGAAAATCTTTTTTAATTCAATTTTCAATGTACCTATGCGATATTTTTCTTATGTATATTTTATTACTATTAGTTACAATCATATTCTATCAATACCATTTGTTAATGTCAATTGTTTCTTTACACTTTCTTATCAATTTTTTTTACATTTCAAATGAATATTTCCTTACATTCCTATTATCAATTTAGTAAAAAAATACTAGCACTAAGCTTTAAATTTAGTTATAGTAAATAAAATTTTTTTGACATTTTTCAAAATGATTTACACAATTTATATTTTTTAGTCATAATACCAAATCAAATCTAATATAAATTAAATAAAGTTTTAGTACAAACATTTTTAAGGGGGTTAATTAGTTAATATGAACGAGAATTTAAAATTATATCAAGATATAGCAAGCCGTACTCAAGGTGATATTTATGTTGGAGTTGTTGGACCAGTTCGAACAGGTAAATCTACCTTTATAAAAAACTTTATGGATTTACTAGTAATTCCAAATATAGATAATGAGTATAAAAAAGAACGTGCACGAGATGAATTGCCTCAAAGTGCTGCAGGTAGAACTATTATGACAACAGAGCCAAAATTTATTCCAAATGAAGCAGTCGAAATAACTATTGGCGATAATTTAAAATTAAAAACAAGATTAGTAGATTGCGTTGGATACCTTGTAAATAATGCTATAGGTTATTTAGAAGATGATATGCCAAGAATGGTAAAAACACCATGGTTTGATGAAGAAATACCTTTTGAGCAAGCTGCTGAAATTGGAACAAGAAAGGTAATTCAAGAACATTCTACAATAGGAATTTTAGTTACAACAGATGGAAGTATTACAGATATTCCTCGTGAAGATTACATAGATGCAGAAGAAAGAGTTGTTAAGGAATTAAAAGAATTAAACAAACCTTTTGTAATTGTATTAAATTCAAATGACCCTTTTTCTGATTATACAAAATCACTTGCTCAAAAATTAGAGGACAAATATCAAACAGCTGTAATTCCAACAGATTGTTCAAGACTTGATATGGAAGACATTGGAGATATTTTTGGAAAAATTCTATATGAATTTCCTGTAGAAAAAATGAATATCAATTTTCCAAAATGGGTTGATGGATTATCTGATGACCATTGGTTGAAAGTAGAATTATTTAACGAAATAAAAGAAGCTTTTCAAGATGTACGTATATTAAAACAAGTCGATTCTAGTGCATCTAAACTTCAAAATACTCAAATAATAACAAAAACTGTTGTTGATGAAATAAAACTTGGAGATGGAAATGTAGATATTTCAATCAATTTATCAGAAGAGCTATTTTACAAAGTACTTACAGAAATATCTGGTGTTGATATTTCAAATGAAGGAGATTTATTCTCAACAATTACAACCCTTGCTAATACTAAAAAGGAATATGACAAAATTGCAGGCGCATTAGAACAAGTTAAGGCCACAGGTTATGGAATTGTAACACCTTCTATGGATGAACTTATTCTTGATGAACCAGAAATAGTAAAACAAGGTTCAAGATTTGGTGTAAAATTAAAAGCACGAGCACCATCAATTCATTTAATAAAAGCTGAAATTGAAACTGAAGTTTCTCCTCTTGTAGGAAGTGAAAAACAATCAGAAGAACTTGTAAATTATTTGCTTTCTGAATTTGAAAATGATCCAGAAAAAATCTGGGAATCGAATATATTTGGAAAAAATCTACACGAACTTGTAAATGAAGGTCTTCAAAATAAATTATCAAGAATGCCAGAAGATGCCAGAGCGAAACTTCAAGAGACTTTAGAGCGCATTGTAAATGAAGGTAGTGGCGGATTAATTTGCATTATACTTTAGTTGCGCCCCCTTTGACAACAAAAAAGAATAGGTATGAAACCTATTCTTTTTTGTTGTAATTTTAAAAAAGATTCATTTTTCCACCTTATGAATAATTTACCTAAAGTTTGAGATAATAAAGAAAAAAGTAACTTTGTAATGAAACGAGGATAAAATGGAAAATATAAAAAAATTTATAAAAGATGTGCTTGGCTTTCAAGAAGATAATAAATATACATTTATTCTTCCCAATAAAACAGCAATGATTCAAAATAAAGATATTACAGATGAAAAAATAGATTCAAAAAAATCAGTTGATGATGTAAAAAATATTTATACAAGTATTGATGTAAATCTTGAATATGTAAAAGTAAAATACAATTCTATGATTAGTAGTGATGTTATAATTAGAGAATTTAACTTAACTGCCAGAAATAGACAATACAAGGCTTTTTTACTTTTTATAGATGGCCTTGTTGACACAGATTTAATAAATAATTATGTTTTAAAACCTCTTATGTTAAAAAATACAGCAAACTCCTTTGATGGTGACCAAAATCATGTCATTTCAGAAGCTGTTACAAATAATATTACAGTTAGAAAAGTTCGCAAATTTGATATTGTGAGCTATATTTCAAATTGCCTGCTTCCCCAAAATAGTATAAACAAATTTAGCGAATTTAGTGATATTTTTGCAGGTGTAAATTCTGGTAATTGTGCATTATTTATAGATACACTTGATATTGCATTTGATATAGATGTAAAAGGCTTTAAGCAAAGAAACGTTGACTCTGCAAATAATGAAATTGTTATTAAAGGTCCACAAGAAGCATTTGTTGAAAATATCAGAACAAACACTTCTCTTGTTCGTAGAGCAGTTAACAGTGAAAATTTGGTTATAGAAAATATAAAAGTTGGCAAAATAAGTCAAACAAACTGTGCAGTATGTTATCTTGCTGATATTGCAAATGCAGATTTGGTCGCAGAGGTCAAATATAGAATGAACAATTTAGACATTGATTCTCTAATTTCATCTGGTCAGCTTGAACAACTTATTTCTGAAACCGACAAATATAGCATTCCACAAATTTTGTCTACTGAAAGGCCTGATAAAGTAACAAAATACTTATATCAAGGCCGTGTCGCTGTAATTGTTAATGGCAATCCATACTGTCTTGTTATGCCTGCGACTTTGGTCGATTTTGTATCTTCTCCAGAGGATACAAATTTAAGATTCCAATTTTCAAACTTTTTAAAGTTTTTACGATTAATCTCTATTGGTATTACATTGTTTTTACCTGCTTTTTATATAGCTATGACCAATTTTCATCAAGAATTAATACCTACAGAACTTCTTTTTTCTATTTTAGCATCACGTGAAAATGTGCCTTTCCCTGTAATTTTTGAAATTCTTGTTATGGAGATTTCTTTTGAACTTATTCGTGAAGCAGGTCTTCGTGTTCCTTCCCCTATTGGACCAACAATAGGAATTGTAGGAGCATTGGTTTTAGGACAAGCTGCTGTAAGTGCAAGTATTGTTAGTCCTATTTTGATAATAATTGTTGCTATAACCGGAATTGCCTCATTTGCAATACCTGATTTTTCATTTGGATTTCACCTAAGACTTGTCAGATTTATATTTTTAATGCTTACATTTATTTCAGGATTTTTAGGACTTGCAATAGGTGCATTTGTATATATGACAATACTTTGTAGCTTGCGCTCTTTTGGTGTTTCTTATATGGTTTCATTTGCTCCTATGGAAGATGCAGAAGCTCCTGGCTATTTTATTCCACCTATTTGGCGACGTGAAAAAAGACCAAACTATTTAGATACTAAAAAACAATATGCTCAAAAACATATAAGTATGAAATGGAGGTACAAAAAGGAGGATTTATGACATCAACAAAAATAAGTAATATTGAAGCAATTTTCTTTATTTTAACAATTATGATAAATCATATTATTATGAACCTACCTAAAAGTATTCTTAACTTTTCAGGTTCATCATCTATATTAAACATTATTATGATACTAATCATAACATTGATTATTGTGTATTTTATTACAATTGTTATGAAAAAGTTTCCTAATCAAGACATTCTAGATATTAGTGAATATCTTGGAGGAAAAACACTAAAAAATATTATTGGAATTTTATTTTTACTATATTTTCTTTTTTCTGCAAGCATTTTTTTAAGAAGCTTTTGTGAAAGCTTAAAAATAATATATTTTAGAAGAACACCTATTGTATTTGTTATAATGTTTTTTATTACTGGAATCATAATTTGCAATAGACTTGGTTTTGGTGCAATTATAAGAAGTAATATGATATTTATGCCAATTATACTTTTTAGTATTATATTTATATTTTTTGCAAATATAAGCAATTTCGATTTCAGCAAAATGTTTCCTCTTTTGGGAAATGGTATTGTTACAACATTTTTTAGTGGAATAAGCAATTTATATGCTTTTGCTGGACTTTCACTACTGTATTTCGTACCACCATATCTAAAAAGAGAAGATGATTTTGAAAAAGTTGCTTTTACATCAATTATACTTTCTGGAATTTGGTTAATATTTAGCATTGCAACGCTACTATTTATATTTCCAGCAATAGTTACAACAGATGAAATGCTACCTCTTTACATTGCATCAAGATTTATAGAATTTGGTAGATTTTTTCAAAGGTTAGACTCAATATTTTTGCTTATATGGATTATATCAATTCTTTCATATTTAAGCATTTTAGTAAGCCTTATGACATCTATATTTAAAAAGCTAACTCATTTCAAATATCATTATGCAAATGTATATCTATTTTCTATCCTGACTTTTATATGCTCACTCATTGTACCAAATTATAATCAAATTCGCTTCCTGAAAACACATGTATATCAATGGATTGTTTTAATTTTGGTCTTTATCATAAGCCTTGCAGTATTGCTGTTTGCATATCTTAAAAATAAACATAAGAAAAAAGATGTAGAAAGAGAGGTGCGTACGGCAATTGAGTAAATTTATAAAATACGTCATATTAATAATTTTCGTTTTATGTATTGCTATACCTTTTTCAGGCTCATACAGTGTGCAGAGTATTGACGACCTCGCGTACCTTATCGCTCTAGGAATTGATGTAGGAGAAACAAGCACATATAAATTAACATTTCAATTTACTATGCCAAACTCAGCTGGAGGAGATAGCCCTTCATCAGAAACAGCTCCTATAATAATAAATTCTGTTGACGCCCCTACTCTTGATTCTGCTATAAATTTGATGAATACTTATGTAAGTAAAGAAATAAGTCTTTCTCATTGCAAAGCAGTTGTAATATCAGAAGACATAGCCAAAAAAGGCATTTCTAATATTACGTATAACCTTATGAACAAAGTACAAATTCGTCCAAGCTGTAATGTAATTATAAGTAAATCTACTGCAAATGATTTTATCAAAAATGTAAATCCTAGCCTGGAAAATTTAATTGCAAAGTTTTACGAAATTTCTCCTACTTCAAGTAAATACACTGGCTATACATCAGATGCAAAAATCGGTAGTTTTTTTAATGAACTATCCTGTACTGCATGTGAGCCAATAGCCATGCTTGGATTTGTTGATACTAAAAATTCAAGAAGTTCAACCAATTTTACTACACAAACCTCTTCATCTTCTGGTTCTTCAGACAGTGGTAGTTCAGATAGCAGTAGCAAAAACTCCGAAATCATGGGGCTTGCTGTATTTAAATCAGATAAGCTTGTAGGTGAGCTTACTCCTGATGAAACACTTTATCATTCTTTAATTGTAAATGATATCGAAAGTTGCTATGTTTCTATTCCTCAATCAGAGCCTAAAAAAGAGCCATTAACATTGTTTGTGTATAACAAAAAAAATCCCAAAGTCAAAGTAGAAATTATAAATAATTCTCCACTTATTCATTTGGAATTAAATTTGGAAGCCAAGGTATTATCTGTTGATAATTCATCAGTTAATATGTCAGAGGAAAAATTTGAAGAAATTTCAGCAATGGCAAACCACTATTTAAAAACTGAAATTACAAAATTTTTATATAAAACCTCAAAAGAGTATAAATCGGATATAAATCATTTTGGCAAATACTCTTTTCCTCTATTTTATACAACATCAGAATTCAAAAAATATAACTGGCTCGATAATTTTCAAAATTCATTTTTTGATGTAAAAATAAACACAAATGTGGAATCATCTCTACTACTCGGTGGCAGTTGATTCCACCTCTTCTTTTTCATCTGTTTTTTCAAAATCTATTTGTCTACTTACTTTATCAGCTCTGATGACTCTTATTCTCATCTTGTCACCTATTTTGTATAATATTTTTGTTCTTTCTCCAAGTAATGTTTTTCTATCTTCATCATATATAAAATAATCATCTCCAAGGTCTGCAAATCTTACAAGTCCTTCTACTGTATTTTCAAGCTCAACAAAAACTCCAAATGAAGTGATACTTGAGATAATTCCATCATATTCATTTCCGATTTTGTCTTGCATATATTCTGCCATTTTCAAATCCACGCTATCTCTTTCAACTTTTTGTGCAATCTTTTCTCTATCAGATGACTGTTTTGCATATCTCTCTGCTTGTCCTCTATATTTTTCTATTTCATCATCTGAAAGTTGATAATTTTCTTCTATATATTTTGATATGATTCTATGAATAAATAAATCTGGATATCTTCTTATAGGTGATGTAAAGTGACAATAGTATTTACTAGCAATACCAAAGTGTCCTAAATTTTCAGCCTCATATCTTGCAACTTTTAAAGTTCGAAGTACTAAATTTGATACTATTCTTTCCTCTTTAGTACCTTTTATTTTTCTTAAAACCTCTTCAAATGCTGTTGGATGTACAGTTTCTTTTGAGCATTTTACCTTATACCCAAAGTTAAATAAAAATTTATTAAGCTCTGTCACCTTTTCCATATCTGGCTCTTCATGAACTCTGTATATAAATGGTGCTTCAAGCCAGAAAAACTTTTCAGCCACTGTTTCATTTGCTGTAAGCATAAATTGTTCTATTATTTCATTTGCAAAGCAAAGTTCATATTTCGTTATATCTATAGCATAACCATCTTCATCTAAAATCACCTTTGTTTCAGGTATATCAAGACTTAAGCTTCCTGCTTTTTCTCTTCTTTCTTTCAAAATATGTGCAAGCTCTTCCATTTGTTTAAAATGCTCTTTGTACTTTTCATATTTTTTTACAATAGCTCTTGTATTTTCATCTTCAATCTCATTTATATTTTTATCATAATTATCAAGTACAGTCTGTACTCCTTTATAGCTCATTCTTTCAGTTACTTTGATTATTCCTTTTTTTATATCAGATGAAATGACTTTTCCATTTTTATCAATTTCCATAATTACAGAAAGAGTAAGTCTATCTTTTCCAGCATTTAAACTGCATATTCCATTTGAAAGTTCAACTGGGAGCATTGGAATAACTCTATCTAGCATATATACGCTTGTCCCTCTTATGATAGCTTCTCTGTCTAAAAAGCTATCTTCTCTTACATAATGGCTAACATCTGCAATATGAACACCAAGTATATATGTTCCATTTTCTGTTTTCTTTACTTGAACTGCATCATCTAGATCCTTTGCATCTTCTCCATCAATTGTAAAAATTTCTTCAAAGCGTAAATCTAATCTGTTTGCTATTTCAGATTTAGAAACTTCCTCTTCCATATCCTCTGCCTCACGTTTTACAGCTTCAGGAAATTCGTATGGCAAATCATATTCTCTTATTAAAGACATCATGTCAATTCCTGCTTGATTAACACTTCCAAGCACCTCAACAATTTTGCCTTCTGCCTTTCTATCTTTTGTTGGCATTTTGGTAACTTGAACAACAACTTTTTGATTATTTTTTGCCTTTTTAAAATCCTTTTTTGAAATAAAAATATCTGTACCTATAACTTTTTTGTTATCTGGTATAACAAACCCAAAATTTCTGCTATTCTTAAAAATTCCAACAACTGTATTTCCTTCTATTGTTAAATCTTCTTTTTGATATTTAATTAAATTAATTTTTTCTTCTTGTTTTTTATGTTTTTTCATTAAATCCTCCAAACGAACAAAAGGCATATATAATCTAAATTATATATGCCTTTATATGTAAACTCTAATTCATTACGAATAATATTGAAAGTACTACTGCAAGTACAGCAAATACAATTCCACAAATAATTGTGTATTTTTTTAGCTTTCCTTCTTTAGTTCTTCCTTTATTTTGCTCATAAAAGTTATTTGTAGAAGAACCTGTAATTGTTCCAGAAGCTCCATTTGAGTCCTTTGTTTGTATTGTTGCTAAAATGATTAATGCTATTGCAACAATTGCATATATAACTAGTATAATGTTTCTAATGATTCCTATCATAATTCTCCCTCTTTCTTTATCTCATTGTAACGAACATAATTGTATCATATATTAAATCAAAATGCAATCTTTTTGGCTAAATCTTATTTGTCTAGTTCTGTTCCACCCCATTCAACTGCAGTAAATCCTTTTCTTTCTGGTGTTGACAATTGTTGTTCTTTTACCTCTATCTCGCTATCTAGTGCTTTATATTGCATTAATACTCTTATAACTGTATCTGGTTTGGTTGAAAATTCTAATGGCATACTCTTATTTATTTCATCCATTGTTGCAAATCTAATATAGTTATATTTATTATTTTGCATTTTTGGTAACCAATATATTATAAATTCCTCGGCTTCAATTTCATTTAATCCTAATATTGATAATTTTTCTTCCAAAAATTTTATTGTATCACTTCCCTTTACAACAAACCCTTCTGTTGTATCAGGCTCTTCTGTATGTATTCCTTCCCAATATAACGAATATAGTTTTCTTCCTGTTTCTGTATCTATTAATGTTCCATCTGGTTTTGCTATTACATTCCACCCATCTTTATACTGTGGATATGAACATGTAATATTCTCCTTTTTACCAAGTTTTACTGTCAACTGCGTTTCCTTTTCTGGATATAAGTATATTACTGGCTTGGCAGCCATTGGAATGTCTGTTGGATTATATTTAGAGTTATAGTTCTCTAAATTACTTATTTCTGAATATGAATAACATTCTTTATATGTTACTTTTGTACCTGCTGGCATAGTAGTTGGAATTGCAATAAAGTATCCACTTCCACCTGCCATAACTCCATTAGTTTCTTCATCGCCATATACTGTTATTCTTCCTTCTTCCTCTACACAATCTATCAATTCCATTTCACACCAGCTGTGACTATTTGAATTACTTAAAATAATATAATTGTAATTTACATTTTTATAATAAGGCTCTATTTTATCATCAGAAATCATATTCACTTCATCTATAGTTTCTAAATACTTTTCATATGAAACTACCTTCATTTCACTTCTTTCTAATTTTGTATGAAATGTATCATGATGGTATTCTCCTTGCCAAGTCTTATTACCTACTCTTTGATAATATTCTTTACCTCTAATAGATACTTTTTTATATGAATTACTATTAGAAAAATTATATTTATCATTTTGAGATATTTGTGTATTTATTGTATACACAATATAAAATAACATAGTAAATATTAAAATCATTAAAACTATCCATACTCTTGTTCTTATTTTATTTGCTTTTTTATTATTTTTCTCTTCTTCAATCTTATTTGTTTCATTATTTTCCATAAAAATTCTCCCCCTTGTTTACAGTTTACCATTAAACATATATTTTTACAATAGTTCGTATATATTTTTACTATTTATTAATTTCCAAGTAAACCACAAATGTATATAGAAAACTTATACTCCTGCATTTTTAATAAAAAGTCAAAAAATATTAACATTTACATACTTTAGTATTTATTGTATAATTGTTCTATCAAATTTCGAAAGGATTAAATTATGCAGAGCCTAAAAGTTACAAAAAAATATGACAAGAAAAATGTAAGCAAAGTATTATTTGATACATTTCCAGCACTTACGAAAAACACTTTATATAAAGCATTTAGACAAAAAGATATAAAAATAAACGGCAAACGTACTAGCAAAGATACGCCTGTTTATTTAGATGATGAAGTACAAATATATGTTATTGATAGTTTACTTTTTAATACATTAACACCAAATATCATTTACGAAGATGATAATATTTTAATTGTAAATAAATCGTCAGAAATTGAAGTTATTGGATCAAATTCTTTAACTTCATGTCTAAAATCACTATATCCAGGTATGTACATAGAACCTTGCCATAGGCTAGATAGAAATACAAATGGTCTAGTCTTATTTGCCAAGAACGAAAAATCTCTTAAAATTTTATTAGAGAAATTTAAAAATCATGAAATTGAAAAACATTATATAGCTAAAGTTTATGGCATACCAAAAAAAGAAAATCAAACACTAACAGCTTATTTATTTAAAGACAGTAAAAAATCTATGGTATATATATCAGACCAACCTAAAAAAGGATATTCTAAAATTATAACATCATATTCTATAATAGAAAAAAATACAAAAGAAAATTATAGTATTCTTGATATTACTCTTCATACAGGAAAAACACATCAAATACGCGCTCACCTAGCATATATTGGTCTTCCAATTTTAGGAGATGGTAAATATGGAAATAATCAAGTAAACAAACAGTTTGGATATAAGTTTCAACAACTTACAAGTTGTTCTTTAAAGTTTGTATTTACTTCGGATGCAGATATATTAAATTACTTAAATGGAAAAGAATTTAAACTTGATATATAAAATTCCTGTAAATATTTTGCATTCAAACAGCAAAAAATATCTTTAACCTTCACTTTATTTTAGAAAAAAGGAATACAAAAGGAGCACAACGTGCTCCTCTATTATTGGTTCTTTAATCTTTTATTAATTCTTGAAATTCATCTCCAGAAATAACTTCTTTTTCAATTAATGCTTCGGCAACTTTTGTTAATTTGTCCATATTAGCTCTTATCAAACTTTGCGCTCTTGCATATGCAGTATCAAGTAATATTTTCACCTCTGCACCTATTGCATCTCCAAATTTATCTCCTAGCATTTGTAATTCATATGGATCAGCATCTGTATTAATTGATATTGGTCCTAAAGATTCACTCATACCATATTTTGTAATCATATTCTTTGCAATATTTGTTGCAACTTCTATATCATTACTTGCTCCTGTAGAAATATCATTTAAAGCAATCTTTTCAGCAGCTCTACCACCTAAAAGTGCTACAAGTTTTTCTTCCATTTCTGTTTTAGAAATGAAGTACTTATCCTCGTTTGTACGATACATTGTATATCCACCTGCAACTCCTCTTGGAATAATTGATACTTCTTTTATATCTTTTTGGCTTTCTAACATACTGCTTACAATAGCATGTCCGGCTTCATGAAATGCTGTTAAACGTTTATCCTTTTCAGGTACTACTCTACTTTGTTTTTCAAGGCCAACCGTTACTTTTTTAACTGCATCTTCTATGTCTTTATTTGTAATAACAGCATGTCCATTCATTGTTGCAATTATAGCAGATTCATTTAAAATGTTTGAAAGTTCAGCACCTGTAAAGCCTGCTGTATCTTCTGCTATACTTCTTAGTTTAACATCTTCAGCAAATTTCTTTTCCTTTGCATGAATTTTTAATATTTCTTCTCTTCCTCTTAAATCTGGAAGTGCAATTGTTATTCTTCTGTCAAATCTTCCAGGTCTAAGTAGTGCTTTATCAAGCATTTCTGGTCTGTTTGTAGCGGCAAGTACTATTATTGTCTCTTCTGTTTCAAAACCATCCATCTCAACAAGCAATTGATTTAATGTCTGATTATTTTCAGATTCTGCTCCACCTCCACTACTTCTCCTTGAACCAATTGCATCTATTTCGTCTATAAATATAATACAAGGTGAAATTTTCTTTGCTTTTTCAAATAATTTTCTAACTCTTGATGCACCAAGTCCAGCAAACATTTCTATAAATTCTGAGCCACTCATAGAAATAAATGGGACACCTGCTTCACCTGCAATTGCTTTTGCAATTAATGTTTTTCCTGTTCCTGGTTGTCCGCAAAGAAGTACTCCTCTTGGAATTTTTGCTCCCATATCATAAAATCTTTTTGGATTTTTTAGGAAATCTACAATTTCCATCATTTCATATTTTTCTTCATCAAGTCCTGCAACATCATCAAATGTTATTTTTGATTTTGATGTCTCACTATCATATACCTTACCTTTATCTCCAAGACCTTGCATTTTTATCATTATTCCTGCAAGTACTACCAATACAAGTGTTGGTAAAATTGTAAATAATCCACTTGAAATTTTTACAAATATATTTGTTGGTTTTTGCACTAATTCTAAATTGTTGTTTCCATCATCTACTTTTTGCTGTATTAATTCTACAAATGCCTGCGTGTTTGGTACTATAGTTGTTTTTTCTTTTTCTGTATCCTTTATTTTTACTTTAACAGTTGTACTTCCAACTGTCATTTCAACCTTTTCAACTTTTCCATCAGATATTTGTTTAATTAAATCTGTATATGCAAGTTCATTTTCATTAGTATCATTTTTAGATGTAAACAAATATATAGCAACCCCAGCAATTAAAACTGCCAAAACACATATTGCAACTATTATATATTGTTTTTTCTTATCTTGTTTATTTTTTTGTTGTTCTTTTTCTGTCACTATGTCTATTCTCCTTCCAAATTATTTGCACATATTTCCTTCAGGTTGCTCACCTAAATTATCTTCTTCATCTTTTTCCTTTTCTTCTTTACGCTTCTTATCTTCTTCTTTTTTCTGTCTCTCTTTTTCTTCTTGTTGTTTTTCTTCCTCTTCGCGTTTTTTTAATTCTTCTCTAACTTTTTCTTGTTCTGATACAATTCTTGTAAGTTCAATTTGTTTTTTTATTACATCAGAACGTATCATTAAAATAGCTGTAGCAACATATATACTTGCAATTGTTGTATACATTACTTCAAAATACTTTATTTGAAATCCTGTAAATGCTTGTACAATTACATAAAATATATTTAATATTATAGGTAATGTAAGTGAATAAGCAGCAATGTTATATAAAGCACTATATTTTATTTTCATTCTTGTTATACCAGATACTATATATGCAAAAATAGATAAAATGATTATATCAATAAGCGTACTTGGCAGATATGCAATTAAAAATATATACACTAAAAATATACCATATAAAACAAATAATAAAGGTTTCAAAGTATTATATGACAATAAATTAATTGCTTCTTGTTTGTCTATTTTATTTATATTATATTTTTCTGATATAGACGCATATGAATATGTTATTGGATTTGTAATAACTTCATTTTTTATAATAATCTTATCATTTAGCATTAATATGCTATTTTCTGATGAATTAAGTTCTTCTATTGCCTCATTTATTTTTTCTTCTTCATTTAATGTCATAATAACTATTTTAGTATTTAATTTTTCATCTTCTATAATTGTTTTTTCCTCATTTTGCTTTGATATAACACTTAATTTATTATCATTAAAATCTATAGTTTCAATATTTTCATCAATATATTCTCTTATATTCTGACTTATACTATACACTTTAAATGTCATAATTCCAGATACAATTAATGAAAATACTAAAACTAATAATGCAATATATCCGATTGTTCTTGATATTTTTTCCAATGCTAAATTTTGATATTTTTCAAAATCAAATATACTAAATTTTAGCTTTTTCAAAAATGTTAATTTTTCTTCTTTATCCACTTTTTAAGTTCACCTCTGCTATATTTTTTCTACAGTCATCCCATCTTTGGTATCTTTTACATTATACCCTTTTTCTTTTATCTCATCTCTTATTTGGTCTGATAAAGCCCAATCCTTATTTATTCTTGCTTCTTTTCTTTTTGCAAGTAATTCTTCTATTTCCTTAGGAATATCTATAGCCATTTGCTCATTTAAATATTTTTTTGAATTTGCTAAATCAAGTCCT
The DNA here is from genome assembly GCA_934101145.1 of uncultured Clostridia bacterium. Taxonomy (GTDB): domain Bacteria; phylum Bacillota; class Clostridia; order TANB77; family CAG-508; genus CALXVA01. Next base: position 14,495 of record CAKOPZ010000009.1, read on the forward strand.
AAAACCTTGTCAAATTCAAGTAGAAGTTCAGCAAAGTCTTTAGATTTTTTCTCGTTTCTAACAATATCCCATACAATTCCCATTGCAGATGGCATATTTAAATCATCATTTATTGTCTCCAAGAATTTTGTTTTATATTCTTCTATAACAGATTTTTCAATTTTTTCTGTTGCCTCTGTATGTCTTAAGTATCCTTCTCTCAATCTATTTAAAGCTTTTTGTGCAGATAGTGCACCATCAAATGTAAAATTAAGTTTAGTTCTATAATGTGCAGTTGTGCAAAATAGTTTATATGCAAGAGGTTCAATTCCTTTTTCTTGTAATTGATCAAGTGTATATACATTTCCAAGGCTTTTTGACATTTTGCCACCATCAACTTGCAAAAACTCAACATGCATCCAAAATTTAGCAGGTATTTTTCCTGTAGCCCCCTTACTTTGAGCTATTTCATTTTCGTGGTGTGTTGGTATATGGTCAACTCCACCTGTATGTATATCAAATTCATCACCAAGATATTTTCTTCCCATTGCAGAGCACTCAATGTGCCAACCTGGATATGATAATCCCCAAGGGCTTTCCCATTTCATTATATGATTTTCAGGAGCTTTTATCCAAAGTGCAAAATCATATGGATTTCTTTTTTCTGGATCAACATCAACTCTTGCACCTGCAATTTGATCATCTAAATTTCTATTTGACAATACAGGATATTTATCAAGTCTTGAAATATCAAAATAAATTCCCTTACTTGTTTCATATGCATATCCATTTGCAATAATCTCTTTTACAAATTCAAGCATTTCTGGAATATGATCAGTTGCTTTTGCAATAATCTCAGGCATATCTATATTTAATCTGTGCATATCTCTTAAAAATATATCTGTATAAAATTTTGCAATTTCATATGGATCTTTATTTTCTTTTCTTGCAGCTTTTTCCATCTTGTCTTCGCCTTCGTCAGCATCTGACTCAAGGTGTCCAACGTCTGTTATATTCATTACATGTTTCATTTTGTATCCATTATATTCAAGCATTCTTCTTAAAGTATCCATAAAAATATATGCTCTAAAATTTCCTATGTGAGCATAGCTATATACCGTAGGTCCACATGAATATACTCTTACTTCGTTCCCTTTTAAAGGAACGAAGTTTTCTTTTTTTCTTGTTAAAGTATTATATAATTTTATTTCCATATAACCCCTCTTTTCTGTTTATATGTTTATTCTGTCACATCATTCTCTTTTGTATCAGGTTTAGTAGTATTTGTCGTATTAGTGTCTGGCTTTTCTGGCTCACTAGGTGAAGTTTTAATTTCATTTACTGTAATAGTTATTGTAGAGCCTTTTTTAACTCTTGTACCCGCTGCCACACTTTGTTTTAAAACAACTCCGTCTGGTTTTGATTTATCTTCTGCAAATACAACTTTTACTTTAAGTCCTATTAAAGCATCTTTTGCCTCTGTCTCTGTTTTTCCTATAAGATTTATTATACTCATAGTTTGTGTTGCTTCTGTATGTATATCACAATATTCAGTAACCTGGTTTCCTGTACTACTTCCTCCAGATGGTTTCCATGTTGCATTTCTTTCTTTTTCAGGAACTGGTGGATATGTTTTTGTCTCAGTTTCTGGGCAATATTCTGTTGCAAGCAATTTACTTTCTTTACAAATTTTAACTACCTGATGTCCATCACATTCAGAAGGAACTGTACCTGATGCAAATACTTCTGTATAAGTATCTGTGCATTTATCTGTTGCAACTTTTCCAGTTACAGCACATACTTTTGCCGAAACTATTCCATTTGGTTTTGTAAAGTTAGCACTCTTTAAATTTTTATGAACTTTTTTCATTACAGATGCCCATATTGTTCTTGCAGGGTTATCTGTTCCAGCTATTCCAGATACAGGTTCTGGTGTATCATATCCAAACCAAGTAGCAGCAGCATAATATGGTGTAAATCCACATAACCATTTATCTTTGTAACTTGTTGTTGTACCTGTTTTTGCTGCTGTTTCCATTCCTGAAATCTTACATGCTGTTGCAGTTGCTCCACCTTTAAATCCATATACTGGTGTTTTTAAGATATTGGCAAGTATATACGCATTTTGTTCTGAAAGTACTCTTCTTGTTTCTTGATTTGGTTCAAGTATAGTCTTGCCAGACGCACTTTCTACCTTAGTATAAAATGTTGGTTCTATGTATTCTCCTCCATTTGCAATAGTTGCATATGCAGCAGCCATTTGAAGTGGATTTGTTCCATGCTTTGTTCCTCCTATTGCAAGTCCTGCACTTGCATCCTCTTTTGTATAGTATGAAAGTCCAAATTCATTTGCATATTTTACGCCTTTATCAACTCCAAGATTTGATAATATTTTCATATTAACAATGTTTGAAGAACACTCTATACCTTGCCTTACTGTAATATATCCACGATGGCTACCAGCATTGTTAATATATCCATATCCAAAATCAGTTCTAACATCATTGTAAATTGTTGAACCTGTGATAACCTTTTCTTCTAATGCTGGTCCAACAGCAACCAAAGGTTTTATAGCAGATCCAGGTTGTCTTCCAACTCCGCCACTGCTTGCAGTTGCTCTGTTAAGTCCAAGTGTAGAACTATCTTTTCCAAGTCCTCCAACTGTTGCAACAACTTGACCTGTTTTATGATCAATTATAACCATAGCAGATTGCGAATGTTCATTGTTAGCTTTACCTTGTTTAGTTGTTGCCTTTCTAATATATTTTGTTTTTAAATATTCTTCTTCCATAGTATCCTGAATACTGCTATCCTGTGTTGTATAAATTTTATATCCATTACTATATACCATGCTTCTTGCGACATCATACTTTAGTTCTTTTTCTTTAGCAAGCTGTGTTGCAACCTGATCAATTGCAGCAGCTGTATGATAAGAAATATTTGATGTGTCTGTAGTTGAACCCTTCTTAAAGTTTAATCCCTTATCCACTTCAGCTATTGCTTGTTCATATTGTTCATCAGTTATTTTAGTTAGAGCTTCCATTTCTTTTATATCAGTATTTCTCAATTTTTTCATTTGAGAAAGTACTGTTTTCGTTCTCTTTTTAATTCTCTCACTATTATCCGAACTTCCAAATGGATTATATGTATTTGGTGCATCATTTATACCTGCAATAAATGCAGCTTCAGCTAAACTTAAATCTTTTGCTGATTTACTAAAATAATATTGTGAACCACTTTCAACACCATATACAGTTGATCCCATAAATATTACATTTAAATACAATTCAAGTATTTGACTCTTAGAAAGCATTTGCTCAATTTGATAAGCACGTGACCATTCTCTTATTTTTCTCTTGATAGAATCTTCATTATCATCCATCATATTTTTTACTAACTGTTGAGTTATAGTACTTCCCCCAAATGACGATTTTCCCCCATGTGTAACATATGTAAAAATAGCTCCTGCAGTTCTTTTAATATCAACTCCATAATGAGTATAAAATCTTTCGTCTTCAATTGCGATAAATGCATTTGGTAAATAATCTCCCATTTCTGATAATGTAATAATTTTCCTATTTTCGTCACCAGTTAACTCCGCAATCTGCTTACCATCCTTATCATAAACAGTGGTATTATGAAGAGCTATAGCAACATCATCTTTATCTATTTTCCATTTATCACTAAAGAAAATACCTGCAAATACTCCTACGCCAATTAAACATAACAATATAAAAAGTATTAAACATATTACTATAAATTTTTTCAATTTAGGATGTTTCTTTTTTCCTTTTTTATTTTCTTTTTTTGAATTCACTCTTTTATTTGAAAACCTTGCTGTTTTTATTTTATATGCTTGAGTCTTGTCATTGTTTCTTCTATTACTCATTCAACTTCCTCCTTAGAGAACAAAATTCATATGCCTATTATATAATAGATTGTATGAAAAAGGAAGCTTTTTTATTAATTTTTAAGAAATATAGTTACTAAATAATTGTTTATGAAAACACATAAGCGATATAAATCTATATTTTTAAAATATATTTTTAATATTAAAAGCAGTCTTATCTGCAATATGTTCTAAAATAAACTGACATTTTTCAATCTCTGTAACAGCTTCATCATAAATCCTACTTTCCATTTGTCCATTTATAGCTGCAAGCTGAGTTTCAACTTTTTCAAGTTCATCATGTTCTATATAAAAAGATAAAACCTCCTGCATTTCATCCCATATATCTCTTATTTCTGTACTCATTTCTTTATACCTTAAATAGTCTACATCCATTTTTTTCTCCCCATCTGCTATTCCTATCAAGTTCTGTTTCAACTCATCTAAATTCCCATTTAATTCCGCTACACTCTGTTTCGTATTATTTTGTGTTACAATATTTCCAATAATAACTATTGCAATAACTATAATAGATATTATAATTTCTTTTTTCATAGACTCTCCTTTTTTCTTTTTCTTTTATTATTTTTATCCTCTTTTTGCTGACAAAATATTTGTCCATTACCATCAAGAGTAGCAACTAGTGCATTTTCAGGACTAAATCCAAATTTATTTATTTGTTTTTTTAACCATTTATAATCTTTTCCAAGTAATTTCAAATTATCATACATTACTTTTCCATCAACTACTAAGTCATATGAAATCCCCTCATATTCCGGCATTATGTTAAAATCAGCTGGAATTGTATTCCTTTTATCTGGCTTCTGTATGACAGTTACTTGTCCACTCGTTTCAAGTATAGCATACTCAACATCCCCAAGATTTACTACATTGTTTCCTCTTAACCTTTCTTGAAGCTCATTTATTGTAAATCTTTCTTTTCTTAAAACCTCTTCATCAATTTTTCCTCTATATATTAATATTGCAGGCTTTCCACAAATTATTTCTCTTATTCTTATGCTTTTTATATTAATCGCAGATATAATTAAGTGCATAACCAAAAGTCCAAGAATTGATACAATTCCATTTGAAATTGGAATTCCGTGGATCTGTCATCGGAATAGACGCAAGGTCTGCAATCATAATAGATATTGCAAGCTCAAATGGTTGCAATTGACCAATTTCACGTTTTCCCATTAATCTCATAACAATAAGCACAATTATATAAAGTATAATTGCTCTAATAAAAGTGATAATCATATTACACCTCAAAATGAATTTTTAAATATTTTTTGCAAAAAAAATTTTATTATACACATAAATAGCAATAATTTGAATAATAAAAAAATTTTCGTAAATAATATTATTGATATCAAAAATATTATACTTATTTTTGAGGATATTTTCTCTTTAAGGAGGGTTATAGTATGGAGAATGAAAGCTCAGAAAGTCAATCAAGACAAGGTACTTCAACAGTATGGCAAATTGTTGGTAGACTTATAACTGCAGCTGTTGTACTTGCAATTACTGCTTTTTTTACACCAGGATTTCAAATAAATAATATTTGGTCATTATCTGTTGCTGCAATCGTTCTAACAATTATAGATTATCTTATAACAAAATTTACAGGTTTACATGCAAGCAGTTTTGGTAAAGGATTTGTAGGTTTTGTTCTTTCAGCAATTACATTATATGTTACACAATATTTTGTTGCAGGATACACAGTATCTTGGATGGCTGCCATAGTTGGTGCAATCGTTTACGGAGTTGTTGATTATTTCTTACCTGGAGAACAACAATAAAAGAGTTACCTTGCCATATGTACATGGTTGCTTTGCAAATATTCACAACCTAAGGTACCTTAATCTTATTACAATAGCAAAATCTTGGATTCTTTCTATTGCAATAATAGCAAAAAAACATACAAGTCATAAAAACTTGTATGTTTTTTCATTTAATTATTTGTTTTATTCTCAATTGTAAATCCAAGTAAATTTGGTCTTGCAACATCTTCATCTGTCAATTCATTAAACTTCCAATCTGAATAATCCTCATCAAGTGAACCATTTATATATTTTATAAGCATTCCATTTTCTTTACTGTACCATGCTTTTTCTTGTCCAATACATACTTTATAGCAATCTACGCCATTCACATTTTCAGATGTAATTGCATATACAAATGAAAATCCTCTTGATGTTTGAGCATTTTCTAATTCTCCAAGTACAGCAGTTGCATTATCTGAAAGAGATGAATCAAATGAATTTGGCATACTTACTCCTGATGTTATTGTTGCTTTCATTTCTTCATAATTCAACAAGATAGTTTGATTTAATTCTTTATTGCTCCATATTACACATTTTTTGTCTTTTATTACCATCATCATTGTATTACCTTTTTTATAAAATTGCACGCCATTTACTCTGTTTTCATCATTACTTGTTTGATAATAAGAATAATTATCTACATCTTTGTATTTTTCTCTTTCACTAAATATTTTACCTACTATAATATAATTTCTCAAATAATGAATCAAAAATAGCACAATAGCAATAATTATAAGAATCAATACAATTTTTAGTCCTGTATGTTTTTTCTTATTTTCTACTTTTTTCACAGGCTCAAACTTTGCCTTATTATCTACCTTCTTTTTCTCTGTATTTGTCTCAATTGTCTTTTTAGTATCTGCTTTTGTTGTCCCTTCTGTTTTCTTAGTTGCAACTTTTGATGCTTCTTTTTTAGCTGGTTCTTTTTTCTTGCTTTTTACTTTCTCAGAAACCTTTGATGTTTCTTTCCCCTTCATTTCTTTGTCGTTTTCTTCCATTTTTACTCCTCCTTGGTAATTTATATTTTTAACTTCCATTATTCTATCAATACCAATTTCAAAAGTCAACAAATATTTCATTTTTAATAATCAACAAAATTTGCTGTAACATAAAAAAAGTACTTGCAATTTAAAAACAATTCTGTTATTATATATAAAGTTGTTATGCCGATGTGGCGGAACTGGCAGACGCACACGACTCAAAATCGTGCGGGAAACCATGTGGGTTCGAGTCCCACCATCGGTACCAAAAAAAGAACTTTAGTAATTAATTACTAAAGTTCTTTTTACATATATTCAAATTTCATAGATTTACAAATTTTCTATAAAACTCTATTTTATTACTTCTAATATTTTAGGTAATACTTGTTTCTTTCTTGAAACGACACCATCTAATATTGCTGTATTATTAAATAATTTTGTATTATATGCTTTTTCAAATACATCTCTTCTATTTCCTAAAACAATAGCCTTTGAAGATGCATTTAAAATATCTGTAACCATAAATACATAGCAATCTAAATTGTTAAGCAAAATTTCATTTTCAATTGCAGTTTCTAGTTCTTTTTGTTTTTCAAGAACACTGTCTACATCAGCACTATTAACCTGTGAAATAACAAATTTAATTCCATCTTTTTCAAATGGTTTTGAATCTGTATTAATTATTTCTGATGCAGTATAACCATCTAAATTTGTTCCTGCTTTTAACATTCTGTAACCATAATCATAAACATCAAGTCCAGCAATATCTGATAATTTACCTGCAATAAATTTGTCTTGTTCTGTTGATGTTGGTGATTTAAATAACAATGTATCAGAAACGATAGCACTAAGCATTAATCCTGCCATTTCAGGTACAATCTTAACTTCATTTTGTTTGTATAATTTATATAAAATAGTTGATGTACAACCTACTGGCTCTACCATACAATAAATTGGATTTTCTGTTTGTAAGTTTAATCTATGATGGTCTACTATCATTTTAATATTTGCTTTCTCAATTCCATCAGCACTTTGTGGAAATTCGTTTGAATCTACTAAAATAACATTATCATTTTCATTTACTTTTTCAATAAATTCAGGTTGTTTTACACTAAATGTTTTTAGTGCAAATTCTGTTTCTCTATTTACATTTCCAAGTCTAAAACTTTCTGAATAATTACCAATGTTAGTTTGTAAGTTGGCCATTGAAATTGCTGATGCAATTGAATCTGTATCTGGTTTTTTGTGTCCAAAAACTAAATTTTTATCATCCATAATTTTATCTCCTTTTATTACTATATTTTTTCTGATGTTATTTCTTGTTTTTAACTACTTTATTATACCATAATTTCCATAAATAGTCAACATACGGCTTGTTTTTAATTTACATAAAGTTATTTTTCAAAATTTGCATCATATTCATATAGCTTAACTTTTTTGGTAATCACTTTAAATTCACTAATTTGACTATTTATATTAAATTGTACCTCTTTTACAAATTTTAAGTTCAACTTATCTACATCTACCAAAACCTCTGAAGATAAATTCATACCTAAAGGTAATGTCTTATTAAAATTATCATAAAACATAATATTACTGTAATACAAGATTGGCATATTTTCTTTTATATTTATCCTTGTTAATATTATATTTTCTTTTTTGGTTTTCATTACCCCTTCAAGCGCATTTTTAGGATTTATATCAAATATATTTATTCCATCTATACCTTTTTTGTTATTAAGTTTGTAAATTGCCATATTATATGGTGCTTGTATTTTGCAAAAAGCCTCTTCAATAAGCTTATAATAATTTAAAATATTATCTACATACTCTTGCGGATTTGTTTCTAAATTTACATTCAAAACTTTGTATTTGTCTTTTTGAGTTTCTCTATGTTTTTCATTATTAATTACCTTGATTTTTGTTTTATCATCTGACATTCCTCCAAAAATATCAAAATCTTTGGTCGAAATATATTCTAAATCATTTTTATACTCATCTTTAATTTTATTCAATTCTTCTATAATTTTAATATTTTCTTCAAAATTATCATTCTTCACTATTTCTTTAAAAGATTCTTCTGCTTCTTTTATTGCAAATATTGCATCTGTTTCATTTTTAGATAATTTTCTTCTTTGAAGTTCATCCACAATTTTTCCTAAATCTTCTAAATCAGTCTCATAATTAAAATATTTTTCTATTTTTTCTTTCTGAGCTTTCTCTTCTTCATCGCCTTCATTTAAAGTTTGAATTTCATCTTTACTTGTAAATTTCCAAAATTCAAAAATACTTTTCTTGTGTTTATCAATTTCACTTATATATAAATCTGCATTATCAATCTTTCTTGTTAGCATGTCCTTTTTACTTTCAATAGCATTAATGTCAAGATTTATATTTTTGTTTTCTCTTACTTTTTCATTCAATATATTGCATATATTTATTAAGTCTTCGATTGTATACTGCTTTTTCTCTTCATATATCCCCTGAATTTCAAGTTCTTCATTTTCAGTACCTTCTCTTTCAATTTTTTCCGGTTTTTTAGTAATTACTTCTGTCTTTTTCTTTTTAAAAAAATATTTCACTTTTCCCAAAAAAGTTCTCTTACATTCCAAAAATGTTGCTATTTGTCTTTGTCTTGCTAGATATTCTTGTGTTAATTCTTCTACAATATTATTGAATCTTTTTAATCTTTTTTTAAGCTTTGTGTTCTCTTTTATTTCACTTTTTATACTATCTATTTTTTCCCAATATTCTTTTTCTATAAAATCAGGTAAAGCTTTATATTCCATCACTTGATCTTTATATATAAATTGTAAATTTCCACTTGTTGATATTCTACATTTAAATTGATATTCTTCTGTTGCACCTGTTGCCAAAATAAACATCGCCTTTAGTAATTTATAAAACTCCAATGCCTCTTCTTTACTATTTAAATTCACTACATAATTGCTTTTTAATTTTTCGTAAACAGGTGTAAGTCCAACAACTTTTATACTCATAATGCCCTTTTTATCAAAAACTTCATAGACTGATGGCCATTCTTTTGTAAAATACCACATATAATTTTCTATATCTGAAATTTCTGACTTTGTTAAAAAAACTCCTGAATATTCTTTATAACTAATTGGAACAAAAATTGTTTCTTTCTTCTTATTTTTTCTTGTTTCAATCTGTTTTTTTAATAAATAAAACATAGCACTACAATCTCGTTCTTTTGTAGGAACAAGCATAAAATACTTCTGAGCATAATCAGAATAATAAATTTGCCAAACAAAATTATTTTTATATTTTACCTCTGTAGGTATATTTTCCTTAATTTTTTCTTGCTCTTCCTCCAGTTTAACAATATCATCCATGTTCAAATCTGTAAGCATTTTTAAAAAGGTAGCAAACTTTTCTATTGACTCCTCATCCTTTTCTTCAAGATATGTAAAAAGTGGAGATGCAAGTTTATACTTTTCTTTTAAATCAGTTAATCTATCTGTAGGAGTAACAAGAATTTCGATATCTTGTACATTTACATATTTATATACTTTGTATAATTTATCATCATAAGACCTAGTTGCTCTAAAATCCAAGGCATCAAATTGTTTTAAAAACCTTGGAATTTTATTCAAATCAAGTCCTATATAATCTAACTTTTCTTGAATTTGTTTTTTATTTTCATTAGTAATTCTTGACATATATTTCACCTCTTTAAAAGAAAATAGCTCCTTGATATTGTATATCAAAAAGCTACTTTTGTCTATTATTTTTTAATTAACTTCATTAATTTTAACATTTCTTACATGGTCTATCTTATCCCAGCTTGTATCACGCTTAAATAAACATTTAAAGTTTATAAGAAGCCATGAACCTAAGAACAATGGATAGCAAATTAGTCCTTTAAGCATTGGTCTTATAGGCTTTTTGTCAAGTACCATAATAAGTATTGCAGTAAATATTGGTAGTAAAAATGTTGGTAAGAAATATCTTAAACAGTTAATTAGTAAATCTACTGCTGTCATACCATTTGCAATGTAAATAATAAAGTTTAATGCAAGAAGTACAAGTGTTAATATAAACATTGGTATACTTCCTATCAAATACAAAAGGCCATCAAAATTCATCATTGTTTTATGTTCTTTTACTGCTGCTGCAAGTGGCTTTGTATAACGCTCTAAACATTGGATATGTCCAACTGTCCATCTTGTTCTTTGTTTCCAAGATTGTTTAAATCCAACTGGTTGTTCATCATATACAATTGCATCCGTTGCCCAACCCAATCTTTTACCATTTATAATTCTTTTTAAGGAAAACTCTATATCCTCTGTTAAAGTATTTGTATTCCAACCATCAGGTTTTATAACATCAAATCTTACCATAAATCCTGTGCCATTTATAAGTGGAGATAGTCCAACATTATATCTTGCTAAATGATAAAAACGATTCATTGTCCAATAAAACAATGCATATCCAGCTGATACCCAACTATCTGTAGGATTTTTTATATCTCTATACCCTTGAACAACATCTTCTCCTTGACAAAGCTTTTTATTCATTGCTTTTAAGAAGTTGCTATCAACAATATTATCTGCATCAAATATACAAAACGCATCATATGGTGCATCTTCTTTTATTTTTTGATCTAAAAACCATTGAAGTGCATATCCTTTTGTTTTATGCTCTTCATCAAATCTTTTAAGTACAATTGCACCTGCTCTTTCTGCTATTTCAGCAGTTCTATCAGTACAATTATCTGCAATAACATAAATATCATAATAATCTCTTGGATAATTTTGCTTCATTAAACTTTCAACTAAAGGTCCAATGACACTTTCTTCATTATGTGCAGGAATAATCGCCATAAATCGATTAACCTTTTCTTCAAGTATAGGCTTTTCTTTTAATTTTACCAAAGAACACACACTAATAACCAATTGATATATCCAGAATATTGTAATAATCCATACTAATGCTTGTTGTATCATATATAAATATTCCATTTAATTCTCTCCTCTATTCAATATATTATGAATTAATCTTCTTGTTATTACTCTAATTTGTCGCCCTACATTACATATTATACTATTATTTTACATATTTTGCAACTTTAGATGAAAATATTAATAATTTTACTAAAAACTTTGATTAAAATTTTTAAAAGAATAGCCTTTTTCAATTAAATATGTTATTACATCTTCAAGAGTTTCATACGTTAATTTTTTGTCTGGAGCATCATGCATTAACAATACAACATTCTTATAATTTTTAACTGTTTTTTTCATATTATTTAATATTTTTTCCTTTGTATTTGCACCTGCTGCATCAGATGTTAGTGCATTCCAATCTAAATATGCAATCTGTTGTTCTTTCAATTGCTTTTTAGCAGTTTTCTTTATTTTACTATATTCTCCTCCAACTGATCCTCCTGGAAATCTAAATAAATGACTTGAATAATTTGAATTATTAAGTGCTTTCCTTATTTCCGCTTCTGTCTTATTATATTCTTCTATTACATTTTCTGGTTTTGCATAAATTGAACTATACTTGTGAGAATATCCATGATTTGCTATATAATGTCCCTCATCATATTCACGTTTTACAAGATCAGGATTTAATTTTACTCTACTTCCTAAAACAAAAAATGTTGCTTTTATGTTATGAAATTTGAGTATATCTAATATATGTGGAGTTACTGATTTAGAAGGACCATCATCAAATGTTAAAAAAACACGCTTGCCTTGTTCTCCATCATATATGTTATCAACTTGTTTTACAAAATTGCTGTAATCTATATTATTTGATGCTGAAATATTTGTATCACTTGGTGTATTTACATTTTCCGTATTATTGGATATTGTATTTGAAATATTGCTTTGAGTTACATTTGCTTGATTCACTTGTTCATTTGTAATTTTAGCACTCTTAATTTCATCACTACTTAATATATTTTGATTGCTATTTATTTGATTGCCTGTTTGACTTTTTTTGTATTCTATTACTTCTCCACTCTTTCCTTTTATCTCTCCAACTTTATATACTTTTGCTACATTAACACCTGCAAAAGCAGAACAGCACAAAACAGATAATAACATAATTACATATATTATTATCTGTTTTATTTTTTTGCCTTTTTCTTCCACTTCATACATCATTTTGTTTCCCTCCTAAAATCGACTTTATCTTCCATTATTATATACTATTTGTCAAAATTTATCTAGCCAATTTTAGGATAAATTTTATTCATCTTTTGATGTATTTATTTTTAGAAATTTAAAAATTTCAACAATAATTATAGGAAGTATTACAAGTACCGTAGTTTCAAGTATATTTTGTACAGGCAAAACAGGTATACTAAATATATTTCTTAGTGCAGGTACAAATAAAATAACAAACATTAGCATTGCTGATACAAAAATTGCAAGTAATAACATTTTGTTGTTAAATGGATGTGTTTTAAAAATTGATTTTTTGTTATTTCTTATATTAAATACATGAACAAGTTCTGAAAGTGCAAGTACTGTAAATGCCATTGTTTGACCAATTTCAACTCGTACTTCTTCATTTGTTAAAAGTCTACCATCATGATATACCTCTGGAAGCTCTTCAACTGGTGTAGCAAGACCTATTAAAAATGCAGCAAGTGTTATAAGACTTATCATAAATCCTTGATATATAATCCTCCAGCTCATTCCTTTTGTAAAAATACCTTTGCCAGATTTTATTGGTTTTCTTTCCATAATATCATCTTCAGCAGGGTCAACTGCAAGTGCTAGTGCAGGAAGTGAATCTGTAACTAAGTTTATCCACAAAATATGAATTGGTAGCAATATTTCTATAAGCCCTATATCGATTCCAAATGTAGAAGATATCCATGGTGTAATTAATATTGTTAAAAATAGTACTACAATTTCTCCAACATTGCTTGATAGTAAAAATTGAATTGCTTTTAAAATATTATCATATATTCTTCTACCTTCTTCAACTGATGAAACAATTGTTGCAAAATTATCATCAGTTAAAATTACATCTGCTGCTTCTTTGGCAACATCTGTTCCAACTATTCCCATTGCGCAACCAATATCGGCTGTTTTTAGTGCTGGAGCATCATTTACTCCATCACCTGTCATAGCAACATTTTCTCCATTTGCTTGCCATGCCTTTACAATTCTAACTTTATGCTCTGGAGACACTCTTGCATATACTGAATAATTTCTAACATTTTTCTCAAGTTCTTCTTGTGACATCTCTTCAAGCTGTGCTCCTGTAATTGCTTCACTTTCATTTTTTAGTATTCCAAGTTCTTTAGCAATGGCAACAGCTGTAACTTTGTGGTCACCTGTAATCATAACTGTTTTTATTCCTGCTTTTTTACATTTTTCTACAGCTATTTTTACCTCATCTCTCGGAGGATCTATCATTCCAACCATACCAATAAAAATTAAATCACTTTCAATTATTTTTAATTCTTCATCAGTAGGTTCTCTGTCTAATTCCTTATATGCCATAGCAAGCACTCGAAGAGCATCTTGTGCCATGTTTTCATTATTTTTTTCTATTTCATTAATATATTCAGATAAATTCTGCTTTATTTCTCCATTTATAATATATCTACTACATCTTGCTAAAAGCTCATCTATTCCACCTTTTGTATAAACAATATATTTATCTCCAACCTTATTTACAGTTGTCATCAATTTTCTATCAGAATCAAATGGAATTTCCTTTACTCTTGGACGTGTTTCAAAATTTGCAGGGTTAAAATCAAGTGTAAATCCCATATCTACAAGGGCTGTTTCTGTAGGGTCTCCTGTAAGTGTTTTGTCAGCCGCAACCTTTGTATCATTGCATAACATGCTTGTGTATATAAGTTTTTCAAGTTCACTGTCAATATTATTTATGTCCTCAATTGACATTAATTTGTTATTGTAAAAAATCTTTTTAACAGTCATTTTATTTTGTGTTAAAGTTCCTGTTTTATCAGAACAAATAACAGTTGCACTTCCTAGTGTCTCAACTGCAGGTAGTTTTTTTACAATTGCATGTTTCTTTACCATTCTCTGAACACCAATTGCAAGAACAATTGTAGAAACTGCTGCAAGCCCCTCTGGAATAGCTGCAACAGCTAAACTTACAGCTGTCATAAACATATCAATAGGATTTTTCCCATATAAAATACCTATAATAAAAATAATTGCACAAATTACAAGAGCAACACTTCCTAATGTTTTTCCAAGTTTATTAAGTTTTGTTTGAAGTGGAGTATCCGCTTTAACTGTGCTACTTAAAATTCCTGCTATTTTACCCACTTCTGTTTCCATTCCTGTTTCTACAACAATACCTTTTCCTCTTCCGTATGTTATAAGTGAAGAAGAAAATACCATATTGGTTCTATCCCCTATGCCAACTTTCTCAGCTTCAATTTCACTTGTAAATTTTTCCACCGGAACAGATTCTCCTGTTAGCGAAGCCTCTTGCGCCTTTAAATTAACAGCTTCTATTAAACGTATATCAGCAGGTAGATAGTCTCCTGTATCTAAAATAACAACATCTCCTGGCACTAGTGCTTTTGCTTCTATTACCTTAACATTCCCATCACGCAAAACCTTTGTACTATGCTGACTCATTTTTTGCAATGCTTCAAGTGATTTTTCTGCCTTATTTTCTTGTGCTACGCCAATTATTGCATTAACAATAACAACTATCATAATAATTATAGAATCTGTTATTCCCTCACCTTTCATGTATCCAATTACACCAGATACAATTGCTGCAATAATTAAAACAATAATCATAAAATCTTTAAATTGCTCTAAAAATCTTATAAATAAACTTTTCTTTTTAGCTTGTTTTAGTTCATTTGGTCCATACTTTGCCTGATTTTCTTTTACTTGCTCGGCAGATAATCCATTTTGAATATCTACATTAAAATACTTTGATACCTCTTCCGTTGTTTGATTAAACCAATTCTTTTCCAATTTCGTTCTCTCCTTACATATATTTTTGCATTTTCTTTTGTCTATTATTCAAAAAAGCAAGACTTTTAGAATAATTTGCACAAAATAATGCATTTATTTATTCTAAAAGTCTTGCTTACCATAAAGGTTACTAACCATGCAATTTTGCCGTGATGTTGATTAGTAGTTTATAAGCTACTCCCTTTTATATTCACTTATGCTAATAATTTTTTTACAACTTCATTAATTGTTTTTCCATCTGATGCAGCACCAATCTTTTCTTTAGCTGCTTTCATAACTTTTCCCATATCTTTCATAGAAGTTGCACCTTGCTCTTCTATAACTTCTTTTATAATATTCTCAAGTTCTTCCTCTGATAATTGTTTTGGTAAATACTCTGCAAGAACTTCAATTTCTTCTTTAATTTGAGCAATTAAATCTTCTCTTCCACTTTTTTCATAATCAGCTAAAGAATCCTTTCTCTTTTTTGACTCTTTTGCAATTATATCTATTATTTGATTATCATCTAATGTAATTTGCTTATCCTTTTCAACTTGAAGAATCGCTGCTCTAACCATTTGAACAACGTTTTTTCTAACAGTATTTTTATTTTTCATACATTCTTTTAAATCTTCTAATAATTTTTCTTTTAACATACAAATCACCCTTCCAATATTATTTGTATTTTATCAATCTCAAATCTACTTGTCAATGCTTTTTTAATATGTCTTTAATTATTTCTCCTGCAATCATAAGTCCTGCAACAGATGGCACAAATGATATGCTTCCAGGTACTTGATTACGTATTGAGCATTTTCTTTTTGTCCCTGGAGGACATATACAATTTGTTTTACAACTGCTTTCAGCTTCAGATACTGGAACTATTGGCTCTTCCTTTGAATAAATCACCTTTAAACTGTCTACATTTCTCTTTCTAAGCTCTTTTCTCATAACCTTTGCAAGCGGACATACACTTGTTTTATATATATCTGTTATTTCAAATCTTGTAGGATCTAACTTATTTCCAGTTCCCATTGCTGACATAACAGGCACATTTGCTTCTTTACATTTCATAATTATTTCTATTTTTGCAGTAACTGTGTCAACACAATCTGCAACATATGATAAATCACCTGTTATTATTTTTGTATCAGAATCAGGCATATAAAATTCCTGATATGTCTCAACATTTGCATCAGGATTTATTTCAAGAATTCTATCTTTCATTACATCAACTTTATATTTTCCAATTGTTTTCCTTGTAGCCATTATTTGTCTGTTTAAATTTGTTAAGCAAATTTTATCATCATCTATAATTACAATGTTTCCAACTCCAGCTCTTACAAGGCCCTCTACAACAAAAGAGCCAACTCCACCAACTCCAAACACTGCAACCTTTGCATTTTTTAATTTTTCTTCTCCATCTTTTCCTATTAATAATTCAGTTCTTGAAAATTGATTTAACATTATTTTATCTCCTATTTGCTTCTTCTACTTATGAACATAATTTTATATATTGGAGCGGGTAGCGAGAATCGAACTCGCGCGACCAGGTCGGAAGCATGGCATTCTTCCACTAAATTATACCCGCATTTTTTAGAACAACACAGCTTTATGGCACTCTTTGTTCTTACTTAATTTGAGTTTCTTAAATGTAATAAAAGAAATCTCAAAGGTCTATGCGATTGTAACTTTCCTATTATATAAAAAATTCTACGAAAAAAGCTTGAGAATAATCTCAAGCTTTACTTGGAGCAGGTAGCGGGAATCGAACCCGCATAGCCAGCTTGGAAGGCTGGAATTCTACCATTGAACTACACCTGCATCTGTGTGGAACGATTATTATTATAACTGTTCCACTTCATTTTGTCAATACTTTTTTTAAACTTTTTTCAAAAATTTTTGAAAATTTATTTTTAAGTTTTTGTTAATCCATTTACAAAATTCTATTTCTAACACATTCATCCGTTGGTGTTTATTGCTTTTATCTTTCTTTAAATTTTCATAATTCTAAATCATATCATGCAATAGTTGTGTCTTTTCTATTACTGCTTGATTTACGTTTTTGAACTGGAGTCTTTTTAGCTACTTCTCTTGCATTATTAATAACAATTTTAGGTGGCTCACCATTTAAAACTGTCTCTTTTGTCACAATACATTTTTCAATCTTAGGATTTGATGGAATTTCATACATAATATCCCTCATTATTTCCTCTATAATTGAACGAAGTCCCCTTGCTCCTGTTTTTCTTTCTATTGCTTTATCAACAATTACCTCTAATGCTTCAGGTTCAAATTCAAGTTCAACATTATCCATTTCAAATAATTTTTTGTATTGTTTCACTAAAGCATTTTTTGGTTTTGTAACAATATCTATTAAAGCTTGTTTATCTAATTCTTGAAGTGTTGCTATAATTGGAAGTCTACCAACAAACTCTGGAATTAATCCAAACTTTAATAAATCTTGTGGTAATAATTGTTCAAATACTTTGTATTTATCAATTTCCTTATTGCTCTCAATGTTTGCACCAAATCCAATTGATTTTTTGCCAATTCTGTCTTTAACAATTTTTTCAAGTCCTTCAAATGCTCCACCGCATATAAATAATATATTTGATGTGTCAATTTGAATAAACTCTTGATGAGGATGTTTTCTTCCTCCTTGTGGTGGTACAGATGCAACTGTTCCTTCTACTATTTTTAGTAGTGCCTGTTGTACTCCTTCTCCACTTACATCTCTTGTAATTGATGGATTTTCAGATTTTCTAGAAATTTTATCTATTTCGTCTATATATATAATTCCTCTTTCAGCTTTCTCTACATCATAGTCTGCAGCTTGAATTAATTTTAATAAAATGTTTTCGACATCTTCTCCAACATACCCAGCCTCTGTAAGTGTTGTAGCATCAGCAATTGCAAATGGAACTTCAAGTATTTTTGCAAGTGTTTGCGCAAGAAGCGTTTTACCACATCCTGTTGGACCTAAAAGTAATACATTACTTTTTTGAATTTCCACATCATCGTCTTTTTTCTCTTCTTCTTCATTTCTAATACGTTTATAATGATTGTATACAGCAACAGCTAATGTTTTCTTAGCTTCATCTTGGCCTATAACATAATTATCAAGAACTTCTTTTATTTCTGCAGGACTAGGTAACTCTTTATCATCATTTAATGTATATGTTATTTCTGCATCTTCATACATATCGTCTTCAATAATGTTTGAACATACTTTTATACACTCATTGCAAATATAAACTCCTGGACCTGCGATAATTCTATCTACTGCCTCTTGTGACTTTCCACAAAAAGAACATTTAATAGTTTTTGTTTTATTGTTTGCCATTTTATTCTCCTTTAATTTTTACTTTCTTTTGTCCATAATACCATCTATTAAGCCATATTTAAGTGCTTCTTCTGCCGTCATCCATTTATCTCTTTCTGTATCTCTTTCAATTGTCTCTATACTTTGACCAGTTTTATCGCTTAATAATTTATTTAACTTTTCTCTTGTTTTTATCATGTGGTCCGCTTGAATTTTTATTTCTGTTGTTTGACCTGCAATTCCATTTCCACCAATTAATGGTTGATGTATTAATATTTCTGCATTTGGTGTTGCAAATCTCTTTCCTTTTTCACCGTTTGCAAGAAGTACTGCTCCAAAACTTGCTGCTAACCCTACACAAATCGTTGAAACAGGACATTTGATATAATTCATTGTATCTACAATTCCCATTCCATCTGTAATAGATCCACCTGGACTATTAATATATAAGCATATTTCTTTATCAGGATCCTCAGATTCCAAAAACAACATTTGTGCTATTACTAAACTTGCTGTTGTAGCATTTACGTCTTCTCCTAAAAATATAATTCTATCCTTTAAAAGTCTTGAGAATATATCATATGATCTTTCTCCTTTTGCTGTTTGCTCAATAACATATGGTACTAAGCTATTTTTTTCCATAAAAATTCCTCCTATTTTAAAGTGCAAAAAGTTAGTGGTAATATTTCATTTATATAGAATAAATTAAATTTCACCCCTAACTTTTCCCCTTATATTATTTTATTTTTGCATTTTTTACTATAAAGTCAATTGCTTTTTCTGTTTTCATGCTATCTGCTATATATGATTTTAATTGTTCATTTTCTAACAATTCTTTTTCATCTCTGTTGTATTGTTTTGCCATTTCCTTAATTTTTTCTGTAACTTCTTCGTCAGTTGGTAATGTATCTTCAGCTGTAGCAATAGCCTCTAGTACTAATCTTGATTTTACTGATCTTGCAGCTTGTTCTTCAAATTCTTTTCTCATTTCTGATTCTGTTTTTCCCATCATTTGAAGATATTGTTCTAATTTTAAACCTTGATATGAAAGTCTTGCTTCGATATCTTTTATCATATTATCAATTTCAAGCTCAATCATTCCACTTGGAATATCAATTTCTGTATTTTCGCATACAGTTTTAATTGCTTCTTCCTCAGTTTCATATTTTTCTTTATTTTTATTTTCTTCTTCTATTTTTTCTTTGATGCTTTTCTTTAATTCGTCTAGTGTATCAAATTCGCTAACATCTTTAGCAAATTCATCATCTAACTCTGGTAATTCTTTTTTCTTAATTTCATGTAATTTAACTTTAAATGTAGCATCTTTTCCAGCTAAATCTTTAGAGAAATACTCTTCTGGGAATTTTACATTTATATCTCTTTCTTCATCAATTTTCATACCTATTATTTGGTCTTCAAATCCAGGAATAAATGTTTTGCTTCCAATTTCTAATTCATGATTTTCTGCTTTTCCACCTTCGAATGCAACTCCATCAACAAATCCTTCAAAATCAATTACAGTGATGTCTCCTTCTTCTACTGGTCTATCTTCAACAGATATTAATCTAGAATTTCTTTCTTGCATATGACCTAATTCATGATCAATTTCTTCGTCAGAAACATTATACTCTATTTTTTTAATTTCTATACCTTTATATTTACCTAATTTTACTTCTGGTTTTGTTTGTACAGTTGCAGTAAATATTAAATCTTTTCCTTTTTCCATTTGAGTAATATCAATATTTGGCTTGCTTACAGCTTCAATATCATTGTTTTTTATAGCCTCATCATAAACTTCTGGAGCTAATTCGTTAAAAGCATCCTCGTAAAAAATTTCACTTCCATATTGTCTTTCAACTAATTGCATTGGAGCTTTACCTTTTCTAAACCCAGGTATATTAAAATATTTTGCAGTTTTTGTATATACCTTTTCCATTGCCTCTTCAAATTTTTTTGCCTCTACTGTAAATGTTAGCTTAACTTCATTCTTGTTTTCTGTTTTCTCAACTTTTACGTCCATTTTAACCTCCATCTGATTTATTATAATATTATTTATTTTTATTTACTTTCTTTTCGTTTGTACAAATAGCCATATTATTATATCACAAATTATAGATATTGCAAGCCCTAAAATTTATGTTTTTACTTAGATCAATTGCAAATCAAAATTCAAATAATCTGCGCTGATTAATTTATATTCAATACCATCTATAATTCCTGTAACCGCATCTTTATGTGATTGTCCATGTAAATGACCATAATAACATCTTTTAATATTATACTTCTTTAGCATATTTATAAATTCTCTATTTTCAGGCTTATTTAAATTGTTTTGTGTAATTGGCGGATAATGTAGAAATGCAATAATTTCTCTTTCACTGCCATATTTTTGTATGCCATCTTTTATAGAAAGTTCAAGTCTTGCAGTTTCACGTTTTATCATTTTTTTATCGTCTTCACTATCTAAAATATTCCACCCTCTAGTGCCTACAATTATCTTATCCTCCACTAAATAGCTATTATTATATAAAAAATCTATATTTTCAAATTCATTTTCTTTTACAAATTTTCTCATACTTGCAAGGGTTGTCCACCAATAGTCATGGTTTCCTTTTAATAAAATTTTTCTTCCAGGTAAACTATTTAAATAAGAAAAATCTAATTTTGTATCTTCAATATATGTTGCCCATGAAAAATCCCCAGGTAGTATTACATAATCGTCTTGTTTTACTTTTTTTATCCAATTATTTCTTATCTTTTCAGCATGGTTTTCCCAATTGTTACCAAAAATATCCATTGGTTTGTTTTGTGAAAATGATAAGTGTAAATCCGCTATAACATAAATTGCCATGAATATTTATCTCTCCTATTCACCGATTTTTAAGTTAGGTATTGCATTCAATGTTAGATCTGCATTTATTCCTGCTTTATATCTATAAAAACCTGCCGATGCAATCATCGCAGCATTATCTGTACATAAAATTGGTTCAGGATAATAAATCTCATATCCTTGTTTTTCTAAATTCAAAAAGTTCTCTCTAATAAATGTATTTGAAGATACCCCTCCAGCAAGAGCAATCTTATTTGTATTTAATTCTTTAGATGCTTTTAATGTATTTTCAAGTAATATATCTGTAACATATTTTTCAAAACTTGCACATAAATCTGCTTTATTAATATCTGGATTTTTGTGATGTAAATTTATAATAGCTGTTTTTATTCCACTAAAACTAAAATCCAAACCATCAATATGAGTTTTAGGAAGCTCAATATTTGCTTCTCCTTCTTTAGCAAGTTTATCTACTTTTGGTCCCCCTGGATATCCAAGGCCAATCACTCTTGCAACTTTATCAAAAGCTTCTCCTATTGCATCATCTCTTGTCCTTCCAAGAATTTCAAAATCATTATAATCCTTGATATGTACTAAATGTGTATGCCCGCCAGAAATTACTAAGCATAAAAATGGAGGTTTTAAATCTTTATGTGTTATATAATTTGCTGCAATATGTCCTTCTATATGATTAGTTGGAGTTAATGGTTTATTTAATGCATAACTTAAACCCTTGGCATATGAAACGCCAACAAGCAATGCTCCAACTAGCCCAGGTCCATATGTACAGGCAATATTATCTATATCATCAAACGTAACATTTGCATCATTTAAAGCTTGCTTTGTAACATCAGAAATCGCTTCAACATGATTCCTTGATGCAATTTCTGGTACAACTCCCCCAAATTTTTCGTGTATTTTAATTTGTGAATTAATTACGTTTGACAAAACATCTCTCCCATTTTTTACAACTGCAACAGATGTTTCATCACAACTTGATTCAATTCCTAAAGTTATTATATCTTTCATTTCTACTATATATGTGCTTGCATTAAATAATACAAGCACATAATCTCCTTTTTATAATATTCCAAATAAAGAACCAATTGTTTTCATTAGTCCAGAATAAGCACCAGATATCAATGGTGAAATTATCGCTCCAGCAATACCTGTAACCCAAATTATTACAAATACAATATAAAAATATTGACCATATTGTTGTACCCAATTTTTTGCATTATATGGTAAAAAACTAAGTACAATTTTTGAACCATCTAGTGGTGGAAGTGGTATCAAGTTAAAAATACCAAGTCCTAAATTTATAACAATACATGTCTGTACCATCAACATTATTATCATTCCGGTTTGAGTAAGCATAAATCCTGCAGCATACTTAAATACAATCGCATATATTATAGCAAATACAATTGCTAATATGAAATTCATAATAGGTCCTGCAGTTGCAACCATTGCTTCTGCAACATTCATTTTAATTTTTCTATTAAAATTTCTTGAATCTATTTCTACAGGCTTTCCCCAACCAAACCCTGCAAATATAAGCATAATTGTACCTATTGGATCTAAATGTGCAAATGGATTTAAACTTAATCTTCCCTGTCTTCTTGGAGTATCATCTCCTAATTTGTCTGCAACAAATCCATGTGCAAATTCATGAAATGTTATCGCAATCAAAACTGCCGGCAAGCTCATTAGTAAGCTTAAAAGTTCATTTGTATTAGTTAATAAGCCAATTACATTTGATAAAATTATCAAACCTAACACAATATATAATACTCTTTTATCTATATACATTTAATTCTCCTTCAAACTATAGTACTTATCGTTTGTTTCAATTGAGTCATTTTTCAATCAAACTCAATTACATATTTTTAAACACCTTTGTCTAATTATTCTAATTCAAAGGTTTCATTGTAGGGAATAATAATACATCTCTAATAGATGCTTGGTCTGTTAAAAGCATTACCATTCTATCAATTCCTATACCCATACCACCTGTTGGAGGCATTCCAATTTCTAGTGCATTAACAAAGTCTTCATCCATCATGTTTGCTTCATCGTCTCCTGCTTCTCTTTGTTTAACTTGAGCTAAAAATCTTTCATATTGATCAATTGGATCATTTAGCTCTGAGTAAGCATTGGCATACTCTCTGCCACCTATAAATAATTCAAATCTTTCTGTTAATCTTGGATCTGATGGTTTTCTCTTT
This sequence comes from uncultured Clostridia bacterium, assembly GCA_934101145.1. Taxonomy (GTDB): domain Bacteria; phylum Bacillota; class Clostridia; order TANB77; family CAG-508; genus CALXVA01. Next base: position 38,491 of record CAKOPZ010000009.1, read on the forward strand.
GTTAAAGGTGATACTTCAACTGGGTAATCACAAATAAATGTTGGTTGAATTAAAGTTTCTTCAACTTTTGCTTCAAACACTTGATTAATAATATCTCCTCTTGTTGTTTTAATAGGATCAATTTCAACTTCTAGTTTTTTAGCTGCTTCCATCGCATCAGCATCATTTTCTATAGTATTAAAATCAACTCCTGTAACTTCTTTTATAGCATCAATCATAGTTATTCTTTTCCAATTTGGTGTTAAATCTATTTCTTGACCTTGGTAAGTAATTTTTGTTGTTCCAAGAACGTTTTGTGCTGCTTTAGAGAAAATTTCTTCTGCTATATCCATCATGTCATTATAATCTTCAAATGCAGAATATAATTCTATGTTGGTAAATTCTGGATTGTGTTTATAATCCATACCTTCATTTCTAAACATTCTACCCATTTCATAAACTTTATCAAATCCACCAACTATCAATCTTTTTAGGTATAGCTCGTTTGCAATTCTTAAATACATATCTATATCTAAGCTATTGTGATGTGTAATAAATGGTCTTGCAGAAGCTCCACCTGCTATAGTATTTAAAATAGGTGTTTCAACTTCTAAATAGCCTTTTTGATCAAGTACATTTTTAATTTCTTTTAATATTTTAATTCTAGTTAAAAATGTTGTTTTTACTTCTGGATTAACTATTAAATCTACATATCTTTGTCTATATCTTAAGTCTGCATCTTTTAGTCCATGATATTTTTCAGGAAGTGGTTTCAAGGATTTAGTAAGAAGTGTTACTTCTTTTGCATGAATTGAAACTTCTCCTGTTCTTGTTTTAAATACAAAACCTGTAATTCCAATAATATCTCCAATATCATCTTCTTTAAATTGTTTATAGCTATCTTCTCCAAGTTCATTTATACTAACATAACTTTGGATTCTTCCTTCACTATCTTGGATGTGGCAAAATGATGCTTTTCCCATAATTCTTTTAGCCATCAATCTGCCTGCTATTGTAACATCTTTTCCCTCAAGTTCATCATAATTATCAATAATTTGTTTACTTGTGTGCGTTCTATTAAATTTAGTTATTTCAAAAGGGTTTTTTCCTTCTTGTTTTAATTTTTCTAATTTTTCTCTTCTAACTTTCATTAATTGATTCATATCAATTTCTTGCTCTTGCATATTTTCGTTTTCTTGCATTATATTTCCCCCTCTTTAAGCACTTTAAAGTGCGGTTTAATCTTCACTATTATATAACATTTTGCACATTTTGTAAACCAATCATGCATAATTTTATACTGCATTCCTTAATTCTTTTGCATTTGCAATTGCAATTTCTGTTACATCTCCATTTGCAATTCTTGCTATTTCAGCAATTGTTTCGTCTTCTGATAATTGTTTTATACTTGTAACTGTTTTATCTTCTTTTACAGATTTACTAATAAAGTAATTATAATCTCCTTTTGCAGCAATCGCTGGAAGGTGTGTTACACATATAATTTGATGTTTTTTTGATATGATTTTCATTTTTTCTCCAACAGCTTTTGCTGCCCTGCCACTTATTCCAGTATCTATCTCATCAAATACAAGAGTTCCTACTTTATCCACATCAGAAAGAATAGTTTTTATTGCAAGCATAATTCTTGACATTTCACCACCAGATGCAATTTTTATAAGCTCTTTTTCATCTTCACCTTTATTTGTTGAAATCATAAATTCTACCTTATCTAGTCCATTTTTATTAAATTTATCTTCTTTTTCAACCTTTACATTAAATATTGCATTGTTCATTTCCAAATCATGTAATTCATTATTAATACTTTTTGAAAGTTCTGTTGCAAATTTTACTCTAATGTTATTCAATTCTTTGCTTAGCTCTTTCATTTCTTTTTCTATTTCTAAAAGTTCTTTTTTTAATTTTTCATTTATTTCATCTGCATTTTCTATTATATTTATTTCTTCTTGTAGTTTATCTTTATATTCAATAATTTCTTCAATGCTATTTCCATATTTTCTTTTTAAAGAAAATATTTCATCAAGCCTTTCTTCAACAACATTTCTATCGCTTTCGTTAAAATATACATCATCTTTCATAGACGAAATATCTCTTGAAACTTCTTGAATTTCATAATAGATATTTTTTAATTCCGTTAATTTATTTGAATATTCTTCTCCATAGCTTTCTATTTTTTCCAAACATCTTATTGAGTTTGAAACTCCCTCTATAACTGCATTTTCTAAATTATCATCTATGCAATTCAAGTTTTCTTGTAATTTTTCTGAGTTTTTCATTAAATTATGCTTTTCTTGTAATTCTTCATCTTCACCAATTTTCAATTTTGCTTTTTCTATCTCATTAAATTGATATTCTAATAAATCAAGTCTTCTTTCCTTTTCTTTTTCATCTCCATAATTATCTTTTATTTTTTTATCTATTTCAATATATTTCTCATAAAGCTCTCTATATTTCGTTTTTATTTCTATAATATCATTTCCAATAAAACTATCCAAATATTCAATGTGATTTGAACTATCTAATAAATTTCTATTGTCCTGTTGGCCATGTATATCAATTATTTTACTCATTATTTCCTTAAGTTCATTTACAGTTACTAAACGTCCGTTAATTTTACAAGAATTTCTGCCATTTGTATATATTTCCCTTGAAACAACAATATTTCCATCAATAGAATATTCACTTGAAGGGCAAAAAATATTAGCTTCAACAAAGCAATAGTTTTCTCCCTTTCTTATCATTTCTTTTGAAAAACGTCCTCCTGATATAATTCCGAAGTGATCCAATTATCAATGTTTTCCCTGCACCAGTTTCTCCAGTTAAAACATTAAAGCCATCATTTAAATCTATTGTTATGTCATCTATTATTCCTATATTTTTTATATGCAATGTTGATATCATAAAAAATCCTCCTTGCAAAATAATGTTCGTATTTATTATACATGCGAATATATGTTTTGTCAAGAGATTGTTTAAAATTTTTACTTAATTTTTTAACTATGTATTGACGAAATAGGAAAAACTATGGTATATTAATATAGTAGTTTTTATGGCCCCTTGGTCAAGCGGTTAAGACGCAGCCCTCTCAAGGCTGAATCATGGGTTCGATTCCCGTAGGGGTCACCAACTTAAAAGCATAGAGTCCTTATATAGTTCTCTATGCTTTATTTTTTTCTGGTACTTTCTGAGTCCGCCTAAAAAAGTACCAACTATTTTCTATCTTTTATAAATTTTGTTCCAATCTCTAAACATTTAGTCAAAATCTCTTTTAGTCTACCATCTTGTTTTGTTAAATACAAATATCCAATCAATGCTTCAAACGCAGTAGAATACATATATTCATGAACTGTTGCATTTTTAGGAAGGTGATGATTTTCTGCATTTCTGCCTCTTTTTACAATTTCTTTTTCCGCTTCGTTCAAATCCTTCATCAATTCATTTAATATCTTTGCTTGTGCTCCTGCCTTTACATATTGTATCGATTTTATATGTAACATATGTGGTTTCATTTTAGTGGTATTCACTAAATGATTCCTTATAAATAATTCATATACGCTGTCTCCTACATATGCCCAAGTAAGTGGTGACATTGTATCAACTTCAACTCTTTCTCTTTTTCTATCTATTATTTCTTCCATCATTAACTCCTACATTTCTGGACTTTCAAGTGTAATTCTACCTAATCTTCCAGCTCTAAAATCATCTAATATAATTTTAGCAACTTTTTCTTGATCAATATATCCACCTGACATAAGTGCTCCTCTTTTTCTGCCTATTTCATCCATTATCTCTAATGCTTTTTCATTCTCTTCTATATCATTTTCAAGTATTGCATCAATTTTATTCTCATCTAATTTATATCTTTCAATTAAATTTTCTTTATAACTACTAATTAAATATTTTAGCAAGCTAAATCCAATTTCTATTGTTTGTAATACATCATCTTTTATAGTTCCCGTATATGCTAATTTCAAACCAACTTCTTCATTTTCAAATTTTGGCCATAAAACTCCTGGTGTATCTAACAATTCAATATTTTCACTAATTCGAACCCATTGCTTTTGTCTTGTAACACCTGGTTTATTTCCAACCTGCATAGAATTCTTTTTAGTTACTCTATTTATAAATGATGATTTACCAACATTAGGAATGCCTAAAATCATTACACGTATTGATTTTCCTATTCTTCCTTTATTTGCATATTTTTCAGAACTTTCATTATATATGCTGTTTATTCTTTTCAAACTATTATCTATTCCTTTTCCAGAATTACTGTCTACAAGAACTGCAGGTATTCCTTTTTTTTCAAAATACTGTATCCATTTTTTATTTTCACTTTCAGATGCTAAGTCACACTTGTTAAGTACAAATAATTTTTGTTTTCCTTCTATCCATTTTCCTATATCTGGGTTTTGGCTTGCAACAGGTATTCTTGCATCTAATATTTCTACCACTACATCAATAAGCTTTAAATCCTCTATTATTTGCCTTTTAGTTTTTGCCATATGTCCGTGGATACCAGTTGATTCCGACTGATGAAAAACTTTTTGGACTATCATCTTTTTTCTTTTCTGCTCTGATTTTTCTTTTTTGATACATATCCATTTTAATCACTTCCTTTTTACAACTTGTAATTTGTATCTTACTATTTTATTTCAAATTCTACATAAAAATTTTCTTGCACATTCGCAGATGATGTTATATT
>CAKOPZ010000010.1 GCA_934101145.1 uncultured Clostridia bacterium
TTAAGCAAAAAGAAAAATGTAGGTTTTCCTACATTTTTATGTTGGAAAAAAACTACATTTTTATTATCTCATAAACACTCACACATAGTATTTTTTATCATGTTTAATTAATAAATCACTTATTACCTCATCATTATACTGCCATTCAACGACGTCACTTTACCAGTTGCCTTGTATTTTCCTCCCAAGTTGTACCTGGTTCTTACCGAACCGTTTACAGAAGATGTCTCCATGTTGTAGGAACTAATATTTTCCAATTTCACTTCAATACTGCCATTGGCAGAGGTAGCATAAATATTAATATCATTGTTGGCCATTGCATAAATATACAAACTACCATTTATTGTTCTCACATTCGCCTCTTTAAAATAGGCTTCTGTTTCAACACTACCATTTGTGGTCCTGATATTAAGGCTTGTAGCTTTCACTTCCTTTTTCAAAGTTACTCTGCCATTAATGGACTCAACCTTGATTTTTTCAAATTGTTTATTCGGAATCTCAATCTCCAGTTTAAGACTGCCACTAAAAATATTGCCATTAAAATTTCCAACAATATTAATCTCGTCGTTAAATCTGCTGACAGCCAAATTGGCTCTTCCTTCTGTAACAATATCGCCATGGTAGCGAACTACCACTTTACTAGTAGTTCCTGTAGAAATAACAACATCTGCTACTTTGGTATATACTCTTATCTTTTTGATTCCAAATGTCCCAATGCTCTTAGTTTCATCAACTACCTTAGGCCCACCAAAAGGAAAACTTCCTTTTACAATCCGCCCGTTCTCAAATCTTATAGATCCATTTTTGAGACCATTCATCGTGATTTTCATGATTTACTTCCCTTCTTACTTTTTAGTTTTTACAGGAATTTTAATAAAGGCATATGCCTATGCGCTCATTATAGCATATTATGTCTATTCAATCAACTATTGGTAAACTTAATTTTTCCATATTTATTCTATCAATGTTTTAATTTCTTTGTCATAGTCTATTCCTAGTACTTTGCATAAAACTATTAATTCAAAATCTTTTACAATACTTATTTCTTTTTCCATACGATATAATTCTACTCTATTAATATCTATTCCATAAAGTTGTACTCGTCTACAGACTTCCTCTTTTGATAATCCTTTTTGTTTTCTATATTTAGTTAATAAACTTCCTATTACATTTGCTTTGTTATTATACTTTTTCAAAAAATCACCCTCTTTATTTCTATTTTTATTGATTTTATTACAAAATCTGATATGATTCATAACAAAAACTTGCATTTTTTTAATTTTAGATTTCTTCAAAAATAATATTTATATAAAATCTGTGTATTTATACATTTGATTTTTCAAAAGTGTTATAATTAAAATAATTATTATCTGAATTTAAAGTAAAATAATAAATATATTTTTTTGTAAAATTATAGTTTTAAAATAATAAATATGATAAAATATATAAAAAATGGAGGAATTAAATATGTTGAAAAAATGTAGAATTTTAATAACACTAAGCATTATTTTTCTAATGCTATTTGGATTTAATTCTATTGTCAATGCTGATATGGGTCCAAAACCAAGTATAACAATTCATCTAAAAAATATGAAAACAAGCAATTATACAATAGATTTATTTGAACATGCTGAAAAAGCTGAAGATTATTATCCTGATAGTAACTTTTCAAGTAATGGACGCCAACTCGACTTAAAAGATGGAGTTAAAGACAAGAATGGATTAACAGTTTATTTTGATGATATCGCACAACACAGACGGGATAACAGCCAAACAAGCAGAAACCTTATATAATATGGATTATGATGGTTGGATTTCTTCATGTATGAGAAATAGTTTATTATGGGGTAAATGCGCTGGAAATATTGAACATGAACATTTTTATAACTATTTTGGAACGCCAGATACTTATAAAGTAGTAATAATAAACAACGATACTGGAGAGATTAAAATAACTGATGTAATACATAGAACAGATTTTCAAAGTAATATTACTATAGACATTGATACAATTGGAGTAGTTACAAAAACAAATGCTTCAAATATTATAAAGACTGTTGCTATTTCTTTAATATTAACTATTGTCGCTGAAATAATAATTGCTTTAATAATGAAAATAAAGAACATTAAAACTATCTTTATAACAAATCTAATAACAAACATTATACTTCAATTATCACTAATATATATGCCAATACCATATATGATTACATTTATAATTATGGAAATTCTTGTAATCCTTTCAGAATACTTAATTTACAAAAAATATTTTAATAATATAACTAAAAACAAAATAATAAGTTATACTTTAATTGCAAATATAGCTTCTGCATTATTGACTTTTATTGTTAAATAGATTTATAAAAAAAGCAAACCGTATTGATACACAAATATAGTTTGCTTTTTTAAATTTCCAATAATATCTTCTAAATATTCTTCAAACATATCTTCATATTTGTGTTATGTTAGCCTGTTTATAGAGTATTTGAACATAAGTAAGGCTTACGAAGACTAGCTTAAAAAGTAGTGCAAAGGAAGTAATAAAATGTGAGTTATGCTATAATTAGAAATGCAAAATACAAAAGAAAAAATTTAAAAGGAATATTTAGACACAATGAAAGAAGGAATAAAAACTATTCAAATAAAAATATAGATAAGGAATTATCTTACTTAAACTATTCAATAAAAGAATGTAAACATACTTACGAAAAAGAATTTGATTTAATAAAAGAAAAATATAATTTAAAAGGACAAGTTAAATCAGTTAGCAATATTGTTTGTGAATATATAACCACATCTGATAAATCTTTCTTTGAAACTATTGTAGAAACTGAAACTAAAAGATATTTTGAAACTGCTTATAAATTTGTATGCTAATACAAAAATTTAGGAGAACAATATATTTTATCAGCAAAAGTACATATGGATGAAGAGACTCCACATATGCATTTAGTATTTATTCCTGTTGTTCACACTACTGATAAAAAAGAAAATGCTATCAATAAAATTGCTTGTAGTGAATTTTGGAAAGCTAAAGATAGTTATAGGCAACTACAAAATGCTTTTCATTCTTATATAACTGCAAATGGCTTTAATTTAGAAAGAGGAAATCCAAGTGAAAGAGTACATTTATCTGTTGAGGATTATAAGAAAATTACAAATTTTGAAAATACTAAAACTGTACTTAATGATATAAAATTAGAAATACCAGAAACTCCTGATGTTAAGAGTTTTGGAAAATTAGTACGAAATAGAGATGAAAAAATACAAGAATTGGTTGTACAGCCCAGAGATAATATGATTAAAGAACAACAAGAACAAATTTCTCTGCTTTATTTAACACTACAAAATCAAGTTAATACTGTTGAAAGAGCGTCAAAATATGAAAAAGAAAGAAAAGCTATAATGTCTGAAAACAGAGAGTTAAAAGAAAAGTACAAAAATATTGAAAAGGACTATTCTATTAAACTTAAAGAAGAAATACGAAAAGTTGAAAACAAATATGAAGATGAAATTTATCAGCTTAAAAAGGAAAATAGCTTTTTACGAAAAGTTATAAATACATTTCAAAAAACAGTAGATAAATTTATACATTGGGTATGTAGTAAATTTTTAGTTTCTTCTGAAGAAGAATTTATTAGAGATTTTCAAATAGAAAATGACACTTATCTTGATCCAGAAAAGCAAATTGGATATGAGGAAGAGCTAGAATATGAAGAAATGGAGTGATGAATTTTACTATCACTCCATTTTTATTAATGCTGTATATCGTCAGTGTCTAATTCTTCTTCATTTAATTTACTTAATATTTTTTCTTTAATTTGCTGATGATTTGTTACAGTATAATTACAACGACTAACACTTTTTTCAAAAGTGTGTGGACCTCTTTTAACTAGGTCTTCATCACTAACCATAGAGAAATCTTCTAATTTTCTATCTTTACAATTTTCGAATTCATGATTATCTTTTACAAATCTTCCATATGTTACATCGACATGGCTCCTACGTCCATATTCATCTTCTACAATATTCCAAGCATGGCCCCTTCTTACCCCTGATTCATCATCAACTATTGCCGTTTTACCATTGCATATTTCACATTTTATCCCTGCTCTATCACACAAATCTTTAAATATTTTACTTGTTGCAGCACATAATGCTTTTCTATGTAGGAAAGCACTTATTGGATCAGAAGTATTTGAATATCCACGATATGTACTAGGCACACTTTCATCATCTATATCAGCAAAGAATGTAGGAGTAACTAAGCCTGTATCATTCGCAGTTCTTTCCAAACATTCATAATCATATCCTAAATCATTTACCAAAAAAGAATATAAAAAATCCACTTTTTCTTCAAAACTTAATTTTTTTGGCATTTTAGAAATTATTTTTTCTATTTTCTTATCATATAATTGCTTAACTGATTCTTGTTGTTCATTATTATCATTTCTTCTAATAATTTTAATTCCACTCATTTTTTTATCCTCCAAAATTATTATTATATATAAATTATAACATGGGTCATTATTTTTGTAAAATTTTCTTGGTCGTTTTCTTGGTCGTTTTTTCGACCAAGAAATTATTTTAAGATTTTCCAAATTCCTTTTTTAGTAGAACCTTCTCTTATAATAAGATTATTTTCTTTTAATATAGCTATATGGTATTTTACTTTTTCTCTTGAAATTTCAAGTGTTTTTGCTATTTCTTTTTGAGTAATGCTAGGATTTTTCTTAATTAATGCAATAATTTTATCTTGAATTTCACTTAAATGTTTTTGGTAACTTTCTTGGCCATTTTCCTGGTCATATTCAAATGGATTTTCTCTGTACTTAAATGAAACTCTTAAAAAATGTTCCATAAATCTAAAACAACTTTTATCATAGGCATCTAAAATTCTTAAGACTCCAGAGCCAATGTTTTCAATTAAATCTACATCTTTAAACACTCTAATAAGTTCTTTATTTCTTGGAGCAGTGACACCTTCTAAAAATTCTTCTTGTGATAATCCTTGTGGTAGTCCTCCTCCTGATGTAATTTCAATTCTATCAGAATAAAGTTCAATTATTGGTGTTGTACTTAAAGTATAATCGCTATGTACCATTGCATTTATAACCGCTTCTTTTAATGCTTTACTATCTATCATTTCTACTTCTTTTCTACCATTGTATTCAATTTTTGCATAAACAGTATTTTCCGCCGTAAGCCTATCCAAAATTCTTTGGGTAGCAGTTATTAAACAACAATACCCATATTCTTGATTTTCTATTAATTCCATTTTACTTGTTCCTAAATACTTAACAAGTTTTATTGATATATCATTTTCGTCAGCAAGTAAATAAGCATTATAGTTATATTTTCCATCATCAGTTAATAAATTTAGATTTCTAGCAAAATTATCATTAAGAATCATTCCATTCCCTTCATAATGAATTTTTAACTGTCTAAATGTTAAATCTTGTCTAGGAGACTCTATTTCTTTTAAAGAATTTTTTATTCGTCTAGCAAACATTTCTTCAATAATTCTCTCTGTCATTCTTTCTTTACTACTACCAATTCTAATATAACATCCTTCTGGAGTTCTTCCTTTTTTTCTTAAATAATAAGGCTTTTCAGTTCCACTTGATATTATAACTTTTATTACTTCTTTATTATCTATTATTTCCACAGTTACATCAAATAATCCCAAAGTAGAAGGTTGTATATTATTTTTTATTCTGTCTTTAATTTGAAGTTGTGTTAAGTCAGTATTGTCAACTCCAACAACTTGTCCGTCTTTATTAATTCCAACATAAATTATTCCACCTTCTTTATAATTAAGAAAGGCAATAACTTCTTGCTCAAAATCTTCATTTAGTAATTCTTTATTTTCGACTCTATTGGTTTCGGTATTTTTCATAATTCAAATCTCCTAACTTATAAGTTTTTGTTTTATTTTGTTTATTCTTTTTATTCCATTAGCATAAACCCATCCTGATATATAAGTATTATTATCTTCATTAATACAATAATTTATTTCGAGCCAACTTCCTAATTGATTTTTTATTTCTATAGAACTACCAAAATCTAAATTTGCAATAACCTTAGAATCTTTATTAGGCTTTTTTCTTAATTTTAAATTGCCTATCTGTACTAATCCACTATGATTTTCAAAGTAGTCATTAGTAATTGAATCTTTTTTAAATACTTTTATAAATTTATCTTTAAAAAAATTATAAGCATCTGCACCAGGTTGACTCAAAAATCCACCATACATCATTAAAAAGAAATACTTTAAATCTTCTGCCTGCAGAAATGATATTATTAATGTACCAATAAGGCATAATAATATTTTTTTAAGAATATTTCCTACTTCTACAGTTCCTTTAGTATTTATTTCTGTAACAATTTCATTAGAGGTTACTTCGATTTCATTTTCTGAAAACGATTCTCCTTCATATTCTAAAGTACCATTATCATTTAATTTTAAATTGTCAAAATTTATTTCTCTTAAAATATTGCTATATGATGCCATAGTATTATAAAGATTTTGAGTTGCAATAGTTGGTATTATATCATATATTTTTTTCATTTGTTGTGCATATAATTCTAAAGTTGGTTTAATTAAATTTTCAATTGTGTTGTTTCTGAAATATGTTTGCATTATTTCGTTATGAATAGAACATTGTTGAATAACTGATTGCATAGAAGTTTTAAAAGCAGTACTATTAATCATATCTACTACAGGTCTAGAAATTTGTTGCATTTGTTCTATTAATTTATATATCCCAGTATTAGAAAAATCATATATATCGTTGTTCATCTTTTCCTCCATCATTTATTATTTAATAACCACTCATAAACTTCATCTTCTGTTAAAACTCCATGTTTCAATTTGTTAACTTTATCTTTAGCATCTTTTTTCCATTTTTCAAAATTTTTTTTCATCTGTTTATTATCTTTATTTCTGCCAACAGCCATAGATTTTAATTGGTATAATCTTCTGTATTCTGCAAGTGCTTTGTTTTGTTTTAATCTTTCATTATAGGCTTGAAATGCACCTTTATCTCTACAAGTTTTGCCATCTGGCTTTGGATAATCACAATAAATTTCATCTAGTCTTGAGTTTGGAATAAAGTACATTCCACAGTTTTGACATTTTTTTATTGGATTATTTGTTGTTTTTACAAGTTCTTCTAGTACAGTATAGCAAATTGCAGATAGGTCATTGCTTTGATGTGTATCTATCATTGAAACAAGCATTGTATTATTTTTGAAACTATCTAATAATTGTGCATCATTCATATGTGCTAATTCTAAATTTTTATTTGAATAGTTGTCTTGAATGATATTGTCATTTTTATTGTAGGTATATGCTTGTCCTTTATGCTTAATTAGATATACTGCAAATCTTTGGCTTGGTGTATATTCCTTTAATTCTTCTTGCTCATCAAGATTAAATACATAAGTTACAAATTTTTTTATTTCATATTGAACTTCTTGTATTTTATCTTGCAAATCATTAAAAATTTTCTCCATCTGTTTTAAATATACTTCATCATTTTCGTATTTCCCCTTAAGTTCAAATTTATAATTTTCATCAATATCTTTTAATATTTCAAATCCATAAGCATAAAAGAAAGTTTCATAAGCAGATTCATAAGTTTCTAAATTTGCATTTAAAAATCTTAATAAAAACATTCCTAACCTTTCTACATAAGGAAAGTACATATTGCCTGGATATTTCAACCCTTGTTCTTCTTTAACTCTGACTTTAACTTCGTTTTTATCAAACTCTAATGTTAATAGTCTATTTTCAAAATCATCTATTCTATTTACACTATAAAGATACAAAGGCGTTGAATAATATTCTTCTCTTTTTTCTTTATTAAACCAAATATAAAAGCTATCAAAAAAACTTTTTTCTGGTAAATTTCCTTTCATTTCAATATTTCCCCCAAATCCTTCGTTAACAATTTTTATTTTTTTACAATTTGTTATTGACATCTTATAATTATTATACTATAATGTTATCATTATTACAATAGCTTTGCAAATAAAAATTGCAAACAAGAAAAAGTACATTGAAAAACACACTAAAAAATAGTGTTATATGAAAGTATTATAGAACGAAATAATGATACTTCGGCTTGGCTTAATGTGATGTTGAGAAGGCGCTCGGTTAATAACGGAGAGGTGAAATTCCTATGTTGGTAAAACAAACTATAATATTCACTTAAGTAGATGGGACGGTTAGAAAAATCTACTAAATATATGCAAAATATGATTTTGAAAGAAACGGAGGAATGCGATGCAAAATAATATTAACACTCAAGAAATGTTTGCTAATTATCCTGATGTTGTTGATGTATCTGGACTACAATCAATGCTAGGTAATATTGGTAAACAAAAGGCATACGAATTAGTGCGAGAAGGCACTATAAAAGCAATTAAAGTTGGAAAGCTATACAGAATACCTAAGATAAACGTTATCGCTTTTTTAACTAAAAATACTGTTTAAAAATTGGAAAGGAGATTTTTTATGTATGACATTACAGCATATTTAACAATTAAGAATAAGACTTTTTATACAGTATTAACTTACTATGTAGATGGCATTAGAAAAATGAAATGGATATCTACAGGATTTAAAGAAAACGAAAGTAAGAAAAAAGCTGAAAAGAAACTTATTCAAATAAGAGATGAATTTAAAAATAAACTAGAAACAATTACAACTACCAAAACAGAAGATAAAAAAGTACAAATATCATTTTCAGACTTTATGATTAAATGGCTTGATATGATAAAACATCAAGTAGAAGAATCCACATATACAGGTTATAAAAGGCAAATTGAAGGCAGAACAAAAGAATATTTTACTAAAAATCCAGTAATGCTAGAAGATTTGAAACCAGTGCATATTTTAGATTTTTATAATTGGTTATATTCACAAGGGCTTAAAGGAAATACAGTTGTAAAATATCATGCTAATATTAGAAAGGCATTAGATTATGCAGTACAAACAGACTTAATACAAAGTAATCCAGCTATAAAAGTTGGTAGACCACAACAAGAACAATTTATTGCTGACTATTATAATGAAGATGAATTAAACAATTTATTCAAAGTAGTAAAAGACACGCCTTTAGAATTAATTGTTTATTTAACTGCTTTCTATGGATTACGAAGAAGTGAAGTTTTAGGCATTATGTGGTCTGCAATAGATTTTGAAAATAAAACAATTACAATAAATCATAAAGTAGTAACAGTTACAGATGAAAACGAAAATAGTAAAACAAAAACTAAAACAATTACTAAAAGAAAAACTAAAAATAAATCTAGTTATAGAACATTACCTTTATTTAAAGAAATTGAAGAGCTTTTACTATATACTAGAAAAATGCAAGAATACTATATGTCTATATTTAAAGAAAGTTACAATAAACAATTTAAAGATTTCGTTTGTATAGATGAAATGGGTAATTTAAGAAAACCTGACTATGTAAGCCATAAATTTAAAGAAATTTTAAAGAATAATGATTTGAGAAAAATAAGGTTCCACGATTTAAGACACAGTTGTCGGAACGTTGCTAGTAAAGAAAGGTATTTCATTAAGAGCAATACAAGATTGGCTTGGTCATTCAAGCTCAAGAACAACTGAAAGATATACACACTTGGATTCGAGTACCAAAATTAAATCTGCATCAGCTATTGAAAATGCACTTAGTTTTAATAGCAATAAAAAAGATATATTAGATCTGGACTCTAATACATCTAAATTAGAAAATATCTCAAATTGTTAGAAATTTGTTAGAAAATTCTAGCAATTTTATTATAAAAGCATCAAGGTTAATCTTACGAACTCCTTGATGCTCTTATGGTGCAGATGGCCGGAATCGAACCGGCACGGTTTATTCAACCGCAGGATTTTAAGTCCTGTGCGTCTGCCAGTTCCGCCACATCTGCATTTATTTGAACTGACAAGAATTATTATAATACGATAAGTAATAATTTGTCAATACTTTTTTTAAAAAAAGATATAGGATTTTGCCTCCTATATCTTTATATGAATTCATATATTTATATAAATTTCAGTCTTATTTGTTATTTACTAAATCTTTTAGTGCTTTTCCAGCTTTGAATACAGGTGCTTTAGAAGCAGGTATTTTGATTTCTTCTTTAGTTTGTGGGTTTCTTCCTTTTCTAGCTGCTCTTTTTCTTACTTCGAAAGAACCAAATCCAACTAATTGAACTTTATCACCTTTAACTAATGCTTCTGTTATAACATCGACTAATGCATTTAAAGATGCTTCTGCATTTTTCTTTGTTTCTCCTGTTTTATCTGCCATAGCTGCGATTAATTCTGATTTGTTCATTTTCCATTACCTCCTATAAGATTATCAAATATGTAGACGAAAATCAATCTACTATTATCTTTATTCGCCAAAGTTAGATTAAATCCTTCTTTTTTCGCTGTATTTTTTGTACTTTCCCAATCACTTCTATATTTTTATTTATTTGACATTAATTAAAGAAATATAATTTAATCATTGTATATTCTTAGTAATTTCAAAACTTTATATATTTTATTTCCATATGGTATCATATATATATTGTTTTTTGAAAATATTCTTAGTAAAAAAATCAGTATAATATATACAACAATTGCAATAAAGATTGATATTATTGTACACAATTTTTCAGAAATAATACCTAATAATGTATTATATGTAAAAATACTACTAATTCCCATCATAATACAAGCAATAATAGGCTTTAAAATATAATCTTTTTTGTTAATTTTTAATTTAACATATTTGTTCATTATAAATAAATCTATAACAAAAGCTATTAAATGACACACTGTCGTTCCAATTGCAGCTCCTGCAGTTCCTCCAAATATGTTGCTCTCCGGATTAATTGGAATCAATAAGTTATTAATAAGAAATTTAACTAGCACACCTATTCCAAGAGAAATTGCAGGAATTATTGGTTTTCCAATTCCTTGTAATACTCCACTTATAGTTTGCTCTAATACAATAAATAAAATGGAAGTACTACTTGCTTGTAATATAAATGCTCCTGACACTTGGTTTGGAAATAACAAATTAAGTATTGGCTGAGCAAATAATATTATACCAACAGTACATGGAAGTCCAATTAATATTGTCACTAAAATAGAAAACTCTATTCTTTTTTTTGCATTTTTCCAATCACCTGTTGCCTTTGCTGACGATACACTTGGAACAAGAGCAGTTGTAAATGCTATATTAAATGACATTGGCATTGTAACAAGTGTATCTACTTTACCTGTAAGTATTCCATATTCAGCCTTTGCCATACTTTCTGACATAAAATTTTTCAAACCTCTTACTACAGTTATAGAATCTATATTTTTATTTATGGTTGCTAAAATCGGAGTAAGTGACATAGGAATTGATACACATAAAATTTCTTTTATAATTTTAGTTATCCCTTTATATTGATAATTTACTGAACTTTTTATTTCTCTTGCTATCTCTGCCTTTACTGTTGAATAATATATGTATAAATACGCAAAGCATAATATAGACGAAAGAGTTGTTGCAAGATTTGCTCCAGCAGCCATAAAAGCTGTATCCATTCCACTTATTATTGCAATCAATTCAACTATAATTATAGTTAAAACCATTTTAAAAATTTGCTCTATCGTCTGCGAATTCGCTGTTACTTTTATGCATTGTCTTCCATTAAAATAGCCTCTAATAACACAAATAATTGATACAAAAAATATTGAAGGAGCAAGAGCTACTAAGCTCATTTCAGCTTCTGGTATTTGAATCCAATTATTAGATATTTCTCTTGCGCTAACATATAAAAAGATAGAACATAAAAATCCTATTGTTCCAAATGTAATTAATGCAATCTTAAATATTTTATGAGCACTTTTGTGATCTCCTATTGCTACTCTTTCAGATACAAGTTTTGCCACTGCATTTGGTACTCCAATTGACGATATTGTAAGAAGCAATGCATATATCTGAAATCCACTACCATATATAGCATTTCCCTTATCCCCAAATCCATCCTTATTTGTAAGATACATTCTATATATAAGTCCCATCAGTTTTATAAATATTTGTGAAAGCATTAATATTACAACGCCCTTCATAAATCCTTCTTGTTTTATTTTTCTTTTTTTCATTGCACATCCTTATAATCTATATTTATACAAATTTTATTTTCAAGACATTGTATTTATTCATTATTTATATTCTTTTATATTATTAAATATTTTCCCTTTAAATCTCTACTTTTTTCGCAAAAACTCTTGTTTTTTTCTTGATTTTATAAGATAATATATATGTATATTTTTATTTTTGAAAGTGGTGAAATTATTGAAACAAATAGACAAATTTTTAAAATACTTAAAAACAGATAGAAATACTTTTGTTACATATATATTAACATTAATTACAGCCTACGTAGTAATAGATAGACTTGTAGAATTAATGTTTATGATATTTACTGGAGTTTCATTTTCATATTGGGGGCCAATAGAATATACATTAGCATTTGCAGCATGTGTATTCGCATTTTATTGTTCTTTTGGTTCAAAATTTGTAAAAGCAGACTTAGACAAATTAAGATTTTTCAATACATATACTATATGTCTTTATATTTTGTTTATTTCTGCATTAGTCCAATGGCTTAACTCAGCAGCATGGCTTGGAATACTTTCACTTCCAAATTATCCTGAGCTTGCAGTAGAATATTCAAATTTATTTAGGCCAGCTTTTACAGCAATTTCATTATATATTCCACTTGTTACATTTTACAAATTATTCAAGTGGTTAACATTCACAGTAAATGATAGTAAGGATTTAAAAGACTCTATATTTGATTATGGAGGTTTAAGTTTAGCAGGAAAACCTGAAGATGTTGGAAAATTCTCATGTGAAGTTAAGTTATGTTCAGATTCTGAATCAGGAGATGATGTAATTATTCCTGAAACTAAACGTCTAGAATCATTCTTAGCAGTTGGAATATCAGGTTCAGGTAAAACAACTATGATTTATGAACCAATGATGGCAAAGGACTTTGAAAAAAAATATTTCTTTAGAGAAGTATCAAAAGAAATGGGATTCACTGCATTAAGGACAGGAATTGCATCTTTAAATTGTCCTTATGATAATAAATATTTATCAGAAAATTTCAAGCTTTCAATGTTAACTCCAAATCCTGATAAAGCAGACTTGTATAATAAATATATGAAAAAGATGATTGTAGGCAAATTAAACGGAAAATATGTATATAAGGACATGGGTATAACATATCTTTCTGCAGAACATGAATCTATAGAAAAAATGGAAAGCGTTGCAAAAAACTTTAAGTTAAAAGTAAATTTGATAGACCCAAACAATTTAAATTCACCTGGTTTAAATCCATTTGTATATGATGATCCTATCAAAACAGGTGTAGCAATTTCATCTGTATTAAAAGGTTTATATGTTACAAGTAGACCAGATTTGCAACTTGCTTATAGAGAAAATACTGCTATACAAATTATTGAAAACTTGGCTATATTATTAAAGGAAATGTATCCAAGACAGAATAATGGAGATTTACCTAATCTAGAAGATTTACTTAATATGATGAATGACTTTACACTTGTTGAAAAAATGTGTAATGACATGAAGGAAATCCCAGAACTTGCTAATAAATATAAAATTTTAATAAAATACTTTGAAAACAGTTTTTATGCTGATGGAAAGGATATCGGAAATACAAAAATGTCAGTATTCACAGCATCTGCTGAACTTGATAATTTGCTTAGATATCCAGGTGTAAAAAATATTTTATGTAATAGAAATAATAATCTTGATTTTGACAAGGCTTTAGCAAATGGAGAAATTACATTTGTATGTACAAGAAGAGGAGATTTAGGAGCAAATACACATAAAGCATTTGGTATATTCTTCTTACTTTTAATGCAACAATCTGTACTTGCTAGACCAGGAAATGATTCAAACCGTATATCACATTTCTTATACATCGATGATTTTCCAGAATTCATCTGCAAAGCAATTGAACCTGTATTTACAATATACAGAAAATATAAAGTTGGATGTATCTTATCTGCTCAAACATTATCTCAACTTAATACTCAAAATCACGAACCATTTAAAGACGAGATACTTGCTAACTGTGTAAATAAAGCAATCTTTGGAAATGCATTACCAGAAGATGTTCAATGGTGGCAAACAGAATTACAAGATAAAAGAGAATGGGATTGGAATAAAAGTTATGAAACTGACGCAAATAATCCTAAATTTGGGTATGATTCAAAACTTATGGGAATACAATTTAAATGGAAACCTAGTTATACTGCTGGTAAAGTAATGTCACTAAAAGGAAAACAAATTTTATTTAAAGTAAAAGATACAAAAGGAAAAAGCTATGTAGCCAAAGGAAAACTTGATTTTCTAGAAAGCAAATATAAAGAACCTCATAAGGTAAAGGAATACAATTTTGAAAAATTCACAAACGGTATTGCTGATATGGAAAAAATAAATGAAACATCTAAGATAAATAGAGGTGACTTTGTTGCAGCAACTGCAGGTAATGACCCAGGAAGTATTGATATGGAAACAGATCCTATTAGATATAATAATAACGATTCAAAATTCGAAATTGATAATGAAGATGCAATAATATTTGATTTAAAGCGAGACAAAAAAAATTAGACATAAAGTATAATTCTAAAAATCTAACGAAATATTTTATTGAGCATATAAAAATCTGTATAAAAATAAAAAACCTTTTATGATAACATATAAATATCATAAAAAGGTTTTTTATTTTTTAATAAATCAGTAATAAATAAAAATGAAAATGTGTCAAAATTTGATACAAAAACTCTCCTCAAACAATTTTAAACATCTAGCTAATAAAGAATCTTTGTCCCCTCTATTTATATTAAATTTTTCTTTATTAATTGATAAGTATCATTAAAATTAAATTTGTTATATAACACTTTTATAATTTCCACACTATTGTAAATACTATTATAATCCATGTATTCATCATCTTTCCTATATAATCTTTTTATATAACTAATATATTTTTTATCTTGATTATAGTGCTTTAGATTAATTACTCTATTAAATTCTTTCCTATTAACTTGTACTTTTTCAACATTTTTTGATATAGTATCTTCTTCCAATATTAAAATTCTTCTTAACTTAGGATTTATTACTATTTTTTCTTCATATGTCTTTTGCATTTTAGTTTTCTCTGGCAAATTAATTACTTGTATATCTCCATCATTATTATATCTTATGCCAACACTTTCTAAGCAAACATAATTATAATTAGTCTTTAACACATTATATATAAAATCTTTACGAATTTGAACATCTCCTAATAGTATTACTGCATTATTATTTATAGAAATACAACTTCCCTCAATAAAAAGGATTTTATCATTTTCTAATATATTAAATAGAAAATTGGTTATTGTTCTATTAATATCATCTAAAACATTATTATCTAATTTTTTAATTATTATTGATACCTGTTTTCTTTTTTTATTTATAATAATTAATTTTTGTTTATGAATTAAATATTGATTACCATTTTTTGCATATTTAATACTACATAGATAATTTATTTTTTTATCATTATATAAATCTTGATCAATTATAATATTAAATATTAAACTTGTCCTTTTAATATTATTTGTTCTTGTTTCGTATTTTTCAAAATTACAATTAATACTTTTATATATAATTTCAGAATTAGTATTAATAACAATTTTTTTATCATATACTATTATAATATTTTTCATAATATTTATAACATATCCCATATCACTTTTTTTATTTTTTTTATCGTATTTATATTCATTTTTTCTAAATATTGATTAAAGTGTCCAAGTCTTCCCCATAATCTATAATTCATCTTACTTTTTTGAATATATTGTTCTTCCTTACCTTGTCCATAAATATAGCTATCCAAGCAGTCTTTTAAATATTCATATGTACATGGCCTATTAGAAATTTTAAATTCCTTGATATATTTATCATTTCCAATTCTGGATTGCAATATATCTATTTCAAATGGAAAAAAACTTTGCAATGCAAACAATTCTTCAACTGAAAATTTAAGCAAATTTCTTTCAAAACACTCTTTACATTTCTTATTTCCCATTCTGCATGTACCACAATTAAAACTACATCCATTATTCAACAGAAATTTAATATCTATCCCATTTTCTTTTATTTCTTTTATTGTATCAATATCTCTCAAAAATTTTCTCCCGATAACAACTTGATCGTATACCTTTTTTTGTGTATTCATTTTTATATTATTAAAACTAGATACTAAATATATTGATGGATAATATTTTCTTACAGTTTCAGCATATTCATCTAGAACGCACATTGAATCTATAGGTATATTCTTTACATATTCAAGTGCTTCAATTATTTTGTATTTTTGTATATCATATTGGTTTAATACAGCCTCTAAACCTATGTTGTTTTCTTTAAAAAGAATCAGTATATTTTTTAATTTCTCCATCGCATTTTTTTGAGAATACTCTTCTATTACACCTTTTCTAGTATGAAATTCATCTCCAAGCGGTAATGAAAAATATACATTATTAATATACCCATTATAATCATCAATAATTTTTTTATAATCATCTAAATCAATATTTAAACTAATACCAAATGAAAATCTATTATCGCAAATCTTGTTTTCCTTCATTATATTTACTTACTTGACCTTTCAGTTTATTTTTTACATAATTATAAATTTCTTTTTTTTGCTTACATAAATAATTACAGGGTTTTAAAAAATCCCCATATAAATAATATGAAATTGCAGGGCATCCACCATAACAATATTTATACAATTCACAATTTACACATTCTGAATTATTTATTTTATTTTTCCTTTGTTCTTCTAATTTTTTTGCATTTTTTAAAATTTCTTCTACCGTATTTTGTTCTAAATTGCCTAAATAAAATATATTTTCATTATATGTTCTATTACAAGTATATACCCTTCCATTAATATCTACTGATACAAACCTTCCAAAACAACTATGACTATCTTCACAACATGGTCTATATAATTTAGGTTCTAATACTTTTATAAATTCATCATACATTTCATTTATTTGATTCAGTTTCACCATCTTTGTATCATCATTATACCATATATCGAAAAAATGTTTAAAAAAATCTATATATTCATCATTAGTCATAATATCACTGTTTTTCATATTTACTTTCGTTGGAAAAGCTGGTCTAATATCACAACAAATATTGTTTTCCTTAATAAATTCATAAATTTCTTTTTCTTTATGCAAATTATTTTTCGATAATGTCATAATTATTCCAAACTTTATATTATTATTTTTTAGCATATCAATGGTATTTTTCACTTTATTAAAACTATTTCTTCCATTTTTATAAATTCTATTCTTATTTTGTTCTTCAGAACTTCCATCAAGACTAATTCCTATCTTAACATTATACTTATTTAAAATTTTCAATTTATTCGCATCTAATAATGTACCATTTGTTTGTACACTTATCGATATCTTGCTTATTTTTTCTGTCAGTTTCTTTAAAAAAACTTCATAAACATCTGAACTCAAAGTTAAAGGTTCGCCACCATGCAAAATCAAATTCATTTTTTTATTTTTATTGATACAAAAAGAATCTATATATTCTACAATCTTATCTACATTGTCCATAAATTGTTTATTAATCGCTTCACAATTCTGTCTTTTAGAACTATCATAGCAATATGTGCATGCCAGATTACATGCATTTGTCATTCTAAATATTACCGTTATATTACTGGTCTCCATTTTATCCCTCTATATTTATAATTACTTACTATCTGCCGTCCGAATAATCATTGTATCTATCGTCATATCTGTCACTATATCTATCATCATATCTATCACTATAATATGAATTATCTCTATATTTAGTATCATTTATCATTTCTTCTGACAACACTTCTTCTAATAATTCTTTTACTCTTTCATTCATATTATAAACCTCCTATATTCCTAGTAATTTTACTTCCACATTTTCCATTTTATATTTTTTTGTTGTTTCATCAAGTTTAAATTCAACAAGTGTTTTATCAAGTGTTTCCTCATTTTGTCTTAAATCAGTTGAGAAATATAATTTTATTCTTTTAGTCTCAACTTGATTCATCACAATCTCCTTAAAACATTCAGCCATGTGTTTTTCATCTTCACAAATAATTATTAGCTGTGGCATAGATGAAAACCCAGAATCCATTGGTAAATAATTGTCATAAAAATCGTTGTATAATCTCATTCTTTCAACTAACTTCTTTTTCCAATCTTGTTCTCTTCTTATTACTTCAAAAAGAAACTCTATTGATTTGCCATTTTTAGTTAATTTTACAGATCCTCCTGTTGCCTTGAATACTTTACCTGCCATTTTAGCAGTAATTGAAGGTTTTACTGTATAAGAATCAAATGCCTTAACTTTTCTTAAATATGCTATAATTGTTTGATTTCCAGCAAGTCTTTTCTTTATCATAGCCACAGGTTTTGTATTATCTGTTGGTTGCCATTTACATTCTATTCCTCTTGAATTTAATAAATATTTTCCCATTTTCTCAAGGCAATAAATTCTATATATACCTTTTCCATCTTCTCCAGTAAAATAGTATCTTGTTAAAATTTTTGATTTTATAAGTTGCTCAAGTTTATTATTCAATTTATCCTGTGAAGCTATCTCAACATTCTTCCATTGTAGCATTTGAAACAACTGTCTTGATGTCATAAATTCAAATTCATTTACAAGTTCTAATATTTGAAAATGTAGTTCATTTATATGACCAATATTTATTTTATGAATAATTTGGTTCATAGAAACATATCCATCTTTTCCATCAAATGTTTTTATTTCTCCCTCTCTTAATGCAAACGGAGATACAACCGCTTTTATTTGATTATCCTCTACCATAACCGTTCCTCCCTACATTACTAATTTTATCACAATATTTAGTTCTTGTCCAATTTTTTCCATTTGTTTATATTCTTCTATTGTTTAACAGCTCTTTTTAGCAACTCTTCAACTTCAAACTTTTTTAGATATCTCCAGCTACCTAATTTAATATCTTTTACATATAAGTTTTCTATTTTGCTTCTGTGAAGTGCTAACACCTTTTTATCAATTGCGCTACACATCTTTCTTACTTCTCTATTTTTTCCTTCATGTATTGTAATTTCAAGCCTTGACATATTTTTTTCTTTATCATTCTTTAATATCCTTACTTTAGCTTTTCCGTGAAACGTAATCTTCTATTTCTACTCCATTTCTCAACTTTTCAACATCTTGCTCTGTAACAATACCTTTTACTGTTGCATTATATGTTTTTTCAATTTCATACTTAGGATGAGTCATTTGATAAATAAACTCACCATCATTTGTCAAAAGTAATGCTCCTGATGTATACATATCGAGTCTTCCAACTGGTAGTATCTTTTCTTTTACCTTTACTAAATCCAAAACTGTATCTCTTCCAAATTGATCATTAGTTGTTGTTACATAACCTATTGGCTTATTTAACAAAATATAAACCTTTTTATCGTTGCTTAATTCTACTATTTTTCCTTTAAACTCTACAACATCTGTGCCTGGAATAATTTTACTTCCAAGTTCTGTTACCGTTTTGCCATTGACTTTAACATCCCCTGATAAAATATATTCTTCCGCTTTCCTTCTTGAACAGATTCCCTCATTTGCTAAAAACTTTTGTAGTCTTTCTTCTTTCAATTTTCACACCTCATTTATTATCATTATCCAACTTTTCAATTATATTTTTAAAATACTCTGGCAGTTCTGCCTCTAGATGCATTTGTTTTCCTGTAATTGGATGTCTAAAATCTAAACTTTTGGCATGAAGCATTTGTCCTTCTACTCCAAAATCATTTTTTCCATTTGAATACACCATATCTCCAACAACAGGATGTCCAATTTCAGCCATATGAACTCTTATTTGATGTGTTCTCCCTGTATCAATCTTAACCTCAAGTAATGTATACCTATCATATCTTTTTAGTACTTTAAAATGTGTGACAGCTTCTTTTCCATTTTTTACAACAGCCATCTTTTTTCTATCTTTTGTACTTCTTCCAATTGGCATATCAATTGTAGCTTCATCTTCTCCTACAATTCCTCTTACCAATGCAATATATATCTTTTTAACTTCATGATTTTTTATTTGGTTACTCATTTCAATGTGGGCTTTATCATTTTTTGCAACGATCAGTAATCCTGATGTATCCTTATCTATTCTATGTACAATACCTGGTCTAAGCTCTCCGCCAATACCTGATAAACTATCTTTGCACATTGCCATAATAGCATTAACTAAAGTTCCATCAGGATTACCATTTGCAGGATGCACAACCATTCCCTTTGGTTTGTTCACCACAATTATATCATTATCCTCATAGACTACTTCCACAGGTATCTCCTGTGGTTTTAAATCTACTTCTTTTGCCTCTGGAATATTAATTGTAATTATATCTCCTGATAACACTTTGTACGATAATTTCTTTTTATCACCATTAACAAGAACATCTCCACTTTCTATCAATTTTTGAATCATTGTTCTAGAAAGCTCTGGCACTTTTCTTGCAACATACGTATCCAAACGAATATTATCTTCGTCAACATTTATTTTTTTCACAACAACTACCTCTTAAATTAATCTACATTTCTTTCATATAGCACAAAATTATTATCACTATATAATTCTTTATAATTCTCATCACGTTTTACAAGCATATTTAGTTTTGAATTTTTCTTTAATAACACATGTGTAATTCCATATTCATTAAATTTATCTTCATAATATACTGATATGCTTGAGACGTTAACATAATCAGAGAAAATATCCCTTCCATGATATTTTCCATCATCACCTTTAGTGCCATTAAATTCTGGAGCATATAAATCCGCCCTTGAATCAATAAACACTGGTATGCCTCTATATAGCAAATAACTACCATAATTGTATTCATTAAATAATTTTATTTCATTTACATTTAAATTATTTAAAATATAATCACTTGCTTCAACTGGGTATGAACTGCTGCTTATAATGCTAGCATTTATCTTTGGTCTATATATGCAAAAACTTACAAGAATAACAAGAAGTACTGTAAGTGTCTTACCTAAAAATGTTGTCATCGCATATGCCACTTTATCGCAACCATCTTTGTCATATTTATTAACAAGTTCCACAAGTAATTTTGCAAATACAAATCCACAAATTAAAACAAACATAGATTCCTGACGTCTAGACATAAATGTAAGAAGTGTTAATCCTGCAAGCATAAAGAAATCTCTTGTTTTAATTTTTGCATCTGTAAATATTAATATCGCTAAGAATAAAACAAATACTACTAAAATATCTTTTGCATTTATAAGTGTTAAAGGTAAATGTTCACTAATGCTATCCATTGTATTACCTTGCATTGTTTTAATCAAATATGTATAAGGTGTATCTCCAAGTGGAGTTAAAAGTCCTGTAAATGCACAAATAATCATAATAACTATTAGCCATTTTCCTGCATCTTCTTTTTTTAATATCAATCTATAGGGATTAGCTCTCCTTTTATCTCTTGCCCTTTGAGCCTTTTCAAGTTTTTCCTGAAGTTTATTAATTTTTTCTGTTATAGATTTAACTTTTTCTTCATTCACATTTTTTAATGCTAATTTTTTAGCTCTTCTTTTATTAAATTTAATTGCAAATTTATATGCAAAATCTGAATCAGCAATAACTGCAATTATATATTCAGCCACATAAGGTAAGAATAAAACAAAGTAAAATGGCCATACTGCCAAATGTACATTTGCAATAATAATTGGTATAATAATTAATCCAATTGCATATCTCTTTTTCTTTGTCTTTAAAAATTGTTCTATAAATAAAATCTGTAAAACAAATAAGCTATAAGTTACAAGCTGTGCTCTTGCAGCAATAAACCCCTTTAACATATATATCACGCCAAAAGTTATAAAAAATGATACAAGCTGATTCTTACAAAGTTTATTTGTTACAATATATATAAGTACCCCAAGTATCATTGCTAAAATAACTGTAAAAATATAAATTGCTGTAAATCCACCTATTCCAATATGTTCTCCCAAATTAAATATTTGATATGTTGCTACATCATAAGCCCAATGAGGATATGTATATGGCAAATTTTCATGCCATGAAAAAGGATCCTTCATATCAATTCCATTTTGCATTATATGCCCACCTATTTTTATTGTATAATAGGTATCATTTTGCAAAGTTTTTGGCGTAATTGCAAAACAAAAAATAAGAATTGCAAATATAGCCAAAATATTAAATTTCATCTTAGTTTTTTTATCCATTTGTTTATCTCCATTTCTTTTTAAAATTTTCGGTAAGCCCTTTGTTTTCATGCTTTATAGGTTATTATATTATATCAAAAACCACTTGCATAATACAAGTGGTTTTTAGTATAAAGTGCTACTTTTCCTATTTTATTCTTATAGAATTAATTACTGTGAGCAAAGTAACACCAACGTCTGCAAAAACCGCAAGCCATATTGGAGCAAAGCCTAATACACCCAAAGTTAAAACAATAGCTTTCATAAGTAATGAAAATACTATATTTTCTTTTAATATACGCATTGTTTTTTTACTTATTTTTATAATATCTGGAAGTGTACTTAAATTATTTGAAATAAGTATCGCATCAGCTGTATTGTTTGCAATTTCCGTTCCTTCTCCTATTGATATACTAAAATCAGCAGATGCTAAAACTGGACTATCGTTTATTCCATCTCCAACAAATATCGTTTTTCCATATTTCTTTAGCTCTTCTATTTTCTCTAGTTTTTCTTTTGGAAGAAGGCTTGCATATACTTCATCAATTCCAAGCTCTTTTGCAATTTTACTTGCATTTTTTTCATTATCTCCTGTTAAAATCGCAATATTTTGTATTCCTACTTTTTTTAGATTGTGAAATAATTTTTCAATTCCTTTTCTTGTTTCTTCTTTTAAAGAAATGCTTCCTATAGGTTCATTTTCAACTACTATATAGTTTCTGTCTCCCTTTAAATTGTCTGTATTAATCTCAAACTTATCAAGCAATTTCTTATTTCCAAATAAAATCAATTTCTCGTCTATTTCTCCACATATTCCACATCCAGCTATCTCTTTATAATTCTTAACTTCTTTGATTTCAATTATTTCCTTCAAATTATTTTCTTCTATCTTTTTACTAATACCTGTAGCAATTGGATGAGATGAATTCTTTTCCAAATTATGTGCATATTCTAGTATTTCTTTTATTTCATGCCCATTTAGTTGTTCTATTTCTGCAATCTCCATTTTTCCTGTTGTAAGTGTTCCTGTTTTATCAAATGCTATAACCTTTGCATTTGATAAATCTTCTATATGTTTTGTTCCCTTTATTAGCATGCCTCTTTTTGAAATCGTTCCAAGACATGTATATAGTGCAAGTGGTACTGAAATAACTATACTACATGGGCAAGATGCTACTAAAAAGACAAGTGCTCTTTTTATCCAAGTTCCAAAATCAAGTCCCAAAATTGCAGGTAACACTCCTATTAAAATTGCAATTATAATTACAATTGGTGTATATATTTTTGAAAATCTTGTTATAAATTCTTCCGTTTTTCCTTTATTATTTTGAGCCTCATACACTAAATCAACAATTTGGCTTGCTGTAGAATTTTCAAAATCCTTTTCTACCTCACAAATTAATTTTCCATCTAAATTTATACTTCCAGAAAGTATGCTCACACCTGTCTCTATATATACTGGCTTACTTTCCCCAGTAATACTTGATGTATCAATATTTGACTCTCCTGATAATACCTTGCAATCTACTGGAACGTTTTCTCCAGGCTTAACTAAAATTTTATCTCCAACCTTTAAAACATTTACATCAACAACTTCTGTTTTATCACCTGTTACAAGATTTGCATTTTTAGCCTTTATTGATACTATTTTCTCAATATTACTATTTGATTTGTCAACAGCTCTATCTTCAATCATTTCTCCAAGTTTAAATAATAATATAACAAGACAAGCTTCACTAAAATCACCAAGTGCAAATGCAGCAATTACAGCAATAGTCATAAGTGTATCTTCTTCAAAATTAAGTTTAAATATATTTAATATTCCTTCAATAATAATTTCATATCCTGCAAGTAATATTGTAGCTACATACATTACAATTTTTATATAATTGTTTACTGGTAAAACAAATGAAAAAGCAAATATTAAAATAGATATTATAAATAATATTTTCTCTATTTTTTCTTTTTTCTCTTCCTTTTCATTAACTTCATTTTCTTCATGTAAATAGCCATCATGACTTATGCAACTCATATTCTAATTCTCCTTTCCCTCTAATGTATGTGCAAGTGCCATTTTTATAATGCTTTCTATATGTTCATCCTCTAGACTATAATAAACTTGTTTTCCCTCTTTTCTGTATTTTACAAGTTTACTACTTCTTAATAATTGCAATTGATGTGAAACAGCAGATTGGCTTAAATTTAAAAGCTCACATAAATCGCAAACACACAGCTCTGTGTTTAATATTGCACATATTATTCTTAATCTTGTTTCATCAGCAAAAAGTTTAAATATTTCTGATAATTCTTGTATATTTTCTCTATCAATATTTGATAGTTTTACTTTATTAATTAAATTAAAGTGTGGACATTTTTCCTCACAGATCCCTTCTTCTTTTTCCATTTTATCCTCCTTTTCTTACAACATATGAGCATATATTCATATGTATATTAATATAATATGCTTTAAATTTAAAAATGTCAATACTAAAACAAAAAAAGAAGATGTAATTTTTTTACATCTTCTTAAAAATATATTCTATTTTCCCATTTGTTTTGCAACTTCTTCAGCAAAGTTTTCTTCTCTTTTTTCTAGTCCTTCACCTTTTTCAAATCTAGCAAATCTAACAATTTTAGCTCCTTTTGATTCAACAAGTTTTCCAACTTTTATATCTGAATCCTTTACGAAATCTTGCTCTACTAAACAAATTTCTCCATAGAATTTACCAATTCTACCCATTACAACTTTTTCAGCTATCTCTGCTGGTTTACCTTCGTTCATAGCTTGAGCTTTTAAAATTTCCATTTCTTTTTCAACTCTTTCAGCTGGAACTGATTCTCTATCTAGGTATTCTGGTCTTGCGGCAGCTATTTGCATACAAACATCTTTTGCAAGTTCTGCTGTAGCATTTTCCATTTCAACTAAAACAGCAATTTTACCATCACCATGGATATAGCTTTCAATCATATTTTCTGTTTCGAATCTTTCAAATCTTCTTATTGACATATTTTCACCAATAGTAGCAATTTTACCTGTTAAAACTTCTCCTACTGTTTTTCCTTCTTCAGCAATTGAAGGTTGATTTAATAAATCTTCTACTGTTGCTGGAGCCTTTAAAGCTACTTGTTTTGCAACATCTGCAACAAAGCTTCTGAATTCTTCGTTTTTAGCAACAAAGTCTGTTTCAGCATTAACTTCTACAACTGCTCCAACTTTTCCATCTTCTGAAACATATGTTGTAACTAATCCTTCTGCAGCAATTCTGTCAGATTTCTTAGCAGCTTTTGCTATTCCTCTTTCACGTAATAGCTCAATTGCTTTTTCAAAATCACCATCTGTTTCTGTTAAAACTTTTTTGCAGTCCATCATACCTGCACCTGTTTTTTCTCTTAACTCTTTTACTTGGCTTGCTGTAATCATTATATAATTCCCCCTATCTAAAATTAAAAGGAGATAGAGCAGATAGAGCTCTCCTCCTTTTATACTTTATCAATATATTAAATTATTCTTCTGTTGTAGTTTCTTCTTCAGCTACAACTTCTTCAATGCTCTCTGGAGCTTCTGCATTTTCTACTGGCATTTCTTCTGAAACTTCTTCCATTGATTCTCCTTGTCTACCTTCGATAACTGCATTTGCCATACAATCAGCAACTAATTTAACTGCACGGATTGCATCATCATTTCCAGGAATAGCATAATCAACATCTTGTGGGTTACAGTTTGTATCAACTAAACCAATAACTGGAATACCTAATTTTTTAGCTTCTAATATTCCTATTCTTTCTTTTTTAGGATCAACTATGAACATAACTCCAGGTAGTTCTTCCATATCCTTAATTCCACCTAAGTTTTTCTCAAGTTTATCCATTTCTTTCTTTAATAGGATAACTTCTTTTTTAGGTAGTACATCAAATGTACCATCTTCTTGCATTCTTTCTAATTCTTTTAGTCTACCAATTCTTTTTCTGATAGTTTCAAAGTTTGTTAAAGTACCACCTAACCATCTTTGGTTAACATAGTACATACCGCATTTTTCTGCAGCTTCTTTAACACATTCTTGTGCTTGTTTTTTAGTTCCAACAAATAGAACTGTTTTTCCTTCTTCAGCTTGCTCTTTTAAGAAAGCATAAGCCTCATCTAATTTTTTTGATGTTTTTTGTAAATCGATGATATGGATACCATTTCTAGCTTGGAATATGTATTCAGCCATTTTAGGATCCCATCTTCTTGTTTGATGTCCAAAGTGAACACCAGCTTCAAGTAATTGTTTCATTGCAACTACTGCCATTTCATTTTCCTCCTTTTTTGTTTTACCTCCACAAAGCTTTAAACATTTAAAAAGACTTGCCTTTGCTAAAACAAGCACTCCTCTTTAAACTATGCTCGTGTGTGTATTTTTAACGCTAATTATTATATCAAAAAAATTAAGCAAATGCAATACTTTTGCTTAATTTTCAGCAATTTACGGTTACTATTTAATATTTTTAAATTTATATTGACGCATATTGATATAATATTTCTTAGAAACTTGCTGTTCGCAGTCAATCCACAAGATTGACGGTTGCTCGAATCGCACTCAGCCTTCGCCTTCGTTTGGTCGCTCAAGCGTTTCTTTGAAATATTATATCAATATGCGCCTGCAAAAAAATAATTCTGTAATTTTGTAACACAAATGTAATATTTTTTCTGTTTATTTTTGTCAAATTATGTGATACAATGTAGTAAATTATTTTAACAAAGGAAAGGATGAACAATTATGCAATTTAACAAATGCAGTCGTTGTGGATGTTTTTTTATGACAAATGATAGTGTATGTCCTAATTGTAAGCCAAAGGACATGTGCGATATTAATACACTAAAAAATTATTTAGAAGATGTAAATCCAGATTGTTCTATTGAAGATATTTCTGTAAATACTGGAATTTCAACAAAAAATATACATAGATTATTTTGTTCTGATGATTTTGCAAATTTCAATTTTAACAATGGTCTAAAAATGGAGCTTTAAATTATTTACCTTCAAAAAGAAGTTGCTATTTTATTATAGCAACTTCTTCTAATTTTTCTACAGCCTGTTTTGCTTTTTCCTCATCATTTGCATGGATATATGCAATTATATCTCCTTTTTTTACGCGTCTTCCGACTTTCTTTTCAAATACAATTCCTACACTATTGTCGATTTTATCTTCTTTTCTTATTCTTCCTGCACCTAAAAATACTGATAATTTTCCTATTTCTTCCGCATTTAAACTTACTATTTCCCCATCTTTTTTGGCAATTACTTTTTCCATATATCTTGCTTTTTCAAATTTTTCTGGATGATCTATATATGTCTCATCTCCGCCTTGATGTTTTACAAGTTGTTTAAATTTTTCAAGTGCTTTTTTGTTTTGAATTACTTCTAACATTTTTTGTCTATTTTCCTCTAAATTGTCTCCTTTTCCTGCAAGTTTTATCATATTACTTCCAAGTTCAAGTACAACCTCTTTTACATCTTCGCACATATTTCCATTTAAAAATTCTATTGCTTCTATTACTTCAAGTGTATTTCCGACACATTTCCCTAGCGGTTGCTCCATAGGTGTTAAAATACAAACTGTCTCTCTTCCAGCAAGTTCTCCTATTTTTGTCATTATACTTGCAAGTTCCTCTGCTCTTTCTTTTGTTTTCATAAATGCTCCACTTCCATATGTAACATCAAGAACAATTTTATCAGCGCCAGATGCAATTTTTTTACTCATTATGCTTGATGCTATAAGTGGAATACTTTCTGTTGCCGCAATTGTGTCACGAAGTGCATATATTTTTTTATCAGCAGGTGCAAGATTCATTGTTTGTGTCATTAAGCTTATTCCTATTTCTTTTACATTTTCCTTAAATTCTTCTATGCTTAAGTCCACTCTATATCCAGGTATTGCTTCTAATTTATCTGCAGTTCCGCCTGTGTATCCAAGGCCTCTTCCTGACATTTTTGCAACAGGTATTCCAAGTGATGCAATTATTGGCATAAGTATAAGTGTCACCTTGTCGCCTACTCCTCCTGTACTATGTTTGTCAACAACTGTTCCAAGGTCAGACAAATCAAGCATATCTCCCGAATTTGCCATTGCTATTGTAAGCTCCTTTGTTTCTTCTTCATTCATTCCATTTATATATATTGCCATAACAAGTGCTGCTGCTTGGTAATCTGTTATGTTGCCTTTTGTATATTCATTTACAAAATAATTTATCTCTTCATTTGTAAGTTCTTTTTTATCTCTTTTTTTTGCAATTATATCTTGTATGTTCATATTTTTCTATCCCTTCTAGAACAAAGCGACTTTAGGTCGCCCTTTGCTCTCGCCGATTCAAGTTTCTACCTTTGTTTAAATAAAATTTTTAACAAATGTCTTTCTATGAAGTGGGCATATTCCATATTGCTTTATTGCAGAAATATGCATTGCTGTTCCATACCCTTTGTGTTTTGCAAATCCATACTCTGGATAAACTTCATCCCATTGTCTCATAATTCTATCCCTTGTTACCTTTGCAATGATTGATGCAGCAGCAATTGAGTAGCTTTTTGCATCTCCTTTTATAATTGATTGATATGGAATATGGTCTGTATCAATTTTTGTTAATGCATCTACAAGTATTATTTCTGGCTTTTCTATCCCTCTATTTTTTTCTTTTAGATCTTTTTCAAGTTCTTTTATACAAAATGTTAATCCTTCTTTTGTTGCATTAAGTATATTTATTCTATCAATTTCATTTTGGTCAATTATTCCAACACCATATGCAACAGCTTCATCAATAATTTGTTCATATAGTTTTTCTCTTTTCTTTTCTGAAACTTTTTTAGAATCATTTACTCCTTCTATCATTGAACCTTCTGGCATTATTACACTTGCAACTACTACTGGCCCTGCAAGTGGTCCTCTTCCAGCTTCATCAATACCGCAAATGCTTTTTACACCTTTTTGATATAACTCTCTTTCTATTTTTTGTATTTCTTGTAATCTTAATAATTCTTTTTCTGTCATTTGCTTTCTCCTTATTATTTTACCTTTTCTATATCTGATAATTTGTACAATATGTTTCCATCTTTATCCTTTATTCCTGATGTATAAATAATTTCATTACTATTGTATTCAACAATATAATTTCCTTGTTTTTGATTTCTTACCGAAAGTTCCAATTCATCTAAATTATTATCATCTAGAATATAATAATTATTTTCTTTTTTTAATTCTATAATTCCCTGTTCTTCAAGTTTTTTTATATCTTCATTTTCATCATTTTCTATTTTATTTCCAATATACTTAGCATCTTTTTCCTTTATCTTAACTTTTTGTGCAACAATGCTTGTTTTGGCTTCTATCAATAGCATATCTGTTTTTATTGTTTCAAATTGTTCACTATCAACTTCTTTTTTTGCATATTTTAGTACACCATATATGATAATTCCTATTACTAATATTATAAATATAATGCCTGCATACACTCTGCCATATCCTTTTCTCATGTACTTTCCTCCTCGCAACTATTATATATGCATTTTTTCATTTTTTCAATAGCAAGAACAAACAAAAATCCACTTGCAAAAATGCAAATGAATTTTTATTCTAATTATTTAATTTACATTGCTCTTCTATATAATTCGATAAATTCTTCTTTTGAAACATCTCTTGGATTTCCTGGTTTGCAAGGATCTTGCATTGCTTTTTCTGCAAGCATTTCAAAATCTTCTTCTCTTGCTCCATAATCTTTTATTGTTTGTGTGATTCCAACAGATTTAGAAAGTTCACTAATCATCCATACAAATGTATTTATTACATCTTGGTCATTTAGATGCTCTGCATCTGGTCTACCAATCTCACATAAAATCTCTCTAAATCTTTGAGCTGTTGCAGGATCTTCTCCATTAAATCTCATTACTGTTGGAAGTAGCATTGCATTTGCAATTCCGTGAGGTGTATCATATACAGCACCTAATTGATGTGCCATTGAGTGAACTATTCCAAGTCCTACATTTGAGAATCCCATTCCTGCTATATATTGAGCCATTCCCATCATTTCAACAGCTTTTGGATCTTTTTCATTTACAGCAGCTGTTAAA
This sequence comes from uncultured Clostridia bacterium, assembly GCA_934101145.1. Classification (GTDB taxonomy): domain Bacteria; phylum Bacillota; class Clostridia; order TANB77; family CAG-508; genus CALXVA01. The sequence goes on from CAKOPZ010000010.1 coordinate 30,497, forward strand.
TTTTTGAATATTAATTTTATAGCTTTCATATGGAACATATCTGACATTTCATTATGAGCTTTTGTAATATATCCTTCTACTGCATGTGTTAATGCATCCATTCCCGTTGCAGCTGCAAGTGATTTTGGCATTGAAGCCATAAGTTCAGAGTCAATAATTGCAACAATTGGTATATCATTAGGATCAACACATACCATTTTAATTTTTCTTTCTTCATCAGTTATAACATAATTTATTGTAACCTCTGATGCTGTTCCAGCTGTTGTAGGAAGTGCAATCATTGGCATACCTTTATTTACAGTATTTGATAGTCCATTTAATGATTTAATATCGGCTCTATCTGGGTTTGTCATAACAATGGAAATTCCTTTTGCAGTATCCATGCTTGAACCACCACCAACTGCAACAATTACATCTGCACCAGATTTTTTACATGCTTCTACACCATCTGTTACATTTTTAATTGTAGGATTTGGCTTAATTTCATCATAAAGTGAGTACTCAATTCCTGCATCTTTAAATAATTTTTCTATTTTTGCTACAACTCCTGCTTCTACTAAAGGCTTATCACTTACTAAAAAAACCTTTTTGAATTTTCTCTTTTGTATTTCCTCTACTAAAACTTCTCTGGCATTATTTCCAAAATATGAAGTTTCATTTAAAACAAATCTTATTGACATTTTATCAGTCCTCCTTGGTAATTTTTCTAAATTATATCAGTCAAATAAATTAAAATCAATAAATTTCTATATTTAATCAAAATATTTTCACATTTTTTTCACAAACCTATTGTATTATATCTACAGTTTAGGTTACTATATTGTTAAAGAAAATATGGAGGTTTTATTAATGGAAGAAAATAATAATCAAAACAAACAAGAAAATAACAAAGAGTTTAAAACTGCATCTCCTATAGAGAGCAAGCAATACAAAGTTTTTGAACCAAGCAAAAAGGAAAAGAAATCATCTTCTAGCTTTGGAAAAACAGTAGCATTACCTTTTTTATGTGGTATTTTAGGTGCTGGAATTGTTGTAGGTAGCTGTGTTGGAGTTCCTGGAATTAGAGAAGCACTATTAAAACAGATGGTAGGAACAACAACAAATAATTCATCTACAAGTACATCTACATCAGCAGGAGAGCTTAATACAAAATTAATTTCACTTACAGGCTATTCAGACACAGCTGTATCAGTTGCATCTCAAGTAAAGCCTTCTATTGTTGGAATTAGTGTAGAATATTCTGTTAGTTCAATATTTAATAGAGGTTCATCAACTGCAAAAGCAGAAGGTTCAGGAGTAATTATAAGCTCTGATGGATATATTTTAACAAATAATCATGTTGTAAATTCAACATCTTCAAGTTCATCATCATATTACGAAATTGAAAAAGCAAATAAAGTTACTGTAAAATTATTTAATGATGATACAGAATATGAAGCAAAAATAGTTGGAACAGATTCACAAACTGACCTTGCAGTTATAAAAATTGATAAAACAGATTTAACTGCTGCAACACTTGGAGATTCAAGCACTGTTCAGGTTGGAGAATTCTGTATGGCTGTAGGTAATTCCTTAGGGCTTGGAGATACTGTAACATGCGGAATTGTAAGTGCCGTAAATCGTGAGGTAACAGATTCAGACAACAATACTTATACAGCTATTCAAACAGATGCTGCTATCAACTCAGGAAATAGTGGTGGAGCTTTAGTAAATAGCAAAGGTGAAGTTATAGGTATCAATACATTAAAAATTGCAGGAACTGGTGTTGAAGGCGTTGGTTTTGCAATTCCTATTAACTCTACAAAAACAATTTATGAACAATTAATTCAATACAATAAAGTAAAAAGACCATATATCGGAATTGGTGGAATAAACTTAGATGAAGCAACAGCTAAAGTAAATAACCTTGTTGTTGGTGTATATGTTAAAACAATTGAAGATTTCTCTGCTGGCGAAAAAGCTGGAATTAAAATTGGAGATGTTATAACAGAAGCTGATGGGACAAAAATAACTACAATGGATGAATTAAATGAAATAAAAAATAAAAAGAATATTGGAGATACAATTAAATTAAAAGTATATCGAGATGGAAAATATAAAGATGTAACAGTTACTCTTCAAGAGCAACCATAACTTAAGCAGATTCCTTCTTTTAAATATAGAACAAAAAAGATTTTAGCTAAATGCTAAAATCTTTTTTTGTGTATAATATTTTTTTATTTGCATACTATATCTCTTACTTCATTTGCCAAAGACTTGTCAACATAGATACATAAATCCTTATATATTATTTTTTCATATGTGTTTAAATCTTTAGCTTTTAACTCTACTACTCCAGAAATTACATCTGATACAATAACTATTTGATTAGGCTCTTCAAACACTTTTTCCAAAAATTCCCCAGCCTGAAGTAGATAATTGTAATAATTATAATTTCCCAGCTTGACAACCTTATAATTATCTAGAAAAATCCTTGTCCTCTTTTCACTATTATACTCATATGGTGACATTTCTGTTGCCAATGCTTGATATATATCTGGATCATTCTTCAATATACATACTTGTTTTTCAAGATTCTTTGTAATCTCATTTTCTTCTAATATTTCTACCAATTGATGATAACTTATATCATCACATATTGCCACTCTATTAAGAGTAATTGCCCTACTTGTATAATAATAATATTCATAATATACAAATGATATACAGGCTAATATTAGTGCTAATATAAAAATTTTTTTAGATTTCTTAAACAATTCTATCATTCCAATTGAAGCAAAATACATAATAAGAATATATAACGCATTTGCTTTATTCGGTGTAGGAACACTTGCTATAAGAAGCCCTACCAATATAGTAGTAAATGCAATTGTTAAAAGAGCACTCACCTCATATTTCTTATTTTTAATACTATAAAATGTCTGTCTTAAGCAATTATAATATCCAATTAAAAATAATGGAATTATCATTAAATATATTGTTTCTTTATTTATAAATATAATTTGAAGACTTGTTAATCCCTTTTGTAATATATTTTGAGTACTTACCTCACTGCTTCTAAATAATAAAAGTTTTGGTATTGTAATTGGACCAAATTGAGTCCTTGTAAATACACCATAATTTAATAAAAGAAAATATATCAATGGTGCTGCAAGTATTGCTATGGGTATTGCAAATACACACAATGTACTAAATTTTATCTTTTTAATATAAAGCATATATATTGCCCATACTCCAAGAAATATTGGAAGTGTAATCCATGCTAAACAATATGTGTACAAAGTTATACCTACACTCACTCCTGCTATAAAATATTGATATTTCTTTTCTGCTCTATTCATTAAAAATAAACTAAGCATAAGCATTGATGAATATAAATTGCAATCTAGTGCTCTTCTTGTATTCTCTATATTCCATGGACATATTAAAATAAAAAATATAAACAGTAATGTTGTTAATTTATTTTTTGATTTTGAGACAAGCAAATAACTTGATATAATTGCAACTATATACATTATTAAAAATGGAAGTCTACATATTGTCTGACTATATCCAAAAATCTTAATTAAAAGTACAGACATATAGCACCATAAAGAACTTTGCCCACCTCCAAAATTTGGTATATATAATGGATATGAATCAAGGTATCTTCCTACTCCATATTCAGCAATATTTTTTGCATCGTACATCCCTGCTGCTTCATCTACAGAAATTGCTGTTGGAAGTTCTCCAAATTTATATACTACACTTACAAAAAATATCATTATAAAAACTATCCATATCTTTTTATAATGTTTATTACAAAATTCCTCAATCTTATTAATCCCACAACCTTTTTTTATCTTGCCTTTTTCCTGCATATACTCTTGTATTTTTGCTACAACTATAAGTACAATCATAAATATCATAATTACTAAATTAAATTCATTCATCTATATCACCTAATACTTTATCTTTAATATTTTACATTAATATCCTATCATTAAAAGAAAATTTTTTCAATGTTTATTTTCTATTAAATCACATTTCGTTCACACAATGTTCAAATTATTCTATTATAATAAGCACATAGTTGATAAGCAATTACTCCATTTATCAACTATGTATAAGTAAAACATCCCCTTTTATTTTCAAAAAGCAACTACAAAGGTAGTTGCTTTTTTTATGTATTAGGAAATTTCTTATTTTCTAGTATATAAAATCTACAATATCTGTTGTCTTTGCGATTTCTTTTATTACATTTAGAAATTCAAATCTACAAAAAAATCCCTCATTAAATGAGGGATTTTAACTAACTTACATATAAGAGAATTAAGCTAATTCAACTACTGCTCCAACTTCTGTAAATTTAGCTTTTAATTCTTCAGCTTCTTCTTTAGAAGCTCCTTCTTTAACTGTTTTAGGTGCTCCATCAACTAAATCTTTAGCTTCTTTTAATCCTAATCCTGTAGCGTCTCTTACTACTTTGATAACTTGGATTTTGTTAGCTCCTGCTTCTTTTAATACAACATCAAATGATGTTTTTTCTTCAGCTGCTGCAGCTGCACCAGCTACTGGAGCTGCAACTGCTGCTGCAGATACTCCATATTTTTCTTCAATTCCTTTTACTAATTCTGATAATTCAACAACTGTTAAAGTATCGATTGTCTCTAATAATTCATCTATTTTTGCCATTTTAAATATCCTCCTTATAATTTATAATTAATTTTGCAAACTGGCACGTTTGCTTTTTTATTTTTTAAATTAATCAAAAACAAGTATTGCAACAACGCAAGACGAAGTTTTTCATTAATTGAATTTAATTTTAATCAAATTTAACAAGGCAACCTAGCGGAAATTTTTGAAACTATACGTTTGTATGTTGAAAAAATTTTATGCGAAGGTTAACGCAGTTAAATGCAGGTTAAAATTAAATTATGCGTTTTCTTTTTGGCTTTTAACAGCATCCAACGCAACAGCAAGTTTTGTAATATTTCCAAGCAATGCTCCAGCAAGTTTTGCAAGAAGTTCTTGTCTTGATGGAAGTTTTGCAAGTGTAATAATTTCTTCTGCTGTCATTACTTTACCCTCTATGATTCCACCTTTAATTTTATAGAAATCATGATCCTTTGTAAAGTTATAGATTGCTTTAGCAGGTGCTAAATAATCTTCATTACTTGTAATTACAGCTGTAGGTCCTTCTAGTAAATCATCCAATCCAGATTCACCATTTAAGTCTAATGCTCTTTTTACAATGTTATTTTTAATAACTCTATATTCAGCATTTACATTTCTTAATTCTGCTCTTAATTTTGTAGCATCCTCAACTGTAATACCTCTATAATCTGTTAAAAGTATTATTTTTGTATCTTTTAAATCTTCAGCTAATTTTTTTACTGCTTCTTCTTTTTGTTTAATAATTATTTTGCTAGCCAATTGTTTCACCTCTTTCTCATATATAAGTAAAAAATCTGTATATATAGCCATAGAGGTAATATATACAGATTTTTCAATCCGCTCAATATATTGCCTCGGCAAGACTTATTTTATGCTTACTTTCTTTGGCTATTATTTTTGATCAATATACATACTTGGTCCCATTGTTGTAGATATAGCTACACTCTTAATATATTGTCCTTTTGCAGCTGCTGGTTTAGCTTTTATTATAGCTCCAATAACTGTTTCATAGTTTTCTAGTAATTTTTCTGTTCCAAATGAAACTTTACCAAATCCTAAGTGAATAATATTTGTTTTATCTAGTCTATACTCAACTTTACCTGATTTAATATCTTTTATTGCTTTAGCAACATCCATTGTTACAGTTCCTGATTTTGGGTTTGGCATTAATCCTTTTGGTCCTAATACTTTACCAAGTCTTCCTACAACACCCATCATATCTGGAGTTGCAACTATAACATCATAATCAAACCAGTTTTCTTTTTCAATTTTTGGTATTAGCTCTTCTGCTCCAACAAAATCAGCTCCTGCTTTTTCAGCTTCTTCTGCTTTTGGTCCTTTAGCAAATACTAATACTTTCAATGTTTTACCTGTACCATTTGGAAGTACTGTTGTACCTCTTACTTGTTGGTCAGCTTGCTTTGAATCAACACCTAATTTAACGTGTAATTCAACTGTTTCATCAAATTTAGCTTTTGGCATTTTTTCAATTACCTCTAGTGCCTCTTTTGCACTATAAGCTTTTGATGAATCAATTAGCTTTTCAGCTTCTTGATATCTTTTACCTTTTTTCATATTTTACCTCCCTTGGTTCAAACGAGTATATAACTCTCCCAAAATTTAAAATTAATCTTCTACAATAACACCCATTGATCTTGCAGTACCTGCAACCATGCTCATGGCTGACTCCAATGATGCTGCATTTAAATCAGGCATTTTTTGTTTTGCTATTTCCTCAACTTGTGCTTTAGAAATTTTAGCAACTTTTTCTCTATTAGGCTTTCCAGAACCTTTTTCTATTTTTGCAGACTTTTTAATTAAAACTGCCATAGGTGGTTCTTTAGTGATAAAACTAAATGATTTATCTTTGTAAACTGTAATAACAACAGGGATTATTAATCCTGCTTGTGAAGCTGTTCTATCGTTAAATTCCTTTACAAATTGCATAATATTTACACCACTTGCACCTAATGCTGGACCTACTGGTGGAGCTGGTGAAGCTTTTCCTGCAGGTATTTGTAATTTAATTACATTACCGATTTCTTTTTCTGCCATCTTACTTAGCACCTCCTTTACCAATGAAATATGTATATTAATCTAAAAATTAGATTATAAACTTAAACTTTTTGTACTTGAGAAAACTCTAATTCAACAGGTGTTTCTCTTCCAAACATAGAAACAAGTACTTTTACCTTATGTTTCTCTTTATTAATTTCAGTTACAGTTCCAACAAAATCTTGTAATGGTCCATCCATTACTCTAACAGAATCATTAATATCATAATCAATGTTAACTTCTGATATTTCAAATCCCATTGCTCTAATTTCATCTTCAGTCAATGGAATAGGGTCTGTACCTGAACCAACAAATCCTGTAACACCTCTTGTATTTCTAACAATATACCATGTTTTCTCAGTTACAATCATTTTAATAAGTACATATCCCGGAAATACTTTTTTCAAATTAGTTTTTCTTTTTCCATCTTTTATTTCAATCTGTTCTTCCATTGGAACAATAATGTCAAAGAAATAATCACCTAATTCTCTATTTTTAATAGTATTTTCAAGATCTGTCTTAACTTTATTTTCATAACCTGAATATGTATGAATTACATACCATCTTGGCACTAACTCGTTATTTTCTTGAGACATTTTCTAGCCTCCTTTAATTACTTTCAGCATTTTCCACAGCTTGATTTGCTTGTGTATCTTGTTCAGCATTAGAATTTGTATCAGTTTCATTTGACACTTCATTTTCTACTACTGTATTAGTTGTTTCTACAACTTTTTTCAATTTTTCAATACCATATTCATTCATTTTTTCAAAAGCAAAGTCTAATACAAAAACAATAATAGCTGTAATTAATACAATAGTAATAACAGCAACCGTGCTATTAAGCAATTGCTTTGGTGTTGGCCAAATCACTCTTTTTAATTCAGCTTTAAAGTCTTTCATAAAATGTGTTTTATCTTTATTTGACTTTTCTTTTACTTGCTTTTTATTTGTTTCTTTAGGCATGACTTTTCCCCCTTAAAAAGGTCTAACTATTTTGTTTCTTTATGTGTTGTACGTTTTTTACAGTATTTGCAATATTTTGCAACTTCTAGTCTTTCTGTATTATTCTTTTTATTTTTTTGTGTCATGTAATTTCTTCTTTTACATTCTGTACATTCCAATGTAATTGGTTCTCTTGCTCCTTTTGCAGCCATTTCATACACCTCCAGATATTAAGCATTTTTTTAAGCGTATGTCTCTTACATACGCTTAAATATTGTATCATCTTTTCTATTATATGTCAACCGTTTCCGGCAGTTTTCTTATCAATTCTTCCAATTTTTTTCATAATTTAAAATATAATAAAACTTTTTTATTAATAAAATTGGACTTTAACTCATATGCTAGCAAAAACTATAGTGTATATAGTAAAATAATTATTTCCCTTTTCTTTTCTTCTTTTGAACTGAAAAGCCAAATTTTCCAACTTGCTTTCCAAGTGTAAAATATTTTCCATTTGCATATGTAATTAAATCACATTTACTTATATCAAAAGCACCATTTTCATCAATATATTTACTATCTGCATCAATAGAAAGAACCTCTGCAACAAACATATCATGCGATCCAAGCTTTTTTATTTCCTTTACCCTACATTCTATTGCTACCGGAGCTTCTTTAATAATAGGGCATTTAACATTTTGTGCTTTTTCCTTTGTTAAATTCATTTCTTTAAATTTATCAACTTTAGCTCCTGATTTTACTCCACACCAATCAACTTTGTAAACTAGATCTTTATTTGTTAAATTAATAACAAACTCTTTTGATTCTTTTATAATATTATATGAATATCTCTCTGGCCTTACAGATATATAACACATTGCTGGATTTGTATTTAAAATTCCCGTCCATGCAACTGTTATAATATTACTATTTTCCATATCCCCACAAGATACCATAACAACTGGTAATGGATATATAAAAGTTCCAGGTTTCCAAATTGTTCTGCTCATTTTCATACCTCTTTATAAAATTATTTTATCTTGCCATTTCAGAATCACTAGATATTGCTCTTTGTTCATCCTTAGAACTTCTACCTTGTTGCATTTCTCTACTACGATATCTCATAACGGCATCTAAATCAGTTGAATCATATACCAACATATATTTATCATTTACTCTATATTCATAATTTCTAGAATTTTCTCTTTCGCTCTCAACTTCAAATTTTTCAGAATCATTTGGAACATTTCTTATTTCCCCTATATAACCTTCAGAATTTGAAAGCTCAATATTATTATATGAAAGTAACTCTGATAATACGGCATATTTATATTCAGGATTATCCATTTGTGTAAAATTAATATTGGTAAATACTTCTCTTTCAATTTTTTCATCTTTACTTATATTTAGAAGAACTCTATATTTATTTATTTGAGCTATCGTTCCATTCCATTCTTTGTATGTAAGTCTTCCAATCTCTTGTATATCAATTTCATTATTTTTTTGGTCTACATATGTATGTAATTTTCTATTTTGTAATTCAGAATAGCAACTTGCACCTGTCTCATTAAGCTCTTTTTTAAATCTATTACTCATATCATATTGTCTTTTAGCATCTCCAAGAATTTTCTCTCCATATAAACTCATAAATTGTTTAGATGTAATATTATTTTCTAATATAATCTTTTGTATATCACCATCCTCAAATATTGTGCGAAGTTTTTCTAATATACTGCTCATTTCATCACACATATCTATTTTTCCAGGTGTCTTATTTCTTTGATTGTTAACCAACATTTCAAAACCACTATACACTTTCTCTCTGTCTACTTTTTGACTATTTAATTTGCTTATTAATTTTGTAACTACCATGTTTGCAAATTTTTTTCTTTCATCATTTTTTTCCATAACTTATCCTCCTCATATTTTATATGTTTAAATATTTATATTTCGTAAACTCTACATAATATTATACTATAAAATAAAAAAAAACGCAAATTAAAGACTATATTCATCTAAATTTAATCTTTAATTTACGCTTTTTACAATCAATTAAATAACTTTATTAAATATCTTTATTGTATGATATATGAATTTATGCAAAATAATTTTGCTATTTCTAATACAACTCATAATTTTCTATGCAATAAGAAAAATATCATCACATTCGTCAAAGCTCAAGGTATCTTAATCTTGTTTCAAAAGTAAAAATATTTGATTTATCTTATATAAAAAAAAAAGCCTGGCGACAACCTATTTTCTCAACAGGGTAACCCGTAAATATCGTCGGCACATTGGAGCTTGACTTCTGTGTTCGGAATGGGAACAGGTATTTCCTCCATGTAATCATCACCAGAAATGTTTTG
>CAKOPZ010000011.1 GCA_934101145.1 uncultured Clostridia bacterium
CATGCGTTTTTCAATGTACTAATTATCTTTTGACTTTTTTAGAAAAGACTATTGACTTTTAATAGTTAGTCTTTGTTTCTTTAGTACACAAAATTAATTAACTCGAATTACCTAATCAACAGTCAAAACTTCGATAACCTTTGGTAGATTTTTATCTTTTGCATACACATTGATATTTAACATCTTTATTTTACCAATACCATAGAAAAAAAGCAACCCCTTTGTCGATTTTTATATTTTTTATTTAATCTGCCAATTTGGGCGAAGTGGCACAGTAGTAAAAAAGAAAAAGCAAGCCAAATTTTCCCGAGTTTTGCTTGAGAATTTTTGACTAGCTTTCTACCAGAGTATACATTTTCGACTTTTCCATTTTCCAGCTTATGTCTTATTTGTTTTTGTGTTATGTTGACTTGCTTTTAACACTCCATTAACCTTCATTAGAAGGTTTAAATCAGGTTTTTACTGTTTGAGTCCAAACAGCATTTGTGTTATGTCAACTTTTTATCTCTTTTATATGTTCTCCAGCTTTCTACTGTAGTTGTAGAGAGACTGAAGATTGAAGAGAAACTAGCGGACAAAGCGCATTTTCGTTGCCATAGGCGTCGCGGTACACACGGCCTCCGCTGCCGTAGCTCACATGGAGCACATAGCCAGGGCCGGTAGCCGCGTTAGCCGAAGGAGACGCCAACCAGTAATAGTTTCCACTACCTGGATAATACATACTGTCTATTGCTGAATCTGTTTTTACTGTGTAATTTGATGTCCAGTAATAATATCCATTTTTAGCTGAACTGTTATTACTTGGGCCTACCTCATATCCATAATTATTACTATTCAATGTTGTTGGATATTGATAAAATAGTTTTGCTCTTGCTGTATCTGCTGTTAATGTTCCTGTATTTGGTGTACTTTCTGTTAAGTTATATTTCGTATTATAACTATCCATCATCATCTCTACACTTGGTGCTCCTACTACATAATTTACTTTACTTGCTAAGCTTGAGCCTGTTTTTAGACTATCCCAATTGCTTGTATTTGTTAGCCATGTTACTGCTAGCATATTTGCATTACTTGCACTTGGTGCTGTTACTCCTGTTTTGTATAATGATGGGTTTAATGCTCGTATTTTCACATTGTTTGCTGTATCTGCTGTTGTATCTTGTCTTAATGCTACATTGTTGCTTGTACAATCTGCCTTTAAATACACTCCATTTTTTTCTCCATATTTTCCATCAAAGTCTACATAGTATAATCTATATTTTGTTGATACAGTATACGATTTGCTTCCTATTGTTACACTACTTGCTGTTGGCACATAGTTTGTTACTACTTTGCCTAAATAATTTGCTACATTTGCCTTTGTTAATTTTATCCCCTCAGTACCATCTACCGTTACTGTAACTCCTCCTGTTGCTCCTTCATCTTTTTTAGGGTCGTCTTTTTTTCCATCTAAATAATTTCCAATATAGCTTGCATAATCATCTAGTGTATTTGTTTCATCTGCCTTACCCGTCTCGTGTATATCCTTTGCTCTTTGTGCTCTTGCAATTATTCCATTATCTCCAAATACAGCTAATATACTCACTGTTGCTAGTATTATCAACACTACAATTGTTACAACAAGTGCAATCAGCGTGATACCTCTTTCTTTCCTCATCTTTTCTTTCTTTTTCTCTGATAAATTTTCGTTTATCATTTGTTTTGCCTCCTTTGTTTTGATTATTAATCTTTTCATATTTTATCAATACGCTTTCTTAATGTCAATACAAAAAATTTTAAAAAATCACAATTTAAAAATAAAGATAATATAATATTTTTGAATTATATTATCTTTATTTTCTACCAAAGTGCAAATTCAAAATCATCTATATTGCATATAGGAATTGCCCCCTGTTTTATAAGTTCATTTGTTCCTTCTGATTGAGGACTTGAAATATTTCCGCGGAAGTGCAAATATATCTTTCCCTTGTTCTAGAGCATGCTCAACTGTTATCATTGTTCCGCTTCTCTTCATTGCCTCTATTACAAACACTCCATCAGAAAGTCCACTTATTATCCTATTTCTTTTTGGAAAGTTTTGCTTTAATGGTGGTGTGCCAAGTGGATATTCTGATATAATTGCACCACCTGTTTGTAATATTATTTTATACAGCTCTAAATTTTCCTCTGGATAAACTCTGTCAAGCCCACATCCTAAAACAGCTATTGTGGGCCTCCCATAACATACTGTTGCTCTATGAGCACATGTATCTATGCCTCTTGCAAATCCACTTATTATTACTATATCTTTTTTAGCAAGTTCTCCTGCAAATTCAAAAGCATATTTCTTACCATAATCACTACAGTTTCTACATCCAACTATAGCAATCGATTTTCTATTTAAAATCTGCTCATTTCCTATTACATATAATTTCCTTGGTGGATCATATATATTCTTTAACTTTTCAGGATAATTACTATCTCCTAATTTTATTTCTTTTATTTTTTCAGTATTAATTTTTATATTCATTTAGCTTCCTTTCATAAGCCCCCGAAATGAATATTTATCTATTTATTTTTGCTGCTTTAACAACATTGTTCATAAGCATTGCAATTGTCATTGGTCCAACTCCACCAGGAACTGGTGTTATATATGATGTTTTAGGTTCAACATTTTCATAGTCGACATCTCCTACAAGCTTTCCTTCATCATTTCTGTTTATACCAACATCTATAACAACTGCTCCATCTTTTACCATATCCTCTGTAATAAACTTTACCTTGCCTATTGCTGAAATTAATATATCCGCTTGTTTTGTAAATTCTTTTAAATTCTGTGTTCTAGAATGACATACCGTAACTGTTGCATTTTTGTTTAGCATACATTGAATAAGAGGTTTGCCTACAATATTGCTTCTACCAAGTATTACAACATGTTTTCCTTCAATTTCTATATTGTTTGCTTCTAGTAATTTTACAACTCCATATGGTGTACATGATATAAAGCAATCTTCCCCAATTGCAAGTTTTCCAACATTTACAGGATTAAATCCATCAACGTCTTTTTTATAATCAATTCTGTTAAACGCTTCTCTTATATCTAAATGTTTTGGAATAGGACTTTGTAACAGTATTCCTGATATGTCCTCTCTTTCATTTAATTCATCAATTAAATTTAGTAGTTCTTCTTGCGTTGTACTCGCATCTTTTAAATATTCTTCATACTCTATTCCTATTTCATCACAAGCCTTACTTTTATTTCTTACATATACTTGTGATGCTTTATCATCTCCAATCATTATTACTGCAAGTTTTGGAATTATTCCTTGTTTTTTTAGTTCTTCAACCTCTATCTTTAAATTACCTCTTATCTCTTTTGCTAGTTCTTTTCCATTCATTGTTTTTCTCCTATTATACATATTTTTCTATTTCTACAACTAAGTTTCCCTTTTTGGTACTGTTTAGTATTTTGATTACTTCAAATCTACCTTTTCCTCTTACTGTTATTTTGTCTCCCTCTTTTAACATCTTAGAATTTTTTACAAACGATTCTCCATTGATAAATACTCTTTCTTGATTAATTATATCAATTGCTTTTGCTCTTGATGTTCTTATAGCTTCTGAAACAATGCTATCCATTCTCATTGAAGGAACTATTATATTTATAACTTCTGTTTTAGGAGCTATCACATTTATATCTTCAATTTTATGTATCTCAAATATGCTTTTACTAAACCTTGTCAATTCTTCTAGGCTTATTTTTAATGAACTCACAATATCTTTAGTTGCAATTATATCTGCTCCATCAATTCCTACAATGATATCTCCAATTTTTTCTCTTCTAATTCCAACTTTTACAACTCCTCCAAGATAATCCCTATGGCTATATTTCCCTCTCATTTCATTTGGAAGAATAATTCTTAAAATTTGTGCAACATTATTATAATCAAAGTATTCATTTTCAAAAACCGTTTCCAACTTTTCAGGATATAAAATTATCATTACTCTTTCTGCATTTTCATATCCACCATAAATTTTATAATTTGTATATTTTATATTTTTAAGTATTTTTTCAAGAATAGCTTTTTGATGCATATCCAAAAAATCTGTTGTTTGTACACTATTTTTTGTTTCTACAAATTCTATTTTATCAAGTAATTTAGATACAAGTAGTCTATCATCTTCTGAATCAATATTATTTAATATTTCCTGTTTATTCATTTCGTACATTCCTTTCGATGTTTTAAAAACATTATATATGATAAATTTTGTTTTTTCAATACTAAAAACATTGAAATATAGCATTTTATGTTATATAATATTAATTAGAATTTTTAAATAAAAGGAGAGATTTTATATGACAAAAGCAAAAAAATTATTATTTTCTTTATGTTTATTTTTTCTTGTAATATGTCTTTCATTTAATACATTTGCTGCAACTACTGGAAAAACAACATTAGAACTTGTTGAAAACACAGTATGTACTATAAATGTTGATGATATGGCAAAGTTTGAGAAAAAAATCACAAAATTTAGTAAAGAAGAAAAATCAGCTACTTTAACATTATCTTTAAAAAACACAAAAGTATCTGAATCAACTACAAAACCTGTTGAAGTTTTCTTAGTAATTGATAATTCAGCTAGTATGAGAGAAAACAAAGTTGGAGATATTACAAGAGAACAAGCAGTTATAAACTCTGCAAACAAATTAGTTGATGAATTATTTGAAGCAAATAAAAATGCCAAAGTTGGTTTAGTAAGCTTTTCAAGCTTAGATACAGCAAAAGGAGAAACAGAAGGAACAATAAATGATGGTAAATTATTATTAACACTTTCTGATTCAAAATCAAAAATAAAAGAAACTATTTCTTCTATTCCAACAACAAATGCAGGACCAAGAACAAATATCGAAGCAGGTATTACAATTGCAAGTCAAAACTATACAAAAAATGAAAACACAAATCGTTATATAGTTCTTCTTACAGATGGATGCCCAAACAATGATTTAAGTGGCACTTTTGCTAAATATAGCGGAACAGTTGCAAGTAATACTAAAGCAAAACTTCAATCAATTGAAAAAGACGGAATTAATATTATTGGAGCAATGATTGGTCTTGATGGAAGTAAAAAAGAACAACAAAGTGGTAAAACATACCAAGCTTTAGCAGAAGAGGTTTTTGGAACAACAGCAAATCCTACAATTAGCAATTACTACTATGTTAACGACACAGCAGAAGATATTGAATCAACAATAGTAAATAAAATTTATAGTAATATCATTGTAAAAAAAGACAATACTTTAAAGAACTTTGTTATAAAAGATTACTTCCCAAAAGAAATAATCGATAACTTTAATTTTGAATATGTTGCATCTCCAAACCTTGGTAAAATTTCTCAAAAGGTTGATACAACTGATAATTCAATTACATGGACTATTCCAGAATTAAAAGAAGGAGAAACTGCAACAGTAAGTTATAAACTTACATTAAAAGATAATTATAACAAGGAAATTATAGACAAAATTTTACCTACAAATACAAAAGTTGATTTAAAAGGAGAAGACTCAAATGGTAAAAAATATGAAAAAACATCAACCGAATCTCCAAAGGTAAGAGTTTTATATGAAGATAAAAAAGATAATACAATAGCAAATACAATTATACCTCAAACAGGTGAAGGAAATGCTATTTCTACAATTATCTGTGTAATAGCTACAGTTGCTATAATTGCAGGAATTAGATACTTTTATTTAAAGAAAAATAGTTAATCTATACACATGCAAAAAACACTTGAAATTTTTATTTCAAGTGTTTTTCTTTTTAAACAAGTTCAAATTGTGAATTATATAAATTAGCATAAAATCCATTTTGTTCCATCAATTCTTCATGATTTCCTTGTTCTACTATATTTCCATTTTGCATAACTAAAATCAAATCAGCATTTTTTATAGTTGATAGTCTATGTGCAATGATAAATGATGTTTTATCCTCTGCAAGCTTATCCATAGCATTTTGTACAAGTTCTTCTGTTCTTGTATCAACATTTGATGTAGCTTCATCAAGTATTAAAAATGGTGTATTTTGAAGCATTCCTCTTGCAATTGTTAAAAGTTGTTTTTGCCCAGCTGATACTGAATCATTTTCTCCAAGTTTTGAGTCATATCCATTTGGTAGTGTTTTTATAAAATGATCAAGTCCTACTGCTTTGCAAACATTCTCTACCATTTCATCAGATATATCTTCATTATTGTATTTTATATTTTCTTTGATAGTTCCTTCAAATAGCCATGTATCTTGAAGTACCATAGTAAATAGACTGTGTACATTTTCTCTTGTAAGTTCTTTCGTAGATACTCCATCTATTTTTATATCTCCCGAGTCTATATCATAAAATTTCATAAGAAGATTTACCATTGTTGTTTTTCCTGCACCTGTTGGTCCAACTATTGCGACCTTTTGACCAGGTCTTGCAATTGCACTAAAGTTTTGAATTGTTGGTTTCTCATTTCCATCATACTTAAATACAACATCTTTAAATTCTATCTCGCCTTTTACTTTGCTCTTGTCTAATTTTTTTGTAATGTGTTCTTGCAAGCTCATTTCTTTTTCATCAAGCATTTCAAAAACTCTCTCACTTGCTGCAGCTGTTGATTGAAGTGATGTCATTGATTGTGCAATTTGTGATAATGGATTTGTAAATAATCTTACATAAGTTATAAATGCAACTATAACACCAAAAGTTATATAATTATTTGATGTAAGTAGTGCACCTACAACACATACTGCAACATATCCAAAGTTTCCTATAAATTGCATTAATGGTTGCATTAATCCTGATAAAAATTGGCTTTTTCTATTTGCATCATACACACTTTTGTTAAGTTTATCAAATTTCTCATTTGATGCCTTTTCCCCATTATACATTTTTACAATGTTTAATCCTGAATATATTTCTTCTATATGACCATTTAATTTTCCAAGTTCTTCTTGTCTTTGAACAAAGTATTTTTGCGATCTTTTTAATATAAGAAACATAAATACAAATCCAAGTAAACTTGCTCCAATAGCAGTTATCGCCATAATCCAGTTTGTATAAAACATCATTATAACAGAACCAATTAAAAGTGTAATGCTACTTACTAAAGTTCCAAGTGATTGATTCATTGTTTGAGCAATTGTATCAACATCGTTTGTAACCCTAGATAAAATATCTCCGATTGGATTTTTATCAAAATATGTTAAAGGTAGTTTATTTATTTTTCTTGAAATATCTCCCCTTAGTCTTTGTGCAAATCTATTTGAAACAATAGTCATGACAATTCCTTCAATAAAACTAAATAATGCACTTGCAACATACATTATTCCAAGAGTTATTGCAATTTTGGTAATTGCATTCATATCCATTGTTCCCATTAAACCTTCTGTTATTTTATCTGTCATTGCAGACAATTTATTTGGTGCAACAATAGATATAACAGCACTTACAACTGCAAGTATTAATGAAATAACTATTAGTACTTTATATTTACTTAGCTCTTTAATTAATCTTTTAGTAGCAAGTTTAAAGTCTTTTGGTTTCTCTGCTGGAGCTCCTCCACCAGGTCCGCCCATTCCTCCACCTCTTCTAGGAGGTCTTGATTCTTCATTCTTAGGCATTTTCCAACTCCTCCTTTGACAATTGAGATAAAGCAATTTGTTTGTACACTTCACAATTTTTCAAAAGCTCTTTATGTGTACCTATTCCAACTGTTTTTCCATCATCTAAAACTATTATTTTATCAGCATTCATAATAGTTCCAATTCTTTGAGCAACAATTAAAATAGTTGCATCTTTTGTATAATTTTTAAGTTCTTTTCTTAAAACACTATCTGTTTTATAATCTAATGCTGAAAATGTATCATCAAAAATATAAATTTCAGGTTCTCTTGCAACTGCTCTTGCAATTGAAAGTCTTTGTTTTTGACCCCCTGAAATATTTGTTCCGCCTCTTGCAATTTCAGTATCGATTCCATTATCCATTTTATCGATAAATTCCTTTGCTTGTGCAACCTCTATTGCTTTTTCAATAGCTTCATTTGAAATTTCTTTTCCACTATCTCCATATGCAACATTTTCTTTAATTGACTCATTAAATATAACAGCTTTTTGAGATACATAACCAAATTTACTATGTAAATAATTTTGATTATATTCTTTTACATTTATTCCGTCAACTAAAACTTCTCCTTCTGTCACATCGTAAAATCTAGGAATTAAGTTTATTAATGTTGATTTACCACTACCTGTTGAACCAATAAATGCAACTGTCTCACCTTTATTAGCTTTAAAAGATATATTTGTTAAAACATCTTCTTCTGCATCAGGATATTTGAAAGATACGTTTTTAAATTCAACTTCACCTTTTATATTTTTGTTTGTATCATTTTCTGCTGTTATTTCTCCATCTTTAACAGTAATTTCTTTTTCAAGCACTTCATTTATACGGTTTGCAGATACTTGAGCTCTTGGTACCATCATAAATATCATAGCAAGCATTAAAAATGACATTATAACTTGCATTCCATATGAACTAAATACAACCATATCTCCAAAGATACTTATTCTATCAGCCATACCAGCATCTACTATCATATGTGCCCCTACAACATATATAATAAGTGTTAAAAAATACATTACTAAATACATTACAGGCGACATAATTGAAAATGCTTTTTGGTTAAAAATTTGTGTGTTTGTAAGTGTTTTATTTACATTACCAAATTTATTTTCTTGATAATCTTCTGCATTAAATGCTCTCACAACCCTTATTCCAGTAAGATTTTCTCTCATTACTCCATTTAATTTATCAATCAATTTTTGTACTATTTTAAATCTAGGAAGTACAATTGACATCAAAACTGCTACAACTGAAAGCAAAATAAGTACTGCTACTCCAACTACACTACTAAACTGCCAACTTTTGTTTAATATTTTGCTTATCGCCCAAACTGCTGTAATAGGTGCTCTTATAGCAACCTGCAATCCCATAGCAGTAACCATTTGTATTTGTGTAATATCATTTGTTGTTCTTGTAATCAAGCTACTTGTAGAAAATTCTTTAATTTCATTCATTGCAAGCTCTTCTACTTTATTAAACAATTTCTTTCTTGTTCTCAAAGATATTGTTGCTGCAAGATTAGATGCAAAATATCCTACTATAACACTAGACGCAAAACTTCCAAGTGCACAAAGTAACATATATCCGCCATTTTGAAGAATCTCATTCATCTGGCTACCTTGAGTTTGAACTAGCTTTGTAATTTCAGACATATAGTCTGGCATTTTTAATTCAAGAAATACCTGAAGAACTACAAATAATATACAAATTATAATTAAACATACATCCCTTTTATTATAATTTTTCAGTATTTTTAGCATACTTTCCTCCTTCTTTTTATGTATTTTTAGCTTCGCCAAAGTATTATATCAAAAATTTTGGAATTTATAAAGAGGTTTGTCAATTTATTTTTTTAATAAATTTAGTTAAAATTATATATTTTAGAAGAATTTTTTTATAAAATTTGACATATAATAAAATTGATGTTATAATAGCATCAGCTAGCAAATCAAATGAAGTCACGAAGATTTGCACAGAGATATGTGTCCGCATATCTCTTTTTTTATGCAAAAAGAAAAGGCAGGTGTCCGCCTGCCCCAAAGATTATTCTTTGTTTGTTTCTTGGTTTTCATCGTTGCTATTACTTAAAAGCAATAAAACAATTAATCGCCAGATTAACTCAAAAGAAGTCACGAATCATGCACCTCCTTTCTCAAAGATTTCCTTTGAAAAGGATTTTATTATTATACACTAATTTCCAATAAATTACAAATGTTTTTCTATTTTATTTTCTCATTTTGGACAAGTTTTGGACAAGTTCGACTAATTTATATAAAAAAGCAAGACTTCCAGTTTTCTGAAAGCCTTGGTATCACTGGCTGGGGTACTGTGATTCGAACACAGGAATGTCGGAGTCAGAGTCCGATGCCTTACCGCTTGGCGATACCCCAATATATGTAAGGGGAGATTTTCTCCCCTATTTAATTTTTATTTTTTTAATGATTTTCTTCCAGAAAATACTGCAACATCACCAAGTTCAGCTTCGATATTTAATAATCTGTTGTATTTAGCAACACGGTCTGTTCTGCAAGGTGCACCTGTTTTAATTTGTCCAGCATTTGTTGCAACTGCTACATCAGCAAGTGTTGTATCTTCTGTCTCACCGCTTCTATGTGAAACTACAGCTGTATATCCATTTTTCTTTGCAAGTTCAATTGCATCTAATGTTTCTGTTAAAGTTCCAATTTGATTTAACTTAATTAATATACTATTTGCTGTATTGTTGTCAATACCTTTTTGTAATCTTTTTATATTTGTTACAAATAAATCATCACCAACAAGTTGTACTTTGTCTCCAATTTTTTCTGTTAACACTTTCCAAGACTCCCAATCTTCTTCTGCAAGACCATCTTCAATTGAGATAATTGGATAACTATTTGCAAGATCAACTATAAAGTCTATCATTTGCTCTCTTGTTTTGAATTCTCCTGTTTTCCAGAAGTAATATCCATCTTTTCCAATCTTTTTAGCTTCATCAAACATTTCTGTTGATGCAGCATCAAGTGCTAAGCATATATCTTTTCCTGGTTCATATCCAGCTTTTTTAATGGCTTCAAGAATTAATTCAATTGCTTCTTTTTCACTTGAAACATTTGGTGCAAATCCACCTTCATCTCCTACTGCTGTTGAAAGTCCTTTTTCTTTTAATACTTTCTTTAAGTTGTGGTATACTTCTACACCCATTCTCATACATTCACTAAATGTTTTTGCTCCAACTGGCATAATCATAAATTCTTGTACTGTAAGTCCACTATCTGCATGTTTTCCACCATTCATGATATTCATCATTGGCACTGGTAATTCTTTTGCATTAACTCCACCAATGTAGTTATATAGGCTCATTCCAAGTGAAGCTGCTGCTGCTCTTGCAACTGCAAGAGATACACCAAGTGTTGCATTGGCTCCAAGTTTTGCTTTATTTTCTGTTCCATCAAGTTCAATTAATGTTTTATCAATTTTAGCTTGTTCGTAAACATTCATATTCTCAAGTTTTTTTGCAATTTTTGTATTTACGTTTTCAACTGCTTTTAAAACACCTTTTCCTAAATATCTTTCTTTGTCTCCATCGCGAAGTTCTACAGCCTCAAAGCTTCCTGTTGATGCTCCAGATGGAACCATAGCTACTCCTGAAAATCCTCCTTCTGTTATAACTTCTACTTGTACTGTTGGATTTCCTCTTGAATCTAATACCTCTAATGCTTTTACGCTTTCAATTCCTAAATAATCTTTCATTTTATCAAATCCTTTCCTAATAAATATTATACATCATGATCTAATATTTGACTTTTAACAGCTTTTCTTTGCTCTTCTATTTGCTGTATATATGTCTTTTCCTTTTCATCTTTTGGATATTTATTTTTGAGATTAAGTCCTATTTTCTCTTTCTTTATATATGTGTACGTAGCTTGTTTATCTTTAAGTCTATCTTTGTTTTTCCTTGTAAGCTTTTCCATTTCACTTTCATCTGTTTCTGGTTGTTCCTCACTTGTTTCCACTTTTTCTTTGTTATACTCTACTACATTTTTTATAGGTCTTTTATATATCAATTCCATATATGTTTCTGTTATGTCTCTATCTTCTTCATATTCTTCTAAATATTCTAAAATTATCTTTCTATCTTTTTTATTAAAACTTTCTATTGGTAGATCCAAATTTCTATATTTCCATATAACATGTCTTTCAATTCCTGAATATTTTGAATATGTTAAATCTTCATAGCTATACTCAACTTCAAATTTTAATCCTACTATTCTTATAGTTATGTTCGACCAAACTTTATCATTTTGGTCTTTACATGCATTTCGTAGTTTTTTTATTGTATTATACAGATTTTCTACAAGTTTAATATATTCTTCCTCTTCTAAATTAAACTTAGAAGGAATTTCATATACATTAACTGGATTCTTTTTTAGCAATCCCTTAGGGAAGTAATAAAAGAACAATTCTCCAGTTTCGAGATTTAACATTTGCTCTACTACAGAAGCATATAAATATATTCTATCCCATTTCTCAGGTACCAAATAAAATAACTGCTTTTGAATACTTGCATATATATTTTTTATTTCTGGTGTTGCTTTCATATATCCTCCAGATTTTGCCTCTTATACTTTTTCTATTAAGCTTTCGCCTGTCATTTCTTGTGGTTTTTCTAGTCCCATTATTTCAAGCATTGTTGGTGCTAAGTCTGCAAGTCTTCCTTCTTTTAATCTTACATTATCTTTACCAACTAAAATAAGTGGAACTGGGTTTGTTGTATGAGCAGTATGTGGTTCTCCTGTTGCTTCATCAATCATTTGCTCTGCATTTCCATGATCTGCTGTAATTAAAAGAACTCCATTTTGCTCTTTTACAGCATCAACAACTCTTTGCACACATCCGTCAATTTTTTCTATTGCTTTTATTGCAGCTTCTAGACTTCCTGTATGACCTACCATATCTGGATTTGCATAATTTAATATAATAGAATTATATTTTCCAGATTTAATTGCTTCAACAACCTTTACAGTAACTTCTTCTGCACTCATTTCTGGTTGCATATCATATGTCTCAACTTTTGGAGATGGAACCAATATTCTATCTTCTCCTGGATATTGTTTTTCTTCTCCTCCATTAAAGAAGAAGGTTACATGTGCATACTTTTCTGTTTCTGCTATTCTTAATTGTGTTAATCCATTTTTACTAATATATTCGCCAAATGTATTTACTAGTTTTTCAGGTTTAAATGCTATATTTACATTTGGAAGTGTTGCATCATATTGTGTAAATGTAACATAGTATAAATCTAAATCCTTTGTTTCAAATTCATTAAATTCGGGATCTACTAATGTTCTTGTTAATTCTCTTGCTCTATCTGGTCTAAAGTTGAAGAATATAACTGAATCATTTTTTTCTATTTTTGCAACTGGTTTATCTCCAGAATAGATAACTGTTGGCTCAACAAATTCATCAAATACCTCCTTTTGATAAGAAGCTTCTATTGCAGATACAGCACTTGTTGCCTTATTTCCTTCTCCATTTACTAAAGCATCATATGCTTTTTGAACTCTTTGCCATCTTTTATCTCTATCCATGCTATAAAATCTACCTGATATTGTAGCAATTTTCCCAACACCTTTTTCTCTCATTTTCTCTTCAAGTTTTACAATATAGCTTTCTCCTGAAGCAGGTGGTGTATCTCTTCCGTCCATAAAACAATGTACATATACATCTTCAAAATCTTTTCTTTTAGCAAGTTCTAATAATCCATATAAATGTCTTATATGACTATGAACTCCACCATCGGAAAGAAGTCCTAAAATGTGTAATTTACTTCCATGTTTTTTGCAATTTTCTATTGCAGAAACAAATTCTGGAATACTAAAGAAATCGCCATCTTCAATTGATTTTGTTATTCTTGTAAGTTCTTGATATACTATTCTTCCTGCTCCTATGTTTGTGTGTCCTACTTCTGAATTTCCCATTTGACCTTCTGGAAGTCCAACTTGAAGTCCACTTGTGTGTATTATTGATGTTGGACATATCTTCATTAGTTTGTCTATATTAGGTGTATTGGCAAGTTTAACTGCATTTCCAACTTCACTTTCTCTTATTCCAAATCCATCTAATATCATAAGCATTGTTAAATTATTGTTCATTTCTCATCTAGCCTCTTTTCTTTTTATATATCATAATTTACTATTTTAGCAAATTCATCTGCCTTTAAACTTGCGCCTCCAATCAAAGCTCCGTCTATATCCGATGTGCCAAATAATTCTTTACAATTTGAAGCTTTTACGCTTCCTCCATATTGTATTATAACTCTTTGAGCTGTCATTTGTCCATATAAATTTGACATTTCTTGTCGAATATTGCAAATCATATTATTTGCATCATCTGAAGTTGCTGTTTTTCCTGTTCCTATAGCCCAAATTGGCTCATATGCAATAATTGTTTTTGTAGCTTGCACATTTGTTATTCCTTCAAATGCTTTTCTTATTTGGTTTGTCACAATTTCATTTGCCTTTCCCTCTTCTCTTTCTTCTAAAGTCTCTCCAACACAAACAATTGGATTTAAGCCTACTTTAAATGCCTTTTTTAATTTTTTATTAACTGTTTCATCTGTTTCATTAAAATATTGCCTTCTTTCAGAATGACCAAGTATTACATATTCTACACCTATTGATTTAAGCATCTTTGCAGATACCTCTCCTGTATATGCACCATTTTCCTCCCAATGCATATTTTGTGCTCCTATTTTTATATTTGTATTTTGAGCAGTCAAAAGAGCATAAAACAGGTCAGTAAAAGGCACGCAAAGTATTACTTCACTTTGCGCACCTTCTACTAAAGGTGCTAGCTCTTCAATCATTTTAATTGTTTCATCTGGAAGCATATTCATTTTCCAGTTGCCTGCAATTACTTTTTTTCTCATATCAAAACACCTTTCTATTTTTAGTTTTTCTCTGTTAAACAAACAAGTCCTGGCAAAGCCTTTCCCTCTAAAAGTTCAAGTGATGCTCCGCCTCCTGTTGAAATATGTGAAAAATTATCTTCAAGTCCCAATTTTTTTATTGCTGCAACAGAATCTCCCCCGCCAACAATGCTAATTGCTTCTCTATTTTTAGATATAGACTCTGCAATTTTTTCGGTTCCGATTCTAAATTTATCAAATTCACATACTCCTAAAGGTCCATTCCATAAAATTGTTTTTGCCCCTTCAAGCTCATCTATGAATGTTTCAATTGTTTTAAGCCCAATGTCCATTCCTTCAAAATCAACTGGAATATTAGCTGTTTGTACTATTTTATCCTCAGAATCATTTGAATATTCTTTTGCAACATGGACATCTTTTGGAAGAACAATTTTTATATTTTTTTCTTCAGCTTTTTTTAGAATATTATTTGCTTCTTCTAATTTGTCGTCTTCACAAATTGATTTTCCAATTTCAAAGCCTTGAGCTTTTAAAAATGTAAATGCCATTCCTCCACCGATTAAAATTTTATCAACTTTTTCTAGTAAATTTTCTATAACTCCAATTTTATCTGAAACCTTTGCTCCACCTAAAATTGCAATAAAAGGTTTTTTAGGATTTTCTAGTGTTCCACTTAAAAACTCAATTTCCTTTTGCATTAAAAATCCAGCAACCGCTTCCTTTACAAAATGAGATACACCTTCTGTTGAACTATGCGCTCTATGTGCTGTACCAAATGCATCATTTACATATATTCCATCACAAAGGCTTGCAAGTTCTTTTGACAAATCCTCATCATTTTTTTCTTCTCTTGGATCAAATCTTACATTTTCAAGTAAGCCTACTTCTCCATTTTTTAAACTCTCTACCATACTTTTTGCACTATCTCCAACAATATCTGTTGCAAATTTCACATCAGTATTAAGTAGCTCACCTAATCTTTTTGATACAGGTTTTAATGAATATTTTTCATTTACTTCTCCCTTTGGTCTTCCAAGGTGAGAACACAAAATAACTTTTGCACCATTTTCCATTAAATATTTTATTGTTGGTAGTGCTGCTGTTATTCTTGTATCATCTGTTATGTTTAAGTTTTCATCAAGTGGTACATTAAAATCACATCTGACTAAAACTTTTTTACCATTAACATCAATATCTTTAACAGTTTTTTTATTCATCATTCTACTTCCCTTCAAATTTATCTTTTATGCTTTGCACTTCTTTAAGTTCAAATCTATACTTCTGCTCTACATGTGGATATTTATTTCTATCAACTTCTGACATAAACATATCATATGGTCTTATATAGCATAAATTATTCCCATATAGTGCACGATAAACTACATACTTTTCTTTTGTCTCACTATGAATTGCCACATCTTCTACAATATATAAATCACCTTTAAAATGTCTATATATTCCATGTATTTTTAGCTCTCTCATAATATTCTCCTATTTATTTGCAATATATACAGCAAGGTCAACTAATTTATTTGAATAACCCCATTCATTGTCATACCATGCAACTAATTTAACAAATGTATCTGTTAAAGCAATTCCTGCTGTACTATCAAAAATTGATGTATGAGGATCATGTACGAAGTCTGATGAAACTACAGGATCTGAAACATATTCGATAATTCCTTTCATTTCATTCTCTGATGCTCTTTTTACAGCTTCACATATTTCTTCATATGTTGCAGGTTTCTCTAAGTTACAAGTTAAGTCAACTACAGAAACATCAACTGTTGGTACTCTAAATGCCATACCTGTTAATTTTCCATTTAATGATGGTATTACTTTTCCAACTGCTTTTGCAGCTCCTGTTGTTGATGGAATAATATTGGCACTTGCAGCTCTTCCACCTCTCCAATCTTTTTTAGATGCTCCATCTACTGTTTTTTGTGTTGCTGTAATGCTATGAACTGTTGTCATTAAACCATCTTTAATTCCAAAGTTATCATTTATAACTTTTGCAAGTGGTGCTAAACAGTTTGTTGTACATGATGCATTTGAAATAATATTCATTTCTGGTTTGTATTCATCATTATTAACTCCCATTACAAACATAGGAGCATCTTTTGATGGTGCAGAAATAATAACTTTTTTTGCTCCTGCTTCTATATGTGCATTTGCTTTTTCAATTGTTGTAAATACTCCTGAACATTCAAGAACATAATCTACTCCATCTTTTCCCCATGGAATATTTTTTGGATCCATTTCATTGTAAACTTTTATTTCTTTTCCATTTACAATTAATTTTCCTTCTTCAGAAGATATTTCTCCTTCAAATTTTCCATGTACTGTATCATATTTAACCATATAAGCCATATAATCTGCTGCTATGAACGGATCATTTATAGCTACAACCTCTACTCCTTCTCTTGATAATGCTGCTTGAAAAGCTAGATTTCCTATTCTTCCAAACCCATTAATTCCTATTCTTATTGACATATTAAATTCCTCCTTTTTATGCTTTTAAAACATTTATATGTTTAGTATTCCCTAAACATCCTCATTTTATATCAAAAACAAATATATTTCAATAGTTAGAGCCGAAAAAAACACACTAGTATAAACTAAATGTGTTTTTTTACATATACACCAATGTTAAATTTCCTTGGACTGTATATATTCGAAAAAAAGCAAAATACAAATGCGTTAATGAAAACTTTGCTTTCATTAACGCACACTTTTCTTATAATTCAATATCATCTGTTATTTCTATTGGTTGAAATAAAAAGTCTTTTACTTTTTGCATTGTTATTTCTTGATTCCAGAAATCATGTACTTCTTGGAATACCTTCTCTTGCTTTGGTGTTAAAGAAAGTTCTGTATCAGTAATTTCAATTTCTTTAAATAAGAAACTTCTAATTTTTGACCAAATACTAACTTCTGATGGTAATCCTGATTTATTTTCCATACTTTACTTCCTCCTTTGTGGCAAAATAGTATTATCACTATTATTTATACTACATTTGTAATTATTTATCAAGTTATTTTTTTTATTTTATTTTTTCAAATTTCCTTTTTCATTACAAAAATATCATAAAGCCTTTATATTCCAAGCTTTTTCGTAATTATTACATTTTCGTTACAAGAATATTACAGAAGTATTACAACGTAAAAAATGATACTTTTTATCTTGACGGTACTTTTTGAGTCCATCCCCAAAAGTACTATTTTTATATTTCCATTTGTCTTCCTAAAAAACTAGCAGCAGATTGTACCACTTTTTGCTCTACTTCAGTCATTTTTGTTCTGCTATCTTTTGAAAGAAGTATTACAGATCCAATTACGTCTCCATCAGATATGATTGGATATACAACTTGTGAATTAAACTTTCTTTCTTTATTATCATTTTTTGTTATTGGTACAGAAACATCATTATTTTCCTTGCTTGTATAATTTTCCTTATCCTCTAAGATTTTTTCAAGCTCTTCACTAATTCCTTGCTCTAAAAACTCTTTTTTAGCAGCTCCTGATACTGCTATAACAGTATCCTTGTCAGTTATGCATGCAATATGTCCTGTTGTTTTAGCAAGAGTTTCTGCATATTCTGTTGCAAATTCAGAAAGCTCTCCTATTGGAGAATATTTTTTTAGTATAACTTCTCCTTCTTTATCTGTAAATATTTCTAAAGGATCTCCTTCTTTTATCCTTAGCGTTTTTCTTATTTCTTTTGGAATAACCACTCTCCCGAGGTCATCTATTCTTCTAACTACACCTGTTGCCTTCAAAATTAACCCTCCTTTTAGTTTCTATATTAAAATAATAATTATAATATTTTATATCCTTATTATTGTTAATTTGGAAAGTTTTATTCACAAATTTTTTAGGTAATAATATTATTCATAATTTTCAATAATATTTCCCAGTTCAGTTGCAAAGTCCTGAAGCATTACAAGCTTAATTGTTGGTTCTTTTCCATCAATATAATTGTCCATAACTTGTTTTAATTTTTTTAAATTTGTTAATTCTTCCCTAAGCTCTTTTCCATACTTTTTAGACCTATCAAGTAATTTTTCTTTTATAGTTACTATATCTTCATTTGTAGCACATGAAATTCTTTGAAACATTTGAAATACATCATAGTATTTAAAAATCGGAATTTGCATACATTCTTTATCAAACTTATCATAAAATTGCTCCATTTTCATTGGAATACATTTAAATATATCTTCTGCTTTTTCC
The DNA here is from genome assembly GCA_934101145.1 of uncultured Clostridia bacterium. Classification (GTDB taxonomy): domain Bacteria; phylum Bacillota; class Clostridia; order TANB77; family CAG-508; genus CALXVA01. The sequence goes on from CAKOPZ010000011.1 coordinate 18,780, forward strand.
ATATACATTTTTTCTTTTAATTTTTCATTTATACTACTAAAATATTCTAAAATTTCTTTCATATCTTCTGAATCATCATCTTCTAAAGCTACTCTTGACAATTCTTCTTCAACATTATCACAATAGCTAGAGTTAAGTGATGCAATATTCATACCATTTAAAAAAACTGCTTTTATAGTTCTCATATCATAATCAATCAAATCTCTTTTTACAAAGTACGAAAAATATGCATATAATTTTACAACATTTATCAATTCAATTCTACCATTTTTTACATCATCCATTGCCTCTTCAATAACGCCAGGGAATTGATCATCAGATATTTTCCAATATTCTTCTGTAAGAAGTCTTTTACATGCAGGTAATTTATCTGTATCAATTGTATTTATTATAACTTCCATATCTTCTTTAAAAGTTCTCATATCAAATATACGTGTACGAACATACATTTCAATAAACTTAAAAAATCTATATTCTGCTTTAAAGTTGTAATAATAGTTATTATCAAATTCCTTAATATAAAATTGACGATTATCCATAAAAACTCTTGAAGATACAAGTATTGCTTTGTATTCTTCATTATTTTTAATGTTTACAAATTTATCTTTTGTAATTTTACCAGCTTTAATTTCAAAAGAAATTGCTATTGTAAAAATAAGCATTGTTTGCAAAATTCTATGATTCGTATTTGGATAATACTTATTTACCATATCAAATATCTTTTTAAAATTTGTTAACGAATGTTTCAAAATTCTTAAATTTCTAGTTCCACTTTTATTAAAGGTAGAAATAATAAGTCCTGTATTTTCCCTCAAAAATCTTATTAAATCAGGATATTTTTCATATCTCATTAATAATCCATTTATAATATAATTAAATTCAGGAGCATATTCAAAAGTCTCTCCAATAAGTTTTTCCTTTATTCTTTCATAATCATTTGCTTTATCAAAAACATATTCAATTGTATCTCTTATTCTTTCAACCATTGGCTTATCTGTTTTTATATTAAGTTTATTTTCCTTATCCAAAAGATAAGTTGCAATAAATGTTTTCATTTCCAAATTACTATTTTTTAGCTTAGTAGATAATTCTTTTTCATTACAAATAATAATTGTTTTAATATGATCATGCTCAACAAAATTGTTTATATATCCTAAAATATCAATTACATCAACGTTAGCTCTCTCCAAATCATCAAAGCATAGAACTTTATCATCTGTAGAAAAGAATTCCTTATAATCAATTCTATCACCATTTTGTGTAACGCCAAAAAAATTGGCCATATCAAGTCCAGTCTTAGCATATTCTGGAATAGTTGCAACACCACTTGCATCCATATATTTTTTTAAATTTTTATCCATTAATTGAGTGGTTTCTATAAATATTTTTTTACTAATTTCCTCTAAGTTTGAAATACCATATAAAGACATATATATAGCTGTATATTTCTTACCATTTAACTGCATAGATTCAATTTTTGGACGTATTTTATGATTCCAAAAATACGTTTTTCCGCTTCCCCACTCACCATTAATCATAATTGCATAATCAGTATAATCTGATCTTATATAATCCAATATGCTCTCAACTAAATCTTCCATTTTTAACTCCCTTCATTTAATCTTTTGCAATAATAAGTACTCCTACGTTTTTAACATTTGCCTGTTGTAAAACTTTTTTACACTCTTTTATAGTTGCACCTGTTGTATATATATCATCAACAAGTAGTACATTTTTATTTTTTATCTTTTCCAACCTTTCAACTTTATATGCATTTTTTACATTTTTTGTTCTATCATTCTTTCCTAAACTACTCTGCATTAAAGTATTCTTACATTTTATTAAAGAATCAATACTAATAGGAATTTCAAGCATTTTTGAAATTCCTTTTGCAAATAATTCACTTTGATTGTACCCTCTTATTAGTTTTTTTGATTCATTCATTGGAACCGGAATAATTATATCATAATTTTTTACAAAATCACATCCAAATTTGTTTTTTACAAAAATTTCACAAAACATATGATACAAATATGGTTTATCATTAAATTTAAAATCAATTATTTTATTTCTTATTATATCTCTGTAATTAAATAAGTAAAATATGTTTTTATTAGTATTGATATATATGTTTTTTTCTAACTCATATAAACATTTTTGGCAAATGTAACCTTCTCCTATTTTATGACAAATACCACACTTAGGCGGAAAGATTAAATTTAATATTGCTTCAATAAAATCCATTTTATTTCTTGCTTAAAAACTTTTCTAAGCTCTCCTTTCTTTATTGAAGCCCCCGAAATTTTAATCATTATATAACTTAACTAATTTGTATGTTAATCCTGTATTTCTTTTTTTGTTATCTGCGTTTTGTATCATAAATTCAAGTACATTTTTGTTTCCTACCATAATAAGAAGTTTTTTCGCTCTTGTCATTCCTGTATAAAGTAAATTTCTTGTAAGTAGCATAGGTGCTGATGGTGCAATTACCATTATAACAACATCAAACTCACTTCCCTGTGCTTTGTGAACAGTTATACTATATGCATGCTCTATTTGCTCTAGTTCATTAAATGCATACCATGCAATTTTATCATCATCAAATTTTATTTGAATGTTCTTTTCTTTTTCATCTATTTTTTGTATTGTTCCAAATTCCCCATTAAATATTCCACTTCCAGACTCAAACGGTTTTTTGTTTTTTTCCCAGTATATTTCATAATTATTTTTTATTTGCATTATTCTATCTCCCTCACGAAATATACTATCTCCAAATTTCTTTTCTTTTTTATATTCTGATTGCGGATTAATCTCTTGTTGCAATCTTTTATTAAGCTCTTTTGTACCAAGCTCTCCTTTCTTTGTTGGCGTAATTATTTGAATATTTTTTATAAAGTCATAATCCCCAAACTTTTTAAGTCTTTCTCCACTCAAGCTAAGCACTTGGTATAAAATTTTATTTTTGTCATTTTCATCAATATAGAAAAAATCTTCTACATATTTTTCATTCGAATTTTGAATTTCTTCTTTTGAAATAAATGATTGCCCATCATTAACTCTGTGTGAATTCATTATAATTTTACTTTGTGCTGCTTGTCTAAATATTTTATTTAATGTAATTGTAGTAATTACCTCTGACTCTATTATGTCTTTTAACACATTTCCTGGTCCAACTGATGGAAGTTGGTCTGTATCACCAACTAAAACTAATTTTGTTCCATTATATATTGCTCTACATAAATAATTCATTAAAAAAATATCAACCATTGACATCTCATCTACAATTATAATATCTGCATCAATTGGTGCAACAGATAAATTGGTATTATTATTTTGATTTTCACTTGAAGAAAAGCTACCAATTTCAAGTAATCTATGAAGTGTCTTTGCCTCTATACCTGTTGTTTCTGTCATTCTTTTAGCAGCTCTACCAGTTGGCGCACATAAAACTGGTTTCATTTCATTATGCTTGTATAAATCAATTATGGCTTTTATAATTGTTGTTTTACCAGTTCCTGGTCCACCTGTTATAACACACACATTGTTGTTATTTATCTGTTTAATAGCTTCTTTTTGTTCTTCTGAAAGTTCAATATTTGATTTTGCCTCAGTAATTTCAAGTTCTTTTTCAAATTTAGAAATCTTTTTTATATTCTTATATTTATCTAATTGTATTAATTTTTCTGCGACATTTTTTTCCGCTTGATAATATTGATACAAATATACCCATTCATATCCTTCTCTTTCCTCTATGACAATATCATTTTTAACTTTCATATTAATTAATACGTCTTCGATTTCATCTTCTCGAACTCCAAGTAATTCATGTACAAATTTAAGCAAATTTTCATATACTACTGCACAATGTCCATTATACGTTGTAAGAAGTAGTGCATGCTTAACTCCACTTCGTATTCTTTTTTCGTTATTATATTCAATTCCAATATCTAGAGCCATTTTATCAATTTGATTAAAATTCACTTTATTGACCAAATCAACTAAAATATATGGATTAGATTGTATTTGTTCAATAGCATTTATACCTAGGGCTTTATATATTGTTTCTGCATTTTGCGGTCCAATACCAAACTTGTCCAAGAAGCCTACAATTTGCCAAACTTCCCAATTTTCTAAAAAACTGTCAGATATTTCTATTGCCTTATCCTTAGAAATTCCCCTTATCTGAGCTAGTTTGCTTGGCTCAAACTTCATAACATTTATTGTATCGTCTCCAAATGTTTCGATTATTTTCCTTGCCGTTGCCGGTCCAACACCTTTTATAGTTCCATTTGCTAAATATCTTTCTAGTGCCTCTGTCGTTTGTGGCATTTGCTTTTCAAATGTATCAACTTTAAATTGTTCTCCATATTCTTGATGTTCAACCATTTTCCCAACAACCTTAATAGTATCTCCCACATTTATAAATGGAAGATACCCAACTATTGTAATCTCGTCATCAGTTGATGTTTGCATAACAGCTATACAATAACTATTTAATTCATTCTTATATATAATTTCTATAATTTCGCCTTCTAATTCCAAATCCTAAACCTTCTCTTCGTAGTTACTATTTTTTCTTATTCTATCAATCAAAACCATACATGTCAATAAATGCACTATTATTTTTTATCAGAAATAACTATATTATAGGCTTATATGTATATATTCTATTTAATTTGACTCATTTATACTATCTATCACTTCTTTGCAATCTTTCCAATTAGCGAGTTTTATACAATTATAATCCTTGCTCAACTTGTTTAAAATTTTTTCTGTATCATCTTTAGAACCCAAATCAGTGACAATTACGTCTTTTATAAGCTCTTCCTTCCCATAAATCAATCTAAACAGCAATGTTCTCAAAAAGCCTTCTATTTTTTGTTCTTGATTCTTAGTTGCAATAATCATATAAATTCCGTCTGATTTTAATTTGGTATATGTACAAATATATATAATATCTTTTATAAGTTCAAATAACCCATATAATGCTAGTACCCAAAAAACTCCATGTAAAATAAATTCCATCATATACGTTCCTTCTTTATATTTTGATACTATATTATATGTAATCATTTTTCTTTTGCTACAAAAAAACAGGGGATATATAATCCCCCGTTTCAAATTTATACTAATTCTAATATAACGATTTCTGCAGCGTCTCCTCTACGTTGTCCAAGTTTTAAGATTCTTGTGTATCCTCCAACTCTTCCTTCATATTTTGGAGCTATTTCATTGAATAATTTAGCTGTTAAATCTATATTATTTCCTTCACTATCTTTTACTTTGTTTAATGTTTTCATCATTTTTCTTCTAGCATTTAATCTTGAAGGCATATCTTTTTGTCTTTTTTCTGTAGTCTCTTCTCTAACTACTTTTAGGTACTCTTTACCATTTTTGCTTTTAACAAGCTCTGTAACTTTGTTACCTTTGCTATCTAATTTTGCCTTAGAAACTTTTACATCAACTGTTTCGAAATTATCTTTTTCTTTTACTGCTAAAGCTATAATGCTATCAGCCATAGCTTTTAATTCTTTTGCTCTAGCTTCAGTTGTTTCTATTTTACCATGTAATATTAAATCAGTAACACCAGTTCTTAGCATAGCTAATCTAATATCAGTTGTTTTACCTAATTTTCTATTTGTTGCCACTGTCTTTCTCCCTCCTTAAAATCTAATTACTCTTCATCTCTAATAAAGTCTAAACCTAATTGATGTAACTTATTTGTTACCTCATCTAATGACTTTTTACCTAAATTTCTAACTTTCATCATATCTGATATTGACTTGTTTGTCAAATCTTCAACAGTTGAAATTCCAGCTCTCTTTAAGCAATTAAATGATCTTACAGATAACTCAAGATCTTCAATTGACATTTCTAATACTTTTTCTTTCTTAGATTCTTCTTTTTCAACCATTATTTGTGTATTTTTTGCAGTTTCAGATAAATCGATAAATAATTCAAGATGTCCTGTCATTACTTTTGCTGCTAAGCTTAATGCTTCATAAGGTTTTAAACTTCCGTCTGTCCATACTTCTATTGTTAACTTGTCATAATCAACCATTTGTCCAACTCTTGTGTTTTGAACAGAATAGTTAACCTTCTTTACAGGTGTAAAAATAGAATCTATTGGAAGAACTCCTAAAGGACTATCTGGCTTTTTATTTTTTTCTGCCATATTATATCCTCTACCCATTTCAGCAGTAAGTTCTGCCTTAAATTGTCCACCTTCTGCAACTGTTGCAATATGTAAATCTGGATTTAATATTTCAACACTACCATCTGTAATGATGTCTCCGGCTTTTAATTCTCCTGGGCCTTTAAAGTCAATTCTCAATGTCTTTTCTTCATTTTTATCTAATTTTAATCTTACACACTTTAAATTAACAATTATTTCTGGAACATCTTCTACTACGTCTTTCATAGTAGAAAATTCATGTAGAACTCCATCTATCTTTACGCTTGTAATAGCACTTCCAGGAAGTGATGATAGTAATATTCTTCTTAGTGAGTTACCGATTGTGATTCCATATCCTCTTTCTAATGGCTCACAAACAAATTTTGCATAATTACCATCCTTGTCAATTTCTAAGCATTTAATATTTGGTTTTTCAAATTCTATCATTTTTACCTCCTAAATTTAGAAATTCTCTCTCACTTCTTTATCCTATTATTTTGAGTAAAGCTCTACTATTAAGTGCTCTTCGATTGGTAAGTCAACATCTTCTCTTGTTGCTAATCTTACAACTTTTCCACTTAATTTTTCTGCATCTTTTTCTAGCCATTCTGGAACTGGTTTGCTTGCATTTTCTTCAACACTTGCTTTTATTGCTCCATTATCTTTTCTTATTTCTCTTACAGCAATAACATCTCCAGCTTTTACTAAATATGAAGGTATATCTACCTTATGTCCATTTACTTCAAAAGTTCCATGTGTTACAAGCATTCTAGCTTGTGCTCTTGAACTTCCATAACCTAATCTATAAACTACGTTATCTAGTCTGCTTTCTAGTATTTGAAGTAAAACATCACCTGTTTTTCCTCTTGAATTTGAAGCCATATCAAAGTATTTTCTGAATTGTTTTTCACTAACTCCATAAAATGCTTTTGTTTTTTGTTTTTCTCTTAACTGTGTACCATATTCAGAAAGTTTTTTCTTCTTTTGACCATTTTGGCCTGGTGCATAGTTTCTTCTAGAAATACTGCATTTATCTGAATAACATCTTGAACCTTTTAGGAACAATTTTTGTCCTTCTCTACGACAAATACGGCATTGTTCATCTTTATATCTTGCCATTTTATATTTTCACCTTCCTATATCTTATTTAATATATATTTAAATTTTTCAAGTACTAAACTCTTCTTCTTTTTGGTGGTCTGCAACCATTATGTGGTATTGGAGTAACATCCTTAATACTACTAATTTCTAATCCTGCAGATTGTAATGATCTAATTGCAGCCTCACGTCCTGAACCTGGTCCTTTTACATATACTTCTACTGATTTTAGTCCATGTTCCATTGCTGCTTTAGCTGCTGTCTCAGCTGCTTCTCCAGCTGCAAATGGTGTACTTTTTCTTGAACCTTTAAAACCAAGCTCTCCAGCACTTGCCCAAGATAAAACATTACCTTGTGTATCACTGATTGTAACGATTGTATTATTAAAACTAGAATGAATATGAGCCATACCTTTTTCAATGTTTTTTCTGTCTCTTCTTCTAGTTACTTTTTTTGTTACCTTTTTTGTAGCCATTTTAATTTTTTCCTCCTTCTGCTATCAGAATTTTAATTTTTCAACACAGCAATACGCTGTTTTTCATTTATTGTTATTTTTTACTCTTGCTAACTAACTTTCTAGGTCCTTTTCTAGTACGAGCATTAGTTTTTGTTCTTTGTCCTCTTACTGGAAGACCTCTTCTATGTCTTAAACCTCTATAACATCCGATTTCTGTTAATCTTTTGATGTTTAAAGCTACTTCTCTACGTAAGTCACCTTCTGTTTTATAACCTTCCATAGCTTTTCTTATTGCTTGTACTTGGTCATCTGTTAAATCTTTTACTCTAACATCTGGACTTACATTAGCTTTTGCTAATATTTTTTGTGAGCTTGCTAAACCTATACCATAGATATATGTTAATCCAATCTCAACTCTTTTTTCTCTAGGTAAATCTACGCCTGCTATACGAGCCATAATTTTCCTTGCACCTCCACTTTTTTTCTTGATTTATTATTATATTTTTTTGTTTGATTATATATTAAAGGTGAAATGCGTTGGACTTAAAAATCCAAACTTTAATACTCTTCAAACTATATATAAGAAAAGTTTGAAATAATATTCAATCTTTTCCCATTGCTGACAAAAATAAGTAAATTATTTTTAAACAGCAATAAAAACACAAATCAGATATATAACCTTATATATGGGGAATAGCTCCATATATAAAGTTACAGCCGCTAATCTTAAGATTTGTGTTATAAGCAATAACTTAGACTATCCTTGTCTTTGTTTGTGTTTTGGGTTTTCACAGATTACTCTGATTACACCTTTTCTTTTAATTACTTTGCATTTTTCGCATATTTTCTTAACTGATGGTCTTACTTTCATTTTTTTCACCTCTACTTAAAAACAAATTTTAATTTATATTTTGTTTGGGTTAATTTTAATTTTTATAAATAAGTTTATACTATTTAAACCTATTTAGCTCTCCAGGTAATTCTGCCACGAGTAAGATCATATGGTGATAACTCTACCTTAACTTTATCCCCTGGAAGAATTTTAATATAGTTCATTCTAAGTTTTCCAGAAATGTGAGCTAGTATTTGATGTCCATTTTCAAGCTCTACTTTAAAATTTGTATTTGGTAATGTTTCTACAACAGTTCCCTCAACTTCAATAACATCCTCTTTTGACATATTACCCTCCGTATTCATTCATTGTTTATATGATAAACGTCAACTTCGCTATCATATTATCAATATCTTTTTAAGTATACAACAAAATTAAACCAATGTCAATATTTCTGGCTCTTTTTCTGTAATTAAAATTGTATTTTCATAATGTGCAGCTAAGCTTCCATCATCAGTTAAAATTGTCCATCCATCAACATCTTCATAGATATCTGGTCTACCTGCTATAACCATAGGTTCAATTGCTAGTGTCATACCAGGTTCTAATCTTATACCTCTTCCAGCTTTTCCGTAATTTGGTATTCCTGGGTCCTCGTGCATTTCTCTTCCAATTCCATGGCCTTGAAATTCTCTAACAACACTATACCCATTTGCTTCAACAAATTCGCCTATTCTGTGAGAAATATCACCTATTCTATTTCCTTTTACAGCATATTTAATTCCCTCAAAAAAAGCTTGTCTTGTAATATCTACTAATCTTTTAGCTTCATCAGAACCCTTACCTACAATAAATGTTCTTGCAGCATCACCATTAAATCCATCCTTATACACAACTAAATCAATACTAACAACATCACCATCGTGAATTATTTTATTTTTATTTGGTATTCCATGAATTACTTCATCATTTATAGATATACATAGAACTGCTGGGAATGGAGGTACACCTTTTTGTCCACTTGGATACCCCTTTTGAGCTGGTATTCCACCATTTTCTCTTATTATTCTTCCTGCGAAATTATCTAGTTCTAAAGTAGACATTCCTGGTTTTATAACCTTTTCTATCTCTTTATATACTAAACTTGTAATTCTGCAAGCTTCTCTCATCAATTCAATTTCTTTTTTTGATTTTATTGTTACCAATTTAATTACTTCCTTTATATACTTTTTAAATATTTTTCAATTGCTTCTACAGTTTCATCTAAATTCTTTGGATAAACTGAATACAAAGCATTGTTTTGAGCATAAAATTCTAACAATTCCTTAGCATTATCATGATATACTTTAAGCCTCTTTGCTACAGTTTCTTCATTATCATCAGCTCTTTTTACAAGTTCACTTCCACAAATATCACATACGCCTTCCTGTTTTGGCGGTCTTGTTTGTAAATTATAAATAGCACCACATGATTTATTTGAACATGTAACCCTATTTACTATTCTTTTTATAATCTCCTCATCAGGTACATTAAGCTCTATTGCAATTCTTTTTTGCATAGGATTATTTTTTTTCAAAAATAATTTCAAAGCTTCTGCTTGTACTGCTGTTCTAGGAAATCCATCAAGTATTGCTCCATCTTTTACATCATCTTCAGAAAGTCTTGCTTCCACCATCTTAATAGTAACATCATCTGGAACCAAAGCGCCCTTTGCCATATAGCTTTCAGCTTGTTTTCCAAGCTCTGTTTTCTTATTAATTTGTTCTCTAAATATGTCACCTGTTGAGATATGTGTTAAATTCATATCTTTAGATAATATCTTTCCAATTGTTCCTTTTCCAGATCCTGGAGCTCCTAACATAACTATATACATATTATTCAACTCCTATATACGCAATTTATCAGAGGCAAATAACACAACTACCTGCATTAATTTCCTCTGATGTTTGCTTATTATTATTTTTCTAAGAATCCTTTGTAATGACGCATTACAAGTTGAGATTCTAATTGTTGTACTGTTTCTAATGCAACACCTACAACGATTAGTATAGATGTACCACCAAATGCAAGGTTTACATTTGGAATAAATCTAACAAGCATTGGAAGTATAGCAATAATTGCTAAATACAATCCTCCAAACCATGTAAGTTTACTTATAATTGATGATAAGTAATCTGTTGTTGGTTTTCCTGCTCTAATTCCAGGTATAAATCCACCATTTTTCTTAATATTATTTGAAACTTCTGCTGGATTAAATGTTGCATATGTATAGAAGAATGTAAATCCTACTATTAATAGCAAATATACAATGGCGTTTGCAATTGTATATCCAATTGGAACTCCTGAAGAAGAAGTTGCAATTGAAAATTTGTAAATTGTTGCCCAAAATCCTGTCTGAGTTGCAATATTTGGAGCAAACATTTGAATAATCATTGCTGGAAATGTCATAAAGCTACTTGCAAAAATGATAGGCATTACACCAGCCATTGCTAGTTTTAATGGAATATGTGTATTTTGAGCTCCTACCATTTTTCTTCCAACAACTCTTTTTGAATATTGTACTGGAACTTTTCTTTCAGCTTGTTGTACAAATACAACGGCTGCTATTAAAACAATAGCTCCTATTATTATTCCTAAAGAAATAAGTAATCCTGTTGTACTAAATGTACCTGTTCCCATTATCAAATTCCAAATTGTTGTTACTGCACCTGGAAGACCTGATACGATACCAACAAATATGATAATTGAAATACCATTTCCAATTCCTTTATTTGTTATTTCATCTCCAAGCCACATTAATAATGCAGTACCTGCCATCAATGAAATTACAACCGTAAATCCTGTTGCAAATTCAGAATTAATAAATATTCCAGAAGATTTATAAGATAGATATAAACCAACTGCTTCAATTAATGCTAAAACAACTGTTAACATTTTTGTATAACGATTGATTTTTTTTCTTCCTTCTTCTCCACCCTCTTTTGTTAATCTTTCTAAAGAAGGTATTACCATTGCAAGTAATTGTATAACAATTGATGCAGTAATATATGGACTAATTGTCATTGCAAATATAGAAAATCTTGAGAAAGCACCTCCAGATATTAAATCTATAAGCCCTGCCATGCCATTAGAACTTCCACTCATATAATTTGATAATGTAATAGTATCTACACCTGGCACTGTTATAAAACATCCTAATCTAAAAATAACGATTAATAATAATGTATATAATATCTTTTTTCTGACTTCTGGTGTTTTTAGTGCATTTTTTATTGTTTTAAACAACTAAATCACCTCTGCCTTTCCTCCTAAAGCTTCTATCTTTTCGCTAGCAGCCTTAGTAAATCTTACAGCTTTAACAGTTAATTTTTTATCTAATTTACCAGTTGCAAGAACTACTATTCCATCATTAGCTTTACTAATAATTCCATCAGCTATCAAGCTTTCTGCTGTTACTTCTTCAGTAGTTGCTTTATTTAACATTGTTAAAGTTACTTCAGTATAGTTTTTAGTGTTTATATTTGTAAATCCTCTTTTAGGTAATCTTCTATATAATGGTGTTTGACCACCTTCAAAACCTCTTCTTACACCGCCACCAGATCTAGCTTTTTGACCTTTGTGACCTCTACCAGAAGTTTTTCCTAAACCAGAACCTATTCCACGTCCAACTCTAGTTCTTTTTACATTTTTTTGTGCTGGCTTTAACTCATCTAGTTTCATTATGCAATTACACCTCCTAATTTTAAAATTAAATCATATTATAATATTTCTTCTACTTTTTTTCCTCTTTTTTTAGCTATTTGTTCTGCTGTTTTCATAGCTTTTAAACCTTCAAGTGTTGCATAAACAACATTTCTTGGGTTTGTTGTACCAATAACCTTAGTACGGATATCTCTATATCCAGCAAGTTCAACTACTGGTCTTACGCTACCACCAGCAATAATTCCTGTACCTTCTTCAGCTGGTTTTAATAGTACACGAGCACTACCAAATCTACCAACATATTCGTGTGGTATTGTTGTACCTACAACTGGAACTTCTACTAAATTCTTTTTAGCTTCTTCAATAGCTTTTCTTATTGCATCTGGAACTTCAGCAGCTTTACCATTTCCAACACCTACATGACCATTTCCATCTCCAACAACAACTACTGCACTAAATCTAAAAGTTCTACCACCTTTTACAACCTTTGCAACTCTGTTAATTGCTACAACTTTCTCTTTTAATTCAGATGTATTTTCTGATTGCACTTTTCTTTCCCTCCTTATTCATCTTATAACCATTTACGGTTTATATTTTAGAATTCTAATCCTGCTTCTCTTGCAGCTTCTGCAACTTCTTTTACAACTCCGTGATATACATATCCACCTCTGTCGTAAACAACAGTTTTAATATTTTTCTCTAAAGCTCTTTTTGCTATTAAAGCACCAACTTCTTTAGCTGCTTCTTTATTAGAATGTTTTGTTTTAACTTCTTTATCTAATGTAGAAGCTTGAGCAAGTGTATTTCCTTTTACATCATCAATAACTTGTACAAAAATGTTATTGTTACTTCTAAATACACATAGTCTTGGACATTCAGCTGTTCCAGAAACTTTTCTACGTACTCTTAAATGTCTTCTTTCTCTTTCAGCTTTTCTATTTATTTTTGTAATCATTTTTTTCTCCTTTCTAACTAATGGTTTTGCACTAGTTTACTTGTAATAATTACTTTCTTAACGAAGTTAGACGACGCTAGAAATTTTATTTCTTTCCAGCCTTACCTTCCTTTCTTCTAATATGCTCTTCAGCATATTTAATACCTTTACCTCTATATACTTCAGGTGGTCTTTTTGTTCTTACAACAGCTGCTGTTTGACCAACTAATTCTTTATCAATTCCTCTAACTGTAATGTGGTTAGCATCTGGAACATCAAATGTAATTCCTTCTGGTGGATCCATCTCTACTGGATGAGAGTAACCTAAATTCATTACTAATTTATTTCCTTTCTTTTGAGCTCTATAACCAACACCGTTAATCTCTAAATCTCTTTTATATTCATTAAGAACACCTTCAATCATGTTGTGAACTAAAGTTCTTGTTAATCCATGTAAACTTCTGTTGAAAGGTTCATCGTTTGGTCTTTTTACTGTAATTGTATTACCTTCTAGAACAACTTCCATATTTTTATGTAAGTCTTTTTCTAGTGTACCTTTTGGTCCTTTTACAGTAATATGATTTCCATCAATTTTTACTTCAACGCCTTGTGGTACTTCTATAGGTTTATTTCCTATTCTTGACATGATTCTTGTTTCCCTCCTTTTTAAACTTAATTAATGTATTACCATACATAAGCTAGGACTTCTCCTCCTAGACCTTCTGCTCTTGCTTCTCTATCTGTTTTGATTCCTTTTGATGTTGAAATAAGTGCAATTCCTAAACCATTAAGAACTTTTGGAAGTTCATCCTTAGAAGCATATACTCTAAGTCCTGGTTTGCTAATTCTTTTTAATCCATCAATTACTCTAGCACCTTTTTCATCATATTTTAATGTAATTCTAATTACACCTTGATGAGAATCATCTATCTCTTCAAAAGCTGCAATATATCCTTCTTTAAATAAAATGTTAGCTATAGCCTTTTTCATATTTGAACTAGGTATATCAACAGTTTTATGTTTTGAATTATTTGCATTTCTAATTCTTGTTAGCATATCTGCTATTGGATCAGTTGTATTCAATTTCTTTTCCCTCCTTCATCTTTTTTACTACAATGTAAATGAATATAATTATCTGTATTATTAATGGAATTATTGAACATACATATGGTCCTAACTGGTCCATTACTGTAGGTTTATAATCAATTGCATAACTCATATTTACAAACATTATTGGATATATTAAATTTAAAAGTATACTTATGATACAAAATATCCATATTATTACTGATATTTTTTTCTTGTTTTTTGCACATATTATTAAAACAATCATATTAATAACACCAAGTATTAGTCCCAATCTACTAAATATCAATCCTAAATTAGCATTCATAACCATATTTTCCATTTTCATTCACCTTCATCTGTAGAATTTTACCAGCTTGCTTTTTTAACTCCTGGGATTTCTCCTTTGTGAGCTAGTTCTCTAAAGCATACACGGCAAATTCCAAATTTTCTAATATATGAATGTGGTCTTCCACAAATTTTACATCTGTTGTATTCTCTTGTTTGGTATTTTTGTGTTCTTTGTTGTTTCACTTTTAAAGATTTTTTAGCCATCTTTATCTCCTTTCATTTTAATTAATTATTAATTATCTCTAAACTAATTAAAAACAAGTATTACTAGGAGAGTAAGCTAAAAAGTTTGAAATTGTACTTTCTTTGTACATTGAAAACTTTTTATGCGCCACTCGACAACGTAAGACGCAGTTTATAATTAGTTTTTAAATGGCATTCCAAGAAGAGTTAAAAGCTCTTTAGCTTCTTCGTCTGTCTTAGCTGTTGTAACAAATATAATATCCATACCTCTAATTTTATCAATTTTATCATATTCAATCTCTGGGAAAATTAATTGTTCCTTTATTCCCATAGAGTAGTTACCTCTACCATCAAAAGAATTGCTAGATACTCCTCTAAAATCTCTAACTCTTGGAAGGGCTACATTAAATAGTTTGTATGCAAAATCATACATTTTTTCTTTTCTTAATGTAACTTTACATCCCATGTTAATTCCTTCTCTTATTTTGAAGGCTGCTATCGCTTTTTTAGCCTTTGTTATAATTGGTTTTTGACCAGTTATAAGTGTTACATCATTGATAGCATTTTCAAGTGTTTTAGGATTGTCTTTTGTATCTCCTAAACCTATATTGATAACTATTTTTTCTAGTTTTGGAACTTCCATAACTGATTTATAGTTAAATTTTTTCATTAATGCTGGTATAACTTCTTTTTCATATTGCTCTCTTAATATTTCCATAAGTCTAAATAGACCTCCTTTCCCTTTTCTCAAGGGAACATATTATATTTTATTTTGTTCCCTATTATTTTAAATTAGCTCCGCATTTTTTACAAACACGTACTTTTTCGTCTTTCTCTATTTTATAACCTATTTTAGCTGGTTTACCACATTTAGGGCATACTACACTAACTTTGCTACTATGAATAGCACACTCTACTGGTATAATTCCACCTTCTTCTCCTTGTTTTCTAGGTTTGATGTGTTTTTTTCTAATATTAACACCTTTAACAATAACTTTTTCTGTTTTTGGTATTACTTCTAAAACTTCTCCAGTTTTTCCTTTATCATTTCCAGATAAAACTTGAACTGTATCACCTTTTTTTATTCTCATTTAATTTTTCAC
This sequence comes from uncultured Clostridia bacterium, assembly GCA_934101145.1. Classification (GTDB taxonomy): domain Bacteria; phylum Bacillota; class Clostridia; order TANB77; family CAG-508; genus CALXVA01. The sequence continues at coordinate 34,680 of CAKOPZ010000011.1, forward strand.
CTCTTTAACTTAAATTTTGAAACTCTCATTAATTTAAAGAACTTCTGGAGCAAGTGAAAGAATTTTCATGTAATCCTTTTCTCTTAATTCTCTTGCAACAGGACCAAATATACGAGTTCCCTTTGGTGTTCCATCGTCTTTTATAATAACAGCTGCATTTTCGTCAAATCTTACATAAGAACCATCTGCTCTTCTTGTAGGTTTCTTTGTTCTAACTACAACAGCTTTTACAACATCACCTTTTTTTACAACGCCACCTGGTGTAGCTGTTTTAACAGAAGCAACTATGACATCACCGATTCTTGCATATTTTCTGTAAGAACCACCTAAACATCTGATACACATAATCTCTTTAGCACCTGTATTATCTGCTACTTTTAAAATTGTTTGTTGTTGTACCATGATAATTTTCCTCCTTTAATTATTTGATTACTGCCTTTTCTATAATTTCAACTACTCTCCATCTTTTATCTTTTGATAGAGGTCTTGTTTCCATTACTTTTACTTTATCACCGATTTGGCAAGCATTTTCTTCATCATGAGCTTTTAACTTATATGTAGTTTTTTGAACTTTACCATAAGTTTTGTGTTTCTCACTTGTTTGAACAGATACAACTACTGTTTTATCCATTTTATTTGAAGAAACTGTACCAATCATTACTTTACGAAGATTTCTTTCTTCCATTTTGCGACTCCTTTCAATTTTTAATAGTCACTTTTCTCGGCAATCTTGCCGAATAAAGTATAAATTATTTATTATTTTCAGCCATTTCTCTTTCTGTCAATACTGTTTTTATTCTTGCAATGTCTTTTTTCACTTCTTTGATTTTCATAGGATTGTCTAGTCCGTTTGTAGCTAGACTAAATCTCAATTTAAATAATTCAGATTTTAATTCTCCTAATTCTTTTTCTAAATCTGGTGAAGACATTTCTTTAATTTTATTTATCTTCATCATTATCACCACCTATTTTAGTTTCGTTTACTACAAATTTGCACTTAACAGATAGTTTATTTGCTCCTAATCTTAAAGCTTCTCTAGCAACAGCTTCATCAACTCCTGCGATTTCAAACATTACTCTACCTGGTTTTACGTTTGCAACCCAAAATTCAACGGCACCTTTACCTTTACCCATACGAGTTCCGATAGGTTTTCTAGTAATAGGTCTATCTGGGAATATTTTAATCCAAACTTTACCACCTCTTTTAATATAACGTGTCATAGCAACACGGGCAGCTTCTATTTGGTTTGAAGTAATTTGTCCTGCTTCAAGAGCTTGAATACCATACTCTCCGTCTGTTACTCTATTTCCTCTTGTTGCTTTACCTCTATTTCTACCTTTTTGTTGTTTTCTATATTTTGTTCTTTTTGGTATTAATGGCATTATTTGTCTCCTCCTTCCACTACTTTCTTTTTAGTAGGAAGAACCTCTCCTTTATATATCCAAACTTTTACACCAATTTTTCCATATGTTGTATCTGCTTCTGCAAATCCATAATCAATATCAGCTCTTAAAGTTTGTAGAGGAATTGTACCCTCTTTATAAAATTCAGTTCTAGCCATATCTGCTCCACCTAATCTTCCAGATACTGCAGTTTTAATTCCTAAAGCACCTGATTTCATAGTTTTTTGCATGCTTTGTTTCATTGCTCTTCTAAAAGAAACTCTCTTCTCTAATTGCATAGCAATATTTTCTGCTACAAGTTGAGCATCTAAATCTACATTTTTAACCTCAACGATATTTAAATTAACTTCTTTGTTAATCATTTTTTCAAGTTCAGCTTTTAAGCTTTCAGCTAGGTTTCCACCTTTTCCAATAACAACTCCTGGTTTAGCTGTATAAACGTTAACTCTAACGAATTTTGCAGTTCTTTCAATTTCAATTTTAGAAATTCCTGCAGCATATAATTTTTTCTTAACATATACACGAATTTTATGGTCTTCTACTAGGTAGTCTCCAAAATCTTTAGAGTTTGCATACCATTTTGAATTCCAATCCTTAATAATTCCCACTCTTAATCCATGTGGGTCCATTTTTTGTCCCATTTTGAAAATGTCCTCCTTCCTTTTCTACTAATCTCTCTCTTTTAATACTATTGTAATATGACTTGTTCTTTTTCTAATTCTTACAGCGCTTCCTTTTGCAGCTGGTCTAATTCTTTTTAGAGTTGGACCTTGGTTTGCAAAAATGTCAGCTACATATAATTTTTCATGAGCCATATGATGATTATTTTCAGCATTTGCGATTGCTGATTTTAATAATTTTTCTATAATTTCAGATGAAGCCTTTGGAGTATATTTCAATATAGCTAAAGCTTCGTTAATATCTTTTCCTTTAATTAAATCTGCTACAATTTTAACTTTTCTACTTGAAATTCTAGCATATCTAAGTGTTGCTTCTGCTTTTGGTGTTACCATTTCTTGCATTTCTTCCACGACAACTTACCTCCTATTCTATATTTGCCATAAGAACTTTTTTAGCTCTTATCTATCTATTATTTTTTTGTTGTTTTATCTCCTGCGTGTCCTTTAAATGTTCTTGTAGGTGCAAATTCACCTAATTTATGTCCAATCATTTCCTCTGAAATGTATACTGGAACATGTTTTCTTCCATCATGAACAGCTATTGTATGTCCTACCATTTGTGGGTATATTGTAGAAGCTCTTGACCATGTTTTAATAACATCTTTGCTTCCGCTCTCGTTCATTGCTTCAATTCTTTTTAAAAGTTCTGGAGCAACAAATGGTGTTTTTTTGCTTGATCTTGACATTTATTATTTCCTCCTCTCGATAGAAAATCTTTAATCATATATTATTTTCTTCTCTTAACTATAAGCTTATCAGATTGTTTGTTTTTCTTTCTTGTCTTATATCCAAGTGCTGGTTTGCCCCAAGGTGTCATTGGTCCTGAATGTCCTACTGGTGCTTTACCTTCACCACCACCATGAGGGTGATCTACTGGGTTCATTACAGATCCTCTAACAGTTGGTCTAATACCCATATGTCTTTTTCTACCAGCTTTACCAATCTTAATGTTTTCATGATCTTGATTTCCAACAGTACCAATTGTAGCTTTACATACAGCCATAACTAATCTCATTTCTCCTGATGGTAATCTTACGTGAGCATATTTACCTTCTTTAGCCATTAATTGAGCTTCTTGTCCGGCTGCTCTAACAAGTTTTCCACCTTGACCTGGATTTAATTCGATATTATGAATCATAGTACCTACTGGTATGTTTTCAATTCTCATACAGTTTCCTGGTTTAATATCAGCTTTGTCACTAGATATTACTTTGTTACCATCTGTTAATCCAACTGGTGCTAATATATATGCTTTTTCTCCATCTTCATATTGGATTAATGCAATATTTGCACTTCTGTTTGGATCATATTCTATACCAATTACTGTAGCTGGCATATCAACTTTATTTCTTTTAAAATCTACTAATCTATATTTTTGTCTGTTACCTCCACCTTGGTGTCTTACAGTAATTCTACCATATGAGTTTCTTCCTGAATTTTTCTTTTTTGTTGTAAGTAAAGATTTTTCAGGTGTCTTTTTTGTAACTTCTTCAAATGTAGAAACTGTCATATTTCTTCTTGATGGAGTATAGGCTTTGAAGTGTTTCATTCCCATAATAATATTCCTTTCCCGAAACAATGAAAACCTTCGTATCACTTTGTCAAGCCTCATTCAAAATGTCCTCGACGTACCAAAGTACGACTGCGGATTTTGAATTCGTTTTCCTAGTGCTACTCGCTTTTGCTTGTTTCTCTTCTCTACTATTTTATTTGTGGTTTCTTTTCCTGCCCCACATAAGCAGATATTCTTTATTTTCCGGGTATTTTCCCGATAATTCTTTTTTAGCTAAAATTGTTTTAAATTTTTGCAATGCAAATACTAATTTAAAATCAATTAAGCCCCCATAAATTCTTCAATAGAATCTTTGTACTTCTTAGAAACTTTTTGTGCTTTTCCGCCTTTTGCAAGGTATGTTTTTTCAGAAGCATTTGTATCTATTGTAACAATTGCTTTTTTCCAGTCAGAAGTTTTTCCTACATTTCTTCCAACTCTTTTTTCTTTTCCTTTAACTGTAATTGTATTAACATTTAATACTTTTACTTCAAAAAGTTTTTCAACTGCGTTTTTAATGTCTATTTTTGTTGCTTTTTTGTTAACTTTAAAAGTGTACTTTCCTTCTTGGATTCCATCGCTACTTTTTTCTGTAACAACTGGAGCTAATATAATATCTTCTGCTACCATTATGCGTACACCTCCTCTAATTTTTTAACAGTATCTAATGTTACAACAAGATTATTGTATTTTAATAAATCATATACATTGATTGTATTAACAAGAGTTGTTTTAACTCCTTCAATATTTCTTGCAGATTTTTGAACTGTTTCATTTTTTTCAGGTAAAAGGATTAATGTTTTACCTTCTACTTTTAAGTTTGTTAATGTTTTAGCCATTTCTTTAGTCTTAATTTCTTTGAATGGTAAACTATCAACAACTACTAATTGATTTTCTAATACTTTTGAGCTTAAGCAAGATTTTATTGCTAATCTCTTTTCTTTTTTATTAACTTGATATTTGTATGAACGAGGTTTTGGACCTAAAGCAATACCACCTTTAATCCATTGTGGAGCTCTTATACTTCCTTGTCTAGCTCTACCTGTTCCTTTTTGTCTCCA
>CAKOPZ010000012.1 GCA_934101145.1 uncultured Clostridia bacterium
AGTCATAAAAATCTTTAAGTTCTATTTTTAAAGTTTTACATATTTTAAAGATAATTGTAGAACTTGGATTATCTACTTACTGTTACAATCTTTTTTATTATTAACATTTTACCATACTATTAGATGGTGGTATTTCAAATTTTATATCAAAAAAGCTAAAATCTGATAATTTATTATCTTCCAAACATGATAAGTAAATATCTAGTTGTTCTTGGTTTTCACAAGCTGTTATAATTGCAGGGTGTAAATTATAATTTGCAAATAGTTCAGAAGCAAATAGAATTGCTTTTGTTTTTGATTTTTTCTCTTTATTTCTAATTAAAAGATACGCTTCTCTAAATCTAGAAATAGCTGGAAATTTATAATTATCAAGTGGTTTTGTGTATAGTTTTTCAATAACTTCATTAATTGAAGAATATGTAGAGTCTTCTGAAAGTATTTTATGTATTTTTTGAATAGTAAATGGAAGAATTACTTTATTTTGAATACTAGAAATTACTAACATATTTTCAATAAAAGAAGAATCTAAGTCATCAGATGATATGTAAGAACAAATCTCTTGATTTTCTTTCTTGGGGTTATTTTCGCTATTAGTGTATTCATCTTTTTTCAAAATTTCTTCAAAATTTACCATTGATATATTATGAATAAATTCTTCTATATTAGAAGTGTTTTTATAAATTTTATCCATAGATATTTCAAATTTCTTGTTATATTTCTTTACTGGTGTTTTTATATTAGGAGCTTTAGAAATATCTATTTCATCAAGTAAACATATTAAATTTTTCATCAAATTTAAGTTTTCATTTGATTTTAACAATATGCTTGTAGCATCTGCTAAATATTTTGATGCTTCACTTTCTGTATCACATTTTGAATTTATTTCATAATTACTCATAAAATTTTTAAAAAAAAATAAAATTTGTTTATTAAACATTTTTTGAATTTCATATGTTGTGTTTAGAGAACTTTTCTCTAAATTAAATATCTTTGTTATGCTTTCTATACTATTGTCTGTATAATTAATCATTTGTAACCTCCGAATAGTTTCAAAACGAAACTAAAATTATTATAACATTGTTAAAAATAAAAGTAAATGATTTCAAAAAAAAAGATAAAAAAAGTTGAAAAATAAAAAATGTTATGTTATAGTGAGTATGAAATCAAAAAAACTTTAGGAGGAAAAAATGAAAAAGAAATTTTTAAGTTTTATATTTATTATTTATGTTATAATAGCAATTTTTGTTACAATTTGCTTGTTATCATATAATAGATTTAAAATAACTGAGTTTGGAGACAAATCACTATTAATTATCTCAGATGATCAAATGGTGCCAAATTTTAAAAAAGGAGATTTGGTTATTGCAGACAAAAAATCAAAAGTCATTACAGGAAGAAGAGCATTTTTTTACACAACATCAGACAGAAAGGTAGAAATAAAATTAGCTACTGTTGAAGCTATTAAAGAAGTAACAAATAATGAAAAAACTTATACTTTAGAAGGTGGAACAGAAATATCTAGTGAATATCTTATAGGAACAGAAGATGGAACAGAAATAATACCAACTGTTGGACAAATATTGATGGTTCTTGAATCTAAATGGGGATTCTTATTCTTAATAGTAATGCCATCACTAATTTTATTTATTTATCAAATTTCTGTTGTATTTTCTGAAATTAAAAATAGAGATGAAGAATAAAAGAAAGAAAAATGAGTTTGATGAGCAAACAAAATAAAAAGAAAATAATTATATTAGCATGTATATGTAGTATGCTTATTTTAATATATGAAACAATACATATATATGCTATTCTTTATAGTGAAGTTACTGGAGATGTACAATTAAGAAATGGAGCATGGAATATTGTTATTAATGGAACAGAAATTTCAAATGGTGTAGAAAAAAAATTTGAGATTAATAATGTAAACATAAAAGAAAATGAACACGTAAAACCTGGAAAATTAGCACCTGGTTTATCAGGTGATTTTGAGCTATTAATTATTCCACAAAATACAGATGTGTCTGTTAAATACGATATAAGCCTAAATACTGAAAATATGAAAAATGCCAGTTTAAAAATAAAATCAATTGAAGAAAAAGAATATAATAATAAATTAATACAAACAGGCGAGAATACATATACTGCAATAATTCCATTAGAAAAGATAAAACAAGGAAAAAACAATAGAATAAAAATTGAAGTAGAATGGGAAAACATAGAAACTAACAATGAGGAAGATACAGAAGAAGGCAAAGTTTATCAATCAAAACTTAAAATTCCAATAAAATTTGTAGCTAGTCAATATTTAGGAGAAACAATTATTCCATATGAACAAAACTAAAAAACCATAACCTTTTTAAGAAAGAAATGATTAAGAATATGAAAAAAACAAGAAAAATAAATATGATAGGTTGTATATTAAATATTCTTATAACGGTTGTTGTTGTAATAACAATTATTGGCCTATATTATATGGCCCAAGTTAAAATATTAAATAAAGATTATGCAAACATATTTGGTTATACTTTTTTTGAAGTTGCTACAGGAAGTATGGCAAATACATTAAACATAGGAGATATTGTAGTCGTAAAAGTAAATGAGGCATTTAAAGAAAATGACATAATTGTGTATAAAGAAGAAAATAGTTTTATAACACATAGAGTAATAAAAATAGATGGACAAGATCTTATAACTAGAGGAGATGCAAATAATAGCGAAGATAAACCAATAAAATCAGACCAAATACTAGGAAAAGTAATATATATAATTCCTAAAATAGGAATATGGAGGAAAGTTTTAGCATCACCAGAAATATTTGGAATGATTATTATATTTATAATTCTGTTAGGAATTGTACTTATGCTTACTTCAAAAACGGAAAAAGAAAAGTAATAAGAAAGGAAGGCAAAGCTTGAATAAAAAAACAAAAAGATTATATGCAAAATTAATCATACTTATAATATGCTTCTGTATATTAGTAAGAATTTTTACATTAGCATTGTCTAAATATCGAAGTGAAGCAGACTCTATAGCTGAAGTTGATATTGCATTCTATTTATTAAGTGAAGATTATAAAACTATGACACTTAATTTAGATTCATTATTTCCACAAGACAATGTATATGTATACACATTTTCAATAGGAAATCAAGAAGGAGAGAAAAAAGCTGAAGTTGACATTGAGTATGAACTATCATTAAGAACTACAACAAATTTGCCATTAACATATAAGCTGTATATGAATGAAGAATACAACAAAAAAGATGCTAAGGATATTATACAATCTAACGAAATATATTTGGATGAAGATGGAACATATTTTAGAAAAATGACAACACAGAAAATGAAATTAAAATATACTGAACCAACCACAAATATATACCAATTAGTAATATCTTTTCCGAGCAATTATAACACAGAAAATTACCAAGACATTATAGAAGCTATAGAAATTAATATAGATGGAAAGCAGATTATCTAAAAAGGAAGAATAAATATGCGAAAAAATAGAAAATACAAAATAAAGCAAATAATATTAATGATAGGAATATTATTAAGTGTAGTTTCATTTGTTGCTATATTTGGCAGATATGTGACAAATAGTATTAACAATTTTTTTGTAAGAACAAAAGAATTTTATTTTTATAGTGATAAATTATCAGATGGAAATTCAGCAGTTTATCAAATAGATAATTGGTCTGGAGTTGATGACTATGTTATTACAATAAATATGAATAGTAGAAAAAACAACCTTAAATCAGCAAGTTATGACATAGGATATAAAATAAGTTATAAATGTACAGATAATGCAATTTGTCAGTTAAGCAAAACAGAAGGAATAATATATGCAAATACAAATGCTGATTTTTTCAATTTAACAATAACTCCAAATAGGCAATTAACAACAGGAGACAAAGTTACAGTAGAAATTGAGGCCAATTCTACATCAAAATACAAGAAAACATTAAAAGGGAAATTTACCCTTGTTGTAGGAAAAGAAAATTTAAGTTATCAAATTACAGATTCAAAACAAAATCCATATTTAGAACTAAGGCTTACAAATACATTATCATATTATATAGTTAATGAGGCTTTTAGCCAGTACAAAGTTGGAGATAAAATCGACAGTGAGGCATATTTAACTTTACAAGATAGAGATAAAAGTAAATGCTATTCAGCACTAGTTACAATAGAGTTTGATCCTAAAAAAGTATTATTTGATATAACTAATGAAGTATATAAAGAAGCTACTGATGTAAAAACTAAAGTAATAGATGGAAAAACATATATAAGTGGTTTAACACTTTCAATGGAGTCAAGTTCAAGTAAAGACATAAGATTTTATAAAGTTGATGTTAACAATAATTATACTTATCCAAATGGAAATACTCAGCCAATTATAACAATTACAAGTAAATAAGATAAAGGAATGTGAAAAATATGACAATAAACTTAATGGATCAATATATAGATATAGTAAAAAAACAAATAACTACATATATGAAAGCAGTATTCACAAGCAAATTTAAAAAAGAATATAATGATATATTTATAAAAAAATACATACAAACAAGATATTTCAATTTTAACGAAGATAATGAAAGAACAATTCGAAAACGAATTCTTGAGCAACTAAGATCAGTTCAAGAGGATATTATGATAAAGCATATTGAAGATAGAGAATTGATAGAACAAATGTGTATATTTTTTTATTATGTATTATATTTTGACCATGTTGTTTATTACAAAGACTTAAGAGAAAAAATCAACAAGACTGCAAAATTAAGATATAAAGTTTTAGGAAAGAAAAGCGAAGAATATTCTGAAGAAATATATATTAAGATGGTAGATTATGAAAAACAAAAGCAAGATTTAATAGCAAGATTTGACACTGATGATTTTGCAATAAAAATAACAAATTATCGTAATATGCCGAAGGCATATAGAGTAAATCTAATACATAAAATTAAATTTTCAGCAGAGTATAGTGAATTTGCAATAAACAAAGCGTTTGTAACTGGCAATGCAGGAGAGGATAGGCTTTTTATTGAATATTACTTGGTTGTTGTACAAGTTTTAAAAGATATATTAAAACAAAACTTTAAAAGACAATATATTGTAGAATTTGCATATACATTGTTAAGTAAGCCAAAAAAAATAAGAAGTTTATTAAATATTATAAATAATTTAGCAACACAAGATAAAATTTGTTTAAAATTAAGACACGAAAATTTTTTGAAAAAGAAAAATGAAGTATATGAACTAATGAGAGAAGGATATAGATTTGCTTTAATTATAGACAATTCTTTTGAAGTTAGTTATAAAAATTTAGAAATGTTAAAAATGTTTAAATACATAATAATAGATAGAGAATCAAAAAAATATTCAGAAATGATGGAATATAAAGATTCTTTAGAAAATGTAATAGAAATATAAATGAGGTTAAAAAATGGATACTTTTACAAGATTTTTATATGAATTTTTATCACAATTCTTTTCAGGGTTTTTAACAATATTAAATGGATTTGGAAAAGGAATAGGGCAGATTTTTGATATAAAATCATATCAAAACATATTATCCGCATATCAAGGCGATTTATCTATGCCAGAATGGGTATTAGTAGGAATCTCTATTTTTTGTTTGTTACTACTAATCTTTCTTATTTTTGTTTTAATTTATTTATTAATTAGAAAATATTTGAAATTTAGAAAACAAGCAATAAAACAAGATGAATTAATGGATGAGGTAGCAAACTTAAATGGAAAAGTAGCAAGCTTAGTAAAAGAAAAAGAAGAGATTTTAGCAATGAAAGTATCTCAACTAGGGCTTAAGCCTAATGAATCTGCAGAAGAAAGTGTAGAAGAAAACAAAGATGAAGCAAATAATGATCCAAATAATAGATTCTCAAAACTAGCCTTAATTGATGAAGAATATGCTAAATATAAACAAAAAGATTATGAAAATTCTTTTACATTACCAGAATTGTGTGCTAATTTTAGAAACTTTGCTGCATCAAAATTAGGTTTATATTATAAACCTGAGATGATGAGAGTATTTATAGCAGGTCTTGCTTCAACAAAGCTTGTAATTTTACAAGGTATTTCTGGTACAGGTAAAACATCTCTTGCTTATGCATGGGGAAAATTCATGAAACATGATTCATGTGTAGCTTCTGTTCAACCATCATGGAGAGACAGGACAGATATGTTTGGATATTTTAACGAGTTTACTAAAAAGTTTAACGAAACAGAAATGTTAAAGGAAATGTATATAGCAGGATATTGTGATGAAGTATTTACTGTAATATTGGACGAGATGAACTTATCACGTGTAGAATATTATTTTGCAGAAATGTTATCAATTCTTGAAATGCCTAATAGAGCAGAATGGTTAATTGAATTAGTTCCAAACAGCTGGAAAACAGACCCAAAACATATAAAAGGAGGAAAAATACAAGTGCCAGCTAATATGTGGTATATAGGAACAATCAATAATGACGATTCAACATTTGCTGTTACAGACAAGGTTTATGATAGAGCAATGCCAATAGATATAAATGATAAGGGTGTTCCTTTTGACCCAATAGATACACCAGCACAAGATATAAACTTTTCTTATTTAGACAATTTATTTGCATCTGCTATAAAGGATAACCCTATTTCTCAATCTACTCTAGATAAAATAGAACAAATGGACAATTATGTAATAGAGCACTTTAGAATAGCTTTTGGTAACCGTATTGTTGCACATATGAAAAAATTTGTACCAGTTTATGTAGCATGTGGTGGAGACGAAGTAGATGGAGTTGATTATTTTATTGCAAAAAAAATTCTTAGAAAATTTGAGCAATTAAATATAGCATACATCAGAGACGAAATAGAACCATACATAGACTTCTTAGACAAAACTTTTGGAAAAAGCAAAATGAAAGAATGTATAGAATATTTATTACGATTGAAAAAAATGTCATAAAGGAGAATAAAAGGTGAATAAACTAGAAGTTGTTGATTTATATGAAAATTCCAATAAGACTAAAATAGATGAATTTACAAATAAAACGAACTCAACTTTAAAAGTAAATATAGATAAAAAAAGAAAAGTAAAAGAATTTGGTTGGATAGAAATGATAGCATTTACAATTCCGTATTTAGACAATATATTACGAAAGCCAAATAGGTTTATTGTAAATGAAGAGGAAATTGTAAAAATAGAACAAGCAAAAAAAGTTTCTGTTGAAACAATAAAACATTTATCTAAAAATACAAACTTTATACAAACAGTTGATAAAGAGACAGGAGATGTTACACCTTCAAAATTACTTAATGTAAGAAAAGAAGAAACGTATAATACATATGAAAATAGGTTAGTATTTACACTTATTCAAAATATGAATAGATTTATAAAAAAGAAAAAGGAAAACCTTACAAAAATAGGTCCAGAGAGCGAAAATAATACAGAAGAAAAAGATAATAAAATGCTTGAATATTCAGCAACATCAACAGTAGAAGATGAACAAATAGAGGTTAATTTATCTTTAAATTCTAAACTTGTTCCAAATTCAGGAAAAGACACAGAGGAATTATCTACAGTAATTGCGCAAATAGATGAAATAGAAAAGAAAATACAAGGTTTACAATCAACAGAAGTATATAAAACACTAGCAAAAGAACATGTGTTAGAAGTTAGAGAACCTGTAAAAAAGACAAATGTGATATTAAAAAATGTGAATTTTCAATATGCAATGAAATTATGGGATTACTTAAGGGATAATTTTGAAGATAAAGACACTAGTACAGAAGAACAAAAAGATTACATGGATAATAGTAACTTAAAAAAAATGGTTGATGAAACATTTTTATTGCATTATTTAACAATGAAAACATTAGACAATGATGACATAGAAGAAAAAAAAGACACAAAAGAAGAAATGCAAAAAATTGTTATTGACCAAATGATAGATAAAATGCTTGAAATAAATGAAAATCTTAGTGAAGAACAAATTAAAAATCTGATTGCGGCAAAATATGAAGTTATAAAATACAAGAAATTAGCTGTTATTCAGGAAATACAAAAGATATTTAGAGAACATATAAAATCTTATATGAAAAGAATAGGAAACAGAGAGGATACCGAAGAATGAAAAAATTGGAGAGTATAAAAGAAAATAAAATTTTAAATTTGATAGGAAATATTTTATATACAATATTATTTATAATAGCAATTATAATGTTAATAGTTGTAATTTTACAGAGAACATCAAATAATTCTTTATCAATTGGTGGATATAGAATGTTTGCTGTTGCATCTGGCAGTATGGAGCCTAAATATGGAGTTGGGGATGTTTTAATCTCAAAAAAAATTGAACCAAGTGAAATAAAAGTAGGAGATACAGTTGTATATAAAGGAGAAGTAGGAGGATTTAAGGAAAAATTTGTAACTCACCAAATAGAAAAAATAAGCAAACAAGAAGATGGAACATACAAATATACAACAAAAGGTTTATCAAATATTGAAGAAGATCCAGAAATTAGTCAAAACCAAGTATATGGAAAAATAGTATATAAAATACAATCACTAAGTTTAGTAAGCAAATTGATTTCAAACATTTATATATTTTATTTCTTTATATTTGTGCCAATAGGAATATTAATATATAAACAAATAAGAAGATTAATAAAAGAAGATGAGGAGGAGGAAGAAAAATAATTGTGCAAAATGTATTAAAAATAATGAAAAAAGTCAAGCTTAGAAATATTATAATATTAATTTTATTGCTTGTATTTAATGCATATGCATGGTTTGTGTATACAACAAAAGTTTCACTTGATTTGTCAGCACATGTTAGTGCATGGGATGTGCAATTTGTTGCAAAAGATGGAGGAATATATTCACACTTAGATGTTAAAGTTGAAAAAGCTTATCCTGGAATGGAAGATTTTGAAAAAATCGTTAATGTTCAAAATAGAGGAGAAGTTAATGTTGAATTAAGTTATGAAATAGAATCAGTTAGAATTATGGATGAAGTTTTTGAGGTGAATAATGAAACAGGACTTACATCTGAGATTCTTGAAGAAAAATTAAAAAACGATTATCCATTTAAAATAAATATAGAAAAAGATGATTCACAATTATTAACAGGAACAGGAGATGGAAGATTTAGAATTACTGTTGTGTGGCCATATGAGTCAGGAGATGATGAAACTGATTCAGAATGGGGAAGGAAAGCATATGAGTATTATAATAACAATCCTAACAGTGAATGTATAGAACTAAAGATAGTGCTAAAAGCCACACAAAGTAAATAAAGATTATTTTAATTGTTTAAATGAAATATCTACATGAAATATAGCAGGTGTAGTTGAATTGGTTGCTGTCGTATCGGATTCATTTGACATAGATGAAGTTGATTCGTCATCATTCCACATAATGTAGATGCGAACTTTTCTTTTTTTAATGTTACTATCTAACCTAATATTTTCAGATATTGTTTCATTAAAATCTTTAAAATTGTGTTTTTCGCCATCATCTATTGAGTAGCCGGTAGCTACCAAATCTTTTACAGGACTATCTTCTGAAATAGAAGTGTTTATTTCATAATTAAAAGAAACATCTGCACCTGAAAAGTCAAAATTCAAATCAAAATATCCTTCAGCAGTTGGGGCAATTATTCCACTAGAAATATTTTCATTTCCAGGAAAAACAGGAACAATTGAAGATGAAATATCAGTATGATTTTTTATTGACAAATCATTAACTAAAATGTTCCAATTGGCTATTTTCATCTCTGCATCACCATTTGCAGTTGTCAAATATTTAGCGTATATTTGTATTACAAAAAATACTAAAATGCAAATTAAAATTGCAATAAATAATATTAATAATTTTTTTTGATTTTTCATATATATATTACCTCTCTAGGATTTTAATTTTAGCATATTGAAAAAAATAAATCAATAAATAAATCAAAAAAAGGAAAAGGAGAAATTGTGAAAAAAGAAAAAGAGGAAAAAATAGGTAAAGAAACTTTAAAACTTAAATCAGATAAAGTAAGAGAAAGAAATAAAAAAATAAGATATGTAAAACTTACATTACTTGTAATGGCTTTATTTCTTATAATTATATATTTTCTATTAAAAGTTGTATATGCTACTGGAAATTTTACTGTATCACTAGACCCGAATTTTGCAAAAAAACAAGGACTAATTATGTATGAAAGAAAAGATGAAAAAGAAGACAAAAGGATACTTGAAGCAACTAAATTAGAATTTATGGACAATATATCAATAAAGTGGTTGCCAGAAAATATAGATAATGAAGCAGAAGGAAGTCACAATGGTCAAAATTATTTGGCATATACATTTTATCTAGAGAATAAAGGAAGTGAGACAATAAATTATTGGTACGAAATACCAATAGATGATGTAATAAAAAATGTAGATGAAGCTATACGTATTATGGTTTATAGAAATGGTGAAAGGACAGTATATGCAAAACCAAATGCTACAACAGGAGAGGCAGAACCAGGAACAGAAAAGTTCTATTCAACATCTGAGGTAGTTGTTGAAGGGAGAAAGAATTTTAAACCAGGAGATGTAGACAAATTTACTATTGTTATATTCCTTGAGGGTGATGACCCAGAATGCAAAGATAATTTAATAGGTGGAGAAATGAAAATGCATATGGAAATTGCAGAAGAACACATAAAACAACAATAAAATTCGACAATATATTACAAAAATATTACAAAAAGAGTGAAAATTACATTTGCATTAGTTAGTGTAAAATTTTAGTTGGCAAAATAAAAGCAAAGATATGTGCAAGTAAAGTTGAAAACAAAGGGGTTATAGAATTAGAAAAATTAGAACAACCAATAGAAATTGATGATAGCATAGAACAATATATGTTAGAGATAGAAAAAACTTAGAGGGTATTAAAAATGTATTTAGATCTAACGAAAAAATAGCTTCAAATAATATTTGTAAACAAGTAACATTAAACCATAATAATCCAATATTACAGGCTATAAAAATGGTATCAATAAGCGAATTAAAAAATATGTATAAATTTAATTAAAAAAGTAGAAAAATATCTAAAAATGACTTGACAAAAATCTAAAAGAAACTATATAATAATTTTAAATTACAAATATTTGTATGTGATGTCAAAAATAAAAAAGTTACATTAAATGTAACAAGAAGGAGAAAAAAATGAGCAAGAAAAAGCAAAAGAAAAATGAGTTAAAATCAGCTATATTGGTTTTACTACTAATCGCAATTTTATTAATTGCATCAACATATGCATGGTTTACTGCTAACACAAATGTAGAAATATCTACATTAAACGTTAATGTTGGAGCAGCAAATGGTTTGCAAATTTCAGCAGATGGAACAAATTGGAAAACTGTATTAACAAATGATGATATTGATCCAGAAAATCTAGCTGCAACATATGCAGGTAATAAAAATCAAATTCCAACAGTAATGGAACCTGTATCAACAGTTGGAGAAATGAATACTGATGGAACAATGAAAATGTTCTCTGGAAGAGTAACATCATCTAATACTGGTGAATTACAATTAGTTTCAGAAGCACTAACAGATGCAAAAGGAAAAGGAGACACAGCAGGAAAATACATAACATTTGATGTATTTTTAAAAGTTGATGAAGATTCTATGTTATCATTAACAAAAGATTCAAATGCTACAGTTAAAAAAGGAGATACAAGCAAAGGTCTTGAATATGCTACACGTACAGCATTCTGTGTACTAGGAAATACAACAGCAGGAGCTGGTCTAGATCAAATTCAAACATTAAATACTAATGCAGCTTCACATATTTGGGAACCAAATTATGACTCTCATACAGCAGCAGGTGTAGCTAATGCCAAAGATAACTATGGAATAACAACAACAACACCAACAGCTACAGATGCAGTTGAATATTATGGAATAAAATCTGCAATAGAAACAGCAGTGCCATTGGCATCAACAGATGCAACTCACTTTACAAAAGTAACACCAGAATATAAAACAAAAACTACAGTAGAAAGTGATGTTGAATTATTCCAATTAAAAGCGGGAATTACCAAAGTTAGAATTTATATGTGGGTAGAAGGACAAGATGTTGACTGCGAAAATACAGCATCAGGTTCAAATATAGCATTTGATGTAAAATTCTCAATTCCAGCAAAACAATAAAAATAATAGCTATAGTATAACCCCGGATTATTAGACGAATTATGGTTTAATAGTTCGGGTTATTTTTAAGTAAAAGCGAAAGGACTGTAAAAAATGGATTTACAAAATGAAAATACTGATAATTTGTTAAAATTATATGACCAAATAACAGATTTTATAAAATTTTTAGAAAAAGAAAAAAATGAGATGAAAGATTAAAAATAACACAAAAGGAGTCAGAAATGAAAGGATTAACTATTACAGACAAAATAATCGCAGATATAGATATTTGTAAAGAAATCTTATCAACAATGCCAAAAAACAATGAAAAAAACAAAAAGAAAAGGATAGAATATATTGACGAAGCAAAAGAAAAATATATTTCATGTAAAAAAGAGATTATTGAAATTTTGCAAAAGAGATATGATGAACAATTAAATATTGAAATAAATCCTGAAATAAATAATTTGAATGCAAGGTTAAAAACAATTGAAGATGTGTTAGATTTACTTAATGAAGATCAAACATCTTATGAAAAAATGGGACTAGATAAAAACATATACAAATTAGAAAAATTTTATAAAGAAAATTTTGATAATATAAATGAACAAATAGCTCAATCCATAGAAAAATTTGAAAAAGTTGGAATAAAATTAAACAAAGAAGACTTTGATTACGATAATTATGTTTCAGAATATATGGATACATTTTTTGAAGAATACAAAAAACAAAATAAAAATTCAGATACATTAAAAGCAAAATTTGAAGAAATTTATTGGAAATGCCCAGATATAATAATACTTATTGAATTGAATTTTAGACATATTTACATGGAAAAGAAAAATTCAATTGATAAATTTTTTGAAAAAAGTAAAAATGAGATATTAAAGAAATGGGACAAATCATCTGTAGATATAAAGAAAACATATACTAATTTAATGCAACAAAAAATGGAGAAAGAACAATTTGATAAAAAAACTCTATTAGACAAATTTATTAAAGGGAATCTTAATATAAAAAATTATACAGAAGACAAATTTATGAAAAACGTCGGAAAAATTTTATCTAAAGATGCATTTGAACAACTAAAAACAGATAGTGAAATTACAGAAAATATAAATAAGTTTTTAAATAGTTTATATGAATATAGAAGTTATATGAAATTCAAATTTGTAATAGAAGATGTAAAAAAATATTATAACAATAAAGAGCAATATAAAAAATCTTGTGCCGAAATAAAGAAAAAAATAGAAAATGAAGAAAAAAAATTAGCAAAAAGTAACAGAAATTCAAGTAGATTTTTTATATTTAAATCAAAAAAAGAAAACAATACAAATAATTCAACAAAACTAATAAAAGATATTGAAGATTTGTATAAACAATTAGACTTAAATACATTTTATGAAAAAGTAGCAATTGAGATATCTGAAAATTCCACACTGCAAGAAGTTTTGAGCTTAGCAGTAGAATACTATAATTATATGATACTATGTATGATAAAAAATGAAGAAGATATTTCACAAGATGAAATGGACTTAGAAATTGAAGAACTAAAAGATTTTTTAAATAATCCATATAATACGATTATAAATAATATAAGTTTTCTAGAAGAAAAAGATATTGTCTTAATTATAAAAGATAGATATAAATTATTGAATTTTACAATAGAAAAAGAAGATTTAGACATAGATAATTTAGACAGCTTAATTTCAATAGTGGAAGATATAAAAATGAATATTAATCTTCATTATGCAAATATAGAAATAAGAAATATTGAACAATTGCAAAAAATTCAAAAAATTTTAAATACAAAATATTAAGGGGACCTTGGAGAATTATAATATGAAAAAAATAAATAAAAAAAGGATTTTAATTTTAATTGGTTTAATAATTTTAATATTATTAGGAATAAAAGCATTTAGAGATTCTAAAGCAGAAAAAATAATAGATATTTCAGCAAATTGTAAAGATTCCCAGGAACTTATTGAAGATGAAAAAGTAACAATTCAAGCTATTAATGAAGGAAAAGATGCAATATCAATTACTTTGCCAGAGTTTGTAAATGAAAAAAAGGTAAGCAAATATTTGATGACAAATCAAGAAGTAGTTACAAAAAACGAAGAAAAAGATGAAAATTCGGTAAATGAACAAAAAAATGAAAGTACTAAGGAATTTGAAGAAAAATTGCCGGGTGAAAAAATATATTTAACACAAGAAGAAAAAGACAAGCTTAATATTGATTTAGTAGTAGAATATGACTCTCTAGAAATTGAAAAAGAGCGCTTATACAATAAAAAATTAGCATTAGAAGACAAAGAAAAAGAAATTTTAAATGTTTCAGGATATATGCCATTAAAAACAGAAATGAATGTAGAAAATATAGATTTATCGACAATAGAAAAACAAATAGAAAGTGAATATCCTAATAAAAAAATATGTGGGAACTATAAAATTAAATTACTTCTAGATGGTCAAGAATATAATCCACAAAAATATGAACAAAAATTAAATATAGAAATTAATTTAAGTGAAAATAAAGAATACACTATTTTGGAATACAAAAATGAAAAACTTTCAAAATATGAAAAAGCAGAGGTTGGAAAAGATAAAATAACAATTGCTACTACAGAAATCAATTCATATTTAGTATTAGAAGAAGCAAACAATAGTGACGCTGAATCATTAAATACAGAAAATCAAGATGATATTGCCGTTCAAGCAGACGAAATAGCGACAGGAACAAGTAAATCTAGATTAGAAATAGATGACTACGAAACAGATAAAAATTATTACACAGGCTTAAATTATACAGAAGATGGCAATAAAACAAATTCTGGAAAATATGCAGAAAATAAACTTAGAAAAGTAACAATAAACTACTATGGATATAACTATGACTCCGTACAAACAGATAACCCACCAATAGGTACAATTTCTGATACAGAAACACAAAATATTGTAACATATAAAAAATGTGTACCAGTTGACTCAAGTGGAAATATATCTATACAATTAATTGATAATCCATTTATGAATAGACCACAAGGAAAAGGATTTAATGGTTGGAAAACTAATAATACAAATTATTCAAATAGTATAATTACAAATAGAAATAATTTTGTCCAAACATTAAGTGCAAATGAAAACAACATAAAAAATTCTTCAGGAGAATATGTTATAGATTTATATCCAGATTGGATTGATGCAAATGTTATATTTGTAAGTTCACATGGAAGCAATTATAATGATGGCAAAACTGCAGATAAACCAATAAACAATGATTGGAATAGTATAAGCAGTAAGCTTAATTCAAATATAAAAACATGTACAAATGCTTCAAATAGAGAAGTAAATATTATTGTATTAATAAATGGAACATTAAGTTATAGTGGAATGACAGGCCCAAATACAGCATATACCTTAACAAGTATGTATAATGGAACAAACTATGGAAGTTCAAGTACATATATAGACTTTAGTAGTAACAACGGAGGATGGGGATACTATGATGGAAGCAGTGTTACCTTAGATAGTGACTTACAATTAGAATATTTATATATTAACTCTAATGTGTCATATAAAAATCCTAATGCGACAACAGATGGTACTGATGATGCATATCCATGTATATATGGGAATATGTATAATTTAAGGATTGGAAGAGGAATTTTACCTACAAGTAGTAATACTTGCACATTAGGTCAAGTACAAGGTGGATATTATAATCATTCAAGCTCAGAATTTAAGTTAGTAATAGAATCAGGGAAATATTATACGCTTCAATTATATAGGGCGTCAACAGGAACTGGCACATCAAATAGATTAACAGCAAATGGAACATTAGTTATTGGAAATGACTTTGACAGAAAAAGCAACAATAATGAGAATCTTAAAATTTACAACAGAATGTCTTCAAAAACAACAACAGCAACAAATAGTCCATATACAGCAAATAACTCTAAAGCTTTTGCTATAGAAATGATTGTAAAAAGTGGAACAATTGGAGTAGACTATTTTAATAGTCAAAGTGCAAGTGATTCAAGTGATAGAAACTATGCAGGAATATATGTTGGTGGGCATGGTCAAACAGGAATTGATAAATCCGATAGACGTTTGATAGTTGAAGGAGGAAATATAGCAAACCTTATTGGTGGTTTAAATATAGATTCAACAGATGCAAATAATTACAAAACATACATATATGTAAAAGATGGAAATATTATGAACATTACTGGTGGAGCAGGTTACACACATACATATGGTGATAGAATAATACAAGTAACAGGAGGTTGCATAAAATATAGTATAAGTGGAGGCTCAAATGGTGTTGCCGCAAGTACATCAACCAATAATGGCCAATTAACAGGAAATTCCTTAATTTATATAGGTGGAGATGCTAACATAGGAGCAACCTATACTAAAGACTCTAATGGAAACAAAACAATAACTGAAACTAGTAAAGATGAAACACTTTATGGAGTAAATGCTGGCAATGTATGTGGTGGAGCAAATGGAAATAGTGAATACGCTGGACAAACAGATGGTTCTTATATAATTTTAGATGGAAAGGCAGTAATACATAACAATGTTTTTGGAGGAGGAAACTATGGAATAATTGGTTCACCTTCTGGCACAACTGGCCCAGCTATCATAAATCTAAGAAATGAATCATCAACATTTACTACAAATAAAGAATACTTAATAACAAATTCAAGTACTGGTGGGAAAGGCTTAAAAGCAAATGGAACAAGTATAGCAAATGAAGATATTTCGGCATCATCAATTCCAAGCGATAGCGCTAAATGGGTATTTGAAAGTGCAGGAGGAACAAATTATTACATAAAAAATGCATCTAATAATGAGTATTTATATTTAAGAGTAAGTTCATCATGGTGGAGTACAACAGGAAGTTTGGAATTAAGCACAAATAACAAAACAGCTTTTAATGTTCAGGGAACAAATAGCAAGAAAATGTCATATTATTATTCTTCAGGAAGGAGGAATTATACATTTTATATTTCATATAACAATGGATGGACAACATCTACAAACTCAAATAATGGCAATTTATATTTATTAACATATGAATTAAGAAAAACAGAAGAAACTGATGATGCAGATACATTAGTAAATATAAAATTATTTGGAGGAACTGTAAAAAACAATATTTATGGTGGAGCAAACAGAAATAATATATATGGAACAGTAGATATTGATATAAATGCAGGAAAGGTAGAAGGTGTAACTTATGGAGGTTCTAATATAGAAGGAAATATTACAGGTTCAACATTAATAGATATTTCCGGAGGACAACTTGGTATGTATTCAGATGCTGTAACACATGATTATTACAATACAGATGCATTATTTGGAGGTGGACTTGGATCATCAACTAAAGTAAATGGAAGAGTTTTAATAAATATAAATGACCAAAGTAAAAATCTAAATATATATGGAAATGTATATGGTGGTAGTTCACTTGGAACAATAAGTAATAATGTAAATATTAATATTAAAGATAGTACTTCAAAAGCAAATACTATTTCTATAATAGGAAACGTATTTGGAGGAGGAAAAGGAAATGACAGTACATCTGCAATAATAAATGGAAACATAAATATTAATGTTGATGGAAGTAATTTACCAAAATGTAATGTATTTGGTGGAAGCGATGTCAATGGAACAATAAATGGAACAATAAATGCAAAAATTGGAAAAAATAATAATTCTACAATATTAGCAGTATATGGTGGTGGAAATAAAGCATCAATTGGAACAGAAACAAAAGAAGTAAAAGTATATTTGCTATCAAATGCTAATGTAACAAATGCGTTTAATGGTGGAAAATCAGCAGATTTGTTATCTGAAAATGAAAATGATTTAACAAGAGAAATTTACTTGCAAGGGGGAACCGCACAAAATATATATGGAGGATCTGACTCATCTGGAACAGTAACTGTAAGTAATGTTCATATTGAATCAGGAAACGCGAATAATATATATGGTGGAAATAACCAAGGTGGAACAACAAAAATATCTAAAATTGATATACAAGGAGGAACAGTTCAAAATGTGTATGGAGGAGGAGAAAAGGCTGATACTACAACCTCTAACATAACAATAACAGGAGGAAATATACAATACATATTTGGTGGAGGAAATCAAGCAGGAGTTATAACAACAAATGTTCAAACCAAAGGTGGAAATATAGAAAATGTATTTGGAGGTTCTAATACCAGTGGAGATGTAAATGAAAGCTTTGTAACAACAAATGATAAGGATTCTGCATCTAATACTATAATAGGAACAGTATATGGCGGAAACAACCAAGGTGGAACAACAAACAGAGGAACTGTAACAGTAAATGGTGGAGGAGTTCAAAATGTATATGGTGGAGGAAACCAAGCAGTATCAAATGAAACACATGTAAATATAAATGGTAAAGTTGGACAAAATGTATATGGAGGAGGAAATCAAGCAGGAATAAATACTAATACTAATATATATTTAACAAATGCAACTGTTGAAAACAATGTATATGGTGGAGGAAATGAAGGAACTGTAACAGGGGACACATATGTATATGTAAAAGATTCCACACTAAATAATAGCTTATATGCAGGAGGAAACGGATCGACAGCAATTGTATATGGAAATACAAATTTATATATGCATGGAACAAAAAATAATGTAAAAAATAGTGTATTTGGTGGAGGAAACAAGGCTGAAACAGGAACAGAAGAAAAAAATTCATCAACAAGTAATGTAAATATTGTTGGAGGAACAATTGGAAGCAACGTATATGGAGGTGCCAATACATCTGTAGTATATGGAACAACAAAAACAAATATAGGTTATGATGCAGTTAAAGACACTTCATTAGAAATTGGAGATATAAAAATTGGAGGAACTATATTTGGTGGAGGAGAAGCAAATGAATCAGGTAGTGAAGTTTATGACTTCTCATTTATCAGTGTTACAAAAGGAATTGATATTGAAATAGATGGAAATGGTCATAATAAATTTGCAATAAAAGGAAGTATTTTTGGCTCTGGTAATGCTTCAAGTACAAGTGGAGAAAGTTATATAACAATAAAAAATTATGGAACACCAGATTCACCACAAAGTAATGTGTCAATTCAAAGAGCAACATGTGTAACAATAAATAATTCTGCAATATCACTTTCAGGAGCTACAGATAGAACAAATGAATATTCAAGTGTATTCTTTTCTATAAGTAGGGTTGACAAAATGAAAATGGTAAATAATTCGGTATTATATTTATGTAATGGCGCAAATTTATTAAAAGAATTAGATAGTATAGCAGAAATTAATGGAAATGAAGAAAAAGGAAAAGTTACAATTGACACAGAAACAGGTGAAAATACCAAAAATGTTGACAATAGAATTTATATGCTAGAAGGGAAAAACTTAAATATTGCAACAAATGAACAAGTTACAGCATATGGAAAAGTACAAGGAATGCTATTTTTAGGACTATTTACAAATAGAATGAACCCTAGCACAAGTACAGGATTTTACCATAGTGGATATAACAATGGAGACACAATAAAAAATGCCGGAACATTTTCATCAAACTCATATGCAATGGCACAACATATGACAGATCATGATACATCAATAGATGGATTTTATACAAACTACAATGAAGATGGAAAAGTAAAAACAAATTACATAGATACAACTCCAAAAGATGATGTGTATTATATTTGGTTAGTTGGAGAAAAGATGGATGTAACAGTATTTGAAATGAGTTTAACAGCATCAAAATATGCTACACTTGGAACATATGAATTATTATTACAAGGATTTTCTGAACCTAATACAAAATTTACACTTACAGGATTCTCAGCAGGACTTGCAAATGGAATATCGTTAGTTGACCCAAGTGAAATACCTTCAATAGAAACTAATGAAGAAAAAGCAAATTCAGTATATGGATTATCAATGAAAGCAGGAAATACAGGTTGGAAAAATAAAGGAAGTACTACATTTTTAACAGAAGATGGTGGAAAATATAAAGGAACAAATGACTATGATGGCGATAACTCAACATATACACCAACGTTGAACTTTTGCTTATACCATTCACAAAATATAACAAAGAAACAAGCTCTTGGTGACGTTAGAATCAGATTACAGGTATTAACTCCAATTGATGATTTAAATTATAAAATGTCATATATTGATATAAATATAACATTATCTAGTGCATTATACCAAAATGACTTTTATGAAGCAGCAATAACTCCAGGTCAAGAATTTGGATTGTTCACAACAACTGAAACTACAATAACAAATAAAAGTGCATTTTCAACATATTATTCTTTGTATATAGAAAACTTTTCAGAGAGCAAATATTATCAAAATTATAAAGATTATAATAGAGTGTTAGTCTCAAGGGATAAATACAATAACCCATACATTTTTCCAGTAAATACAAAATTAACAATGCTTGATATGGTTACAGACAAATATTACTATTACATCGTAACAGAGGAAGATGTAAAGCAAAATAAATATGTTTATAATATATCTGATTTCATAGCAATGGGAAGTAATGATGGCAACTATGAC
The DNA here is from genome assembly GCA_934101145.1 of uncultured Clostridia bacterium. Taxonomy (GTDB): domain Bacteria; phylum Bacillota; class Clostridia; order TANB77; family CAG-508; genus CALXVA01. Next base: position 20,779 of record CAKOPZ010000012.1, read on the forward strand.
GAGAAATCGGCATGTGATAATTATTATAACAAAGATAAAGACTTAACATATGAAAACTTTATCTTCCACGTAAATTTTGCTGATAGTTCACTTTCAAATAATATCGACCAAAATACACTTCTTATGGAACTAAGAGATACAGACAATCAAACACTTCTTGGGGTACTTGGAATTCAAAGAGACACAATGAAATATACAGTATATAACAATAGAGATGCAACTATAAAATTATCTGGAGAATTAACACCAGAAACACTATACTTAGGAAATACTCTAAATTTAAATGTAACTACAAACTTTACACAAACAGTGGTAAATTCAAAAACAGTATATGATACACAATATTTCGACAAAAAACTTGGAATAAAAATAAGCGTATATGATAACAATGGAAACAGATTAAATAGTGACAGTTTATTTGGTGTAAATTTCGAATTAGATGGAAAACTATATTACCCAAGAATAGATGGAACAACTAGAATTTGTATTGCAGACAAAGTTACAGATATACTTGCAAGGTTGAAATTAAATACTCAAAACAATAAAACACTTGCAACAGGCGATTACAAAATAAAAATAGAATCATTTGGATCTTCTGACGGAATATATTATGGATTAACAGCTTCAGGACAAATTGAGCTAGATGTGAGAATAATAAATTCCTCTTATGGATTAAAAGTTACAACAGAAGACAAACTAAAAATAGTAAATAAGAATACAGGATTTACAATGAATGAAAATGCAAACTTTATGAGCAAAATAGAATATTCATCAGGATTACAACATCCAAATATTGCAGTATCTTTATACAGAAGAGATTATTCTGATATATATTCAGAAAGATACAATTTGGTGGATTTGGCAGATTATGTAAAAACCTACATATCCCCAACGGCTAGAGAAAAAGAATATGTTGTATCAGTAAAACCTGCAAAAGAATTTAATATTGCATATGTATTAAAAGATAATCTAGTTTCTGGAACATATAAATTGGTTTATAAATTGTATGATGGCAATACATATGTTGGTGAGGCATATGAATATATAGTTATAAAATAAAGAAAGGTAAATAATGAAATACGATATAGAATCAATAGAGAAAAGAAAGAAAAAAGAGAAAATTTTTAGAAATATATTGAAAATCGTCTTAATCATTTTATTATATAATATAATCTTGCTAGGAATTTCGACAATAGATAACAATGAAGGTTCTGGTTTTTGTGGCTTTAAATCTTATATTATTACCACAAGTAGTATGGAACCCGATATAAAAACAGGAGATGTAGTTATATGTCAAAAAACTGATGCAAAAGATTTAAAAGAAGGTGATGTAATAACTTTTAATAAAAATGGTGAAGTTATTACACACCGTATTATAAAAATAGAAACAAATGATGAAATAAATTATTATATAACAAAAGGTGATAACAATACACTTGAAGATAATGAAAAAGTAGAAGAAAACCAAATAAAAGGAAAGATGATTATAAAAATACCTAAAATGGGAATTTTTATAAAAGCTTTATCAAACAATATTATTTTACTTATAATATTACTTGTTATATTAATATTAAGTTTTATAAAAATATTAGTTAGTGAAAAAAGAGATGACAGGAGAGAAAAAAAGAAAATTGAAGAAAAAAGAACAGGTTGAATTTTTAATAAATTTAAAATACAAAAAAGTAATATATAAAATATTAAAATTCATATTAATAATAGCATTAATATATAATGTAATTTCATTGACAAATAGAGCTTTCTTTGGAAAAAAACATGTAAGTATTTTTGGCATTAACTTTTTTTCAATAGACACAAACTCAATGAAGGGTGATTTAGACAAATATAGTTTAGTTATAACTAAAAAAAGCAAATCCCAGGATTTTAAAATAAATGATATAATTGCATATGAAGTAAATGACAATATTAGAATTAATAAGATTGTAAATAAATATTATGACGAAAATAAAGGAAAAGAAGTTTATATTACTAAATATAATTTAAATTATTATCCAGATATTGAAAAAGTTACGTATAATCAAATTGTTGGAAAAAAAGTTTTGCATATTTCGTTTCTAGGGTGGTTAATTAAATTAATAAGGTCAGGAATATTTAGTGTTTTATGTATTTTAATTTTATTTGTTATGTTTTTAGAAAACAAAGCAAAAATGAGAAGAAAAAAACATAAAAGTTGAATGAAATGTTTGGTTAAATACTGAAGCATTAGCAGCGCTTTTTAATGTTAAACGACCAGCAATTACTAAACACATAAATAATATTTATGAAGATGAAGAACTTGAAGAATTTTCATTATTGTATTAATAACTATAAAAAGAAGAAAGAAAAAATAAATTAGAAATATAACCTGTTAATATAACAATTTACAGGTTATATTTTTTTTATTGTGTAAAATCATATTTAGGAGAATAAGTATAACATTCAAAGCTTGTTTCCAGATTATGGTATAAATGTTGAATATTATTCTATAATGTGCTATAATATAGAAATATAGCGTATTATAGAGTAAATATCTTTTTTAATAAGGAGGTAATTGAGAGGACATTATTTTGTGTAAATTAAACCAATAAACAACTAAAAATAAAAAAGGAAGAGGTATGTCATGAATGAATATTACTGTGCAGTTATTTATTTGACAATAGTAGCAATGTCTATTATGATAGCCATTGTTGGAGGAAGTAATTATTTATCCAAAGATATCAAATTTGGCTATGTTTTTACTTTTAGTGCGATTATTGTGGTAGTGATTTCTGAATTCTTGGGAGTGTATTTGGATGGAAATTCTGAAAATACTCGGGCATTACATTATACTGTAAAGTTTATTAAGTTTTCTGTTGCTCCATTCATACCATTAGTTTTTGTAAGCATGATTTTTAAAGTCAGAAAAAAAGAAAGAATATTTATTCAGTCAATTTTAATAGTGCATGTAATTTTTGAGTTTGTATCAATTTTTTACAAATTTGTCTTTTATATTGATGAACAAAATATTTACCATCATGCAGATTATTATTGGATTTACCCTGCAATATGCTTAATTGTAATTTGTTACTTATTTGCAGTGGGTTACTTTTTTAGTAATAGATATCAAAATCAGAATGGTTATATTTTGTTTTTGATTTTAATATTTCTTGCAAGTGGTATTGTAGTTCAAACAATAAAACCAAATATCAGAATTGACTGGATCACTATTGCTATGGCATCAACATTTATGTATATCTATCATAATGGACTTATGCAATATGTAGATGGACTAACGCAATTATTAAATCAAAAAACTTTTTTGACTTATACGGCAAATTTAAGAAACACTGCAACTGTAATAGTATTTGATATTGATGATTTTAAATCAATAAATGATGCATATGGTCATCAATTTGGCAACAAGTGCTTAGTAGAAGCTGCCAAAATAATTAAAGAATGTTACAGAAAGTATGGTACTTGTTATCGCATAGGTGGAGATGAATTTGCAGTTATATTGGAAAACTCTGATAAAGTTGAAGAATTGAATATCATGTTTATGGTAAATATCGAAATGTATAGGATTAAAGTGGATGATAGATTTCCTACTATTTCTATTGGACATTCGATGTTCAATCCAGAGTATGACATAATTACAGATGTAATTGAAAAAGCTGATAAAAACATGTATAACGCTAAGAACATAAAAAAGGAGAGAAAATAATGTCAAAGAGACTGCTTAATTAAGCGGTCTCTTTTTTGAAGAATAAATGTTGTAACATTCACTGTACAACTATAATATTATATTAAGAGGTGTTTTTTATGGCATATTCGGAGAGAGAATTAATTGCAAGAATAATTCAATGTGAGGCTGGGGGAGAGGGAGACAATGGAATGAAAGCTGTTGCAAGTGTTATTATGAATAGAGTAAATGCTCAAACAGGTGAGTATTCAAGAATCTCTCAAGGGGGAAATATTAGAAATATAATATTTCAACAAGGCCAATTTGATTGTGCAAGAGAAACAATATCAGGAAATTATAATAGACACAATATATATAATATGAATCCAACAGATATTCATTACAATATTGCAGATTGGGCTTTATCTGGAAATCATTTAAATGAAGTCGACACATGCTTATGGTTTTTGAATCCGTTTAGGCCTACATGTTCTGGCACATTTCCTTCAAATGGAGCTGGAACATTTCATACAAGACTGGGAGAACATTGCTTTTACCGACCAACACCTATATATGACAACACATAATTAAATAGAAAGAGGTTTTTACATGAATGAAAATAGTTTGAATGAAATGAAAAATAGACAATTGTCTAACAATAATCAAGAAAACTGGCCAGAAACGTTAAGAAATCCCATTTATACTCCCGCTTTTTTAAGAGAACAAATAGGCAAACTAATGAGAGTGGAATTTCTAATTGGAACAAATAATTTAGTAGATAGGATAGGTGTGTTAGAAGATGTAGGAGCAAGCTACATTTTACTTAGATCATTTGAAAATGATAGTTTAGTTTATTGCGATATATATGCTATAAAATTTATAACGATTTCTACAACTGGCATATATGCTAATTATTTACAAATGGGGAATTATTCTGGTAGAAATAATTATATTTATTGATTTATAGTAAGACATTACATGGCCTGTAATGTCTTATTTTAACGTTTTAACCTATACATATATGCGAACATTAGATTTGACAAATTCTCAAAAAAGGTATAGAATATATAAGTTACTAATAAAAAAATAAAATAGGAGGAGAGAAAAAATGGAACAAGAAGAAAACATACTTGGCAGAGAAAAAATTGGAAAATTAATCAGAAAATTTTCAATCCCTTGTATTATATCGATGTTAGTAAATTCATTATATAATATAGTTGACCAAATATTTATTGGTCAGGGTGTAGGATATCTAGGAAATGGAGCCACAAATGTAGTATATCCATTAGTTATGGTAGGACTAGCATTTTCATTAATGATAGGTGATGGCTCATCTGCTTACTTAAGCTTAAAGCTAGGAGAAAAGAAAAAAAGTGAGGCTGAAAAAGGTGTTGGAAACGGAATTATGCTTTCAGTCATAATATCTGTTTTATTTTGCGCTTTAACACTTGTATTTTTACCACAACTTTTAAATTTATTTGGATGCACAGATAATCTTAGAGATTATGCTACTACTTATGGTAGAATCATTGCAATTGGTTTTCCTTTTGCTATGATAGGAACTTCGCTAAACTCAATTATTAGAGCTGATGGAAGTCCAAAATATTCAATGATTAGTATGATTACAGGAGCTGTACTAAACACTATTTTAGATCCAATATTTATTTTTGTATTAAATAAAGGCGTTGAAGGTGCTGCAATAGCTACTGTTATAAGTGAGATAGTTACTTTTATGTTGAATGTATTATACATAAAGAGATTAAAATCTATAAAGATTACACTAGATTCAATAAAATTGAAATTTAGTGTATGTAAAAAGGTTATGGCCCTTGGAGTTAGCAGCTTTATAACACAAATGAGTTATGTATGTGTTATGGCTGTGGAAAATAATCTGCTTGTAAAATATGGAGCAAATAGTGAATATGGTTCAGAAATACCTATTACTGTTATAGGTATTGTTATGAAAATAAATCAAATTTTAAATAGCATTATAATTGGTATTGCAGTTGGAAGTCAACCAATAGTTGGATATAACTATGGAGCACAAAAATATGATAGAGTAAAAAAGACTTTAAAGGTTGTTTTGGGCTCAAGTTTAGTTATTAGTACAATAGCATTTATACTATTCCAAACTATACCAGATAAGTTGATTTCAATATTTGGACAAGGTGATGCAAAATATATGAATTTTGCATGTCTAGCATTTAGAACATATTTAATGCTATGCATAGCAAATGGTGTACAAATACCATCAGGAATATTCTTCCAAGCTATTGGAAAAAGTACAAAAAGTGCAGTTTTATCACTTTCAAGACAAATTATCATATTAATTCCTGCAATGTTAATTCTTAGCGCTGCGTTTGGAGTTACAGGAATTTTATATGCTGGACCTGTAGCAGACGGGTTAGCTTTTGTTCTTGCAGTCATTTTATTAGCATTTGAAGTTAAACACTTGAATGCAAATAGCAAAACAAGCAAAAATATAATTGTGGAAAATTCTTCTAATGAAACAATTACAAAAAATCCAATTGTCATAACTATTTCTAGAGAATATGGTTCTGGTGGAAGATATATTGGTAAAATGGTTGCGGAAAAGCTTGGAATTAAGCTATATGATAAAGAATTTGTTTTAAAACTTGCTGAAGCAACTGGACTTTCTGCAGAATATATAGAAAGTCATGAGCAAAAAAGAAAAGTGCTTGAAAGTTTAAATAATGGATATTACTCAGGACTAACAAATGCAGATGATTTGTTTATCAAAGAATCTGAACTTATTAGAGAAGTGGCTCAAAAAGAATCATGTATTATTGTCGGAAGATGTGCAGATTTTATACTAAAAGATAATGCAAATGTTATAAAAATATTTATAGATAGTTCAATGGAAGATAAGATAAACAGAGCAACTACATACTATCATTTGGAAAAAGAAAAGGCTAAAAAAGAAATTGCTAGAATTAATAAATTAAGAGCTAACCATTATAAATATTATACAGAAAAAGAATGGAAAGAACCTTCAAACTATGACTTATGTATAAACAGTGATTCTATTGGAATTGAAAATTGTGCGGATCTTATTTGCAAATTTGTAGAAGAAAAGTCAAAAAAAGTATCAGTATAAATTGCTGATACTTTTTTTGACTTTTGGGTTGTATTTTTTGTTAATATAATATAGAATATGTAAGATGTTAATAATGATTTTAAAAGGAAGTGATAAATTGATAGATTTTGAAGAAATATCAAAAAAACTTGATAGCTTAAAAGTTAAATTACACGAAATAGGGGATTCACTTTGACATTGAAAAATTAGAAAATGAATTAAAACAACTTGAAGAAAAGACTACTGAGCAAGATTTTTGGGGTGATTCTAAAAAAAGTTCAACTGTATTGAAGAAAATAACGAGTTTGAAAACAAAGATTGAAAATTACAAAAAAATAAAAAAAGAATTTGATTCAAACTATGAAATTATAGATTTATTAAGAACAGAAAATGATGAAGAACTAGAAAAAGAACTTATTAATAATATAAAATTACTAGAAAAAGAGGTAAGTAAATTAGAAATTACAACATTACTTTCAGAAAAGTATGATAGTAATAATGCTATAATTACTTTACACCCTGGAGCAGGTGGAACAGAGGCACAAGACTGGGTAGAAATGTTATACAGAATGTACACCAGATGGGCAAATGATAATGGGTATTTAATAGAAGAATTAGACTATTTGCAAGGCGATGAGGCAGGAATAAAAAGTGTTACATTTTTAGTTTCAGGAGAGTTTGCATATGGATATTTAAAAGGAGAGCAGGGAGTTCATAGACTTGTAAGAATATCTCCTTTTGATGCAGGAGGAAGAAGACATACATCATTTGCATCTGTGGAGGTTTTGCCTGAAATAACAGATGATATACAAATTGAGATTAACCCAGATGATTTGCGAATAGATACTTATCGTGCATCTGGTGCAGGAGGTCAGCATATAAATAAAACATCATCTGCTGTACGTATAACCCATATTCCTACTAATATAGTAGTTGCGTGTCAAACAGAACGTTCGCAAATACAAAATAGAGAAACCGCAATGAAGATGCTTAAATCTAAATTATTTGCATTGAAAGAGAAAGAACAAAAAGAAACAATTAATGAATTAAAAGGAATTCAGATGGATATTGCTTGGGGAAGTCAAATTCGTTCATATGTTTTTTGCCCATATACATTAGTAAAAGATCATAGAACCAATTATGAAGTTGGAAATGTACAAGGCGTTATGGACGGAGATTTAAATGGGTTTATTGATAGTTATTTAAAAAGTTTGATTAAATAAAATTAGTGTAATCACTTTATTAAATAATAACAATAATATATAAAATAAGTGGCTATGATTATATCTACTTATTACATTTTTATAAAGGACATAAGAAATATGGAAACTATAGTTTTAAAATTTGGAGGAAGTTCACTTGCAAGCAATGATAAATTAAACATTGTTGCAAAAAAAGTTATTGATTTTTATAATCAAGGAAAAAGAATAGTTGTTGTTGTGTCAGCACAAGGGAAAACAACGGATCATTTAATTGCAGAAGCTAAAGAATTAGCACAAATTCCTTTAGAAAGAGAAATGGACACATTATTAAGCACAGGAGAACAGATATCTATTTCGAAATTAAGCATATTACTAAATAATTTAGGATACTCTGCAATTTCACTTACAGGATGGCAGGCAGGAATATATACGTCAGAGAAAAATCAAGATGCAAAAATAGAAAAAATTGATACATCAAGAATTGAAAAAGAATTAAACAATAACAATATAGTTGTTGTTGCAGGTTTTCAGGGAATTAATAAAAACGGAGATATTACAACATTAGGTAGAGGAGGTTCAGACACAACAGCAGTAGCAATTGCAGCAGCAATAAAAGCAAAACATTGTTATATATTTTCTGATGTTGATGGAGTTTATTCTACAGATCCAAATAAAATACCTGCTGCAAAAAAATTAGATTCTATTTCATATAAAGAAATGCTAAATTTATCTGATGAGGGAGCAAAAGTGCTTCATAATAGATGTGTAGAGATTGCTGAAAGACATAATGTGTTAATAGAAACAGGATCTACTTTTAATAATAATATAGGCACAATCATTTGTGACAAAATGGAAGAAACATCTGTAAAAAGTATTGTTAAAAATGATGATTTATATTTAATAACATTAAAAGGTATACAATACAGTAATAATATATTTGAACATATATGTAAAACTCTTTTGCAACAGGGAATTTCTATAGCAACATTAATAAATAAAAGTACAGAGATTTTGAATATGTGTTTTACGATAAAGGCAGCACAAGTAGAAAAATTGAAAAATGTAATAAAAAATAAACTAAAAGGTATAGAATATGATATAAGCAATATTTCTAGAATATCTGTTGTAGGATATGGTATTTCAAATGATGAAAAAATAATAACAAAAATATTTGAGATATTAAAAAATGATCAAATAGAAATACTGTCTATGCAAATAGATGAATGTAAGATATCAGTTATGGCAAATAAAAAGATAGAATATAGCATTTTAGAAGAATTACACAGTGAATTGATAGCATAATAGATTAATTAAGTATTTGGAGGAATAAATATGGCGTTTTATTCATACATTTTTTCGGCAAATTATAAAAGGTTTTTAAATAGATTAAAAGGGGTAGCAAAACAAGAAAATAAAAGTTATATTGGAATGATATTTGATACTGTATATTGTGTTTTTAGATATGGATTAGGATTAACAGACTATTTAAGTTTCCAGATATATAATAAGACAGCAAAAGAAAGAAAAGAATATGTTGGAACAAGAATGGAGAATAAATTTTATGAAAAGGTTTCACCAAGTGAATATAAAGCTAAATTTAGTATGAAACCAACATTTTTACATGATTTTAAGCAATATGTAAAAAGAGATTATTTTGTTCCAAAAGAAGGAAACTATGATGAATTTATAAGCTTTATAAATAAACATTCAGCATTTATGTCAAAGCCACTTGACGGATTAGGTGGAAAAGGGGTAAATAAAGAAAATGTAGTTGATATAGAGGATAAAAAAGCTTATTACGAAAAACTACTGGAAAATCATATGTTCTTAGAAGAGGTTGTGCTACAACATCCAGAATTAAATAAATTATGTGCCAAGAGTGTTAACACAATGCGTATAATGACTTTTTACAATAATGGAAATCCAAGAATTCTTTGGATCGGACTAAGGGTAGGAAACGGTATAAATTCAATTGACAATTTTCACGCAAAAGGTATGGCTGTAAATGTAAATATGGAAACAGGCAAACTTATTGGAAATGGAATTGATCAAGAATTACATCAATTTTCAGAACATCCTATTACTCATGTCAAATTTGATGGATTCCAGATACCATGTTTTGAAGAAGCAAAAAAATTGGTGTTAAAAGCTGCACTTGAAAGCGATAAAATATTAGTTGTTGGTTGGGATGTAGCGGTTACACCAGATGGCCCTGTCCTAATTGAAGGAAATAGAAGACCAAGTTTTGATCTTGTTCAGGTATTGGCTGGAAGGGGAAGAATGGATATAGTTAGAAATGTTTTAGATGATTTAAAATAATATTTAATATAGAAAAATTTTCTTATTTTGTATGTATGCTTAATAAGAAAATTTTTTTCTTTGTGAAATTCTTGTGAATGCATTGTTTTTTAAGTTCTAATCAAGACAAGTTATGAATATAATAAGTTTAGACCAATAATTACAAAGGAGTGAATATTATGACAATAGAAGATAGAAAGACAAATATAAATAATCAATCAAATGCAACTCTGCAAAATATTATTTTGGAAAATAGAGAAAAATTAAGTATATCTGGGGTGTTAGACGTGCTTAGTTTTGACGATCAAATTGTTATATTAGAGACACAGTTAGGGCTTTTAACTGTTAAAGGAGAAAATTTAAGAATTAATAAATTAAGTCTTGATACAGAGGAAGTAATAATTGATGGAGAAATATATAATTTAGGATATAGTGAAAAAGATTCTACCCAAAAAAGTGGAGGTATATTCAATAAAATATTTAGATAAATAATAAAGGAGAATACTATTGATCTTTGATAATACATATATTCAAATAATAAATTTATTGATATTTATTGTTGTGGGAATTGTATTGGGAATTATTTTTGATGCTTTTAGAATTATAAGAAAAAGCTTTAAAACTCCCGATTTTGTAACATATATAGAAGATATATTATTTTGGATAATATCCGGTATAATTTTATTATTTTGCATTTTTACATTTAATAATGGAGAATTAAGATTATATTTATTTGCAAGTATAATAGTTGGTAATATTATTTATATGGTCACTTTAAGCAAGTATTTTATAAAAGTAAGTACTTTTATTTTGATAAGTATAAAAAAGATTTTATTTATTCCTTTTTCACTAGTTAAGAAATTTTTAATTATTCCTACAGCACGTCCGATACAAAATGTAAATAAATATATGACAAAATTATTTAAAAAATTATTTAAAAAGATACAAAATCCTAATATCCGTAAGAAAATTTAATTCTTTAAGAAGGATTTTTTGGAAAAATGTAGAAAAAAATATATAGATTATTAAACTGGAGAGAAAATTATATATGAAAAAGATTAATTACAAAAAAATATATAAGAAATTACTTATACTTCTTTTTTCAATATATGTTATATGTACATTAATTTCACAACAAAAAACGTTAAATGCGTATAAGGCAGAAGCTAATAAATATACAAATGAAATTGAAAAAGCACAAGAAGAGCAAGAAAAATTAAATGAAACAAAAAACAATATTAATTCAAATGAATACATAGAACAAATTGCAAGAGAAAAGTTAGGAATGTATTTACCAAATGAACGTGTTTATATAGATATAGGAAAATAGAGAATAAAAGGAGCAGATTTTATGCTCCTTTTCAAAGCTTTTTCTATATTATTTTAATTCTTATTATTTCACAAAAATATAAAAATTAATTAAATATATAATGTTAAATATATAATGATTGATATTAAGGGGGCAAAGATGAATATTGAAAATTATACTTTAGTTGAATTACGTCAGTTTGCCAAGGAAAGGGGCATAAAGAATGTATCAAAACTAAAAAAAGAAGAATTAATAAATCTAATAGAAAATATAGATAGTAATAATACAATAGATGTTGAAAATGAAAATACAGCAGAACAAAATGGATATAAATTAACTAATGAAGGCGATAATATTGTAGAAGGAATATTAGAAGTTTTACCAGATGGATATGGATTTTTAAGAGGAGAAAATTATTTATCCAGTCCAAAAGATGTATATATTTCTCCAGTGCAAATTCGCAGATTTAAATTGGACAAGGGAGATAAGATAAAAGGTATTGCAAGAACTCCAAAAGAAGGTGAAAAATTTCCAGCTTTGATATATGTAGGAGAAGTAAACGGAGAGTCACCAGATATGGCATACAAAAGGAAAAAATTTGATGATTTAACGCCAATCTATCCAAATGAAAGAATAAAACTTGAGACTGTACCTACTGAATATGCAATGAGAATAATAGATTTGATGTCACCTATTGGAAAAGGTCAAAGAGGAATGATAGTTGCTCCTCCAAAAGTTGGAAAAACAACATTATTAAAGAAAATTGCTAATAGTATTACAAAGAACAATCCTGAAATAGAGTTGATAGTATTACTAATAGACGAACGACCAGAAGAAGTTACAGATATGAAAAGATCTATTAGTGGTGATGTTATTTATTCGACTTTTGACGAATTACCAGAACATCATGTTAAAGTAGCAGAGATGGTATTAGAAAGAGCAAAAAGGCTTACTGAACAAAACAAAGATGTTGTAATATTATTAGATAGTATTACAAGACTTGCAAGGGCTTACAATTTGGTAATACCATCATCTGGCAGAACATTATCAGGAGGTCTTGATCCGAGTGCATTACATAAACCAAAGAAATTCTTTGGTGCTGCAAGAAATATTGAAAACGGAGGAAGTTTAACAATTCTTGCTACAGCCTTAATAGAAACAGGAAGTAGAATGGATGATGTTATTTTTGAAGAATTTAAAGGTACAGGAAATATGGAAGTACACTTAGATAGAGGTCTATCAGAAAAACGTATATTCCCAGCTATAGATATAAACAAATCAGGAACAAGAAGGGAAGAACTATTGTTAAAACCTGAAGAATTAGAAACTGTATTTGCATTGAGAAAAGCAATGTCAACAAAGTCTGTTGGAGAGATTACAGAGGAATTAATCCAGCAAATGATTTCGACAAAAAACAATAAAGAATTTATAGAAAGAATGTCATACTTTTTAAAGAACTCAAAATAGCTTGCTTGCTATTTTGAGTTCTTTATTTAATAATTGTATTATTATTTATATAATAAAAAATGCCTATTATAAAAAAAATGCTTGATATTATAGTTCACTTTTTATATAATACATTTAAATGGAAGAAATATATGTATAAATATAAGAGGTGTACAAATGAGAAAAAAATCAAAAAAATCTTTTATTATTTTATTTATTATGATCATAGTTTCAATTATTACTGCATTGACAATAATAAGCTTAAAAAGTAATTCTAAAAAAGAAAATAGTTATAGTATTGAAGATGTTAGTAATAATTCAAAAAACGATATGGAATTGCCTCGTGTTGAAGCAGATCTTACAAAATCTAATTCATATAATAGTGACGTAGCAAAAGCAAACACTAAAAAACTTCAGACAATTATAGATGATGTTTCAAACAAAGGCGGTGGAATAGTATATATTCCTCAAGGAACATATTATTTTGAATCATCTGGAAAAAATTCAGCAGGTACAGAAGATTATGTTATAAAATGTAAAAATAATGTTGCTTTAATTGGAGCAGGGATAAGTTCTAATTCTGGAACAATCTTAAAGCCATATGGCACAACAGACTATGGATTGGATATGTTTTACTTTAATGATTACAGTGATAGCGGTTTTAATAATGCAAACTACCTAATAAATGCAGACTTTAAAAATTTTGTTATAGATGGAGGAAAAGCAAACGCAAGAGAATATACATCTGCTGGAAAAGGATTTATGATAAACCTATTCAAAGATTGTGATTGGGATAATGTAGTAGTAAAGAATACTGATGGTACTGGATTTGGGATTGATTGCCCTATAAACTCTACTATAAAAAATTGTATTGCAACTAATTGCGGAAAGGCATCAACGATAAATGATGCAGGAGCATCAGGCTTTGGAATAGGTACAGGTTTTAGCGAAGATGAATATATACATATTATAGATTGCACAGCAACAAATAATAAAAAATTTGGGTTCTTTTTTGAACACCAAGGTAGATTTAGTAGTATAAATTATACAGCTAGTAGAAGCAAAGGATATGTTGTATCAAATTGTAAAGCAAGTGATAATCTATATGATATGGGTGGAAATAGAGCAAATGATGTAACATATGAGAATTGCACAGTTGATAATTATTATCAATTCGAAAATAATTCAAGAAGAATTAATGTAATAAATTGTAAGAGCAATACACAATATGAAGATGTTACTAATTCGTCATTATATTACTATGAACCAGTTTATTGGGCTCTTAATAAAGGAATAACTGCAGGTGTGAGTGAAAATAAATTTTCTCCACTTAATGCATGTACAAAAGCACAGGCAGTAACATTTCTATGGAGAATGGGAGGATTTCAAGGAGAAGTAGTATTGCGGAAGAAATCCATCAATTCCAACCAGTTATACAGATGTGGATTCAACAAAATCATATGCATCTGCTGTAAAATGGGCATCAGATTCAGGAATAATTAATGGAAATGGTTCAGATGAATTTAAGCCAGAAAGTGAATGTACAAGAGCAATGTTTATTAACATGCTATGGAAATATGCAGGTATGCCAACGGCAGAAAGCACAAATATATTTACAGATGTTGTAAAAAATTCATGGTATGAACAATCAGTAAATTGGGGAGTAGAGCAGGGAATAATAAATGGTAAAACAGGAAGTACTTTTTCTCCAAATGATACATGTAAAAGAGCTGATGCTATAAATATGATTTACAAGTACTTTTTTAAAGACAATGATTATAATATAACATATAACCTTAATGGAGGTAGTGTAAGAAATGGAAATTCAACAACTTATACAGCTGGAAAGGATACATTTACAATTAACAATCCACAAAAAGAGGGTTATACATTTTTAGGATGGACTGGCAGTAACTATACAAGCGAAGGATTTGTAGGCGAAGGAAATTATATTCCTAGCGCAAAAGCTACAATCACCTTAAATACGAGAGGAAACTGTGCTTTTTCTGCTAATTGGGAACCAAATACTTATACCATTTCATTTAATTCAAATGGTGGTACAGGCGTAATGGACAAAGAAGCATTATCATATGATTCTGCAAAACCATTATTAAAAAATCAATTTACCAAAGACGGCTATGTATTTAAAAATTGGAGCACAAATTCAAATGGTACTGGAACTAAATTTAATGATGAAGAAGTTATAAGAAATTTAACAAGTACTAATGGTAAAAACATAACTTTATATGCACAATGGACTCAAGCAGATTCTTCTGAAGATATTGAATATACAGTAGAACATTATAGAGAAGGCTTAAATGGAGAATATAATAGAAGTGAAACAGAAAAATTTACGACTACAAAAGGTTCAACAGTAAGTCCAAATGTAAAACAATATGTAGGATTTACATCACCTAATAAAGAATCAAAAGTTATAAATGAAAACGGTATGAAAATAGTATATCAATATAAAAGAAATCAATATAATATTGGCATAGAAAAAGGTCAAGGAATTGAAGAAGCTTCTGGAAATGGTACTTACAAATATGAACAACAAGTAAAATTATATGCAAGTGCAAAACAAGGGTACGGAGATATAAGATGGCAAGGATACAATAATACAAATGAATTTGATATGCCTGCTCAGAATTTAAAAATTACGGTAAGTGCAACACTTATAGAATATGATATAACGTATGATCTAGATGGCGGAAGTGCAACAGGGAATAAATCTAAATATAACATAGAGACTGCTAGCTTTAAGTTAAATGATCCTGTTAAAACAGGATATACTTTTATAGGATGGACCGGTAGCAATGGTACTGTACCTAAAAAGGACGTTACAATAGGAAAAGGCACAATTGGAAATTTGAGTTTTAAAGCTAATTGGAACAAAAATAGTAGTGACAACAACGGTAATAATAGTGGTAATAATGGAAATAGCGGAAATAACGGTGGCAACAATAACAATGGAAATGAAACTGTAAAAAAATACTTTGTAAATATTACAAAAGGAAAAAATATTGAAAGTATAACCGGAAATTCAAGTTATACTAAAGGAGATAAAGTTGCGCTATCAGCTACTCCAAAAAAAGGATATGGAAATATAAAATGGAGTGGAGATAAAAATGTCAACGAATTTTATATGCCTGAAAAAGATTTAAATATTGAAGTAAATGCAACTCCGATTACATATAAAATAGAATATGATTTAAACGGTGGAAGTGAAAAGACAAATCCAGAAAATTATACTGTAGAAAGCAATAACATAAAGTTACAGGCTCCTACACGAATTGGATATAAATTTATAGGATGGACTGGTAGCAATGGAAATGAAGCTCAAATTGATGTTACAGTTCCAATTGAAGAATGTAAGGATTTAAAATATGTTGCTAATTGGGAAGCAGTTAATGATACTAGCAATTCCCAAGAGCTAAATGTACAGATAGAATATAGTGAATATAAACCAACCAATAAGAATATTACTGTTATAATATCTTCAAACAATAAAATTACAAATATATCAGAAGGATGGACAATTTCAAGTGATGGTAAAAGTGCATCTAAAGAATATGAAGAGAATATTACTGAAGATATAACTATACAAGATGAATATCAAAATAGCATAACAAGAAAAATTGGAATTGCTAATATAGATAAAACAGAACCACAAATTAATGTTGATTATATCAAAAATAATGAGCAGCAAATTTTAGTAATATTAACTTCAAATGAAGAACTACAAGAGCTAGATGGTTGGGAGTTATCAGATGATAAAAAAGTATTAAAGAAAACATATGAAGTTAATACACAAGAGAGTATAATAGTAAAAGATATTGCAGGAAATGAACAAACGGTATTAATAAGTATAAATCAAATCAACAATAATAACAATAATAACAGAGGAGAAGATAATAATACAAACCAAGATGACAACAACAAGAAAAATGATATTATTAAAGGTAATATAATAGATTCTTATACAAATAAAATTAATAGTGATGATAATGATAGTGATAATACTATAAATAAAGGAATTTTACCTCAAACTGGAGAAAAGATATTTATTATAATTACAATTACAGCAGTTATAATATCTATGGTTATAACATTTATTAAATATAGAAGTTTAAAAGATGTTAAATAAATTTAATTGCTAAAATAAAAGAATATGGATTTTTCCATATTCTTTTAAATATATTAATAAACAAATTACTTAATTGTAAAAAATTAGGAAAATAAAAAAGACTAGAAGTATTAAGCAATTGCTATGAGGTATTATATCTCATTTTTAAGAAGAGAAGGGATATTTTATTTCATATTTAATTGCACAAAATCAAAGTTTTGTGCAAAAAGGAATAGGAACAAAATATAAAACCATACATATATGGTCCTACCCGCAAAATCTTGCTAGTCCTT
>CAKOPZ010000013.1 GCA_934101145.1 uncultured Clostridia bacterium
CTTGCATCACTCATACTTGTTCCCCATGGTACATAATTATATGGTGCTACTCCTTTTTTACATACTACTGTTTGTGCTGTTGTAACTCCTTTTCTTAATGCTGTATCATTTATTCCTGCTTCGAATCTTCCTATATAAAATCCCCCATATTTTAATACCTGTGCTCTCATTGTATTATATTCACTTGCTTCTGTTGAATATCCGCTTGCATATGGTTCTGAACAATTTGTTACATTGTCTCCACTTGCAGATGCATCTGTTGTTGGTTGTCCATTTGTATCAAAATTTGTTCTTTGTAAATCATCTTCGCTTGCCACAGGTATCCATACAAATTGATTTCCCATAGTTGTTCCTGATGCATTCATTGTATCATTTTGTTTATCTGATATAACTAGTCCTGTATTTATATCTCCTCCTACATAGTAAAAACCATTTGGAAGTGGCACTGTTCCTCCATTTCCATCTGCTATTGGTGTTACTTGACTGCTTGTCCATGTTCCAGGTTTTGTTACCGTTGTTCCTGCTACTGGCTTTGTTGGCGTATCACTTCCTCCACCTGAACCTCCACCATTTGTATCATACTCTGCCATTTCATTTAGTATTTTCTGCATTGCTGTATCTTCTGCTTTCACACTCTTTTCATATGACTCCTTTGCTTGTTTTGCCTTCCCTATTATTCCATTTTGTCCTAGCACTGCATTTATACTTACTGTTGCAAGTATTATCAGTACTACAATAGTAACAACCAACGCAATTAGCGTAATTCCATTTTCTCTTTTTATTCTTTTACACCCTGATAAATTTTTATTTATCATTTTTATCTGCCTCCTTCGTTTTTCTTACCTTCTTTTTTACATTTGTCTTATTTTCTACTGTTTTTACTTTTTTATTCACTTTTTTACTAACAGCTTTATTTTTATTCTCAAATATTGCCATAATACATTACTCCCTTATCTTTATTTATCAGAGTAAATCTTTCATATTCCTTTTTCAATGTACTATGGCTTTATTCTACTTTTTTGCTATCAGTTCTTCTATATTTTATCAATATGTCTTTTCATTGTCAATGAATTTTATCATTTTTAATGTGTTGTTTTTCTAAAAAAATATATAATTTCCTTTATCTACTTTTTTCTACAATATCAACTATGTCTGCAACATACTCTCCAATAATTGGAATATTAAGAGTTACAATTTTTTGTAAAATAATAACCAAAATAGCAGTAATCACAGTTACTCCAATACCTACTCCAACACCCTTTGCAATACCTGAACCAAGGCTTCTAAAAAATAACCTTCTTCTATCTCCGAGTATCTCAGATATATCAAGTATATGATTTTTTATCATTGCATCAGTAATATTATCAATCTTTTCATTAAGAAGTTTTAATAAAAAAACTGACTCATCTTTTTTCTTGTATCCTTTTATACTATTTTTCATAAAATTCTCCACCTTTATGAATATGTTGGATTTTTTAGAAAATTTTATACAAAAAAATAAGATAGTTTTTTCACTATCTTATTCTCAAATTGCAATAAATTATGCAATACCATATTTCTTTTTAAATTTATCTGCTCTACCACCAGTTGTCTCTCTTTTTAAGTTACCTGTCCAATATGGATGACATTTTGAACAAACATCAACTTTCATATCTTGTTTTGTTGAACCAACTTTCATAACATTTCCACATGCACAAGTAATTGTTGTTTCTGTATAATTTGGATGTAATCCTTCTTTCATTTTGTATTCACCTCTCCCTTAACATAATAAAAAACACTGTATATTATCATAACACATATTTTTTCATTTTTCAAGCTTTATTTTAAATATAATTAAAATGCTACAATCACTACTTCATGGCATTTTTTAATTGCTGTTCTTTTACATATTGTGCAGAACTTTCAAGTTCTTGCTTTAAAGATGATTTATGAACTAATTTATTTGTAATATTAAATAGACATGCAATAATTAAAACAAACAATAATACTTTTTTCCAAATCTTTGCTATCATATTTATTTCTCCTTCACTCGCATAACAATATTATACTATATTTTTCACATTTGTCAATGCTCTATCATCTATCTATGTGGAACTTTTTGAGTCCGTCCCAAAAAGTTCCGTTTTAATATTTTTTTATTTTTTTACATATTTTTTGAAATTTTGCAAAAAATATTAGAAAATATGAAAGGAATGAATTTTATATGAAAAACAAATGGATAGTTTGGATTATTATTTTAATTATACTTATTGCTTTAGGATTTTTAGCATTCAAATGGTTTAATGAGTCAAATGTTCCAAATGATAATGGAAGTGGATATCAGGCAACAAAAACTCTTGCGGAAAATCAAAACTATGTAAATATAAATGCCGTTAAAGAGCCTACTGTTGTAGAATCAGAATTATATACTTTTTCTACCCCTATCAAAACTTCTGATGATAACAGATTAACAAACATAAAAATTACTTGTTCAAGAATAAATAATACCACTGTAAAGGCAAATGAGGAATTTTCATTTTGTGATGTAGTTGGAAAACCTACTTCCAAAGATGGATATAAACCTGCCGATGCATTTGGAAAAGATAACAAAATTATAAAAGCAATCGGTGGCGGTAACTGTCAAGTAAGTACCACCGTTTACAATGCTGCACTTGGTGTAAAAGGTCTTAAAATTACAGAAAGACATGAACATGATAGAGATGTTGCTTATATAAAAGATGGAAAAGATGCGACTATTGCATATGATTATCTTGATTTAAAATTCAAAAACACAAATAATTTTGACATTAAATTATATTCATATGTAAAAAATAAAAAAGTATATGTAAAAATTAATAAATTAGCATAAAAGTTACTCTTAAATCTATACAACTAATAGTGGAGCACAATATGCTCCACTATAAAAAGTTTAATTGCCATTTTTTTACTTTATAGAAAAATTCTTACATATCTATACTTTATCTCATCATGCAGAACCATTTTCTATAAATAAAGCTTAAAATATTTGAAAAGGTCTTTTTATCAATTTTTCTGTCAGATACAATATTACTCTTTCCTATTTCTTTTCCGTTCAAGTTTAAATACTATTTCTCCAAGTTTTTGACCTTCTTGTATTGGTGCTGATATATTTTCGTTTAGTTCTACCGTTTGCTCCACATCTTTATCTTGACCTTTTTTTAGTAAAAGTCCTACATCCTTTTCCACAATCAAATTCAGATTTTCCTCTACTCCTTTTGTTACATCTACACTTTTTAGTACATCACCTTTTTTAACAAGTTGCTTATATTCGTAATTGCTAAATCCATAATCCAATAATTTTTGTGCTTCTGCAAATCGTATTTTTGTTGTTGGCGCTTTCATTATTACTGCAATAAGTGATAAATTATCTCTTGTAGCACTTGCAGACAAATTGTATAATGCGACTGATGTAGATCCTGTTTTTAATCCTGTTGCTCCTTTATAATTTCTAATTAATTTATTTGTATTTACAAGTGATGATTTTCCATCTCTTAAGCTATCCATCCAAATTGTTGTATATTTTGTAATATTTGGATGATTATTAAGTAGCTCTCTTGACATTAATGCTATATCATATGGAGATGTGACATGACCATCTTCATCTATTCCATGACAGTTTTTAAATGTTGTATCATTCATTCCTAGTTCTTTTGCTCTTTCATTCATTTTTGCAACAAATGCTTCTTGGCTTCCACATAAATAATTTGCCATTGCAACAGTGCAGTCATTTGCAGAAACAACACAAATTGCCTTAAGCATTTCGTCCACTGTTAGCTCTTCTCTTACATCAAGCCATATTTGTGAGCCTCCCATTGCTGCTGCATCCTCTGTACATGGTACTTTATCAGTTAGTGCGATCTTTCCCGAATCAACGGCCTCCATTATAAGTAAGATACTCATTACCTTTGTGACACTAGCTGGTCTTAATTTCTCATGCATATTATGTTCGTACAAAACTTGGCCACTATGTTGTTCAATTAAAATTGTACCACCAGATTCTAGTTTTAAATCATTTTGAGTATTTGCAGTAGTTTCAGTCGTATTCAAATTGGCACTTGTTTGTTTTGTTATTGATTTTGATTGATTTGACCAAACATATGTAGTTTCATCTGTTGCAAATACCACAGAAAACATAAATATAGTTAGTGCAATTAATACACTACTTATTATTTTTATATATTTTTTATTTTGCATAAATAAATACCTCCTACTTATATTATCAAATATATTCGGAAGTATTTTTATTATACATTAAATTTCATCATTTCCATCATCTAACTCATCACCAGATTCATCATATTCAAATTCATATGGTTCATGTGTAGGACGTTGCATTCTACTTCTTCTTGGATGAATTTTATTTATATTTTGCACCGTTTCTGCTAAATTATCTATAGTTTCTTTTGCTTCTTTTCTTTCTCTTTCAGCTTTTTTCATCTCTTCCTTTTTTTCTTCTTTCTTATTTTGCATTGATTTATTTAAATAATTATTTGTCTTCTCCATCAAATCTGGAACATAATCAAGTAGTCTATCTATTGCAGATGAATGGCATATTGGAAGTAATTTTACGTTATTAGGTTGAACTACTAAAAATGCAACTGGAGATATGCTAACTCCTGCTCCAGAACCTCCTCCAAATGGAAGTCTGTACTGCACTTGTTCTTCCTTTTCTCTTTTACTGTATTCATCAATTGTCTCTCCCTTAAATTCGCTTCCTCCTGCTGCAAATCCAAATCCTACCTTTGATATAGGAATAATTATAACATTGTTACTGGTTTCTATTGGCTCTCCTATAATAGTATTTACATCTACCATGTCCTGAATACTATTCATAGCTGTAATCATAAGCCCTTCTATTGGATGTTCGTTGTTCATGATTTTCTCCTCTCCTTTTCTTTATAAAATAATATATCATATTGATAATATGTACCATTTTTATCTCAAATATACAATTTAGTTTAATTTTGTATATATTTTGATTTAAATATAATGGTTCAATTTTATAATAACATTTATTTTCTCTGCCAATCTTCGTTATATGTGGCAATAAAATTGATATTGCACTACACAAAATAGCTACCACATAACTTGTTGCAAGTACATCTACAAATCCTATTTTCCCTTCAAAATTAAGATACGTTAGCTTAGGATATATAATTTTCATTTGTTTTATATCTTTTAATTTAAAGTCTTTTTCTAGTTTTTTTATCTTGTTTTTATCAATTTTAATTTTAGCTTTTATTTTTTCTAATTTTTCTTTGTCAATTTTTAACTTTAGCCATGTTATTTTCCCAAAAAATTTTAATAAAAAAATAATTTTAAAATTATTTTTTAGTTTTGTATTTTCACTTGTTATATTACTAATATTTATATTTTGCACCTTTATTTCTAAGGTTGATGAAATTATCAAAAATGATATTAATGCTATTAAAACAATAATAATACCAAAAATAAAAACTAATACCATATATAACCTCCTTTTGAAGTTATTTGATATTAGTTTTTCCATTTTTTCTCATTTTAAACATATTATTAAATATAACTTATATTTTTATTTGACCAAAGCGATGTAAGTCACATTTAATTCCCACCGATTTGATTTTTCAATGAAAAGGAAAAAATCTCAAAAGCAATAACGATTGTATCTTTATTATATACTAGGAAATGAATTTTTTTCTAGTATATAATAAAGGACTTTGAAATTTCAAAGTCCTTTATCTTGCTTGTGTTGAATCGAAAGCAAAAGCTTTAGATTCTTGAATTTTTCTTACTTCAGGAAGAGGGCGATTCGGAACCCAACGTTATGCTTTTTCTGGTGATTGCTGCTGTACCTCTGCGCAACACATGCTCTCTCCCATTTGTTGCAGCAGACTTGACCACGCAGTGTATAGTTTCCATCGGGATCAGTCTCCTGAGTCCACTCCATAACGTTGCCTGCAAGGTCATAAATATTATTGGCCTTCCATGTCGAACTTTTTCCGGTATTAAATACCTTCGGCTTAGTCAATCCACAGTAGCCAATATTACCCCAATTCGAGGAATCTTTTGCTACCTCAGTATACGACTTGTCTCCAGACTGAACCAGCCATTCAAGTACAGAATCATACTCCGCACCAAAAGGCAGATGGCTTCTAATGTCTTTGCTCTTTTCAAACGTGCGAGCAATTTTCACCGCATCTTCGCCAGAAATTTTAGTCCAGGGCTTTTCTCCTTCTACTGACTGAGGCTTACCTGTCTTCATATTCTTGGAAATATTGTAAGCGGAGATATAAAATCCCCCATACTTCTTTACGCTTTCGCACTGAAGCCGCAACTCGCGCGACATACGCTCGTAAAAGCCACTCTCAGTAAAGTCTCCTGCCATATAATTTCTACGACCAAACTTCTGGTTAAAGGAATGAGCATCAAGTGTTCCGTTCGGAATTAACACTCCAACAGGTACCCAAACAAAATGGCTTCCATCCTCAAATCTCTCGATAACAAAGCCATTGTTCCATTCACCCTTAATGTGGTTATAACCCTCAGGTACAGGCGGATGCATGTACTTTTTGCTTTCAAACACCCTGCCAATCCACTCAATCAACTCTTTGTCAAATCCTGCGAATCTTTTAAGATTCAACACTCTGTTTAACCGTTTCATATCGTGCCTCCTTAATTGCGTAATTCGTAAACGGTTTTGTTAATAAATAGGCTTATGCCTGTAAATTAATATTACCACATTTTTCAATATTTTGCAATATTTCGAACGAATTATGTAAATCTTTGTTCATATATGAATTAAAAAGTTTACATACATATCCTCTTTATCCAACTTATTTTGCTCTTCTTTTTTCAACTTCTATATTCCCAAAAAGCTCCTCTTGAGAAGTTAAAACTTTACTCCTTCTTGAAAGTTCAAGAAGTCCAGTAAATGCAGTTACAATTTCTGGCCTTGAGCATTTCTGTTTAGGGAATAAATTATTAAATACAAACTTTTTATGATGTAATAATTCTCTAAACATTGTCTTTACTTTATCTCCCACAGTGTAGGTTTCAGTAATGGCTATTTTATTTATATTTTTAGCATTTTGATTTAGTCTTTGACTATTTTTTTCAACTATGTTTTTGTATGCTTCATATACAACACATGATTCATAATTTCTTTCTAATTTTTGCTTTGGAAATTTTATTTCATCAGGCATTTTTGATAAACACATTCCACTTTGTGCATAAAACTCTTTCATTTTTTTAGTAATTTCTTTATATTTCTTATACTCTATAATTCGTCTTAAAAGCTCTTCCTCAGTAAGTTCTTTTTCTTCTTCCACTTGCTTTGGAAGTAAACTTTTTGATTTCAAATATAGCAAAGTAGATGCCATTATTAAAAACTCACTTGTAACCTCTAAATTCATTGCTTCCATACTTTTTATGTACTCAATATATTGGTCTGTTATTTCTGATAAGTTTATATCATATATATTCATTTTATTTTTATCTATCAAATGACACAATAAATCTAAAGGTCCCTCAAAATTATCTATTTTTATAGCATACTTGTTTGTCTCTAATGTTAATATATTTTGCATTGTTTATTCTAATCCCTTTCTACATTATAAAATGCTTCTTTTACATTTTCAGCAATGTAACCTTTTTTTAATAGCCACTGTTTTATTTCTTCATCATCTTGCATAGACTGCTTTTTTATAATAATATTTGTTGCTGACTTAATTTCATATTCCATAAGTTCATCTAAATGACTTGAAACATATTCATCTATTATATCACTACTTAATCCTTTAGCACACAATTTATATTTAATTTCTTTAATAGACATATTTTTTAAAGCAACAAATTCATTCACAGCTCTATCAATATAATTTGAATCATCTATATACCCATTTTCTTTTAATTCTTCTACTATATCTTCTAAAATATCTTCATCAATTATTTTAGAGAATTTTTGTCTTATCTCTTTTTCTGTTCTTTTTTTATATATAATATATTTTAAAACTTTTGTTTTTAATTTATCATATTCCTCAACATAGTCAAGATTATTCATCTATATCTTCATCCTCTTCTGGTTCTTCGTCACCTAAACTCTTTTCAAAAGCTTCGTTAAATTTACTTCTTATTTTTTGTTCAACTTCATTCATCATATCTGGATTTTCAGCTAAGTATTTTTTTACATTTTCTCTACCTTGTCCAATTCTATCACCATTATAGCTAAACCATGAACCGCTCTTATCAATGATATCAAGATTTACTGCTATATCAAGAATATTACCTTCTTTTGATATACCTTTTCCATATACTATATCAAATTCAGCCTCTCTAAATGGTGGAGCAACTTTATTTTTTACAACCTTTACCCTTGCTCTATTTCCAACAACTTCTCCATCTTGTTTAATATTTTCTATCTTTCTTATGTCCAATCTTACAGATGCATAATATTTTAAAGCTCTACCTCCTGCAGTTGTTTCTGGATTTCCAAACATAACACCAACTTTTTCTCTTAATTGATTTATAAATATAACAACACATTTTGATTTGTTTATAACACCTGCAAGTTTTCTTAATGCTTGAGACATAAGTCTTGCTTGCAATCCAATGTGTGAATCTCCCATATCTCCATCTATTTCTGCTTTTGGAACAAGTGCAGCAACAGAGTCTACAACAACTACATCTATTGCTCCGCTTCTTACTAAAGCTTCTGTAATTTCTAGTGCTTGCTCACCAGTATCTGGTTGAGAAACTATTAATTCATCTATATTTACACCTAAATGTTTTGCATATACAGGATCTAATGCATGTTCTGCATCAATAAAAGCTGCCTCTCCACCCATTTTTTGTGCCTCTGCTATCATATGAAGTGCTAGTGTTGTCTTTCCTGAAGACTCTGGTCCATATACTTCTACTATTCTTCCTCTTGGAATTCCTCCAATACCTAAAGCGATATCCAAACTTAATGCTCCTGTTGGTATTGCTTCTATTTCCATTGCAGTAACATCTCCAAGTTTCATAACAGATCCTTTACCAAATTGCTTTTCAATTTGACCTAAAGCTGCCTCCAATGCTTTCATTTTTTCTGGGTTTTGATTATTCATAATTTTTCCTCCTATTATTAAACATCTGTTTGTATTGATATTATATATTAAATTTAAAATTTGTCAATACTTTTTGCCAAAATTTTTGTTTGTATTTTATTCTTATTCTTTATCTTCTGTTTTCTTGCAAATCCGCTTCTCTATTGTTATTTTAATTATAATATTTTACTGTCTATACCATTTAGAAAAATTATAATATGATGTATAATTGTTTGGATTAAATTCTCCAAATAATTTCATGCTATATACTGTTTTTCCCCTATTTCTATATAAACAAATATATGGAGTATCTTCTTCGTATATTTCTATTATTTTTTGATATTTCTGTTTAATAGTTTCTTCATCTGTTGTATTTTGTAGTTCACTCATAATAGATTTAATTTCCTCATTTTCATAATTTCCTATGTTTCCATCTCCTAAAAAATATGTCAAATCTGGACTATATCCATTATTTATTCCTGTAAGAATAAGATCATAATTTCTTTCATTTAAATAATCTTTGTAGTTTTTATTAGACACTTTATAAATTGATATTCTTATCCCTATATCTTCAAGTTGCTTTTCAATAAGTTCTGCAACTTTTACTCTTTGCTTGTTTGAACTATCAACCACTATATTTAACCTTAAAGTTTTAGTAGAATAATTTTCTGTCTTCTGCCATCTTCCATACCTATAAGTCCATCCTCCATCTTCTAAAGCTTTTTTTGCTTTCTCCTGACTATATGAATCTTTATCACTAGATTTAGTATATAAATAGCTTCCATAATCTAATGGAAAATTTGAAATAGTGTAATTACTTCCATATACTGATGAAACAATCTTCTTTTTATTTATAGCATAGTTTAGTGCTTTTCTAACATTTTTGTCTGATAATATTGAATTTGTAGAATTTATACTTAAAAAGTCAAGTTCTCTACCTTTATAATCTTTTTCTGTATATCCTATTGTTCCAATATAATTTTTTATATCCATGTTTGATGTACATACCATATCTATATTGCCGAGCTTAAAACTACTATATACATCTCCCATTGTAGAATAAAAATGAATTTGTATATCTTTTATTCTTGGTGTTTCTTCTGCTAATCCGTACCAATTTGTATTAAGTTCTAGATCCATTGTTGTTGTAGTTGCATTTTTCACTTTATACATACCAGATGAAACAGGTGCAATACGCGAATTATAAAAATCTTCTTCCTTTTCAAATTGACTACTTGATATTATTGGAAAAATTAAATTATATTCAAAAAAAGGCTCTGCCTCTGATAAATTTAATCTTATTGTTTGTCCATCTATTATTTCTACAGAATCTATGTTTTGAACATTCCCAGAATATATAGATTTGCCCTCTTTTAGTTTCTCTATAGTAAACTTTACATCTTGGCCTGTTATCTTATTTCCATTATCCCATTTTATATCATCTCTTAATTTTACTATATATGTTGTATCATCTATTTTTGAATACTCCTTTGCAAGAGCCAATTTCAAATGATAATCACTTGTAAGTGTACATAACGGCTCATATAATACACTAGATAAATTTATTACATCTCTATTTTTTGAAATTAGTGGATTTATGTTATCAAAATTCGATATTCCAATTCTTATATTAGTAAGCATAGTACTTTGAGTATTAATTTCATTAGTGGTTTCATTTTGTACTTGTTCTTCCTCATTATAGTATATCTTATATGCGGCAAACCCTATAATTCCAATAACAAATAAAATAAAAATATATTTTAAAATATTAGATTTCATATCTTACAAACAATCAATGTTAAATTGATCCCTTTCTCATTATTTTCAAATATACTATATATCATTTTTTTAATTTTTTCAAGTAAAGTTTGCAGAACAAAGCGACTTTAGGTCGCCCTTTGTTCTCGCTCGATTTGAGTTTTCGATTAAAATGAGAAAATCTTGAACCGGACTTAGTGATTGTAGTATTTTGACATACTAGGAAATGAAGAAATTTCCCAGTATATCAAAAAGAGCACAAGAATTAACCTGTGCCCCACAAATATACAATGATAAATTCCCCTCTTATCATTATAATCTAAAAATCTACTTTCTTGATTCAACAATTAGTTTTATTCCTGTACGGTCTTCACCTTCGACCTCAACTTCTGCAAATGCTGGTATACAAACCAAGTCCACTCCTGCTGGAGCTACAAATCCTCTTGCAATTGCAATAGCCTTTACAGCTTGATTAAGTGCTCCTGCTCCTATTGCCTGCATTTCTGCTTTGTTAGATTCCTTTACCAAACCTGCAATTGCTCCTGCTACAGAATTTGGATTTGATTTTGATGAGATTTTTAAAATTTCCATTTTTGCCTCCTATGTTTTTTTATTTGTTTTAATCACAATGCTAGTTATATTACATTTTCTGGAAATTGTCTAGAGGTTTTTGGAAATAAAAGGAAAAAGTCATCGCGCATTATTACCATATTTTGACATTTAATCAATACTTATTCTATAAACATCTTTGGTTCGACAATTCTCGTCATTTATTTCAAATACGCATCCATTTAAAAATGCCTTTCCTGTTGCAAGTTTATACCTTTCTGGAAGAGTAGTTACAAAACGTTTTATAGATGCATCTACATCCATTCCTATTACTGAATATTTTGGTCCTGTCATTCCTAAATCTGTTATATAACCTGTACCTTTTTTAGTAACTTCTTCGTCAGCAGTCTGTACATGTGTATGTGTTCCAAATATTCCTGTTGCTCTACCATCTAAGTAATACTTCATGGCAATTTTTTCAGCAGTAGCTTCTGCATGAAAATCTACAAAAATCATATCTGTTTTGTTTTTAATTTCTTTCAAAATTTCATCAACAACTGTAAATGGATTTTCAGACAAAACATTCATAGCAGTTCTCCCAATTAAACTAATTACAGCTATTTTTTTGCCTTTACACTCATATATATTGTAGCCATGTCCAGGTATTCCTTTAGAATAATTTGCTGGTCTTAAAAGTTTTGAATTATCTATAAAAGAAAAAATATCTTTTTTGCCCCATGTGTGATTTCCCATTGTCATAACATCTATTTTCATATGATCAAGTATTTGAAAATCCTTTGTAGTAATTCCCATTCCACTTGCTACATTTTCTACATTTGCTATTACAAAGTCTATATTTTCAGCTTCAATCAAATTAGGCAATGTTTCTTTTAGTTTGTTTAATCCTATGTCTCCTACCAAGTCTCCTATCGCTAAAATTTTCATATTTATTCATTCCTTCCTAAGGCACAATATTTTTTAGTGCCTTTTAAATAATACTATAATTTTTTATATTAATCAAGTAAAAAAGACTTAAAAGTATTTCTACCTTTAAGCCTTCTTAATTTTATTTAGCATATTCAACTACTCTAGTTTCCCTTACGACATTTACTTTAATTTGTCCTGGATATTCCATTTCATCTTCAACTCTTTTTGCAACATCTCTTGCCATTAATACCATCTGATCATCTGATATTTTATCTGGTTTTACAATAATTCGAACTTCTCTACCAGCTTGAATTGCAAAAGATTTTTCAACTCCATCAAATGAGTCTGCAATATTTTCCAAGTCTTGCAATCTCTTGATATATGCTTCTAAAGTCTCACGTCTTGCACCAGGTCTTGATGCAGAAATTGCATCTGCAGCTTGTACTAAAACTGCTTCAACAGTTTTGGGTTCTACATCTCCATGGTGTGCTTGAACAGCATTTATAACATTCTCATTCTCTTTATATTTCTTAAGAATATCAACACCTATTTCAACATGAGTTCCTTCCATATCATGGTCTAATGCTTTTCCTATATCATGTAACAATCCAGCACGTCTTGCAAGTTTTGCATCAAGTCCAAGTTCTTCTGCCATAATTCTTGCTAAGTTTGATACCTCAATAGAATGATTTAATACATTTTGTCCATAACTTGTTCTATATTTTAGTTTTCCTATCAATCTAACTAAGTCCGGATGTAGGCCTACTACACCTGTTTCAAGTATTGCTCTTTCTCCTTCTTCTTTTATAGTATTTTCTACTTCTTCTTTCGCTTTTTCAACCATTTCTTCTATTTTGGCTGGATGAATTCTTCCATCATCAATAAGCTTTTCAAGAGCAATTTTTGCAACTTCTCTTCTTAGAGGATCAAATCCTGAAATAACAACAGCTTCTGGTGTATCATCAATAATTAAATCAATTCCTGTAAGAGTTTCTAAAGCTTTTATATTTCTACCTTCTCTACCAATTATTCTTCCTTTCATATCATCATTTGGAAGTGATACAATTGATACTGTAGTTTCAGAAGTATGATCTGCTGCACATTTTTGTATAGCATATCCTAAAATTTCTCTAGCATTTTTTGTTGCTTCTTCTTTCGCCTTTGCTTCTGCCTCTCTTACAACTGCTGCTTTTTCTGCTGTAATTGTTTTTTCTAATTCAGAAAGTAATTGATTTTTAGCTTCCTCTTTAGATAATCCTGATATTCTTTGAAGTTCCTTCATTTGATCTTCTACCAAATTATCTAATTCTTCTCTTTTCTTTTCAAGCTGTCCCTCTTTGGCTTCTATTGATTTTTCTCTTCTTTCTGCCATTTCAATCTTTCTTTCCAAATTTTCTTCTTTTTGGATAATTCTTCTTTCTTGTTGTTGTACTTCGCCCCTTCTTTCCCTAATCTCTTGATCTAAATCTTGTCTTGCATTCATAATCTCTTCTTTTGCTTTGAAGATTTCTTCTTTCTTTTTGTTTTCTGCCTCTTTTTGAGCCATATCAATAATTTTTCTTGCTTCAATTTCTGCACTTTGCATTTTAGATTCAGCAGTTTTCTTTCTTATATATACACCAACAAATGTAAATATAACTGCTGAGATTAGAAAAATGGCGATTCCGATTACTATATCCATAATCATTACACCTCTTTCTATTAAATTTTCAATGTACGATAAATATATATAATTATTTTAAAATATATTTTTCCTTACATATCTATTTTATATGTATTATTGTAAACTGTCAAGTCTTTTTTTCTTAATTTATTTGAAAAAAAGCGACCTTTTAAAAGTCGCTTTTTTATTATAGTATTGTAAATTATTGTAAATATGTTATGCTCTTGGATGAGCTTTTTTGTATATATTTTTTATTCCACTATCTTGAAATTGCATATATACTTGTGTTGAAGATATATCAGAATGTCCAAGCATTGTTTGAATAGCTTTTAAATCTGCACCGTTTTGCAATAAATGTGTTGCAAATGAATGTCTTAAAACATGTGGTGTAATATCTTTTGTGATATGAGCTTGTTCTTTATAGAATTTCACTATTTTCCAAAAGCCTTGTCTTGTAAGTCTTTTACCATTTACATTTACAAATAATGCTGTTTCGTTTTCATCTTTTATCATTATTGGTCTAGCATCATCAATATATTCCTTTAATGCTTTTATAGAAATTGAACCTAAAGGAATATTTCTCTGTTTTCCTGCATTTTGGCATGTAACAAATCCTTCATCCATATGTACATCTGCTACATCAAGAGAAATTATTTCAGTAACTCTCATTCCTGTCGCATATGCTACTTCAAGCATTGCCTTATCTCTTGTTCCTTTTAAATCAACATCTTTTGGTTGATCTAAAAGAAGTTCTACTTCTTGTGAAGTTAGTACACTTGGAACTCTTTTTTCTACCTTTGGTGATTGTATATTTTCTGTTGGATCATGTTTTAGCTTTTTTATACGAATTAGATATTGATAAAAAGATCTAATTGATGCTAAGTTTCTTGAAATTGTTGATGTTTTTTTGCCTATATCTTGTAAATATTGCATATATGTATTAATTTGTTCATTATCAACTTTTAAATAATTTATATTGTTTTTATCTAAATATTCTCTATATTGATTAATATCTCTATTATATGATTGTAATGTATTATTTGATAATTTTTTTTCATTTTGAAGAAAATCTAAAAATTGTTTTATATGTTTTTCCATTTAAGCTCTACCCCTTTATTAATATCCGATTTTTAATTTACATAAACATTATCTATGTTATATCAAATTACGACAAAAAAGTAAATACATTTTTCAAATTTTATATTTTTATTTTACAAAAATCTTAAAGACATAGTCAATAAACTGCTTGATATATATACTTCAATAATTGTAGCCAAAACTAAAAATATTAGACCTATAATTGATACAACTGTATGTCTTATTATTTCAAGTTTTATGTTTTCTTTTCTTTTATCTTTCATTATAGATTTATATAGTTTTATTCCACTTACAGAAAGTACTAATAATACTGGAATTATAATTATATTTTGAAGTAATATACTACTTAATGCAAATATTATTCCCTTTTGAGCTCCAAGTATCGCAATTGCAGAAGATACAGTATATCCTATACAAAAACCTCGATACAAAACTATTCCAAACACTATTGGAAGACCTACAACAGTTGATCCAATAAACCACATTCCAAGTGTGAGTTTAAAATTTTCTATAAGTGAATTCTTTAAAAGCTCTGCCTTATTAATCTCATAATTATTTTTTAAAGAAGATATAAAATCACTTATGTATTTACTTATTTCCGCCTTTTGTTCTTCATTAATATTATTTATAAAAATAACTCCACAAGCAATTCCAATAATCAAAATTATCATAACAATAATATAATATTGCAAATTACTGTATATGTTATTTAATATCAAATTTTTCAGTTTAGATTGTTTTTTTCTATCTCTTCTTACGTCTCTCATCTTATCCTCCATATTGTTTATACATAATGTCTATTCAATAAGACGAGTTTTAGAACTACTTGTTTTCTATTTTACCATATACACCGCCACCACCAGCATGAATATGTACATTTCCTTCTCTTGCATTAACAATAGCATTTGCAACTTTTTCTCCAACTACTGCTTCAATATCATCTTTTGAAAGTCTGTGAAGAATATTCATTTCAGTTTCAAAATGAGCAAGTAATTTTTCAATTGTTTTATTTCCAAGTCCAGGTATAAATGTAAGAGGTATTTGATAAACATATGGTGGTCTATTTTCTGGACTTTTTGTTTCTGGCTTGTCCTTTATCATTTCAATTCTATCTAAAACACCCATAGTAATATTTCTACTATCACACGTATCACAATGTACAACAGGAGGCTTTCCTTCTATGTTTTTTTCACAAACTTCGCAATATGTTCTATGATATTTACCAAGTTTTGGATCAAGCCCATAATTTGCAATAATTTTTCTACCATCTTCGTTTTTAAGTGCTTTCAAAAGTTCTTTAAAGCTTATTCCATCAACTAAAATTTTGTTATATTCACGTGCAATTTTAGGTAAAGAATGTGCATCAGAATTTGTAACAAAAGTTCTTGTTTCAAGTTCTGTAATTTCATCTGCTAAGAATGTGTCTGAACTTAATCCTAATTCAATTGCAAAAATTTTATCAAATTTTTCTCTAAATATTTTTCCAAGTCTGTCTGTACAGTTTCCATAAAAGCTCTTATGTGGTGTAAATGCATGAGCTGGAATTAAAATTCCATTATGTTTTTCTACTATATCAATTAAGTTATATGCAGAAATACAAGCCCTCTGTGAGCTTAAAGTAATGTTATGTATATATGACTCCATTTCTTTAGAAAAAGCTTTTATATCGCTTAATTTGGGGAAATAGCAAAGATTATGTGCACTACCTGTTTTTCCATGTTCATTTATCTCTGAAGTTTCTATTTCGCTTCCTAAAATAATACATACTTTATCTTTATATATTATTCCGCCATCTTCTATTTCATATGCCTCACCTGTTTTCAAAAAGTTCTCTATATCTTCAATAACATATGGAGAAGCACAATCAATAATTCCAACCATATTTATACCTTTTCTGTCTGCACATTCTCTTGCAATGTTTGCAAACTGAAGTGACCTTGCTCCTGTTATTTTTATTGGTTTACCACTTTCGCTTCTTCCTATGTGTACATGTAAATCTGCAAATATTTCGTTCATTTATTTTTCCCTCTCTTTTTTATTTTATTATTACTTAAAATATGCTCAAAAAAATTGGAGAAATAATCCTCCTCCAATCTCTTTTGTTTAAAGTTTATCTATATTCACCATTTTCAATATCTTCTCTTATTTCATTACCTGTTGGTATTGGAATTTCTTGTTTTACTTGATTTTTTATTGCCTCTGATTTTTCAATCTCCGCTTCTCTTACCTGCCTTTCAAGTATTGAAGCTGTCTTCATTCCTTGAACAGTATTATTCATTGCAATCGCATTAAATGCCTTTGCTTCTTTGGTTATACTTGGAGCTTTAACAATACTTCTTTCTCCTTCTATCATACTAAAACACCTTCCATTTCGCTTATAAATTGTTTAAAATCTGGTAAATATTGATTATATTTATCTTTTAAATTTCTATACTCTAATAATACTAAAGCTTCATCTGTTTTAAATGCGATTCTCTCAGGTCTATCAAGCAACATTCCACCAAATTGATCAGCAAGTTCTAAAACATCACTTTCTTTTTCGCGTGGTTCTAGTCCACTATATCTGTTTACTCCTTCACAAATCCTACAAAATTTATCTGAAAATCCAAGCTTACTTAAATATTCTGCTCCTTCTTTAGCATATTCTTTTATTTCTTCTAATTTTTTTGCATTTTTAGGTTTTTTGCAATTGCAAAGTAGAGAAGCTGTAAGTACAACATTACTGTCTAACCCTAAATTTGTTCTATCCAAAAATTGTTTTGTAATCAATGTTTTAAAAACAACAGAATTGTCAAAAAATATATTGGTTTTCTTTTGTAAATAATATACAATTTCCATTTTCTTTATCCAATCTTTTTCAGATAAGATATAATCTGCAAATGTTTCTGTCTCCATATTCACTTCCCCCTACTAAAAGGTTTTTCCTTTTGTACCTGCAATACTTATGTCATTATTATATGATATTAAATCCCATGTTTCAATATTGTATTTCAAATGTCACAAAAATGTAATATTATTGTAATTTTTTTGTAATATTACATTTTTCAGCTATTGATGAAACTAATTTTTTAATATTTGAAATATCATTGTCATTCTCAATAATTATATCACATTTATTTATATAAAAACTGTTTTCCTCTTGAGCATCTAATCTTTTTTCAGCATGTTCATAATCCACATTATCTCTTGCAACAATTCTTTCTATTTGTATGTCTCTTTTAGAAATCACCCCAATAATAAAATTGCAAAGTTCGTCTAATTCACACTCAAACAAAAGCGGTGCATCAATTATTATTGTTATATCATCTTTTCTTGTCTTATTTATTTTACTTGTAATTTCTCTTTTTATATACTTAAATGTGCACATATTAAGCTGTTTTCTTTTTTTAGCATCATTATAAATTATCTCTGCTAATTTTTTTCTTTTTAACTCACCATTTTCATCAAGTATATCTCTGCCAAATGTTTCTGCAATTTCATCTAAATAACTTGTACCTCTTTTAGATAATTCTTTTGCAATTTTATCTGCATTAATTACTTTTACCTGATACATGTTTTGTAGAATATCACATACTGTACTTTTACCAGCACCAGAGCTTCCAGTAATTCCTATAACATTCATTTCTAAGTTTCATTCCTTCCTTCATGCATAAATTTAGTAAAAAAAGAATATTATCTTTTTTTACTTTAGTCCATCTCTTTTTATATATTGGTCGTGCATTTTTTACATAATAATAATTTTGTTTGTGTAAT
The DNA here is from genome assembly GCA_934101145.1 of uncultured Clostridia bacterium. Lineage (GTDB taxonomy): Bacteria > Bacillota > Clostridia > TANB77 > CAG-508 > CALXVA01. The sequence goes on from CAKOPZ010000013.1 coordinate 18,829, forward strand.
CCAAATTTGCCCATGAATCCATCTCATATCCTAAAGTATATACATTACTTGCAAAAATATCCATATTTAACATTTCTTTTAGATTCTTACTTGGAAATGAATCAATATATTTTTTTACTGATGTTATTACAGGTAATTTAGGATTTATATTATGTATTTCAGAAATAAGTTTCTTTCCTTTTTCATTAAATCCTAACACTCTAATATATGGAGTTACCTTTTTTGATATATCCATTTGTTTTTTATCTATTCCAAGCAATGCATATAACAAAATACGCTGTATTCTAGTTTGAGTAAATCTCTTACTCTTTACAATGTTTATAAGCTCTTCTAAAGTATTACATGAATTTGCAGCATTTTTTAAAGAAGTATCTAGTCCTTCTGAAACATCTGGCAAATTTGCAATTTCTTCTTGCGACATTTTCCTTAATGTATATATTATTTCTTTTTCAAAACTCGATAAATCTATTACATAATGGCCTTGTTTTAGTTCTTGTCCAAGTATTTGGTATGAACTTTTAGGCATAACTCTTCTAATATCATCAAACTCTCTTGTTTTAAGCATCCTTCTAATTGAAGTTGCACTGGCAAATTCATCAACCATATATTCATCATTATATAATACTTTTTGTCTTTTTACTCCCATTGGAATCATATGACTTTTTGTTTTTTTCAAAGCCTTCAAGTATTCAATACCTAAAATATTATTAGATCCCGACAAAACATTAACATATTTTTTTATATCATTTAGATACATCATAAGAGCATTTTCTCTTGCTTTTGGGAATGAATTTCCTTTTTTTAATTCATGTGCAAGCATTGTTGTATATTCTTTTGGCTCATTATATAGAACATTGGCAATATTATTCAAAATTGCCGCATCATCTGTTTCCATTCCAAAAGAAATTGTATCTACAACCTTCAAAGAATTTAATATTTTAATAGCCCCTTGTGCAAAATTTTCAGCACTAGAAATACTATAAATCGTAGGAAGTTCTATTACTAAATCTGCACCATTTGCAAGTGCCATTTTAGCCTTAGCCCATTTATTTACAATAGATGTATCTCCTCTTTGTACAAAATTTCCAGAGATAACACATACCACAAATTCAGCTCCTGATTCTTCTTTGGATTTTGCAATATGATACAAATGTCCATTATGAAACGGATTATATTCTCCAATTATTCCAAGAACTTCACTCATTTTGTTACCCCCTTGCTTAAATTTCTTGCACAAAAATAACTTTATTGATATAATATCATAAATTATGATATTTTACAATTATTTTAGGAGGTTTTTATAATGGATGAAATTACAATATATACAGACGGAGCTTGCTCAGGAAATCCAGGGCCTGGAGGCTGGGGTGCAATACTTATGTACCAAGATATAAAAAAAGAAATATCAGGTGGAAAAAAAGATACCACAAACAATGTTATGGAACTTACTGCTGTAATAGAAGCATTAAAGCTACTAAATCGTCCATGCAAAGTAGATTTATATAGTGATAGCGCATATGTGGTAAATGCATTTATACAAAAATGGACTATCAATTGGCAAAAAAATAATTGGAAAACCTCTGATAAAAAAGATGTAAAAAATAAAGAATTGTGGCAAGAATTATTAGAACTTACTACTACACATAAAGTCATATTTCACAAAGTAAAAGGACACAGTGATAACGAATTCAACAACAGATGTGACGAACTTGCACGAAATGCAATAAAATCCTTATCTTAATTTACTGGTACTTTTTTTAGGCAGACTCAAAAGGTACCACAATAAATCAAGAAAAATAGCTTTTCCACATATACACTGCCCAGTACAACAATAAGAAACATGGTACTTTTTTAGGCGGACTCAAAAGGTACCATGTTTCTTATTAATTATCTATCTTCCATATATCACATGCATTCATATGTTGCATATGAGTGCTATTTTTATTTTGTAAAAATTCTTTTGCAATCTCTTCGTTATTGCACATCAAAATATATGATTTTTGATCATCTATCTCATTTGTAAATTCATTTATCTTTTCGCTATCTATTATTATTGATTTTTCTGTCAAAGTAAATAAATACAAGTCATCTAAAAATCTATTATTAGATTTATCAAAAATATAAATAATTGGCAAATTTTCTTCTTTAATTCTATCTGCTATATGATTAAACTGTGTATAATCAAATGATATCAATGAACTTAAATTAAAGTTTGCATTTTTTATTGGCATAACCACTAAAAAAGCACAGAGAATAGTTGTTATAACACCAGCAATCTTTTCATTTGTGTATTTTTGCAGTGCTGTCCAAATAATGTAACATACACAAATAGCTGAAGTTGAAGCAATAGGAATAATATATCTTATTTCAATGTATGGAGCATTTTTTGCCACCATTAGAAAATATGCTATAGTAGGCAAAAGTACCCATGAAATTTTGCTTTCCTCAAATTTTCTTTTTCTTATTAAATTTACAATATATAAAATAATAGAAACTATAAGAATATTTTTTAAATATTCTCCTCCCATGCTTTCTTTTAATATTTTTCTAAATTCCTTTATTTTTTCAGTATATTTTACTTCTCCTCCACCACTTAATCCTCTATAACTAAATAATACATGATTTATAGCAAATGGAAATATTAATAAAAATATAATTGCAGCTACTACCATTGCACCTGTAAATATTCCAAGATTTTTAAATTTCTTTTCTTTTACACATTTTATAGCATACATCATATATATTACAAATGCAAAGATAAAGAAATAATAGTGAGTAAGTCCTCCGAGTAGTAGAGCAATTATAACCGGGATACAATCTTTAAATTTAAGCTCTACCTTTTCAAGTAGCTTAAGCAGAGTATATACAAGTAAAAGTATGTTAAAATTTGCAAGTTCATACATTCTTATATACATTGTTGCAGATAATCCTATTATTGTAAATGTACTAAATACACTTGTAATAAGGGCTATATATTTATTTTTGCATAATTTATTTACAATCAAAAAAGTTAAAATCGTTGATGCTATTGATATAATTATATTAAGCCAAATTCCAGACCACTTAGTAAAATTATCAACCGTAAATGTACTTGCAATTCTAAGCAATAAATAAAACAGTGGTGGATGTACATCATTCTTTTGATTTTCATATACTGGTTTTAAATTCCATACCTCATCAGAATTAACTTCTAAATAATCCTTATAATACTGCTTATTGTGCCAAGTATCATAAAAATCCTCATTATCAGCAATATTTAATTTATTATAATTCATAAGTCCATATGAATACATTTCATCCATATGAAAATACTCTTTCTTTTCTCCTAAATATACCCTTGCCACCACTTGCAAGACAATAATTATTGTCAAAATAATTATTATCAATTTATTGTTCATTATTTTCTCTTTTATATTTCTCATTTTATACTTCCTTTTTTATATTTCTGAAATATATATAACATATTACAGCTAAAAAAACAAGTTGTTTATTATATTAGGTTTTAGAAGCATTACTTTATTTTTTTATTATCTTAAATACTTTAAATAAACATAACCTCTATTAGTTTTTCCCCATCCATCTTTGATGTCTGTAACTTTTACTTTTGTATTATACTGATATGCACCTTTTATTTTATAATTTGTACCTCTTCCAGCTCTTATATTTAATCCGCTTCTTGCAGTTACTGTCATAATCTTATAACTTTGTTCATTTATCTTTGATATATATTTCAAAGATATCCATCCTTTGTCTGTCTTTCCCCATCCATTAGATTCTTTTGTAATTTTAACTGTTTGGCCTTTTAAATATATACCAACACGTTTGTATCCTTCATTTGCTCCACTTCTAATATTTAGTCCACTATTTGCAGTTATCTTTGCACTGTAATTTACACTCTTTACAATTGTATTTGTTTCATCTTTTATTATAACTGGAGCATCATTGTCCTTAACAACTTCTCTATCATTTTTAAAGCAATAATACATTCTTGCATTTGCATATTTCTTAAAATTAGTTTTAGTAACATATACCGTATTTCCTTTTACTGTAGCTTTTCCTCTTCTACTTGCTACATCAAATTTACCCGCATATAAATATGGGTCATATATTTTAATATTTTCTCCTTCTGTTCCAATAAATACTATAAAATGTCCTCCATAGGTAAACAATCCTTCATTGCAAATTGCAATTATATAATAATTTTCGTTTAACAATTTTAAAGCCTCATCATAGCTTCTAGTTTCTTTATACTCTATGTCGAATACATCTGCTGTCCATTTCATTGCCGACCAATACGTTCCGTTATTTCTAGAACGATATCCATATTTCACATATAAATCTGCCATCTCTGGTGGTGTAATATTTCCTTTAATAGAACTAACAACCATTGCTGTGCATGCTGGTCCGCATCCCGAAAGCCCTATTGTCTGAGATTTATCTCCTACAGCTGAATACATTTTATTTCTCCATCTGCTATCAATCTGAGAATAGTACGTAAGTCCTGCATATTTTCCAAGTTTAACATCTGGCGTTTTGTCAGCACCATTGTATGCTATCTCTCCCTGTCTCTCAAATCCCTGTTTTTCAAGATCAGTTTCCTGAACTTCCAGAATTTCTTCATCTTCTTTGGTTAATTTAGGAATTTCTGTTGTTGATTTATTATCTTCTAATATATTCATCACTGTTTCAATTCCACTTGAAATTTGATTAGCATCTTCACTATTAAAATTTATTTTAAATATAATACCGGCAATAGCAAAAAATATTATTATAACAAAATAGATTATTTTTTTCATATTGTCTTGTCCCTCCTTTTCCACTTAGTACAAGCCTGAAATCTATATCTATAATATTATAATATGACACTTTTTATATAAAGTTCTACTTCTTATCCAATATTTGATTTTGAATTTAAACCTTATTAAAATAAAAAAAAGCGACAAATTGTCGCTTTTTTGATGCTTAAATAATAAAAAAGAATAGAACAAGTGCGAAAATCCATACAATGATAAAGCAACAGTGTTCCCATACTGCCTTAAAGTCTTTTAAATGCATATCCAAATTTGCAACTGCAACAAGAGATCCTAGCAATAAAAAAATACTAAAAATCTGTGTAACAACATATGGTAAACCAAATTCAGCCGCCAATGCCTTTGCGTTCAATATGCATGCACATAAAATAATCATGTAAGCCTTATTCAACCGCATAAGTTTGTCTCTTACTACTTCTTCACTATAATTTGCATCTTTTTTCATGTGTCTTACCCCCAAATTTTTGTAAAGTAATTTAATAAAATAGTACATTTATTATATTTCGCTGCACTAACGAATTATAAATATATTATATCTCGATTTACATAATTTTTCAAGTTTTTTATTATATTACATAGGATGTAGTAAATTAAACATCCTTAATTCAAATTATATTAAAATAAAAAAAGTATCTATATTTTTATAGATACTTTTTTTGGTGCCTCGAACGGGAATCGAACCAGTGACACAGGGATTTTCAGTCCCTTGCTCTACCAACTGAGCTATCGAGGCAAAAATATTTAATTAAAAAAAATGGCGACCTGGAACGGGCTCGAACCGTCGACCTCTAGCGTGACAGGCTAGCGTTCTAACCAACTGAACTACCAGGCCGTATAAATAAATAGGCTGTTTATATTCATAAAAAAAGAAATGGTGGGCGCAATAGGGCTCGAACCTATGACCTCCTGCTTGTAAGGCAGATGCTCTCCCAGCTGAGCTATGCGCCCATTTCCTTCGACTCGTTTAGTATACTAAATTTTAGATAAAATGTCAATACTTATTTTAAACTTTTTTATATTTTTTTTACTTTTTTTATTCATTTTCTTGAAAGCATTGAAATCAGTATACTTTAGTGTTCAAATATTTTCTAAAATAAATCAATTTTCTTATTTTAATTCGTTGTTATTGGATAATAATTTTTAAAAGCATAATCGATATAATATTCAAGAAAATGCTTGAGTGACAAGTTTATAAGAAATATTATATCAATTACGCCATATATAAATTTTATTTCAACAATTCAATTGCCTTTTGCAACTGTGTATCATTTTTATCTGTAAGCTCCTTTATTCCTGAAGGTAATTTAACTTCATAATCTGGAGCTATTCCTACTTTATTAATTTTATTATGTGATGGTGTATAATATTCTTCTGTTGTCATCTTTAAACCACTTCCATCAGATAATTGCATTAATGTTTGAATAACACCTTTTCCATATGTTTTTGTTCCAACAAGTGTAGCTTTTTTGTTATCCTTTAATGCTCCTGCTAAAATTTCTGAAGCACTTGCAGAATATCCATTTGTAAGAACAACAATTGGTATATCTACTATAGGTGTTTGTTTTGATTTTGTAACTTCTTCTTTATTAGATTTATCAACAGTAATAAGTAGTGTAGAATCTTTGTCACATATCATATTTAATATGCTTAATGCTTCATCTACAACTCCTCCACCATTTCCTCTTAAATCTATAATCAATGATTTTATATTTTTTTTCTTTAATTCCTCATATCTTTTTTTAAATTCAGCAGCTGTTCCACCTTCAAAATCTTCAATTTGTATGTAGCCTATACTATTTTCTTTTATCTCTGCTTTTGTATGATTTACAACAATTCTTTTTCTTTCAACTTCTACTTCAAAAGTTTTTTCTTCTCTTTTTATTGTTAATTTAACTTTTGTTCCTTCTTCACCTTTTATTTTACTTGACATATTAGAAACATTTTCTGTTGTAACTTCTTCCCCATTTACTGCTACAATCATATCGTCTGTTTTGATCCCTGCCTCTTCTGCTGGTGATCCTTCCATAGGTTCTGTAACAGTAATGGTACCTTCTGAGTTATTTATTGTCATATATATGCCTATTCCAACATAATTTCCATTTGTTTCATCCATTTCAGCTGACATTTCTTCTTTTGTATAATACTGAGCATATTCATCTCCAAGTCCGGCTACATATCCTTTTATAGCTCCCTCTAACATTTTTTTGTCATCTATTTCGCCAATATATTTTTTTTCAAGTGTTGCTCTAATTTTTGATAGAGTAAGTTCTAATCCCGTATTATCTCCTGATGATACAATACTTGATATATTCATAGTTCCTGTTAACTTTTTGTATACCAAAATTGTTGTTAAAAGTCCTGTTATTAATGCTGTTATTATTATAACCATCAATAACCTATAAATTTTTTGTCCTTTACCTTCGTTCATTTTTCTTTCCTTTTTATAAAATATTTAGGTTTTTAGATAAGCCTATAAACTACAATATATACTAGAAAATCATAACGATTTTCTAGTATATATTATTTAGCAAATGCTATTTTCCAGGCGCATTTACATAATTTAAAGGTTGTACTGATGTACCATTTACTCTAACTTCAAAGTGTAAATGAGGTCCTGTTGAATTTCCTGTTGAACCTACTTCCATTATTAAATCACCTTTTTTAACTTCTTTATGTAGTTCAGTAAGTACTTTTTGTCCATGTCCATATAATGTTACTATTCCATTTCCATGGTTTATCATTACACAGTTTCCATATCCTCCTAGCCATCCTGCATATGTAACAATTCCATCTTCTGCTGCAACAACTGGTGAGCCATATGTTGCATTTCCAATATCAATACCTGTATGTTGTTTTACTATACCTTGAATTGGATGTTCTCTTGTTCCAAACGAAGATGTTATAATTGTCCCAGATACAGCAACAGGCCATAACATTGTACCTCCTGTATATTGTATGTCCTTGCCTATTGTATTATTCGTTGCTTGTGCTATAGCAGCCTCTATTTGTGCTTGTTCTACTTTATATGCACTGATTTCTTGTTGTAGTTTTTTTTCTTGTGTGCTTAGTTTATTTGCTTCTTCTTGTTGCATAGTAATTGTGTTTTGCAAAATTACTGTAGTTTGCTCTCTTTTTGCCTTCAAAAGCTTTACTTCTGTTTCTTCTTTTTCAAGCTTAGTCTTTCTTATTTCAAGGTCATCTTTCTTCTCTCCAACCTCTTTTACAAGTTCATTATCATATTGCACTACTTCTGAAATTAAGTAATATCCTGATATGAATTCAACAATATTTCTTGAAGATAATAATACATCTAAATATGTAGTTTCTCCTGACTCATACATAGCAACTAATCTTTCTCTTAGTTGTTCTTCTTTGTTATTATAATCAGCTTCTATAACACTGTATTCCGCTCTTGCAGTATCAATTGATTTTTGTAAAGTGTCTAATCTACTACCTAAATCATTCATCTGACTCTTATACTCTGCTACCTTATCTTCAAGTTCTTGTACCTTAAGCATAGTACTAGAAAGTTCGCTTTGAACATATGTAAGTTTTGAATTTGCTGTTTCAATTTTATTATTTACTTCTTTTTGTTGTTCTTCTAATGTTTGATTTGTCACTGTATTTGTGCTATCTTCAGCAAATACAAAACTACAAATATTTAATAATATAATTATAATCATGAATATTGAAATAATTTTACGTTTCATATCTGCCTCCTTTTAAAATTTATAGCTACAAATTTTCTTTGACTATGCATAAATTTCATACATAGTCAAAGTATTATTTATCAATTTATTTTACCAGAATTTCAATTGAGAATAAACACTATCAGATATGTAATTTAGTGGATTTACTCTCGAATAGAAAGAACTACTTGTCCTAACTTCAAAGTGTAAGTGTGGTCCTGATGAAATTCCTGTACTTCCTGAAACAGCTATTGCCTGTCCTCTTGATACAGTTTGTCCTGCTGATACTTTATATGATGATAAGTGTCCATAACATGTGTATAAATTATTCGAATGTTTTATCATAATAAAGTTTCCATATCCTGATTGCCAGCTTGCAAGTACAACATATCCATCAGCTGGTGCATATACTGTTTGATATCTTATTCCTATATCTAAAGCTTTATGGTTTGTAGATGCTCCTGCTGTTGGTTGATCTCTTCTTCCATATCCTGATGTAATAAGATTCCACCATTGTGAAGATGTTGATACAGGCCAACTAAGTGTTCCTGAAAAGCTTCCTTGATATCCTTGTGATTTCTTTACAGCAGCATCAATTTCCTTTTGAGCTTTTTTAATATCTGCATTAAATTGCTCTATTTGTTTTTGCAATTCTTGTTCTTTACTTGACAAAGTATTGACCTTTGTTTGTCTTGCACTTTTCTTGCTATCAAGTTCTTTCTTTTTTGCCTCTACCGAAGCTTTAGATGTATCAATATCTTTCTTTTCATTTTCAAGTTCTTGTTTTGTTTCTTCAATCTTTTTTTGTTGAGCTTCAATAGATGCCATCATTGCATTATCAGCTTCTGCAATTTCTGATATCATATAGTAATTTGATATAAAGTTTACTACATTATCTGAAGAAAGAAGTACATCTAAGTATGTAGTTTGCCCTGCTTCATAAACAGCTACCATTCTCTCTACAAAAGCTTCTTCTTTTTCTTTATATTCCTTCTCTAATTTTTTTATTTCGACCTCTTTTGATGCAATTGATTTTTGCAAATTACTTATTTTTGTATTAAGTTCTGAAATTTGATCTTCATATTTGTCAATTTCATCATCTAAGTCTGCAATTTCATCAAGTACTGCTTGTTTTTCCTTTGTAACTGCTGCTTTTTCATCCTTTGCATCACTAAGTTGGCTTTGTAACTCTTGTTTTCTCTGTGTTGCGGATTTTGCATATACTGCTGGCACTATTGTAATCATCAGCAATATTCCTATTAAAAATATGGACACAATTTTTCTTTTCATAAGCTTCTCCTTTGCTTTCATATGTTTTTTAAACTTCTAGATATTTTCTCATTGATATAGCACTACCTATTGTACCAATTCCAATACCTAGAGCCAAATATGTTATCATCAATGTATTAAATAAATCCGAAAATTGTAATAAACTAATCTGAATTGTTTCTACCATACCTGATGCTTGACCTGCAACATAGTTATATGCAACTCCAAGTAAGCATACAGATATAAGTGCTGCAACAACTCCAATTATAATACCCTCTACCATAAATGGCCATCTTATAAATCCATTTGTTGCACCTACATACTTCATTATTGAAATTTCTTTTCTTCTTGCATGTACAGTTAATTTTATTGTATTTGATATAATAAATATCGAAATAAGAATAAGAAGTACAAGTATTACTGCTGATGCTGTTCTAACACCTTTCGCTATATTTAAAAGTTTGTTTATAGTATCATTTCTAAGTGTGATACTTTTTACATTATCAAATGTTTTTATTTCTGCCTCAACATCATTTATTTTTGTTAAATCTGTTAAAGTAACTACATAAGATGCTTTAAATGGATTATTTTTTGCAAGTGGTTCAATCATACTTTGATTATCTTTAAACCATGATTTTACCGTATTTAATGCATCCTCTTTTGTTACATATTCTGCAGTATTTACATATTGCAGTGATTTTATTTTATTTCCAAGTTCTGAAATTTCTTGTTCTGTTGCCTCTGGTTCTATAAATACTTGCATTGCTTGTTGCTCTTCAACTTGTTTAACAACAGCTTGAACATTTTCTCCAAGTAAAAAGAAAATCCCAAATACAAACATTGTAGCACACATAATCATAAGTGATGCTATTGTTGATTTCTTATTTTTAAATACATTTCTTAGGCCTTCGCCAATTAAATATCCAATTACATTATATCTCACTGTTATACCCACCTTTTTTATCATCTCTTACTATATTGCCTTTTTCAATTTGAATAACTCTTTTTTTCATTTTGTCTACTATGTCTTTTGCATGTGTTGCAACTACAACAGTTGTACCTCTTGCATTAATATCATTTAATAATGTCATTATCTCCCATGCTGTGTCTGGGTCAAGGTTTCCCGTTGGCTCGTCTGCAATTATCATAGATGGATTATTTACCAGTGCTCTTGCAAGTGCAACCCTTTGTTGCTCACCACCAGATAATTCATTTGGATAAACTTTTGCTTTATCACTTAATCCAACAAGTGATAATACCATAGGGACTTGTCTTCTTATATGTCTTGGTGTAGCTTTTACAATATACATTGCAAATGCTACATTTTCATAAACTGTTTTATCAGGTAATAATCTAAAGTCTTGAAAAACAACTCCCATGCTTCTTCTTAAATATGGTACTCTTTTAGGTTTTAAAAAAGTAGTATCTTTACCATTTATAATAATATTTCCTGAAGTTGGTTCTTCTTCTTTTAATATAAGTTTAATAAGAGTTGATTTTCCTGAACCTGAGCTTCCAACCAAGAAAGCAAATTCACCTTTATCAATTTTAAAGTTTGCATTATGTACTGCTTCTGTTCCTGTATCATATGTCTTATTTACATTTCTAAATTCTATCATTTTATCATTTCCCTTTCCCTTTGATGTTTATCTTTCTAAAACAAGCATCAAATAAGCTTCAATTCCGCTCTATAAGTTAATTATATTTATATTGTCACATTCAATTATTCGTCTAAAATAATACACTCTAATCATAACAATAAAACATATTAAATGCAATACTTTTTTACAGAAAAAACGATATAAATTTTATGTTTTTTCTACTTTTTCAAGCTTATTCTTTCTTTTTTTCATTTTTAGTACACGTTGCCACTTTTTGTAAATTCTTTTACTATCGCATCTGCATCAATTTCAAAAAATTTCATCAGCTCTGTTGCTTTTCCAGAGCAACCAAATGTATCTTTTATTCCAAGCCTTGTAACCATTTTAGGATAATTAGTACTAAGAACCTCACAAACAGTTGAGCCAAGTCCACCAATTATATTATGGTCTTCAACCGTAACAATCTTCTTAGTCTCTTTTGCACATTTTATAATCAATTCTTCATCAATTGGTTTTATAGTATGTATATCAACAACTCTTACATCAATTCCTTGCTCCTTAAGAATTTCTTTTGCCTTTATAGCTTCTGAAACAGTTACACCTGTTGCAAAAATTGTACCGTCTTTTCCTTCCCCTATTTGCACGCCTTTTCCAAATTCGAACTTTTGATTTTCATCATATATAACAGGAGTCGCAAGTCTGCAAAGTCTCAAATATACAGGTCCATCAATTTTAGAAATTTCTTCTACAGCCCATCTTGTTTGCGTATCATCTGAGCAACACATAACTTTCATGTTTGGAAGTGTTCTCATAAGGCTTATATCTTCTATCATTTGGTGAGTTGCTCCATCTTCTCCAACAGTAATGCCTGCATGTGTTGCACAAATTTTAACATTCATTTTAGGATATGCAATACTGTTTCTTATTTGATCATATGACCTTCCCGCTGCGAAAACTGCAAATGTACTTGCATATGCAACTTTATCAAATGTAGAAAGTCCAGCTGCAATTCCCATCATATTTTGTTCTGATATTCCGACATCAACAAATCTATTTGGAAATTTTTTTGCAAATAGGCCTGTTTTAGTTGCATTTGATAAATCAGCATCAAGTACAACAATATTTTCATTCTTCTCTCCAAGATTAGCTAAAGCTTCTCCATAACTTTGTCTTGTAGCAATTTTTTTATTCATATTCATAAATTTTCCTCCTACTTAAAATGTTTCCTTAAATTCATTTGCTTCATTTTTATCAAGCTCTGTAATTGCTTCATCATACTGTTCTTTTGTTGGAGCTTGTCCATGCCATTCTGCTTTATTTTCCATAAAAGAAACTCCCTTTCCTTTTACAGTTTTTGCAATAATAATTGTAGGCTCGCCTTTTGTTTGTTTTGCTGTATCAAATGCATCTATTAATTGACTAATATTATTACCATCAACATTTAAAACATTAAATCCAAAGCTTGCAAATTTACCTTCAATATTATCAAGACCTGCTACATCAGTTATTTTGCCATCTATTTGAAGACCATTGTTATCAAGTATTAAGCATAAATTGTCTAACTTATTTTTATATGCAGACATGCATGCTTCCCACACTTGTCCTTCTTCAATTTCTCCATCTCCCAAAATACAATACACTCTGCAACCCGCTTCATTCATTTTAGATGCAATAGCCATTCCAACTGCTGCAGATATTCCTTGTCCAAGTGAACCTGTTGTCATATCAACACCTGGAACTTTTCTCATATCAGGATGTCCTTGCAAAAAGCTACCTAATTTTCTGAAATTTTTCAATTCTTCTTTGTCAAAATATCCCTTTTGCGCAAGCACACCATATAATGCAGGTGCACAATGACCTTTGGATAAAACAAGTCTATCTCTTCCCTGGGCCTTTGGCATTTTAGGATTCACATTCATCTGATTAAAATATAATACTGTCAAAATATCTGCACATGAAAGTGATCCTCCTGGATGTCCAGATTGTGCTTCATATACCTCTTCTATAATATTTTTTCTAACCTCGTTTGATATAATCTTTAAGGCTTCTACACTTGTAATTTTCAATATTTTATCCTCCTACTTAAAAAATAGTTTATTTGTTTATTTAACTGCTTCACAGTATATCATACACCCTATAAAATAACAAGAAAACTGCATGAGATTTCACGCAGTTTTCATTTATTATTATTGTATTTCATCTACAACTGTATTTAAAACATTTGCAGAATTTGATATATCATTTAAGTTCTTATTTTGTAGCTTTTTCTTGCTTTGCTCTTTTCCCTCTTCCTTTGTAAGCTTTTCTAATTTATCAATTAATTCCTGCAATTTTTTTACATCTTTTCCTACCATTTCAAGGTCACCATTTGATGTAGAATCTTTCAAATTACCATTTGCTTTAATTATTGCTTTTACTAAATCATCTGTACTATCTGTATTTTCTATATTTATATCCACTGCATATCTTGAAACAAGATTTTCCAATGCATCTGTTAGATTATCTCCTATTGCAAGTTTATTACCAGATGCAACAACCACTTTTTTAAGCGTTGGTGTAGAATCTGTTTCATTTATATACTGTTGATATATAGGTTCTACATATAATAGTGTATTATTTAATGGCACAATAATCATATTCTTGCTAATTTTTGTTCCATTTACATTTAGCGCATCGATTTCTTTAGAAATCTTTTCATCTTGCTCTATTTGAGTGTCAAGTTGCATTGGTCCTAAAATATTGCTATCAGAAGAAAATTTATATACAGTTAATTTAGCTGTACCGTTTTCATATGTTCCAACCATATATGATGTAATGTTTTGCTTACCATATGGAGTAAATGGTATTACAAGTCCTAATTTACTTGTATCACTATCTATAGTTTTTACCATTGTATAATATGCTTCTATATCAGTTCCAGTTTTTGTTAAAACTCTACTTGTATTATGTGTTGCAACATCCCATACATCATTTCCTCTGTATAGTACATCTGCTTGTATATTGTGATACCTTTCCATCATTGATGTTTGAATATCATATAAAAATTTAGGATATACAAATTGACTACTTATATCTGTTGAAATTTCTTCTGTTGTAAATAAATCCGGATAAATCTTTTCATATGCACTAGCAATTGGATCATTCCTATCTGTTATATAGAAATTAATTGTACCATCATATGCATCAATTAAAACTTTTACAGAATTTCTTATATAATTAAATTCCAATTTATTTATTGCATCAAGCTGTAGCAAAGTTTTTTGTGAATACGGATAATTATCTGATGTAGTATATGCATCAAGAACCCAAATAAGTCTTCCATCTTCATTCACCACCATATATGGATCATTATCATATAGTAAATATGGCATTATTGCTTTTGCTCTTTTTAATATATTACGATTTGTTAATATTTTACTGTCATGATTTACATTAGCAGAAAATGCAAGTTTTAAATCTCCCTCTTTAACTCCTAAAATAAATCTATCTAAAAATCCAAGTTGTAAGCCTGCATTACCATCATAGATATTTTCTGCATTTTGCACTGTAGTTGTTGTTGATACAGGATAATCAAACTCTTTTCTGTTATTACTATTTGTAACTATATTGTTATTTGTTTGAAGTCCAAAATAAATTCTAGGCTGTGTAATAGCAATAATATCAGATTTTGATGATGTATAATTCTTTTGAAGTTTAAGTAAATTTCCACTTGTATTTGTAGAAACAGCTGATGTAACAACAACTCCATAGCCATGTGTATATTCATATGTTTTATTATTATATGTTCCATTGCTATTTATTTCTCTTGGAGAAACATATACAAGTTTGTTTTTACCATTTACCCTATAATTTGCTATTTGAGTAGTAGTATAAGTATAATATCCTTTTTCTGTTTGAACTGCATTTAAATCTTTAAGTACAGTAGATTTATCAATAATTGCAATATTATCTATTGTATCTTGCATTTTACTTATATCATTTTCTGTTATTGTAGCACCACCATTTGTTATAGAAATCTCATTTGCTTCAATTCCATATGCACTTTTTGTATTCTTTATATTTTGTTCAATACTTTGTTTTTCTTTGTCAAGCTCATTTGGTGTAATAAATCCAATCTGAAATACAAGCATAACTAAAAGTAATACAACAATATATATAGGAACCACTGCAATCCATGCTACAACCTTTCTTGTTTTTCCTTTTTCAAATGCTTTAATTGCCATAAATACTGAAATTATAATAATTATAGGAAGTATTCTGTATCCCCATAATTTAATAGTAACATCAGTTACACCTGCTCCATATATTGAGTATGTTGTATCTTCTTGAAGTGACATAAACTTTTCAAAGCCAATATTTTGTGTATGGATATAAACAAGTCCAGCAAGTAATATCGCTGCAATCATAATTATGTTTAATAATTGTTTTAAAATCTTACTTTTCTTTATAGTTTCTCTACTTATTCCTTCAAAATAAATATTAAATGTTGCTATATAATAAATTGCGCTATATATTGCCACACCTACTACAATAAATAGTAAATACATTATCATGAATTCAATAAAAGGCTTTTGAAACATAAAATAACCAATGTCATATCCAAACACAGGATCTGTCTTTCCAAAAGATGTACTATTCATAAATAACAAATATTTTTGAAGCATAACTCTTGAGCTAATGCTACTAACTATAATAGATAAAATAAATGCAATTGATTTATTTGGAAGCTTTGGCATATTTCTTTTATCTTCATCAAAAAACACTTTTAGATTTTTTCTAATCTTTTTGTTTACTATAAAAATAATAATAAATAATGCTATAAAATTAATTATAAATGTTAGTGCAATTGAATTCACATTTTGCCAAAAGATACCGATATATTTTTCACCAATCTCAAGTGTTTCTAGTAAATTACCTCTAAAAATTATATAACCTACAATTGCTGCAACTAACAAAAATGCAAGTACAACATACATTCTAATTTTGCTTTTTTTAACTTTTATTTCTTGATTCTTTTTTTCTTGTTCTTTTGCTTGTTTTAACTCTTTTTTTATTTCTTCTTCTGATATATTATTGTTTTGTTTAATATTATCACTCATACAAACTCTCCTTTTATATCAAAGCTTTAACAAAATCTTCACTGTTAAAAATCTCCATGTCATCAATTTGCTCTCCAACGCCAACAAATTTAACTGGCATTTGATTTTCTGCTACAATTCCGATTACAACTCCACCTTTAGCAGTTCCATCAAGTTTAGTAAGAACAATACCTGTAATATCAACTGTTTCCTTAAATGCTTTTACTTGTTCTATCGCATTTTGTCCTGTTGTAGCATCTAAAACCATAAGAACTTCCTTTGATGCTCCTGGTAATTCTTTATCAATAACTCTTTTTATCTTTAATAACTCATCCATTAAATATTTTTTATTATGTAGCCTTCCAGCTGTATCACATATTAAAACATCCGCCTGTTTTTCCTTTGCAATTTTTATTGCGTCATATACAACAGATGCAGGGTCAACACCCTCTTGTTTTTTTACAATATCACACTCTGCTCTATTTGCCCAAATTTCAAGTTGTTCAACAGCTGCAGCTCTAAAAGTATCTGCTGCTGCAACAACAACTTTTTTACCATCTTGTTTTAGCCTATTTGCCATTTTTCCAATAGAAGTAGTTTTGCCAACTCCATTAACACCTACAACAAGTATTACAGATGGCTGAGTTTCAAGTTTTAAGCTATTATCTACACTATCAAAAATATCTTTTATCTCATCTCTAAGAGCTTGTCTAACTCCTTCTTCATCTTGTATATTTTCTTTTTTTACTCTGTCTCTTAATTTTGAAACAATCTTAGTTGATGTTTCAACTCCAACATCTGACATTATTAATGCTTCTTCCAATTCTTCTAAAAGTTCTTCATCAACTTTTCTAAAATTGCTAAAAACATTGTTCATTTTTTCTTCAAATGATGTTTTAGTTTTATTTAATCCCTGTTTTAATTTATCAAAAAATCCCATTTTCCCTCCAAATAAACTTCACTTTTGTAATTTATATTTATTCACATATTTTCAGTATACCATAATTTCCTTAATTTGTATACTTTTCCAGCTAAATTAATAAAAAATTAAATTATATTTTTTACTAAATAGGGTAGAAAAAAATAATTTGATATGATAAAATATCAATTAGGTTTATTTATATGCTAATATAGCTCAGTTGGTAGAGCAACGGATTCGTAACCCGTAGGTCAGCAGTTCGATTCTGCTTATTAGCTCCATTTGAAATCAACTTACGGACTTAAAAGTTCGTGAGTTTTTATTTTATATAAAACTTTAAAAGTTCTCTTATCACAGAAAGGAGGACTTTTTTCATGCTTGAATTTAAAGTAATTGAAAATTTAAAACCTAATAAAGATTTAACTGGCATTTTAAAAGACTTTAAATATATAGTTAAATTAGGACAGATTAAAACTATCTTGCACACCAACCTACAAGTAGTAATACCTACTGAATACCAAGTTACATATCCTACTATTCTTACAATACTAGAATACAAAGTTAATGAAATATCAAAATAATAATTCTAAAGAATATACAATAGAACTTGTAAAAAAATTAGATTGTACTGAGAAAAATAACACTTTATTTTCCAAAATAAACAAGCACTTTATGAGACGTTATTGATGACAAATAAATTAACTCATCATCTTCTTTTAGTAAGTGATTCTTGTGAGAATTATTATAAAGAACTAATGGAAAATTATATTAAGAATGATGAAAGACTGTCTGAAAAGAGCAAAGAATTAAATCCATTGGAATGGACTAAATTAATGAACAACTATAAAAATACAGCAGAAGAAATTGTCCTAAATGAATATGTTTTTATATAAATAATCTTCAAAAAAGAGGAAAAATTATCAGAATAATTTAATCCTCTTTTTTATTTTTTGAATATAGGAATAAAATCTATGTCTAGCCAGCACTGAATTTGTACTCCCGCATAAATTCTAGTATGGAAATTCCCATACCCTTTATTATCAGAAATTAAAATCTAAATATACATAATTATTCATATCGTAAGATAAATTATTTTC
>CAKOPZ010000014.1 GCA_934101145.1 uncultured Clostridia bacterium
AGTGCCAAAAGGATATACAGCATCAACAGTAGAAGGGGAAAAGAGTGTATCAAGTGGATTTGTAATAAAAGAAGGAAGCAATGGAGCAGCCACAGAAGGAATAAATGAATTTGTATGGGTGCCAGTAGGAAATATATCAGATATATATGATGAAGCAAATAATGCGGGACAGTTGTGGGATTTTAATGGAACAACATCTAGTAGAAGAACATATCCAACAACACAAAATAGTGGAAGTAGAGAGCCAGATGTAGTAACAGGAGCAAGTTCAAGCTCAGATAGTAATAGTTATGATGCAGAAAGTACTAATCTGCAACAAGCAGGAATGTCAAGTACAGCAACAGCAAGTGATTTTAAGACACAATTACAAAATGAGTTTAATGAGATGATAAAAAGCGTAAAAACATATGGAGGATTTTATATAGGAAGATATGAAACAGGAAATCTAAGTCAAACAAAGGCTGTAGTACAAAAGAATAATACAGATATAGGAAGTCAAACATGGTATACAATGTACAAGATATGTAAAACAATAAAGGCAAATGATAATGTGGCAACAAGTATGTTGTGGGGATGTCAATGGGATGCAACATTAAGATGGATGCAAACAAGTAGTAATTCAGAGGTAGCAAATTTTCCAACAAATTCAACTGGAAAGGGAAATTATTCAGGAACACAGGGAGATACTGCTAAAGCAATACCAACAGGATCAAATAGTGCCTATGCAGTAAATAACATATATGATATGGCAGGGAATGCAGGGGAGTGGACAATTGAGGCCTACGGTGCGAATAATCGTGTTCTACGTGGAGGTTATTACTACAGTTCGGCTTCGTGGGCTTCAGCTGGCTATCGTAGCTACAACAATCCGGCCTATAGTAGTAGCGACAATGGTTGTAGGTCCACACTTTATGTAAAGTAACCCTGAGCGCTAATAGCGATAAAGTGGGGTGTATTATAACAATTTTTTGTGCGCAAATGCTGTGTGCATATTGTGTGCAACAACAAAAAAATAATGAAAAATGACAAATATTTTAAAAATAGGTTGAATAATGAAAAATTATAAAACACAGTAATATCAATACTTACAAACAATTTTAGATAAAAATAAAAAAAGCTAAATTTGGTTAAAATTTAGCTTTTTTTGGTGAGCCAGCAGGGATTCGAACCCCGGACCCCAGGCTTAGAAGGCCTGTGCTCTATCCAACTGAGCTACTGACCCATGAACAAAATATATAATAACACTATTTTTATACTTTGTCAAGCAAAAATGAAAAACATATGGCAAAAAAATTGAAAATAGGATATAATGAGCGTAAATTTATAAAGAAAAGAGAAAGGACTCAACTTACGTCATTTGAGATACAGGATTGTATGGACAAAGAAAAAATAAAATTTGAATTTCACAGATTATTTTGGTATTTTCTTATTTTTAGCATTGCAGGATTAATTATAGAAACTTTGTATTGCTATATTACCACAGGAGTACTTGAAAGCAGGAAAGGATTGATATGGGGGCCTTTTTGCCCTGTTTATGGAGTAGGGGCTGTTGTATTAATACTATTACTAGAAAAGTACAAAAATAAAAATGTATGTACACTATTTATTTATGGATTTATAGGAGGATCTATTGCAGAATATCTTTTAAGTTTTGGACTTGAAGCAATTTATGGAATTAGATTTTGGGATTATGCATATACAAGTATTCACCTTAATGGAAGAATTTGTTTGCAGTTTTCTATATATTGGGGAATATTATCGACAATATTAATTAAATTTGTTATGCCAATCATGGATAAATATATAGATAAAATTCCAATGAATATAAAGAAAATATTTGATAATTGCGTATTTGTTTTTCTTGTAATTGATTGTCTATTTACTGTGTGGGGAATTCAAACATATGAAAATAGAGTTATTAATAAAATAGAAAAAAATGGTGAAGATATTATATCTAAAGTCGAAAATAATTATTTTACAAATGAAAGAATGAAAAAGAACTTTCCAAATTTAAGAGTTAAAGATAAAAATGGAAATGAAATCTGGGTTCGTAATTTAATTGAAAAATAGTAAAAATTTGAATGAAATGTGAATTCTATATGAACTTTAAAAAAATATATTGAAACCAAAAATAAAAAATGATAATATGGAAAAGTATTTTCAACATACGGATATAAGAGATTGGAGGAATAACAGTGATTGAGGTTAAGAACGTCACAAAAAAGTATGGAAGTTTTACTGCAGTTGATAACATTAGCTTTGATGTTAAAGACGGAGAAGTAGTAGGCTTTTTAGGACCTAATGGTGCAGGAAAAAGCACAACAATGAATATGATAACTGGTTTTATAGAACCAACATGTGGTCAAATTATTATTAATGGAAATGATATTTCCAAAAAACCAAAAAAAGCAAAAAAACAAATAGGATATATGCCAGAAAATGTACCTCTTTACTATGATTTAACAGTAAAAGAGTTTGTAACATATATGGCTGAACTTAAATTTGTAAAGAAACAAGATAGAAAGGCACAAGTAGAAAAAGTTATTAAAGAAACTGGACTTGAAAGTGTTCAAAAAAAGCTTATTAAAAATTTATCAAGAGGATATAAGCAAAGAGTAAGTATGGCAGGAGCTTTAGTAGGAGAGCCAGATGTTATTATCCTTGATGAGCCAACAGTTGGTCTTGATCCAAAGCAAATAACAGAGATTAGAAATTTAATAAAAGAGCTTGGAAAGAAGCATACTGTTATTTTAAGTACACATATTTTGCCAGAAGTAAGTCAAATTTGTGAAAGAGTTGTTATTATAAATAAAGGAAAGATTGTAGCAGTTGATACTCCTGAAAACTTGGAAAAAATGACAAAAGAAAATAACGGTATTTCTGTTACAGTAGAAGATAAAAATGAGAACATGAAGAAGCTAAAAGAATTAATTCCTGAAATTGAATCTGTTGAAATGGTAAAGGATAATGAAGATGGAACAAAACAATATACTATTATTTCAAAAGCAGATACGGATTTAAGAAAGAAACTATTTGATGTTTTACCAAAACAAGATATTACAATTTTTGAACTAAAAAAGACAGAGACTACTTTGGAAGATGCATTTATTAAATTGATTGATACTAAAAAGGAGGGAGAAAAATAATGTGGGCAGTATATAAAAAAGAGTTAAAAACATATTTCTTATCTCCAATAGGATATGTGGCAATTGGACTATTTTTAGTTATTTATAGTGTGTTTTTCTTTTTAACAACTATTTCTTATGGAGCAGTTGATTTAGGAAATTTATATTATCTATCTGCAAGATATGGACTATTATTAATAATTCCAATACTTACTATGAGAACATTTGCAGAAGAAAGAAAAACAGGAACAGAACAATTACTTTTAACTTCACCTAGAAGTATAACTTCAATTGTTCTTGGTAAATTTTTTGCAGCTGTAACTGTTATTGCAATTACACTAATTATTTCTTTAATGTATTTTGCAATAGTTAGCTGTTTTGCAAAAGCAAATATTGTTACTGTTTTAGTTACAATGCTTGGATTTTTATTACTAGGTATGGCAGCTATTTCATTTGGAATGCTTGCATCTAGTATAACAGAAAATCAAATTATTGCAGCGATTATCACAATTGCATTTTTAGTTGTTCCATGGTTCTTAGTAGACATGAATAGTATCTTTTCAAAGATTAATTTAATGAATTTATTTATGAAATTCCCTTATGGATTAATTTCAATAAAAGATGTAGTTTCACTTATATCATTTACTGTGATGTGTTTATTACTAACTATTTTATTTATGAAAAGAAGAAAAACTGTAAAGTAGAGGAGGAATTAGCTTGAAAGAGAAGAAAGAAAAAGTGCAAAAAGAAAAATCTCAGAAAGAAAAGAAAGCTTTAATAAAGAAAAAAGAAGAAAAATCATCAAATGAGATGATAAAAAAAGCTGTTAGTAGAACATCATATCTTATTATAATGGTTGTTATAATAATTGCTGCATATATTGGAATTGATTTGATTATGGACAAAATTAATCCAACAGACATAGATTTAACAGCAGAAAAAATATATAGTTTGTCAGATTCGTCAAAACAAATTGCAAAAAATATTGATAAAGATGTAAAGATTATATTAGTAAATTCATCAAAATCACAATCTGTTATTGATTTTTCTAATAAATACAATAAGGAAAATTCTAAAATAACAGTAGAGCAAATTGATGATATAACAAAATATCCTGAACTCACTAAAAAGTATAGTTTAACAAGTTCAGATCTTGCAATTGTTATAGAATGTGGAGATAAAAGTAAAGTTTTATCAGAGTCGGATTTGTATACATTTGATTATAGTACTTATGAAGAGAAAGATTTAACAGAAGAAGCCATGACAAATGCTCTTCTTGATGTAACAACAGAAAATAAACCAAAAGTATATTTCTTAACAGGAAATAATACAAACTTAGATACATATATGACATCTTTTAGAAATAAGGTTCAATCACAAGCAAATGAAGTTGAAACATTGGATATACTAACAAAAGGAAGCGTTCCAGATGATTGTGATGTGCTTGTTTTAACAACACTTGATGAAGATTTAAAAACAGTTGAAAGGGATGCAATCTTGGCCTACATCAAGAAAGGTGGAAAAATTGCATTATTTACAGATCCCAATGTTACAAATACTAAAATGCCAAATTTTCAACAAGTGTTAGATGAATATGGAATTAGTATTTCAAGTGGTATTATGATTGAAAGAGATTCAAATAAAATGCTTGCAGGTTCACCATCAGCAATAGTTGTGACAATTGAATCTGAAACAAGTGTTACTAAAAATTTAAATATGGCAACAAGTGCTTGTTTTATAAATTCTGGAAGAATAGAATTTAAGGATAGCGATGAACTTGAAAAACTTGGAGTTGATGTTGAAACACTTGCAGTAACATCTGATAAGTCTTTTTATAGAAGTGACTTAAATATCTCAAGTACATCAAAACAATCAGGAGATGAAGAAGGTTCTGCAACAGTTGGTGCATTACTTACAAAGAAAATTGATGATGATACAACATCAAAGTTAATTGTATATTCAAATAATATGTTTATTACAGATATGCAACTTTCTATTGGAAATAATTATTTATCAGCATATCAATTATATAACAATGAGGATTTAGCTTTAAATTCTATTGCTTATTTAACAGATAGAGATGATACAATAATGATTAGAAAGAATACAGAAACATCAACATATACTGTAACAAATAGTCAACAGAAAATAATTTTAACAATTATATTTGCTGTTCCTGTTATCATTATCATTTCTGGAATAGTAGTATGGCAAGTTAGAAGAAGAAAAAAATAATATCATAACAATAAACCTCTCATAATAGAATTTATGAGGGGTTTATTATTATGCGAAATATTATAAAAGCAGTTTGCGTTATAATTGGAACAATTATAGGAGCAGGCTTTGCTTCAGGAAAAGAAATTGAAGTGTTTTTTGTAAGCTATGGAAAATCTGGAATTTATGGGATTGCAACTGCAAGCATATTTACAAGTATTATAATATATTTTGTTTTGTTAAAAATACGAAATACAAATGTTGAAAATTATAATTCATATTTGAACGAGCTAGGGATAAGTAAAATAATAAAGGAAATTTTAAATGCAATGATCAACATATTTCTTTTGGCCTCATTTTATATTATGGCTTCTGGATTTTGTGCATATTTTAAACAAGAATTTAATTTTAATATGTTGTATATTGCAATTTTACTTTCAGGCCTTTGCTATATTACTTTTTTAGGAAAGATAGAAAAGGTAACTAAAATAAATACTATATTAATTCCATTTCTGATTTTTATGGTTTTACTTGTAGGAATAAAAAGTGAAGTGTTTCATCAAAGCGCAGGAGATATGATTAGCATAAACAATAAAAGCTGGATTATTTCCAGTTTAGAATATGCAAGTTATAATAGTATTTTATTGATACCAATTTTGATTGAATTAAAAAAATATACATATAAAAAAGAAAAGATTATTGCCATTATATCTGGTGGGATATTCTTTTGCCTTGCAATAATACTATTTTTAATACTTACAAAAGAAGGAATTAATATTGAGTGCGATCTTCCTTTAATTCAAATTGTAAAACAATATGGGAACATTTATAAGTATATATATGGATTTGTGATTGTTTCTGCTATTTTTACGTCTGCAATTGCAGCAGGGTACAGTTTTTTAGAAAATTGTTCAAGTACAAAAGAAAAATATAAGCAGTTATGTTTTGTTATTTGTGTGGGAGTAGTGATAGTTTGTAATATAAAGTTTTCATATTTAATTAATGCTCTTTATCCGGTATTTGGTTTTTTAGGTTTGTTACAAGTAATTTATTTTTGGTTAATATCTTTTGTTAATAAAACTATTGAAAAAAACGGTAAAAACTGATATAAATAGGGTAGAACATAGGAGGAAAGAAAGTGGACGAATTTATAAATATAGAAAATATTACACCAAGTGAAAAAAATACTAATAATAAGCCTAAAAAAACAAATAATAATAAAATAAAAATCATAGTAACAGCGGTTATTGCAACAATAATTGTATTAATGATAATCCTTTATTCTACAGTAACACCTGTAAGAAAATTTTTTGATAAATATATTTTTAGAAAAATAGTATCAGAAGAGAAACTTGTATCAATTCAACTAGATTATGATTCAAACGTAAATATTATAGGATATAACAAATATATTTGCGTACTTGCAGAAAACAAGTTGAAGCAATATCAATCTTCAGGTAATCTTGCAAATGAGATAAAATTAGAAGTAAGTAACCCTATATATAATGTAAACAATAGATATTTGGTTATAGCTGAAAAAGGAAGTTCAAAGTTCTATCTAGTTGCTGATAATAAAATATCATGGGAAAAAGAGGTTGATGGAAATATATCAAAAGTTGATGTAAATAGAAATGGATATGTTACTGTAATACTTACAGGAACAGCATATAAGTCTGTTATAGTAACATATGATGCGAAGGGGAATGAGCTATTTAAAACATTTATATCACGTAATATGGCATTAGATGCTACAGTTTCTTCTGATAACCAAAGCATGGCATTTGCTGAAATTGATACATCTGGAACTCAAATACAAACCACTATAAAGATAATATCTATTGAGAAGGCAAAGGCAAATGAGGATTATATAACATTTACATATTCAGCACCGTCAAATAGTTTGATTACAAATATAGAGTATCAAAATAAAAATAAATTAATATGTATTTATGACGATTCTATCCACGTAATTGAAAATAATCAAGATCAAGAAATAATAAAATTGCAAGAAGATGACAAAAAAATAAATCAAGCAGATATAAGACTTACGAATTATGTGTATAGAACAGTTGAAAAATCAACAGGCCTTTTTCAAGCAGATACTGCAATTGAAATGATGAACATAGATAGCAAGAAAGAAACTGTGTATACAGTTGAAGGTGTGGTTAAAAATATTTATTGCTATGATAATATTTTAGCTGTAAGTTTGGGACAAGAAGTAGAATTTTTTAATACTAGTGGATGGCTTATAAAAAAATATTCTTCTTCACAAGATGTTCAAGGAATAGTTATTACAAACGGAGTAGCAGGTATTGTTTATCGTGATAAATTAGAATTTATAAATTTATAAAAAGGGGGGATTGGTATGGCAATAATAATTGATTTAGTTATTGTCGGAATAATTGCACTTTGTGTGATTATTGGTTATGCAAAGGGGTTGACAGGAGCATTAATTAAAATTATATCATTTGTACTTTCATTAGTTATTGCATTTATACTATATACACCAATATCTAATTACATAATAAATAATACTCAGATAGATGATATGATAGAAACCACAATAAAAAGCGGTATAATAAAAGATGATGAGGAACAGGCAAAAGAACAAATGCCAACCGTTATTACAGATTACATAAATCAAAAAGTTGAGGAAGCGTCAAATGCTGTAAAGGAGAATGTTGTAAACAGTACAGCACAAGAAGTATCACATACAATAGTAAGAGCTGGAACATGGATTATACTATTTGTAATAGCAAGAATAGCATTAATTGTATTAAAATATATTACTGCAATAATTGCTAGACTTCCAGTGATTAAACAATTTGATAAACTTGGTGGAATTATATATGGATTACTTGAAGGACTTGTTATTACATATTTTGCTTTAGCATTGATTTCATTTATAACTCCAATGACAAAGAAAAATTTAAGTGATAGCATAAACAAATCATATATAGGAAGCAGTATGTATAATAATAACTTGTTATTGAAAATAATTTTTTAATCAATAATCAATTTTTACGTTATGTATTGATATTTGAAGCAATATTTGTTATACTAGAAATCAAATTTATATAATGGGAGTGAAAAATTTGAAAAAGAATATAAAAACTAATGAAAAGAAAAAAAAGGGTGGAAAAGCAAAGTATATATTAATTACTATTTTACTTATAATATTGATAATTGTAGGAGTGTTTGTATATAAAGTTCAAAAGAACGGTGGAGGATTGCAAGGAATGGCAGCTGCACTTCTTGGACATGACGAAGAAACTGTAAATAAACTTCCTAAAATGTATTGTTTAGTTTTAGGAAAAAGTGAAAATTTAACAGATACAATAATGCTTGCATCATATGATCCTAAAACACAAGAGGCAGCATTGTTATCAATACCTAGGGATACCTTTGTTGGTACGAGTGAAGCAAGTGCAAGCCCAAGTGATAAAATTAATGCAATATATAATATGTATACTGACAAACAAAAAGGACTTGAAAAATTATTGGAAAAGGTTAGAAACCTTACAGATATAGATGTTAGATATTATGTAATGGTTGATACAAAAGCTTTAAGAGCGTTGGTAGATGAAATTGGTGGAGTAACATTTGATGTACCAATTGACATGAAATATGATGATAATAAACAAAACTTGCATATCAATTTGAAAGCAGGTGTACAAAAATTAGATGGAGACAAAGCAGAGCAAGTAGTTCGTTTTAGACACAATAATAATGGAACAACATATCCATCAAGTTATGGAGTTCAGGATATTGGAAGAATGAAAACTCAAAGAGCATTTATAACAGCACTTGCAAAACAAACTTTAGTACCATCTAATATAACAAAAATACCTGAGTTTTTAGATATAGCGAAGCAATATGTTGAAACAAATTTAGACTTTAATACAATAAAAGATTATGTACCATATGCAGTTAATTTCAATACAGATAATTTAAAAACAGATAAATTACCTGGAGTAGCTCAATATATAAATGGTTGGTCTTTTTATAAATCTGATAAAACAGAAACAAAAAAAATGATTAGCGAATTATTTTATACACAAGTAAAAAATGATGATACTGATGGAAATAGCATTTCTGAAAATACTGTATCAGATGGTTCTACTTCTACTCAAATAGACAGATCAAAAGTTAATATAGAAGTATTAAATGGAAGTGGAAGCAATACAAATCTATCTGAATTTGTTGCAGAATTAAAATCTGCAGGATACAATGTAAAGAAAACAGGAAAAACAACAACAACATCAAAAACTGCTATAATAAATCGTGGGAAAGTATCAGAAAATATCATAACAGACATAAAGAAAATACTTGCAACAGGAAGTAGTACATCAGGTAGTTCAAGTGGAAATACTGATGTAACAATTATACTGGGCACAGATTATGTTTTATAAAATAGAAAAAAGGGGGAATTTTTATTTTAAAATTCTCCCTTTTTTGTTTAAATTTATTATTTTAGTTGTTTATATTTTATTGCAAATAATCAGAAATTTGTGTAAATTTTATTTCTCCACTACCATTGTGGATACTGTTAATATCTTCATCGAATTTTTTAAATCTACTGCCTTTATTTTTACTTTTTTTATTTGTCTTTGGCTTATATTCCCTTATCTTATTGCTGTTTTTTCTTTTTGGCTTTTTATTAGATGTACTTTTTAATAATCTATAAAGTATGTATAAAATTAGAAATACTAATGCAATTCTAAAGATAATTACTTCAAAACTTGAAGGAATTACGGAGTTTTCAGCAATTAAATCTGATGAATAATCTTTTCCATCTATAGTGTATGTAACTTTTCCTACAACCGAATTTTCAGCAATAGGTGCTTCCAAATTTTCTTTAAGTTCTATCTTAGGTGTAAGATTTTCTGTATTTATTTTAGAAGGTATCAGTACAGAAATATCATCTTTTACAGAGATTTCTAAGTTTTTTGATTCATTAGTTGCATTAGCAATTTCGACAGTTTTTATAATATTTCCAGATGTTTGCAACTTTTTATGTGTATAATTGTCAAATCCATAGTTAAACATTGTTTTGCAGTCTGTGTATCTTTCAGTAATGGAATTTGCTTTTAGAACAACTTCTATAAGTTCCATATTTCCTTTTTTAGCAGATGCTACTATACAGCTTCCAGCAGAATCTGTATAACCTGTTTTTAATCCAGTGGTATATTCGTAATAATATTTGCTACCTGGATTGATTAGACCATTTGTTGCATTAAAAATTCTATCAGTTTTATCATATTTATTTGTAGTAGGTAATGTATATTGCTTAATCATTGCAATTCGTTTTATATCAGGGAACTTCATTGCATATTTTCCAATCAATGCCAAGTCATATGCTGTTGAGTAATGATTTTTATTATGAATTCCGTTAGGATTTACAAAATGCGTATCTTTACATCCAAGTTCTTGAGCTTTTTTATTCATTAAATTTGCAAATTCTTCGACTGAACCAGATATATGCTCTGCAAGAACAATTGCAGCATCATTTGCAGAAGGAATTAAAAGAACATTTAGCAATTGTTCAATGGTAAGTTCTTCGCCTTCTTTTAGATTTGCATGTGAATATCCAACTGGAATAGAAAAAATAGCATTATGGCTAACTGTTGCTTTATCTGTCAATTTGCAATTCTCTAAAGTTAAAATAGCTGTCATGAGTTTTGTGGTGCTTGCTGGATACATTCTTTCATAAGCATTTTTAGCATATAAAATTTTATCTGATTTAACATCCATTAAAATACAAGCTTCCGAGTTTGTATTTAGTTTATCAGTATTTATATCTAAAGATGTATTTGAAGCAAATACATTGTTTATAAAAAAAATTAAAAAAAATAAAGTTAAAATAAAACACGAAATTTTTTTACGCATAATAAATCTCCCCGAAAAATTTAACTATACTATACAGTATTTTACGTAAAAATTCAATTATTTTTACATAATTTGTTGTATAAAATATATTTGAAAGGAAAAGTGATATAATGGAAAATTTAAAAGAATTATTAAAAAAGAATATTTCTATAATTATAATGCTTGTTGCGATTTTAATAATAGGGATAGTATTTTACAAAAAAGAGGAAGGCACACATGATGTGCAAAATATATTTGATGAAATTGAGAATAATGTAAATGAGGTAGAAAATGTAGTAACTGAAGAAACAAAGCAAATAGCAGTACACATTACAGGAGAAGTAAAAAAATCTGGGGTGATATATTTAAAAGAAGGCTCAAGGATAATTGATGCAATAGAAAAAGCAGGAGGAACAACAAAAAATGCAGATTTAGGGAAAGTAAATTTAGCGTATGTATTGCAAGATGGGCAGAAAGTATATATACCAAATAAAAAAAATAATGCAAGTGTATATATTTCAGAAGATAGTGGACAAGATGTAATTGATAATGGCAATACTAACACAAAAACAGAAAATAAAAGAAAAAAAATAAATATCAATACAGCAAATAAAGAAGAATTGCAAAGTATATCAGGGATTGGTCCAGCACTTGCAGAAAAAATAGTTTCGTATAGAAATACAAATGGAAAATTTAAAAAGGTAGAAGATTTAAAAAATGTAAATGGAATAGGTGAAAGCAAATATAGGAATATTAAAGACAGTATTTGCATATAATTATTGTAGATACTTTTTATATTTTAGATATTTATTAGGATAGGCGAAAAGGGCAGTATGTAAAAAGTTAATTGCAATTTGAATGAAAAATTGCAAAAAAGTAAGTTGTAGTGTTGACAAATGTATATATAAGTTGTATACTTAGAAAGTAGTCATTGGAAATCAACGAATGCCAACACTACAATAAATATCGCGGGGTGGAGCAGTTGGCAGCTCGTTGGGCTCATAACCCAAAGGTCGGTAGTTCGAGTCTACCCCCCGCAACCAAAGAAATATTGCTGAAAATAGCTTGTATCAAGGGATACAGGCTATTTTATTGCTTTTAATCAATTTATTTTTTGCTTAATTTATAAAAATTGATTTTCACTAGAAATATCAAGCTTTTAACGAATTTTTATTTATTTTCTTTTTTCTTTTTACTAAACAATCAACTAAACAAAAATTAATAAGAATTAAGCTTGTTTAGTTGATGTTTAGTAAACACTATTCAAACTATTGATACACAAGGGGTTGAGCTAATATAACAATGTAAAACACTATAACTTATAAGTGTGACATTAAATGCTTGTAATTGTTGATATAAAGGCATTTGCAAGCTATCTAAAATATGAATTTTAAAAAGTAAAAAATTATACTTTGAATAAAAAATTCGTTAACCCAATAAAAAGTTTAATTTTCAACGAAATTTTATATATTGTTTAGGTAGCATTAGTGATTTACCTTTCATCTTTTTCATTAGTACTGTTGTGAATATTATTTATATAGTACATGTTATCATTTGCAATTAAATTTTCATTCATATAATATTGGTTTACCTTGTCGATTTCTTGTTGTTTAAATTTATCAAATACAGATGTGTAAGTATTTAAAGTAATTCCGACATCTGTATGCCCCATTAATTTTTGAACAACAACAGGAGCCATACCACTTTCAATACAACGTGTTCCATAACTATGTCTTAAACTATGTGTAGATATATCTTTTATATTAAAATTCTTCTCTAATATTCTATGTAATTCAGAGTTAACGTTACACCTTCTTGTATATTTACTATTATTAGGCTTAAATAATAATTTTTCTTCATTGTTTATTTGATTATTAGCAAACTGCATTTGTTCCATTATGTATGGATAAAGAAAACCTGGAATAGGGAGAACTCTCATTCCTGCATAAGTTTTTGTTTTATTTCCCATTATAACAGCATCATTTTCGTCAGTTGTTAATGTTCTATGTATATTAATTTTTTTATTTTTCAAATCAATGTCGTGGGTAGATAATGCCAATGCTTCTCCAATTCTTAACCCCATATACATTTGTAGCAAATATGCATTTTTGTTTTTTGCTTTTTCATAAATATATCTATTGATAGAATAATTAATATCTTTATTCATTTGATTACCCCATTCTTTTATTTATTAACTTAGATGCTTTATACAAAGTATTTAAGTTATTTTTAAAATGTTTTATGCCTTTTTCTCGTAATGAAATAACCTCATTTTTTTGTAGCTTTAATCTTTTGCAAATATCATTTAATCGAACATTTTCAACGTATGATAGATACAATACTTTTTTTTCAAGTAGTGGAACAATTTTCATAGCTGAATAATAGGTATCATTTGTAAAAATATTTTCTAAATGATTAATATCTACGTCAATATTATTTGCTTTGATCATTTGTGTCTGATAATAGTTATCTTCAATTATTTTTACAATTGTTTCTGTTTCAAGGACAGTTTCAATGATTGAATTTAATTCCTCTTTTGTAAAGTTTAGTTTTGCTCTTTTTTTCTCTTTCATCTTTTAAAACCTCTTTTCAAAAAAATTTAGATTTCTAGAAACTAATTTGTTGTTCGAACTTGTTATAGTGTAACACGTAAAAAATAAGATAAAGCGTTTGGTATAGTAAAATATAGAAAGGCATAGTTTAGTATAGTCAAAACTGTGCTAAACATTGAAATATAAAGAAAAGACAGGACTAAATTTACGAGATTCAGTTCTGTCTTTGTTATAAAATTATTTGTTATAAATTAAATTGATTATTAGATTAATTAATGTTTTTGTTGTCATAAAATATATGTCATATTCAAAATGAAATATATTTTTAAAGTTATTTTTTGTTTTTGTAGAGTCTATACACCTAAAAGCATAATCAATATTTGATTTTATTTTAGCTTGAGAGATATGTTTTTTGCTAGCTAATTGTTTGCGTAATTTTTTTAATTCTATATCATCATTTATTTAAAAATGTAATAGATGAATAGGATTATAAAAGATAGTCATAATAAAAAAGAGATTTATATAATTGCCAATTAACGATAGGTTAAGGGAAAGATGGCAATTATATATTTTTTTTACAAAACAACACATCAAAAATGATAAAATTCATTGACAGTGAAAAGATGTATTGATAAAATATAGAAGAACTGATAGCAAAAAAGTAGAATAAAGCCGTAGTACATTGAAAAAGGAAAATAAAAGATTTACTCTGATAAAGAAAGATAAGGGAGCAATGTATTATGGCAATATTTGAGAATAAAAATAAAGCTGTTAGTAAAAAAGTGAATAAAAAAGTAGAAACAGTAGAAAATAAGACAAATGTAAAAAAGAAGGTAAGAAAAACGAAGGAGGCAGATAAAAATGATAAATAAAAATTTATCAGGGTGTAAAAGAATAAGAAGAGAAAACGGTATTACGCTAATTGCGTTAGTAGTAACCATTGTGGTTTTGATTATCTTAGCTACAGTAAGTATTCTTGCTGTATTTGGAGATAATGGAATAATTGCAAGAGCACAAAAGGCAAAGGATAAACATGAAGAAGGAAAGGCATATGAAACAAATATACTAGATGATTATGCAAGTTATATTGGAAATTACTTAGATGGAAAAGGTGGAAATCAAGGAGGAGATGGAAAAGTTACATTACCAGATGGATGGAATGGAGACAAAGTAAATCCAGTAAAAAGCGAAGATAATATAGTTGTGCCAGTACCAAAAGGATATACAGCATCAACAGTAACAGGAGAAAAAAGTGTATCAAGTGGATTTGTAATAAAAGAAGGAAGTAATGGAGGAGCAACATCAGGAATAAATGAATTTGTATGGGTGCCAGTAGAAAATATATCAGATATATATGATTCAGCAAATAATGCAGGACAGTTGTGGGATTTTAGTGGAACAACATCTAGTAAAAAAACATATCCAACAACAAAAAATAGTGGCTTTAGAGAGCCAGATGTAGTGACAAGTGCAAGTAAAGGTTCAGATAGTACAAGTGGTAGTGAGTATGATGCAGTAAGTACTAATCTGCAACAAGCAGGAATGTCAAGTACAGCAACAGCAAGTGATTTTAAGATACAATTACAAAATGAATTTAAAGAAATGATAAAAAGTGTAAAAACATATGGAGGATTTTATATAGGAAAATATGAAACAGGAAATCTAAGTCAAAGCAAGGCAGTAGTGCAAAAGAATAATACAGATATAGGAGACCAAACATGGTATACAATGTATAAGGTATGTAAAACAATAAAAGCAAATGAAAATGTAGAAACAAGTATGATATGGGGATGTCAATGGGATGCAACAATGAGATGGATGCAAACAAGTACAAATTCAGAAGTAGCAAATTTTCCAACAAATTCAACAGGAAAGGGAAATTATGATACATCGTCACCAATACCAACAGGATCAAACAGTAGTTATTCAGTAAATAACATATATGATATGGCAGGAAATGTATGGGATAGGACAATTGAGGCCTACGATACGGATTATCGTGTTGTACGCGGAGGTTACTACGATCCAGTTTCGGGGGATGCAGCTAGCTATCGTAACATCGGCGGTCCGACCGGTAGTGTTAGCTCCTGTGGTTGTAGGTCCACACTTTATGTAAGGTAACCCTGAGCGCTAATAGCGATAAAATGGATTGATAGTGTATGAAGAATAAAGAGGTATATGAACAGGTTCGTAGTAAGAGCGAATCGGAGATACGCGAAAAATGGCAAAATTTTGAGGTTTCGCAAGCGGTAAGCTTGGTAAAACCAAAATTTTGCCTAGCGTATTTTTTAGAATATAATATAACAGCCACAACATATTGCCATGCATGGCAATATGTTGTGCTTTGTTTATCTATCAAAATGTAGTACAAAATTATCTACTAACCTTTTAAATCTGTCTATTGGAAAGTTAAAAATATTTCTGACTACTTGAAAAGATTTTTCAATATAGCTTTTTAATTTATTATTTTCTTGTTTTAGTTGTTCGTTTTCTTGCTTTAAATTTATATTTTGTTTCTGTAGTTCTTCAAATTTTCCTATTGCTGTATATGATTTATTTAATTGAGTTTTTAATTTATTTGTATATTTAATTAATTCTTGATTTTGTTGTAATATTAAACTTGTATTTTTAGTTTCAAGAGGCTGGATTTGATTGTTATTTAATTCATATTTTATATTTTCATAATTTGTTATTTGTTTCAAAGTTTCAATTGGTATATGAGTATTTTCTGTTGTGTTTCCACGTTGCAAATCAAAACCATGCGTAGTAATATATTTGTGGAAATTGTTTTGTAATTCTCGATAGCTATCTTTACCTTTCCAATATTCACTACAGGCAATTTTTTCAATATCATTTCCGTTTTTATCTTTAGTATGAACAACAGGTACAAAAACTAAATGCAGGTGAGGTGTAGTTTCATCCATGTGGACTTTAGCAGAGAGTATATATTTTTCGCCTAGATTTTTATATTGTGCGACAAAATTATAGGCCGTTTGAAAATATCTTTTTGTTTCGTCTTCTCCAATATTTTCAAAAAATTCCTTATCAGATGTAATAATAAATTCACACACGACATTTGTTGTTTTTATAATTCTATCCTTTAATGAATTTTCTTTTTGTAATATCTTAAGTGCGTTTGAATATGTAGTATGACATTGCTTAATAGAATAATTTTTTAATGAAGCATTTTTATTAATATCTTGATTAGAATAGTTTGTATTTTTTCTTTCGTTATGTTTGTATAGTCCTGCCAAGTTATCTTTTTTATAATTGGCATTTCGAATAATTGCATAACTCATTTATATATATTTCCTTTTTTATAAGATAGCCTTCGTAAGGCTTGCCCAAAATAAAATACCTCCTTGAATTTGCTTGCATAAAACTTTTGTGAGTTTCTAACATACTAGAACGTCACAGACGTTCGGTATGATTAAGGGAAAAATATTTTTCCCCTAATAACCCCTTTTGCACAAATATATTAAATAAAATCGAAATTTTATTTAATATATTTGCTTGCACGCTAGATATTCAATTTGTTTTGCTATGCTTTCGCACAGCAAGATCAAATTAAATATCTGTAGCGTGATAGAAAAATGCTCGCAATATATGCTCGTATTTTTCTATGCGTGCGATTTTGCCAGCTTGTGTAGCAGACTTTATCTGCTACAAGCTTACAAAATCTATTAAAGTATGTGCCAATGTTGTATTTTTCATTTGTACTAATTTATATATTTTCTTTATAATTTATTTTATTTTTTTATATTTTTATTTAATCAAATTTTTCTGAAAAGTGGTAGTAATTTTTTCTTATAAATGCTATAATAATAAAAGCAATTAGAGAATACAAGTTGTGTAACATGGTGCAGGGTATTTTTTCGAGACAGCACGTGAAGGGAAAATAGAAAGTGCCTAATTTATTCAAACTGATTCAAATGGTTTCTAATTTATTTTAATTTTGTTTACTTAAACAGTTAAGTAAACAAATATAGGTCAAAACATTGAAAAAACTGAAAATAATCTTGCCCCCGCAACCAAACAGTTTAGCAAGTCTTTTAGAGATTTGCTATTTTTTTATTTATAAAAAAGTTACGAAAAAATTTGTTTATAGCTATATTTTATAGAAAACTTAATTAAATAAAAGAAAATTTATAAAGACAGATAATTTATATTATATACATGATAAAATTTTTGAAAATATGATATACTCTCATAAAAAATAGCAAGTGGATCTTGCTATTTTTTATATAATCTCGTTTCTTATATTATTTATTTTGGCTAGCTCCCATTTTTCTGACAATTTAATCATTTCCTCTTTAGGAGATTTTACATATTTTAAAAGAACTATAGGTTTAAAATAGATATGTCACAAATACATTGAAAATAAAATATTGAAAAGAGAGCACAAAAATGATATTGTTTAAATGACCAAAAATAAACATATCGGAGGTGCTCTCTTATGGGTAATAATATCACAGATAGATTAAAATATAAAGAGTCAATAGTAAAATTTTCAAGTGTAGGTTAGTCAATCATTTGTCACAAAGTATTTATTTTAAATAATTTGTGACAAATGATTGACTAACCTACAATCTCTGTTTTTTGCTATATTTAAGAGATATTGTAGAGAAAGAAATAATGTGATATAAATATAAAAAATATGTCGAAATTCATATTTTACGACAAGGTTCGACAAACTTTGCACTAAAAAATTGATATGTTATAAAAGGGGAATATCAATGAGAGAAAATAAAAGAAAATTAATATCAGTTTTACTAGCATTTTTAACAATTATTTCAATAGGTGCAAGTTCATATGCACATCCAGGCAAAACAGATTCAAGTGGAGGACATAGAGATAATAAAAACAAGAGTGGTTTGGGAAGGTATCACTATCATTGTGGAGGTTACCCTGCACATCTACATAAAAATGGTGTGTGTCCATATTCATCCAGTTCATCTTCAAACAAGAAAAAAAGCACAAGCAGTTCAAACTCTGATAATAAAAATGCTTCAACGGCAACAGTAAGCGAAAAGAACAATACAAAATCAGTTGAGACAAATGAAAATATAGAAGTAAAAGATATTAAAATAAATGAAAGTATAACAAATTTGAAAAAGGGAGAAAAACAGAGTTTAACGGTTACAATTGCACCTAACAATGCAACCGACAAGGAGGTTATATGGCAGTCCAGTGATAAAAATATTGCAAGTGTCGATTCAAAAGGAGTAATTACAGCGAAAGAATGTGGAGCAGTATGGATAAGTGCGATTAGTTCTAATGGGAAAACGAGCTCAATTAAATTGTATGTAAATAAAAATTTAAATGTGGAAAACAGCATAGAAACAAGAAGTAATAATTCAAAGACATCTCATGATGAAGAGTCTAACTTTTTAAAGGGAGTTATAGCTTTAGGAGTATTAGGTGGCGGAACGTATTTAGGATATAGACAGTATAAAAAGAAAAAGTAGAAATTTTTGTATAAAATAAGGAGGAGACAAATGGAAGTTAAAGAAGGTCTATTTCCGATAGATGATTTGAAAACATCAAAAAAGGAAGAAACAGAAATTGAAAAGAAAATAAGTTTTGCTCAAAGAATATTAAATAGCTTTCGGTGTTAATGTAAGTGTTGAAAAATGTGTCGTTGGAAATTTGATAACAAGGTATTACATAAAGCCTGGTTTAGGGACAGAAGTCAAAGAAGTAAAAAAACTTGAATTGGATCTAGCGTACGCGCTTGGAGTGAGTGACGTTAAAATAGATATAGATGCAGTGCGAGGAGTAATAACAATGGATACCGTAAACATTGAGTATAGTAAATTGCTTTTGGGAGATTGCATGAAAGATTTATTGGAAAGCAATGCAAGAATACCAATAATAATTGGAAAAGATTTGAATGGAACTGTTTACATTGATGATTTGGTAGAGATTTCTAATCTTTTGGTTGCAGGTACAACGGGGACAGGAAAAAGTACTATGTTAAATACAATTATACTGGAGATTTTATATAACTTTAAACCTGAAGATGTAAAGATTGTATTAATAGATACAAGAATAATAAATTTTAAAAGATTTGCTAATATTCCAAATTTACTTATACCACCAATTTATAATACAAAAAAAGCAGAAGGTACTTTAGCTTGGATATTACAAGAATGTGCAGTTAGAAATAAAAAATTTGCTGAAAACAATGTGAAAAATATTGAGGAATATAATAAAAAAAGTGAACTTAAGTTACCTAGAATTGCTGTATTCATTGAAGATTTATGTGATTTGATGTCATATGATGAAAAAAATATAGAAGAAATGATGATAAATATAATACAAATATCCAGAAAAGTGGGTATACATTTAATAATATCAACGTATAGAACATCAACTGATATTATAACTGGTAGAATAAAAGCAAATATTCCTGCAAGATTAACATTTAAGTTGCCATCAATAGCAGATTCTAGAACAGTACTAAACCGAGGAGGAGCAGAGCAATTATTACTTTATGGTGATGCATTGTTTACTAAAATAGGAATAAAAAAAATAATGAGATTGCAGGCACCATATGTAAGTGATGAAGAAATAGATAATATAGTTAAAACATTTGAGGAAAAAAATATATATAATGAAAATGACATGAAATTTATTCAAGACTTTGAACCCGATAAGGGAAATAACGAATTATCCGAAGAGAAAAATAAAAATATAACAGGGGGAATTATAATGGAAGAGACACAAACAAAAACTAAATTTTGCAAGTTTTGCGGAGAGAAAATATCAGAGGATGCAGTAATGTGTGTACATTGTGGAAGACAAGTTGAACAGTTAAAATCGGAACAACCACAAGTAATAATAAATAATTCAAATAATAATACAAATACGAACATAAATAGAAATATAAATGGTGGTGGACCTTATAAAAATGAAAGAAATAAATGGGTAGCTCTTTTATTATGCATATTTTTAGGAGGAATTGGTGCTCATAAATTCTACGAAGGAAAGATTGGACTTGGCATAGTTTATTTATTTACATTTGGATTTTTTGGAATAGGATGGGCAATTGATTTTATAGTGTTATTATTTAAACCAAATCCATATTATGTGTAATGTAAGATAACTTATGTATATAAGCTCTAAAAGGCATAAATATTAATAGAACTCTTCTTATTAGACAGAAAATTTAATAAGGAGAGTTCTTCTTTTATAATGCTTGTATTGGAATTGTATGTGTGACATGATATAATTTGAAGAAATGAAAGGAGAGATAAAAATGGGATTAAAAGAATGCAATGAAATAACGCTAAAGATTAAATGTGAATTAGATGAATTTTATAAAATATTAGAAGAAAAAGGATTCGAAATAATGGACAAATTTTCAATGAATGATACATATTTTGTACCTAAAGAATTAGAACTAAGTCAAATTAATACAAGAAAAATTCTATCTAAGGCAGTGTTAGTAAGAGATGTTACGGAAAAAATGTCAAATAGAAGAACGAAGTTGATAACATTTAAAATCAAGAATTTTGACGAACATGGAAATATATTAAATCAAGAAGCTGTTAATTGTAACATTCTTGAAATAGATGATGCTAAAAAATTATTAAGAGCAATAGGCTACAAAGAAATAATGAATATAAAAGAAAATGATATAGTGTATGAAAAAGACGGATTCCAATTGGCAGTAAAAGACATTCAAAATGGCGATAATTTAATAGAAATAGAAACAGAAGAAAAGAAAGAATTGTGTACTATAGAAAAATTAATTCAAAAGGTTAATGAAATAGGATTACCAGTTTATACAGATAATTATTTTGTAAAAAAAGCAGAAACAGAATTAAATAAAATATTAAGTAGAAGTGGAAATGAAGAAAGAGAAAAATGTTGTGGATGCATTGTAATAAAGGAGAATAATGTACTTCTAATAAAACAAAATGAAGGACATTGGGGATTTCCAAAGGGCCATGTGGAAGAAAATGAAACAGAGATTGAAACTGCAACTAGAGAGGTAAAAGAAGAAACAAATTTGGATGTTGAGGTTGATTCTAATAAAAGATATACAACAGAATATGTGACAAACGTAGGAAAGCTTAAACAAGTGGTATTTTTTATTGCAAAGTGCATAGGTGGAGAGATAAAAGCACAAGAATGCGAAGTAAGCGAGATAAGATGGGTAAAATTTGAGGAAGCAATTAAATTAATTACATACGATAACACTAGAGCATTATTTGAAAGGGCAATTGATGAGGAGAAACTTGTATAGGAATGGTATAGCTTATTAGATTCAACAAAGGATTTAAAGGTCCTTGTTAAATCTTGTTTCATAAAAAAGGAGAAAGTTTTGAAAATAAAAATGTAAAGTGCAAAAATCTTACTTTAAGGAGTTAAGCAGTATTTTTGTAAGAAAAAAGTGATATAATGTGAAAAAATAAAAGGAATGAGAAATATGATAGATTCAAGAGATGGAATAATAGGTCTTGCTGTTGGTGATGCAATGGGTGTACCTTTAGAATTTTGCATAAGGGAAAAATTAATGGCTAATCCAACAACTGAAATGATTGGATATGGAAGTCACGATGTGCCAAAAGGAAGTTGGTCAGATGATACGTCTATGACTTTATGTTTAATAGATGCTATTAATAATTCTGGAGATATAAA
Organism: uncultured Clostridia bacterium; assembly: GCA_934101145.1. Lineage (GTDB taxonomy): Bacteria > Bacillota > Clostridia > TANB77 > CAG-508 > CALXVA01. Next base: position 22,409 of record CAKOPZ010000014.1, read on the forward strand.
TCCAGATGATATAGCGACTAATTTTATTAGATGGGCTGAAAATGAAGAATTTACACCTACAGGAAAAAGGTTTGATATTGGAAGAACTTGCATGATGGCAATTATGAATTATGAAAGAGGAGCTAAAGCAATTGAATCAGGCTTGGACAATGAACTAAGCAATGGAAATGGTTCGTTAATGAGGATTGCTCCGTTAATATATTATTGTTATGCAAAGAAATTAAATATAGAAAATATTTATCATATTGTAAAAGATGTTTCCTCTATTACTCATAGACATGAGGTAAGCGTTATGGGATGTTTTATTTATGTGTTATTAGGCATTGAATTGTTGAAGAACAATACTTTAGATGAAGCATATAATAAAATAAAATTAGCAGATTATTCAATGTTTTCTGAAGATTGTATTTCAAGATATAGTAGAATTTTAGAGAAAGAGATTTGTAATTATGATTTAGATGAAATAAAATCTACAGGATATGTTGTTGATACATTAGAAGCTAGTTTATGGGTGTTATCTACAACAACATCATACGATTCTGCTATTCTTAAAGCAATTAATATGGGAAATGACACAGATACTGTAGGAGCGTGCGTTGGAGGCTTAGCTGGAATATATTATGGAATAGACAATATAAATGCTCAATGGAAAAAAGATTTATTAAAATATGAGTATATTGAAGAATTGTGTAATAAGTTTAATAAAATTCTAAGTTGAAATGTGCAACAAATCATAATTATTTTTATAAAAAGTTTCATATATGTAGGAGAAGTACATGAGTGAGTTAGAACATTTAATCAATAAATTTTGTAATACGGATATGACAATACAAGTTTATTATGAATTAATTCAAGATAAGTTTAATAAAGTATTTAATGGATTGAGAGTATAAGAAAGACCAGATATCTTATCTGTTTATGATAATATAATACTTGGAATAGAACATTTTGAATTTGATAGTTACAATAGATTAAATAAAGAAGGTAGTGACTCATAAATAAAGAAGGTAGTGACTCATAACCCGAAGGTCGTAAGTTCGAGTCTTACCCCCGCAACCAAGAAATTAACTAGAGTCGCAAGAGATTGCTGACTCTTATTTTTTTGTCTCTGGCGTAATTTTGGCGTAAATGGGGACAGCTTGGGGACACAAGCTTTTATAAAGCTCATAAAATAGCATAAATCCTCATTTACAATCTTTAAAAAAGCAATTTTTGAATTTATTGAAATCAAGAGTTTTAGCTGATAAGTATATTAGTTTTTATCTACTAATAAATTTTGCAAGACTATACCAGCACTTCTATTGTGAGAAGCAAGTGGATGGACATAGAAATTAAATGTTGTGCTAATTTGAGCATGTCCTAATCTTGCAGCTACAACTGCTACATCAACATTTTGTGAAATAAGTAGAGTAGCATTTGTATGTCTGATACCATGAAAATTCAAATAAGGTAGTCCTATCTTCTGAACAAATTTAACAAACCATTTACTTACCGTATCAGGATGCATAGGTTTGCCATTATCTTGTACAAATAACCTATTAGATTCTTCCCAGAATTCACCACAAAGATCTTTTTGATCATCATACCATAATTTATATTCTTCAAGTATTTCAATGACAGAATCAGGTATAGAAATGTGTCTATAAGAACTAGGTGTTTTAGGCGTCTTGGTATAAACTCCTGTACTTGCTAAATATTGACTTGATTTATTTACGGATATTTCTTTGTTTTTGAAATCAATATTTTCCCAGTCTAGTCCCATTAATTCTCCTAACCTTACTCCAGTAAATACTGTAAGAATAATAGCAACCTTATATTTTATTTCGCTATCTTTAAGTTCATTTAATCCTTTTAGAAGAACTCTGCATTGTTCATCATCGTAGAATTTACGTTGTGCTTTTGGTGCTCTTGGTGGTTGAACTCTATCTGCAGGATTATAAGGTATTAGTTGCCAATATACAGCCTTGTGTAGCATTGCACTTATTAATCTATGATGTTCTAGAATAGTCTTTTTTGATAATGGTTTTAAAGTACGTTCACCATTGTTTTTAGCAAGTCTTTTTATTTGAGTATCTTGTTCTAGCACATCATATAATTTCATAAGATCTGTAGGCTTAATTTTTTCTAAAGTAAAAGAGCCTAAATATGGAAGAATTCTGCTTTCTAACATTCCAACATATCTGTTGTAAGTAGATGGCGCTAAATCCTTTGTACCATAATTTACTTGCCAAATATGATAGAATTCTTCAAAAGTTACTGGCTTTCCTTCAGGTACTAATCCACGATTAGCTTCTGTAACAAATTCTGCAAGTGCAATTTCAGCATCTTTACGAGTTCCATGGATAGTTTTTGTTCTTCTTGCTCTAGATCCATCAAGATTTTTACCAGTAGACACTACTAACCTATAAGTATTTTCACCTCTTTTTTCAATACTCCCAGCCATTGCCTTTTTCACCTCCTTTCAGGCATAACCATGGGTGAGAGTTTCATATTTAATTGAGATTATTATATATCAAAATATTGATGATTACTAGTGGATTTTGCTTATTTTTCAAGTGTTACAAAGATTACAATAAGATTCATAAAAAAACTTACATAGAACAATAAAAAACTAGATAAAATGTAATATAAAAGTTAAGAAAATAAAAAAAATTGACAAGAACAAACAAAATTTCTGTGGATATCTTGACAAAAGAAAAAAGAAAATATATAATCTAGATGGCTAAATCAAAGAAAATATATTTCCTTTTCTAATTACAAAATATTCTTTTGTACTTTTATCTAATTTAAAATATAGCATTAGAATCCAATTTTGTAAATAGATTTAGGAAAATGTAATATAAAATTAATATTACTGTAATATTTTTGTAACATTTAGACTATTTACTAAAGATTGGAGGAAATGTACAATGGCAAAATCAAAATTGATAGTTACTAAAGAGACAAAAACAGGCAGAAATGTGCAATTTCAGGATACAAGAAATAATAGGATAATGTCTGACAAAGAATTAATTAGTAGACTAAAAACAGGTAATTCATCTTATAATGAAGATTACTGTGTTAAGCATGATAAAAATCGCAAAGAATATGTGTCTTCAAAACCAGATGGAAATGAAAAAAATAATTTAGGATAATAAGAAAGGAAGAGCTTCATAATTTAAATGAGGTTTTTCCTTTGTTTTTTTTTGAAAGGAGAAACTAATGAGAGGAAAAGAATTAACAGAACAACAAAAATTAATTTTAATGGGACTTTGTGGAGGAAAATGTGAATTTAGAGGATGTAATGATTCTGTGATAGAAGATATGCTAACTGGAGATAGAAGTAATTTTTCAAATTATGCTCATATAATAGCTTCTAGTGAAAAAGGGCCAAGAGGAGATAAAGAGTTATCAAAAATACTAAGTAATGATGAAAACAATGTAATGGTTTTATGTAGAAAGCACCATAAAGAAGTAGATGATAACCCTGAAAAGTATACAATTGATATTTTAAAGGAAATGAAAAGTGAGCATGAAAATTATATAAAGGATTTAATAAAAATAAAAAAAGAAAGTACTGTCATTGGAATAAAATATACATTTAACATCTCTGATAGAGTTCCTAAAATAAATGACGATGATGTTAGAAAGTGTGCATTTAGACAAAATTATTATTGTAATGGAAATATAATTAATTTGTCAGATAACAAATCTGATGAAAGAGATAATGAAGACTTGTATAAGTTTGAGATGGAAAACATAGAACGTAATTTTCTTCAGGTAGTAAAACCACTGTTAAAAAAAGAAATAGTGCCAAAAATTTTTTTATGCGCAATTGCTCCCCAACCATTATTGATATATTTGGGAACATTGTTTTCCGATATATCAGATGTAAGTGTTCAACAATTACAAAGAGAGCCTAAACAAGAGTGGTATTTAAGTGATAAAAAAGATGAAAAATTTGATGTAAGTATTATTATTCCAGAAAAGAAATATTCTAAAGTAGCATTAAACATTTCAATAACTGCAGATATATCTGCAGATAGAATACGCGCTATTGTAGGAGATGAGTGCGATATTATTAAATTAGAAAGCAATATACATAGTAATGACATTATTAAATGCAAAAATCAATTAGAAATGTATAAAAGTAGGATTAGAGAAATATATGAATATATTAAGGACAAATATGGAAGAAATTGTGAAATAAGTGTATTTCCTGCTATGCCAATATCTATTGCAATAGAAACAGGTAGGTGTTGGATGAAGAAAGCACATCCAAGTTTAGTTATATATGACGAAAAGAAAGGGTTCAAGAAAGCTTTAGAAATAAAATATGAAGGAGAAGAAAAATAATGGAAAGAAAGCAAAATATAGATGCTATGTATAGAAAAATAGCAGCAGAAATAGAAATAAGTGAAACACAAGCAGAAAAAGCAAAGGAAAGTTACGAAGCAGTAGGAAATTATTTAAATAATAATATTAAACAATATTATGTAAGAATATTTCCTCAAGGTTCATTCATGTTAGGAACAGTAATAAAACCAATTTCTGATAAAGATGAATATGATATTGATCTTGTAGCTACAATAGATAATAAATTTACGAGTGCTAAAGACCTAAAAAATATTGTAGGAGATGTCTTAAAAACAAGTGATAGATATTCTGAAAAAGTTGAAGAAGGAAAAAGATGTTGGACAATTCAATATTCAGAAAGTGCAAATTACCATATGGATATTTTACCAACTATGAAGAGTGATACTTATTTTCAAAATAAGAAACTTATAATGACACACAAAGAAGATGAAAACTCAGATTACGAATTTAGACAAACAAATCCTGAAGCATATTATGATTGGTTTGTAAAAAGGATGGAAGAAGAAAAGAAGAAATTAACAGAAGAATATGCAATTAGAAACAAAATAGAAATAGTTGAAGTTCCTGAATATAAGATTAAGACAACTTTACAAATAGCGATAGAAATATTAAAAAGATATAGAGATATAAAGTTTAAAGATACGCCAGATATAAAACCAATTTCTATTATATTAACAACACTAATGGCTAGGATTTATACAGGAAAAGAAAATGTATATGAACTAATTGAAAAATTTTCTAAAGAGTATGTTTTATATTTAGAAAGAGATGAAAATGGTAATGTTTTAATACAAAACCCTGTTAATAAAAATGAAAATTTCGCAGATAAATGGCCAAGCAATCCAGAAAGAAAAGAAGCTTTCTTTAAATTTATGGATGACTTAAAATATGACTTAGTTACAAATAAAGTATTACTAGAAGGGAATATAAGAGAACAGGCTGATGCATATAAAAAGTTATTTGGCGAAAATATGGTTAATAAGGTATATGAAAATATAGCACAAAAAACTAGAGAAGAAAGAGAAAAATCAAATATGTACCTTAAAGAAAATGGAAATTTAACAACGGAAAAGACAAATATAACTGTAAGGAATCACAATTTTTATGGCAAATAAAAAATTTCCAAAAAATAAACCAATAACGATTCCTATTCAGAAATATAATATAAGGAGAGAATTTAAAAATATTATATTAAGAGAATACAATGGAATAGGTTTAAAAATGTTGTTAAATATACAGCCAACAGAGTTTTCAAAAAAATACAAAGTTTTATTGCAGTATGATTCTGTTCAAAAAAGACCACAAGTGTATATAGATATAAAACAGTTAGAAATAAAAGACAAGGAAAAAATTCCACATAAATATGGAATAAAAATAATAAATGGAAGAGAATACGTTAATTTATGTTTATACTATCCATGTGAGTGGAATTCTACTATGAATATAAGTGATACAATTATTCCTTGGATAAGTGAATGGTTATATTATTTTGAATTTTGGTGTATAACAGGAGAATGGCATGGAGGAGGAAAACATCCTACAAAAAAAGATATTAAAGAAAACGACAAGAATTGAATCTTGTCGTTTATTTATTTTTTGCTCTACTTTTATAAACATTAGCCTTATTCTTGCATTGAGGAGTATCATATTCAGCTTTAGGATTAACAGCAAGAAAAGCCTTATTACAGAATTTACAGATTTTTAATAGATTAATATCTTTAGCTACTGTTTTAGCAAAGTAATAATCAATATATTGTTTTAAACAAGTGATTTGAAATTCAACAACTAAAGTTTCTTTTCTAGACAAACTTATTTTAACATTGTTAATTTCAAATTGCTTTAATAATTCATCTATATTGTAATTATCTTCATTAGTAATATTATTTAATAAACTATATAAGTATTTAGCATATTGAATAAACATATCTAGAGGTTCACAATATAAATTAGATCCTGCTAATAATTTGTTTACATCAGATAATATGTATTTTTCCATTGCAGGAGTTTCAGTTAATTTAGTTACTTCATTAATTAATTCTTTAATTTGATTATCATAACAAGTAGGGAAGAACAATTTAAAATATTTCTTTCTATCTACTACTGTTGTTAAATCAGAATTTCCAATATAGTTATAATCTTTTAGAACTATTTTATCATCTAAGAAAAAGTATTTATTTAGAGGTAAATCGTTTATTAATCCTAATGTAGAATACTTATTTACAAAGTCTAAAACACTTTTTTCTATATCATTTTCGTTATAAAAAACTAATTTACCTATATTTAATAAATCTATTAAAATAGATTCTTCAAAATCTTTTTCTATATCAATTAATGGAGCACCACTAGAGTGCTTTTTATTTATACTATCTGAAACTATATATTTAGTTTTGCTTATTTCTTTAATTTCATATTTAGCAAATTTAAAAATATTTTTTCCTTCAAATGCACTAAAATTAAGGCTCATACGAATACCTCCTAAAAATTTATAAAAAAATTACAGTAAGCCCTTGGCAAACATAATAGATTACTGATATACTTTAACCAGAGTAAGCGATTATCACATAAAATCAATTACAGAAGTGAAAACCAGTCAGGACCTGACTTTTAAGTAAAATTACAGCATAAAACAAGTAATTGATTACTTGCAATAATAGCTTACCACACAAAAGATAAGTTGTCAACAAAGAAGATAAAATTTCAAAAGAAAGGAGGAATGTATATGGAATTTCAGGAAGTCAAAAGAATAACTCTAACAATGAGAGAAGCAGCAGACTATTTAGGAATATCATATTGGTTAATTAATCAATTGGTTAAGAAAAAACAAATACCATATTCAAAAGTAGGCGGCAAGTTCTTGTTTAGAGTAAAAGCACTGGATGAATATCTATGTGAAAAAGAACGAGCTTCAGTAAGATAGCAAAGGAGGAAGAAAAATGGTTGAAGTTCATTGGTTTAAGATACAGGCGGACATATTTGACAATGAAAAAATTAAAAAACTACTAAATAGTAGGGATGGGGACACCTATTGTAGAGTATGGTTTCAACTATTAGCATTAGCTGCAAAGTGTAATGCACATGGAGCAGTTCTACTTGGTGAGAATATTCCAATAACAATAGATGATCTTGCAAGAATTATGAACAAGACAGTAAACAAGCTTACAACGATCATGCAACAACTAGTGAATCTTCACATGATATTCGTAGAAGATGGAACAATCTATATTAAAAATTGGGATGTTTATCAAAATCTTGATAAGCTCGAAAAAATCAAGGAAGACAACAGGAAAAGACAGCAAAGATTTAGAGATAAACAAATGATAAATAACGTTACAGTAACGTTAGATAACGCAGAAGATAAGAATAGAGAAGAAAAGATTAGAATAGAAAATGATAGTGGTTTTAAAGACTAAAAAAGCAATTTTTAATTATGAAAGGAGAAATTTATATGATAAGTACAAGAACAATTAAAAGAGAAAAATGTAAATTCTGTGGAAAGGAATTAGAACAAAAGACAATGAGTTTTATAGTAGGAGATAGAGAGTTCGTTCTATCAGGAGAAACTGTAAGATGTGACTGCATGAAAGCAAAGATATATTGGAAAAAGGTTGATGATAGAAGAGCTGCAATAGAATATAAAAGGGAGTATAACAGAAAGATGATGCTAAGAAAGAGATATTAATTAAATAGCAAAATGAACAAAAGATTAATGGAATATAATTTTGAAAATTATATGACTAATAATGACAATAGAATGGCTTATGAAAAGTCAAAAAGGTATGCAGAGAATTTTGTAAAAGGTGATAACAAAGGAAGTTTATTTATAACTGGAGGAGTTGGAACAGGTAAAACACATTTAGCAGCAAGTATTGCAAATTACTTAATAGAAAATGAAATACCAGTTATATTTGGACCCCTAATAACTTTACTAAATGATATAAAGGATACTTACAAAATTGATGGCAATTGTGAGAGTGATGTTATTGAAAAATATTCAAAGATTCCATTGTTAATAATTGATGATTTGGGTAAAGAAAGACCTAGTGAATAGACATTAGAAAAGCTATTTACAATAATAAATAATAGATACGAAAACAACTTACCAATAATAATTACAACAAATTATAACAAGGAAAAGTTAAGAAAAAGACTTTTATGTAATAACAATGAAGAAATTGTAGATTCAATAATATCAAGACTTTATGAAATGTGTAGAGGGATAATCATCTTTGGAAAAGACAAAAGAAAAGAGTTAGTATAGCGGCAAAACTAATAACTAACCCTAATAATTATAAATAAATTATACAATAAAAATTTTTAAAAGTAAATAAAAAGGAGGAAAGTTATGGATATAACTTATAAAAAAGGAGGAGATTATTATTATCCTGAATTGGAATTACCAAGTAAATATAAGGATTTTAAATTAGATAAATATGGAAGGTTAAGACTTAATTATTTAAAGAAAAATAAGCATGTACAATATGAGGTTATGAAGATTGAAGACACCTTAATAGATCATTTAAAAGAAGTACAAGAGTTAGCAAATAAAAGATACAATCAGCTTATGGAAGAGTTCAAAAAGAGAGAAAACATTACTGAAGAATTAAAACAAAAAGACCAAATGAAGTGGGTAGGACTAATGAATAATATAAGCAATTGTGTAGATGAAATTGTACTAAAAGAATGCATTTATAATGATTATACTTAAGGAATAATGCCTAAATTTTGGAAAAGAATTTGGACATTTCCTTCCATATTTTGGTTATAAGTTATGTATCAGCAAGCAATGAATTTCTGTAGCTCGAAATTCAAAATGGGGAAATTCCCCAAGCCCCTTTTTATTTTTAGAAAGGAGAAAATTATGGCTACAACAAAAATATGGAAAGTAGAAAATAGATTAGATCATGTGATGGATTATACAACTAATGAGGAAAAAACAAAAAATGATTATTTAGAAAATGGAGTAGATGATTATGACAGCATAAGACAAGTAATGATGTATGCAACTAATGCAGATAAAACAGAAAAACAATTTTATACAACAGGTATAAATTGTGATGTGGATTCGGCAGTAGAAGAAATGAGAAATGCAAAAGATTTCTGGCACAAAACAGATGGAATATTAGCATTTCATGCTTATCAATCTTTTAATGAAGGAGAAGTTACTCCAGAAATAGCGCATGAAATTGGAGTAAAACTTGCAAATGAAATGTGGGGAGACAGGTTTCAAGTTGTTGTATCTACACACTTAAATACAGAACATCTTCATAATCATTTTGTAATCAATTCGGTTTCATTTAAAGATGAAAAAAAGTATTATAGCAATTTAACGAATACAGCATTGATAAGAAAAACATCAGATGAAATATGTGAAGAATATGGCTTAAGGGTTTTAACAGAAAAGACTTGTAAATCAGGAATAGATTTTGAAAATTTTTATAAGAAATCTATGAAAGATTCAGATTATTATAAATTTGCAAAAGAAGATATAGATTATGCAATCAAACATTCATATACATTAAAACAATTTCAACAGATGCTAGTATCAATGGGATATAACTATTATTATAGAGCAGATAAATTAAGTGTAAAAAGAGAACCATACAAAAGAAATATAAGAGTTGAAGGAGCGTTTGGAGAGGAGTACTCATTGGAAAATATCAAAAGAAGAATATTTGAAAATGATTATAAAAAATTAGAAAAAATGCTTCCTTATAGAGTAGTAAAAAACAGACATTTTATAACTAGAAATAAAATAAGGAAGAAATATAGACCCAAAGGGATTGTTGCATTGTATTACTATTATAGATATTTGCTAAGGTTATATACCAAAAAGAATGTACAATATAAATTGACTCCTGAAATGAGGGCAGAAGTAAAAAAGATGGATGAGTATTCGGAAAGAATTAGATTTTTATGTAAGTATAAGATTGAGACTATGAGTGATGTTGATAATATTAAAGAACAGAAACAAGAAGAATTGCAGAAAGTTTTGAATATTAGGAATAGACTGTATTATAAGAGACAAAAGTTATATAGTGGAATTGAAAAAGATAGGGTTACTAAAGAAATAATTGATGTTACTGCTACTTTAACAAGGGTTAGAAAAGAGATTAGGTTGTGTGATGAATTCTACGATGATGTGCCGAAGATGAATGAACAATTAATAGAAATGGATGAGGAAAATCAAGAGAAAAAATTAAAAGAAAAGAAGAAAAAAGATAGAAGGTATGATAGATAGAATAAAAATATTGTTCAAAACAATTTTTAACATCAAATTTTTCTCAAAAACTATTGACAAATTATAAAAAAAATGTTAGCATATTATTGATAGTGATAAAAACACTTTAGAACAGAAAAAAGCCATCAACAACTGGAATTTGTTAATGACTCAAACATAATAATTATGTTCATTAGTAATAGAATTATAACATTTATTGTTATAAAAATCAACAATTATTATGCATTTTCTGTTCGAAAATTTTAAAAGAAAGGAGACAGGAAAATGCCATCATATTACGTTAACAAGAATATTCAACCTACTGGAGAACATGAGGTTCATAAAGAAGGATGTCATAGAATGCCAGAATTACAAAACAGAGTATATCTTGGATATTTTTCAAATGCTATTGACGCAGTTAGAGAAGCAAGAAGATATTATACAAATGTAGATGGATGCTATTATTGCTCAAACGAAGCACATAAAAAATAAGACTAAAGAGAGAGGCAAGTTAAAAACTTGTCTCTTGTCATAAAAGGAGGGTTAGATGTTATTAGAAGATATTACAAAAATTACCATTGGTGTTGTGCTAAAAAGGAAAGAGACTAAATATAAAACTAAAACTTCATACGAATATGAAGTTTTTAATATAAGAAGTTATGAAGAAGGTATTGAATATGATATTTTTTATAGTGAAGAAAATTTAGAAAATTTTGTCGCTAGGAATGGAGATATTCTTTTTAGATTAGCATTTCCTTTAAAGGTTATTGAAGTTGATGATGAAATTGAAGGAAAATTAATAAATAATCAGTACTGTATTATAAGAATGTCTAACCAATATGATGAAGTTTACAATATAGATTTTATAAAATGGTTTTTAGAAAGTAATAACGCAGAGCATCAATTTGAAAAGATATTAATTGGTACAACTATAAAGAGTGTTCCTGTTGCGAAGTTAAGAAAATTAGAAATCCCGAATTTAGATAAAGATAATCAAGAGAAAATTTCAAAAGTTATAAATGCATGGAATAGAGAAAAATATCTATATAAAAAGATAATAAAGGAAAAAGAAAAATATTATAATTCAATAATAAATAAAGTAATAAATGGAGGCAAAAAATAAAATGAATGAAAAACAATTACAGGATAAAATAAACGGAACAATTTGGTCAGCTTGTGATACTTTAAGAAGTAGTATACCAGGAGGAAACTATAAAGATTATGCATTAGTAATGCTATTTGTTAAATATTTAAGTGATACATATAAAGAAGAAAAAGAAAAAGCAAATGAAATGTATGAAGGAAATGAGCAAATGATAGAAAGATATCTTTCTAGAAGTAAATTTATATTAAAGGAAGAATGTACATTTGATTATCTATATAGTAAAAAAAATGAAGATAATATAGGTGAAATTATAAATAAGGCATTAGAAACAATAACAACTTTAAATGGCGTTAAATTATTAAATTTGTTTGCGGGTGTTGATTTTAATAGTGAGGTTGTATTTGGAAAAAAGAAAGAAAAAAATGCAATATTAAAAACTTTATTATCTGATTTCAATAATGATGATATTGATTTAAGACCATCTAAAATAGGAAATTTGGATGTTATAGGAAATGCGTATGAATATTTAATTGCAAGATTTGCTGGAGATTCAGGAAAAAAAGGAGGAGAATTTTACACTCCAGCTGAAGTTTCAACATTACTTGCAAAATTAGTTGAACCAAAAGAAAATGACAGAATATATGATCCAGCTTGTGGTTCAGGTTCACTATTATTAAAAGCATCTAAAGAAGTTAAAGATAAAAAAGTTAGTGTGTATGGTCAAGAAAGTAATAGTTCAACTTATAATTTATGTAGAATGAATATGTTTTTACATGGTGTTAATGATGCTCATATTGAATGGGGAGATACTTTAGCTAATCCATTGCATTTAGAGCATGATGATTTAATGAAATTTGATGTAATAGTATCTAATCCGCCATTTTCATTAGATAAATGGGCAAAAGGATTTGAACCTTCAAATTCAACAATTATTGATGATGGGAAAAAGAAAAACACATTTAAGATGGAAGCTTCAATGGATCCATATAATAGATTTGAATATGGAGTTCCACCAAAAAGTATAGGAGATTATGCATTTATTCAACATATGTTAAAAAGCTTAGATGAGGAAGACGGAAGAATGGCTGTTGTATTACCTCATGGAGCTTTATTTAGAGGAGCATCAGAAGGATTAATTAGGCAAAGAATTTTAGAAGATAATTTAATTGATGCTGTTATAGGATTACCAGAAAATTTATTTTATGGAGTTTCAATACCAGCTACAATAGTTGTATTTAAAAAGAATAGAACTAGAAAAGATGTATTATTTATTGAGGCAAGCCGTGAATATGCAAAGGGAAAAAATCAAAATACATTAACAAAAGAAAATATCAAAAAAATACTAGAAACATATAAAAATTACACAGAAGTTGAAAAGTATTCTCACGTTGCAACTATGGATGAGATTAAAGAAAACGAATATAACTTAAATATAAAAAGGTATGTAGATACTTTTGAAGAGGAAGAAGAAATTGATATAGAAGAAACAAAGAAAAATATTGAAAAAATAAATGAAGAACTTCAAGTATTAGAAAAAGAATTACAAGAATCATTGAAAGAATTGGGATTATAATATAGAAATTTAATAAAAAGGAAATAGAATATGAAAAAAAATGTTATACCAAATGAATGGAAAAAATTAAGATTAGGAGAAATAACTAAACATATTGGGGGCACACCATTAGAAAAGTATGTAGATAATCAATCAGATTATAAATTTATTTCTATTGGAAATTATAATACAAATGGAAAGTATATAGATAATGGAAATAGAATACAATACAATGAAAAAACAAAAGAAAAACTTTTAAATAAAAATGATTTGGTTATGGTTTTGAATGATAAGACTACAGATGGAAAGATAATAGGTAATACAATATTTATTGATGAAAATAACAAATATATATATAACCAAAGAAGTGAAAGAATAATTTGCAAGGATATGGTTAATCCTAAATTTTTATGGCATTATACTAATAGTTCTATATTTAAAAAAGAAATTTTGAAAAGAATGCAAGGAGGAACTCAAATATATGTTAATTATAAAGATATAGAAAAAATAGAACTAAATATTCCTAGTTTAGAGGAACAAGAAAAAATAGTAAACATATTGGACAATGTTGATAAAATAATAGAACAATATGAAAAAATACTAGAAGAAAAAGATAAATTTATCAAATCTCAGTTTATTGATATGTTTGGAAATCCATATACTAATAACAAAAAAGTAGAGAAATGTGAAATAGCCAATGTTTTGACTTCGATAAAAAGTGGTTTGTCGAGGCAATTAAGTGATAGTAATATTGGAATACCTGTTATTCGATCAAATAACATTGTCGAAGGGAAAATTGTAAATAATGATTTGAAATATTGGTATATAAATGATCCAAAAGGTGCAGATGTTAATGATTATTTGTTAGTAAAAGGAGACTTGTTAGTTAATTTTATTAATAGCATTGCTCAAATAGGAAAGTCCGGAATATATGATAGTGATGAAAATTGTATATATACTACTAATTTATTTAGATTAAGAACAAATAAAAAATGTAATAATGTATATTTATATTATTGCTTTATGATGGAGGATTACTGGAGACAAATAAGAAATATTGTTCAGCCTGCAGCAAATCAAGCTAGTTTTACAATGAATGATTTTAAAAAGATTAAAATTCTGTTGCCAGATATTAAAAAACAGGAACAATTTGCAGATTTGGTTATTCAAATTGACAAGCAAAAAATTAAATTAAAAGAATTAATAGAAAATTATCAAAAATTAAAAAAATCATTAATTCAAAAATTGTTAACTGGAGAATTAAGAGTAAAAATATAAATATAAATTTAATTTATGGGGGCAAATTAAATGGAAGAAAAAATACCAATAGCTAATGAAATGACTACAAGTCAAAGACCAGCTATAGAAGTATTACAGAAATTAGGATATAAATACATATCAGAAGACGAAAATAAAAAATTAAGAAACAACATTCTAACAGATGTAATATTTAAAGATATATTAGCTAAAAAATTAAATGAAATAAATAGTTATGAATATAAAGGGGAAAAATATAAATTTTCAGCAAGTACCATAGGACAGGCTATAAAAGATTTAAATGAAGATTTAGTAACTGGACTTATTAGTACAAATGAAAAAATATACGATTT
>CAKOPZ010000015.1 GCA_934101145.1 uncultured Clostridia bacterium
CCAATCCACAATATCTTTAAATATAATAACATATTTTTAATTTTTATAAAAATGTTATTAAATATATTATACGAGGAAGGTATAACAGTCGTTAGTGGTTTGGCACTTGGAATAGATTCGGTTGCACATGAATTTTCACAAGGAGAAAAAGGTAGAACTATTGCAGTTGTTGGATGTGGACTAAATTACATATATCCTGAAGAAAATAGAGAGTTGTTTTATTCTATTTTGAAAAATGGTGGATGCATTGTGTCAGAGTATGAACCAGATATGGAAGTAGATATGAAAAATTTTCCAAAAAGAAACAGAATTATTAGTGGAATTTCTGATGGTGTTTTAGTTGTTGAAGCTGGTTATAAAAGTGGAAGTACAATTACAGGAAGGCTAGGACTGCAGCAAAATAAAAAGGTTTTTTGTATTCCACGAGGCTTAGAGGACTCAAAAGGAAAAGGTACAAATGACCTTATTCAAAAAGGTGCAAAACTTGTTACATCTGCTAGCGATATTTTTATGGAATACGAAAATTGGAATATAAATTATGAAACAGAGAAATCAACAGAATCTAATATATCAAAGAAAAGTAAAGTAACAAAACATGTGCCAAACGAATATATGCATATATATCAATTGATTTCGTATACTCCACAAAATATTCAATATTTTGCTGTAAAAAGTGGTATGAAAATTGCAGAAGTTACACAAAAACTTATTATGCTTGAACTTCAAGGATATATTAAGAGCATGCCACGGAAATTATTATGTGAGAGCTTAAACAATGAATGAAAAGAAAGTACTTGGAAATTTAGGAGAAGATATTGCTTGTAAATTTATTTTAGATAAAGGTTATGAAATAATAGATAGAAATTTTTATTGCAAGCAAGGAGAAATTGATATTATTGCAAAGGATAAGGAGTTTTTTGTTTTTATAGAAGTAAAGACAAGAAAAAATAGAAATTATGGAAGACCGATTGATGCCATAACATTTTATAAGAAGAAACATTTTATTAATTCAATTGAGTATTATATGTATAAATATAAATTTGAAAATATTCCTGTAAGAATAGATGTTATAGAAATTTATGAAAAAAGCAAAAATAAATTTTTTATTAATCATGTAAAAAATGCCATTGAAAAGTAATGTACAATATCAAAAAAATATGTTAAACTATATATATAGTTTTTAGAAAGGATAAAAATAATCATATTTAGATTATGGTGAATAATATGGAGTATAGATATGTACCAGAAGGTGTTTGTTCAAGAGAAATAATAATTGAAATGGACGGAAATATTATTAAATCTGTTAAAATTGTTGGAGGATGTCCTGGAAATACTTTAGCTGTTAGTGCTATGGTTGAAGGAAGAGATATAGATGAAGTTATTAAAAAATTAAAAGGTATTCCTTGCGGAATGAGAGGAACATCTTGCCCGGACCAACTTTCAAAAGCTCTAGAAGAAATAAAAAAGAAAATAAGTTAATAAATAAAGCATGTTATTAAATATATAACATGCTTTATTTGTTAGTCGTCATTATTATTGTATATTTTTAAGATCTGATTTTCATATCTCTTTTGAGCAACTTCTGGATTGTGCGGTCCATTAAAGTTTTTTATAGGTGCAAATTCATCATCTGGATTTACCCTTAAAAGTGATATATTATCAAAATGAGAAAATGCATCAAATACAAATTGTTCAAATTTATATATATTGGGAGTTTCTGGTACCTGTTTCATTCCCTCATAGTTTACAAATGGGCTTTTTCTAAATGCTCTATGGTACGGAATTTCTACATTTATCATTTTCTCAAGTGCCGATATATTAAACATATGAGCTAGCATATTGGTTTCTCTATATAAATATGTTCCATCAGCTCTTTTAATTTTTGATAATTCATCTACAAAATTTTCACAGTCAATGATTGATGGTTTGTTGCTTTTTCTTGCAAATACCCAGTTTTTATCGCTAGGATCTTGTTTAAATAATGTTTTTGAAGATATTAGATTTCCAGAATGTATAGTAAATCCAATAAAAACAGGGTCCACCGGATTTAAAAGCACATTGTCAACACCACCAACAAATAACCATTTTAAATTTTTTGATTTCATATCACCTAAAATATCATCTTTTTTTAATGAAGAAAATAAATTTCCATTTCCGTTTGAAGCAAGTTTTACTTTATAAATCTCTTCTAATACCAGTTTACCATTTACATCAATTATAGGTAAATTGTCTTGAACAAAAAATTTAATATATTTCTGTGGGTATCCGAAATAGTTTTCTGACTTAAAAAAGTCGATAGTTGCTTGATTATTTTCTGTACTTGTCATGATATACCATGGCAAAGTGATACTAAATTTTTTATTGGCTTGTTTTAGATAATTACAAAGTACTTCAAATAATGATATTTTATGTGGTTTTGTATCTAATTTAAAAGTTCCTTTTGGACCTTTGAATCCAAGTCGTGAACCTTGTCCGGCCAGCCAAAGTGATAATTCCTATGTCACCGTTTTTTAGTGTGTTTTCACCAATAGTTTTAAATAAATTTAGTTGTTTTTTAGTAAGATTTTCTTTTATTGTATATTCTATTGGTTCTATTTCTTCTGTGCTATCATATACATCAAATTTTGATTTTTCATATAATTTAAAAATCTGATCAAATGGAATTGAAAGTATTTGATTTATAAGCATTTGTTGTTGCTGAGGTGTAAGTTCGTCATAAAATTGGAGCAAATGCATTTGATTATATTTTTCTAAAATTTCGTTTACTTTTTTCAGATCAGCATCAGTATTCATAAAAAATAACAATCCTTGCATAAATATTTAGGTTTTTTAGGATACCTATAAACCTTAGTGGCAGTTAGTTGCGCTTCTAATTTCCTTTATAAGTCGTTCTTTGCTAGGAAGATTAGATGCTTCTAATAATTTTACCTCTTTTTCAATATCATATGGTAATCTAACTAAATTGATACTAAATGAGGCAAGTTCTTTTGAATTTAGATTACCTTCAAGTATCATGTATGATGATACAGTCGAAAATTTATTAGTGATATCTGTAACATCATCGTTTAACATCTCTATTGGCATACCTACACTGCCAGGGTTAAAAATAGTTTTGTTTTTTATTCTAAAAATATTTGGTGTATGAATATGACCATATCCTACAATATCTGGAACAGGGTCATCTTTAGTTTTACCAAGAAATTCAGTGTTTTCGAACATTTTTAATCCATCATTTAGCTCTGTTGCAGAATAGATAGTATCTTTGTTAGAAAACATAGGATTAAATAAATAATCAAGACCAAAAGGAGATGAGTGAAATAATCTTATTAAATAACCGCTCATATAAAACTCGTGAAATACAGGCAAATTATATATATAATTTGCACGTTCTTCCCCAATTAAATCTCTTGTCCAAAATCTTCCTTTAGGAATATCAGGTCTACATATAGCATCATCACAATTCCCTTTTAAAACTACCTCACATTTTTTACGAAGTAGATCTATTACTAAATCTGAATTGCAACTTTTTAAAACACTATCGCCAAGACAGTATATTTTGTTAATTCCTCTATTTTCTATATCTTTTATAACAGTTTCTAATGCAGTAATGTTTCCATGTACATCAGAAATAATAGCAATTTTTTCCATATTTTTTCACCTTTCTACCTTTACTATTATACATGAAAAAATAGTATTTTTCAATACATATATTGGAACATAAATATAGATTAAAATATATATTATTATAAGAAAAATATTACACAATAAAAAATAAAAGGAGATGGAGTTATGCTAAAAAATATTGGAAATACACCTATGATAAAACTTGAATATAGATATAAAGGTAAAACGAATTTTATATATTCAAAACTTGAATATTATAATTTAACAGGAAGCATAAAGGATAGAGTAGCATATTACATAATAAATTACGCTAAGAATAATGGAATATTAAAGGATGGTAAAACTATTATTGAGGCAACAAGTGGAAATACAGGAATATCTTTGTCAGCACTTGGAGCATACTTTGGCCATCCAGTTCATATTTTTATGCCTGATTGGTCAAGTAAGGAAAGAGTTCAACTTATGAAAAGTTATGGCGCAGAAGTTACATTAGTATCAAGAAATCAAGGTGGATTTAAAAGAGCATTAAGAGATGCAAAAGAATTATCTTTACGAACAGGAGGATTTTTAGCAAATCAATTTGCAAATATGGATAATATTTTGGCACATTATGAAACAACTGGCCAAGAAATAGTAAACCAACTACCAGAAGATATTGGAGGGTTTGTATCAGGAGTAGGAACAGGTGGGACATTAGTAGGAATAGGTAGAAAATTAAAAAAGATAAATAAAGGTATAACAGTAACTGCTATAGAACCTGAAACCATGCCTTTAATTTCAAAAAATAGAATAATAGGACCACATAAAATAGAAGGGATAGGGGATGATTTTGTACCAGCACTGCTAGATAAAAATATTATAGATAAAATATTTTTAATAAATGATAATGATGCAGTAAATATGTCACGTATTCTGGCAAAAAAATTGGGATTAGGAGTTGGAATATCTGCTGGAGCCAATGTGATTGGTGCAGTATTACTTCAAGAAAAGATTAATAAACCTGTTGTTACAGTATTTGCAGACGACAATAAAAAATACTTAAGTACAGATTTAGTAAAGGAAATAGACGAAAACGAAGCATTTATATCAAATAATGTAGAGCTTATAGGTTACGAAGTGATATAAGCTTGACATTGCAAGATTATTAATATAAGATTAACCAAAGAAAAAAATAAAAAAACACAGGAGGGAAAGGTTATATGAAAGTAATAAGTAGAGCAGGAAAGGTTTTGGAGCAAGGTGTAGAAGAAACATTAAAAAGAAATTCTGCTGATATACTTCAAACACCATCTGAAATCATAATGGAAATCGGGTCACAAAAGGCAAAGAATCTTGTTGATGAAATATTGCTTACAAACGAAGTAGAAGAAGCAAACAAAGATGGTTATATCCATATAACTGATAGAGAATATTATTTAACTAAATCACTAAACAATTTGCAATATCCACTTGATAAGATTCTAAGATATGGATTTAAAGCAGATTTGTGTTCTTTAAGACCAGCAAAAAGAATAGAAACAGCAGGAGTCTTAACTTACATTTTGATGGAAATTGTTCAAAATGAAATGCATGGAGGGCAATCTATACCAGCATTTGATTTTTATCTAGCACCATATGTAAGAATGACATTTAAAGAAGAATTAAACAAAATAGGTGACTTCATAGGTAAAGAATTAATTGACCTATATAATTATGAACTAGAAGATTATATTGTAAAAGATACAATAGGATTAGAAGGCGATGAAAAATATATTCAAGAAGCAATAAATAGCACTGTAAGAAAAGTATATCAAGCAATGGAGTCATTTATTTGTAATATGAATACAATTTATTCAAGAATAGGAAACCATGCAATTTTTAGTACTATAAATTACGGTACAGACACATCAGCAGAAGGAAGATGTGTTATAAGACAGCTTCTTCTTGTAACAGAAAGAGGAATAGGAAATAACGAAACACCAATATTTCCAGTTCAAATATGGAAAAAGAAAAATGGAATAAATGCACAACCAGGAGATAGAAACTATGATTTGTTTAAATGTGCATGCTTAGTTAGTGCAAAAAGATATTATCCAAATTACATAAATTTAGATGCAAGTTTTAATCAAAACGAATTATGGAATGAAAAGAATCCAAATAGGTATAAATATGAATGTAGTACTATGGGATGTGCTACAAGAGTATTTGAAAACAGATTTGGAGAAAAAACATCTATAGGAAGAGGAAATTTGTCATTCTCTACAATAAATCTACCAAGACTTGCAATTGAATCAGCAAAAGAAGCTCAAGAGAAAACAGGAACTCAATTTGCAATAGGAAAAAATTCAGAAGAGTATATAACAGAAGAGTACAAAAAAATAGTAACAGATATTTTTATGGATAAACTTCAAAAATATGCAGACATGATCGCAAAGCAATTGTATGATAGATATTGCTTTCAAGCATCAGCTATAAAAAAACAATTTCCTTTACTAATGTCAGGGCTATGGAAAGATAGTGAAAATTTAGATGATATGGACAAGGTTGAATCTGTATTAAAACATGGTACTTTAGAAATTGGATTTATAGGGCTAGCAGAATGTTTAACAGCTTTAATAGGACAACATCATGGAGAATCAGAAGAAGCTCAAGAACTTGGACTAAAAATAGTATCAAAACTTAAAGAGTTAACAGATCAATATAGTGATGAATATGATTTAAATTATTGCGTATTTGGTAGTCCAGCAGAAAGATTGTCAGGAAGATTTGTAAAAAATGATAAAGAAAAGTTTGGCGAAATTGAAGGAGTAACAGATAAAGAATATTACACAAATAGTAATCATGTACCAGTTTGGTTCAAATGTAGCCAAGATAGAAAAGCAAAAATAGAAGGGCCATATCATAAACTTATGCTTGGAGGGCATATCTTTTTAGTTGAATTAAAAAGAGGAGTACAAAATAGTGCAGAGGCAGTAGAGGATGTAGTAGATTTAATGGACAAGTATGATATTGGATATTGTGCTGTGAATTTTCCAAGAACAAAGTGTGCAAACTGTGGATTTGAGATAAATAAAACTGATGTTAAATATTGCAGTGTGTGTGATGCGGAAGATATTGAACAAATTCAAAGATTAGCTGGATATTTAGTTGGAACAACTGATAAGTGGAATAGTTCAAATCTAGCAGAATTGGCAGACAGAGTTGTACATGATGAAGAATAATTTGTGAAATTGAAAAAATTGGGAGAAAAAACATCCATCCAGTATTGACAAGGGATAGCAATATAATATATAATATTATCTGTTCAATATAAATAATACATATTAGAGAATCCCACACTTAAGAGTGTAACGCTGGAAGGAGGGGAATATAAATGTCAGAGATCAAAGTTAATAATGGAAATATAGAAGATGCCTTAAAAAGGTTTAAAAGACAATGCGCTAGAAATGGAGTTATGCAAGAAGTTAGAAAGAGAGAGCATTATGAAAAGCCAAGCGTAAAGAGAAAGAAAAAATCAGAGGCAGCTAGAAAAAGAAAATTTTAAACAAATAGCTAAAACAGAGACTAAAAATTAGAAAGATTCTAGTTTTTAGTCTTTTTTGTACTGATAAACGTAAAAGATGAAAGGATATATATGAAAAACAAAAAAGAAGATTTAATTGTACTTTTATTTATAATTATTGCAGTTACAGCATTTGCATTTAATTATAAATTAACTGTTGGAGATGAAATATGGAACTTTTCAAATATGTACAAAATGTCACAAGGATATACTATTTATAAAGATTTGAATGTAATAATAACACCATTTATATTTTATATAGGAGAAATTTTATTTAAAATTTTTGGAGGGAATATATTAGTTGAGAAGGTTTTAAATGTATGTATTTGTGTATACTTTTTTTTCTTGATATATAAAATATTTGAACAGTTAAAATTAGATAAAGTAAATAGTATATTCTATACGATAGTAATATATTGGGAAATTTTTTATATTACTATTGGAGGAGCTAATTATAACATATTAGCATTAGTGTTTTGCTTTATAGGGATATTATTTATACTTAAACATAAACCATATTGGATACAAGGAATAATTATATTTTTAATATTTATGACAAAACAAAATATAGGAATTTATTATTTAATAGGATATGTTATAACCAAAATAATAGAAGTAATTCAAAATGCTAAAGCGGTAAATAAAGAAAATATAAAACAATGGATAAAAGAATTAATGATTCCGATTGGAATATTCATTGTTTTATTTGCAATATATTTATTGTATTTATATACTCAAAATAATTTATATAATTTTATAAATTATACTTTTCTAGGAATATCAGAATTTGGAAGAAAAAATTTAGCTTTTGATACAGGTTGTTTAATTTATTTATTAATAATTGCCTTAATGGTATACCCAATGATTTTGTTTATATTGAATTTCAAGAAATTTAATATAAACAAAGAAATAAAACAAAAAGCATATGTATTAATGAGTTTTTCTGTGCCATTACTTTTTATAGCATATCCATTAATTAATAGATGGCATACAGATTTAGGAATAATAACAACTATTATATTTGCTATTTATGTAATTGAAAAATCGTTTTTAGAAGAACTTGCGAATAACAAGATAATAAAAAATATCAAAAAAATAATTATTGGATTATTTTTGATATTAATAACAATATTTAGTATAGTACAAAATGTACAATACTTTAATGCATTAAAAACATATGATTATTATGATGTATACTATGGAGCATTGATAGACAATGATGTAAAAGAAGATATAGATGAAATTGTAAATTATATTAATGAAGAAGATAAGCAAACAATAGTACTTTCATATTATTCTAACTTATATATGAATGTGCTTGATAGAAATAATGGAAAAATGGATTTGCCATTTTACGGGAACCTTGGAAAAGAAGGTGAAGATGGCCTTATAGAGGAAATAAAAGAACTACAAAATACAAACTTATTAATATTAAAAGAAGAAGATAAAGAGTATCAAGAATCTAAAAAAGTTAGAAATTATGTAATAGAAAATTACAAACAAATAGGTGAAATAGGCAGATTTTTTATTTATGACATAGAAAATCCCTAAGTCAATAAGAATTATAGCACTATTATGTGTTCAAATATAAAATTAATAAATGGATAAGTATATTTTATATAAAATATATTATAATAAAACAAAAAGGCTATGAGTGCCTAAAACTCAAATATATACAAAGGATTGATAAAAAATGGAATATGTTACACAAACAATAAAACAAGGAATTAATTTACATCTAGTAAATACTAAAAATTTTAAAACAAATTTATATGCTGCATTTATTGCAACTCCATTGAAAAAGGAAACAGTAACTTTAAATGCACTACTTACAGCCGTTCTTAGAAGAGGAACAAATACAATGAAGTCACAAGAAATAATCAGTAAAAAGCTTGAAGAAATGTATGGAGCAAGCTTTGACTGTGGCGTTGAGAAAACAGGCGATAATTATATAATCAAGTTTTATTTAGAAGCAATTAATGAAGAATTTTTACCACAAAAAGAAGAATTACAAGCAAAATGTTTAGATATTTTATTTGATATAATATTTAATCCACTTATAGAAAATAACGGGTTTAAATCAGAATATGTTGATGGAGAAAAAAGAAATGTTAAGCAAATAATCGAATCGAAAATAGATAATAAAGCAAGATATTCTTTAGATAGATGTATTGAAGAAATGTTTAAAGATAAACCTTATGGATTATATAAATTTGGTTATATAGAGGATTTAGAAAAAATTACACCTCAAAGTTTATATGAATACTACAAAGAGCTTATAAATACAGCTAAAATTGATATTTTCTGTTCTGGAGAAATTGATGATAATAAAACAATTGAATGTGTAAAAAACAATGAAAAAATACAAAAACTAATGGAAAGAGAACCAAATTATATTGTAAATAACGAGGAAACCGAAAAAGTAGAAATTAAAGAAGAAAAGAAAATAGAAGATCATATGCAAGTTAATCAAGGAAAACTTGTAATAGGATTAACAGTAAATTCAAATGAGGAAGGTTCAAGATTTACAACATCATTATATAATGCGATACTTGGAGGAGGAGCAAATTCAAAATTGTTCCAAAATGTAAGAGAAAAAGCAAGCCTTGCATATACGGCTTCTTCAAGTTATGTAAGACAAAAAAATAGTATTTTTATACGTTGCGGAATCGAAATAGAAAATTATGAAAAAGCACTAGATACAATAAAAAAACAATTAGAGGATATGAAAAATGGTGAATTTACACAAGAGGATATACAAAATGCAAAAAATTTAATAGTAGAATCTGTTAAAAGCATTCCAGCAGAGCAAGATACACAAATCAGTTATTACTATGGTCAAGAATTATCAGATAAATTTACTACAATTGATGAATATGCTAAAAAAATAGAAGAACAAACAAAAGAACAAGTTGTAGAATTGGCTAAAAATATTGAAATAAATACAATTTATTTCTTAAGAGATTAGGAGGATGAACATATGAAAATAATAGAAAGCTCAAGAATAAAAGAAAAAGCTTATGTGGAGAAATTAGAAAATGGCTTAACAGTAATTATAATACCAAAAGCAAATACAAATAAAAAATATATAATGTGGGGAACTCATTTTGGCTCTATTGACAATCATTTTATTATGCCTAAAACAGGCGAAGAAGTATATATTCCTGATGGAGTAGCTCACTTTTTAGAGCATAAAATGTTTGAACAAGAAAACGGAAAAAATAGTTTAGATGTACTAATGGCACTTGGAATTGATGCAAATGCATATACTACAAATGACCATACAGCATACTTATTTGAGTGTTCAAATAAATTTTATGAAGGTTTAGATGAACTTATGGATTATGTTCAACATCCATATTTTACAGATGAAAATGTTGAAAAGGAAAAGGGAATCATAGCACAAGAAATAAAAATGTATGATGATGATCCAGGTTGGAGAATGTATATAAATGCAATGGATTGTATGTATAAAAATAATCCTGTAAAGCTTGATATAGCTGGAACTGTAGAATCTATAAGCAAAATAACACCAGATGTTTTATATAAATGTTACAACACATTTTATAATCCATCAAACATGACAATGGTTGTGTGTGGAGAATTTGTGCCTGAAGATTTATTAGAAGAGATAAAGAAAAGAATAGTAAAAAAAGAACCACAAGGAGAAATAAAAAGAATATATCCACTAAAAGAAAGTAAAATAAATAAACAATATAAAGAAGACGAAATGGAAGTAAGCATGCCAATTTTTGCAATAGGCTATAAGGACAATGAAGAATTAAAAGAAAATAGAGAAAATATTGTAAAGAAACATATTGCAATTGAAATATTATTAAACATGGCAATAGGAAAAAGTTCAGAATTATACAAGGAACTATACGAAAGTGGAGATCTTTTATCAGAGCCAGATTTGGATTATGAGTTTAGTGATGAATATGCACATGTTTTGATAACAGGACAATCTAAAAATCCAAAGAAAATATATGAAAAAATAAAAGAAACTTTTGAACAATACAAGAAAAATGGATTGGATGAAGAACACTTTAATAGAATTCAAAGAAAAATATATGGAGATTATGTAGTAGAATATAATAGCGTTGGAGATATTGCAAGAATGTTTTTATCAGACAAAATGAAACAAATTAACAGCTTTGACTATATAGAAGAATATTTCCAAGTTACAAAAGAATACACAGAAGATGTGTTAAAAAATGTATTTAAAACAGAGAATATGATACTATCTGTAGTTAAATGCAAACAGTAAAAAAATAATGTAGAATTTTGTAGAAAAAAGCAATACGAAAATACGTCAAAAACCACTAAAATCAAGCAAAAACGATTGACTAAAGTGTAAAAATATGGTATTTTAAAACTGTACTAAAGAAAAGAACACGAAAAAAAGGAGAGTGGTTTTTATGTTAAATGATGAAATTTGTAAATTAAGAGAAGAACTAAACAATAGTATTTTAAATGGACAAGACTATAGTATAACATATAAAATAAGTATCGAACTAGATGAGCTAATAGCAGAGTACTACAAAATCGAACTAGAGAGAAAAGAATTAGAACGAAGGAAAAGGATAGAAAAAGCAAAGGAAAAGAAGAAAGTTATATGTTATGCAAAAGATTAAAAATAAACTAAAATAATGTAACAATAGAAATAGAAGCTATAAAGATAGAGGTCTTTATAGCTTTTATTGCGTATATTACAGAAATGTTACAAAAATATTAAATTTTTGTAACATTATTAAAAAACAAGCAAAAATATGATATATTAATAAAAATATATGCACTAATTATGCAGAAAAAGTTGAAAAACTAAAAAAAATACATTATAATAATATAAATGAGGTGCTTAAAATGGAAAAAAATAAGAAAATAGCATTAGCATTAATTATACTAATTGCAACAATAACATTTGCACTAATACCAACATTTGCAAATGCTACGATTAATCCAAATGATTATAAACCATCTAATCCAAGCAGTGGAGATGTGAGTACAATAACCCAAATTGTAAATCCAATTATAGAAGTAATAAAAATAGTTGGAGTTATAGTTGCTGTTGTGTGTATTATACTACTTGGAGTGAACTATATGGCAGGTTCAGTAAATGAGAAAGCAGAATTTAAAAAAAGTATGATACCTTATTTAATAGGAGCGATACTATCGGTTAGCATTACCAAAATATTGGGAGTTATTATAAAAGTGGTTACAAATATAAAGTGAAAATAGACAATAATTATTATATATTGTATAATGAAAGAGGAGATTATGAATAAAAAATTTAAAATTATATGTATTGGATTAATGGTACTAATGTATCTACTAATTTTTTCACAAAATATTTATGCTGCAACATCCATAGGGGATATATTTAAAAAAGCAGATGATTTTGTGAAGCAAGGACAAGGAACAAGTACAAGTGGTGAAACGTTAAATGAGAATACAATAAAGAATATGTCTAATATGTTATATAATACTTTACTTATTTTGGGAGTGGTATTGGCAGTTATAATAGGAATGATTTTAGGTATTAAGCTTATGACAGGAAGTATTAGTGAGCAAGCTAAAGTAAAAGAAAGTTTAATAGCGTATGTGGCAGGATGTATAGTTGTATTTGGAGCATTTGTTATATGGAAATTAATTGTTATGGTACTTCAAAGTGCACCTAGTGCATAAATTATATATGTTTTTAAAATTATCTTTAAAAAAGATATTTAAAATAAAAAAGCTAGAAATAAAAGGAGGGAAATATATGAATAAAACCTTAAAAATAGTTAGCACTTTATTGATTGCTGTTTTATTGACGGTTACACTTTCTAATGGTGTAATGGCAATGAATCCTGCTTCAATCGCATCTGGATTAACAGGTACAAATACACCTGCACAAGGTTCTGTTACTAGTATAGGTAACCAAATTATTGGAATTATAACGACTGTAGGAGTTGTTGTAGCTGTTGTAGTATTATTAATATTAGGTATAAAATACATGATGGGAAGTGCTTCTGAAAAAGCAGAATACAAAAAAACAATGATACCATATTTAGTTGGTGCTGTATTAATTTTTGGAGCTTCAGCAATTACAAAAGTAGTAATATCAATAGGTGCTGGAATAAAAACATAAAAATATTACAGAAATATTACAAGAATATTACAAAAATATTAAAAAGTGCATTTTTATGCACTTTTTTTTATTTTTTATATCATTTTTCTTTTTTTTTTGCTATAATATATCATAGGTATAACTATATACAAAGGAGGACTTATATGGGAACATATAATTTACCAAGAAGTGTAAAAGGTGAAGGAAGAATATTATTTATATTTACTGGCAAAAGTATGATGTACACAGTGATATCTGGTGGAATAGGACTGATATTTTATTTTTTATTGTCGCTATTTAACTTGAGATTAGTAGGAATTTGTATTGTAGCCATATTGGCATTAATAGGATTTCTTATAGGAACACTAAAAGTACCAGATATAACAAAATTTGAATTTACAAGAAAAACAGGTGGAGAAAATTTAGACGATGTTATAAAAAGAGCAATAAATTTCAAGACGAGAGGGAAAAAAATATATATCTACAAAGGAGGAAGGGATAATGTTGAATAATATTAATATGTTAACAACAATACTTACAATTGTAATTGTAGCAATAGTTGTTTTGATTGCAATATTGGCAATGGTATATGTTGCATCTAAAAATAAAAAAGAGAAGAAAGAAAATATAGAGATTAAAGATAATTCAAATGAAATAGTAGAAAAATCCAAAACTTTTTCTGTAGAATCAGTATTTAATTTTATGGAATTTGATAAGATAGAAGACAACATGATTGTTCAGAAAAAGGGAAATAAATTTGTAATGGTTGTTGAATGCCAAGGAATTAACTATGACTTGATGTCAGAAGTAGAAAAAAATGGAGTTGAAGAGGGATTTATTCAATTTTTAAATACAATAAGGTATCCTATTCAAATATATACACAAACAAGGACCATTAATCTTGAAGGAAGTATACAAACATATAAGAATAAAGTAAAAGCCATAGAGGACACATTGGAAAAACAAGAAATACAATATAAAGGAATGGTTAGTTCAGGACAATATACAAAGGAACAATTAGATAAAGCATATTATACACTTACAAAGCAAAGAAACTTAGCTGAGTATGGAAAAGATATAATATATAATACAGAGAGAATGAGCTTAAATAAAAATGTTTTAAATAAAAAATACTATGTTATTATACCATATTATCCAGAGGATACTGAACAAATGGATTTTGACAAACAAGAAATACAAAACATGGCATTTTCTGAATTATATACAAGGTGTCAGTCAGTTTTGAGAACTTTAGCAGTATGCGGAATAAATGGAAGAATTTTAAATTCAAATGATTTGATAGACTTATTGTATGTTGCATATAACAGAGATGAACAGGAAACATTTGGACTAGACAAGGCAATGCAAGCGGGATATGATGAACTTTATTCTACTGCGCCAGATGTGCTTGATAAAAAAATGAAGGCGTTAGATGATAAAATAGAACAGGAAGCCTTTAAAATGGCAAATTCTACAGTTTTTGAAGCTAAGTCTGAAAAACAAAAAAAATTAAAACAAAAAGAAGAAAACAAAGAAGATTTAATAGAAAAAATGGCAAAATTAATAATTGCACAAAATAGTGCTACAATTGGAAGAGATGTAGCTACAGAGGCACAAAATAAGATTGACAAAGAAAGTGCAAAAAGAAAAATGAAAGAAGAAGGAGGTACTAAAGAAAATGTTCAAGAAAAAACAAAGAGAAGAAGAACATCAAAGACAGCTTAATGATTATACGAGACCAGATGAATATGAAATTTTAAAAAAGAAAACTGTAAAAGAATTAATCGCTCCTTCAGGAATAGATGCAACTAATATTGATCATTTGGAAATAATATCAAATGTTACAAGATATGCAAGAAGCTTTTTTGTATCAACACTTCCAAGAATGTGTACTTTTCCAGAATTATTTAGAGATATGTATCTTTTTGGAGATATTAATACATCAATATACATAAATCCAATAGCAGAATCTAAGTCACAAAATGAGTTAAATAGAGTTATTAATGAATTAGAGACGGAGAGAATTGTTGCTGCAGATAGAGGCAATATAAATAGAGAGAGCACATTAGGACAAAAAAGATTAGAAGCTGAACAATTAAGAGATGAAATCGCTGCAGGATATAATAAGCTTTATGAAGCATCTATTATTTCTACATTGTTTGCATATAGTTTAGATGATTTGAACAGATACACAAAATTATTATCAACAGAAATGTCAAAATCATTGGTAGGAATTAAAAGCGCATGGGGAATTCAAGAAGAAGCATTTAAATCTAATTTGCCACTAATGGAAGATAAGGTTAGAAAGACTCATACATTTGATCGTAGATCTATGGGAACAGTATTTCCATTTACAACATCAGAGGTTGGACATCCTACAGGAGTGCCTTTAGGAATCAATAAACAAACAGGAGTACCAATTTTGTTTGATAATTTTCACAGCTCACTTACAAATTACAATATGGTTATATTTGCTAAATCTGGTGCTGGTAAATCAGTTACAATGAAAACATTAATTTCTAGATCAGCAGTTCTTATGGGAATACAAAGTTTGGCTTTGGATGCAGAAGGTGAGTATAGTATTGTTGCTGAAAGTTTGGGAGGAATAAATGTAGTTATTAGTCCAAACTCAAAAACAGTTATTAATATATTTGATATTGAAACAGAAATAATAAAAGATGAAATAACAGGTAGGGATAGATTAGTTCTTAATGTTGAAAATAAGGTTGAGGATGTTACGCAAGCTTTACTTACAATGGCTAGAGGTAGTACAAGAAGTGATGAAGTAAATGAGCTTACAAAACAAATTATTGCAGAGTCAGTTGCAGAGGAATATGCAGCAAGAGGAATCAATAATAATC
Source organism: uncultured Clostridia bacterium (assembly GCA_934101145.1). Lineage (GTDB taxonomy): Bacteria > Bacillota > Clostridia > TANB77 > CAG-508 > CALXVA01. Next base: position 16,136 of record CAKOPZ010000015.1, read on the forward strand.
CAAATAGTTTATATGAGTCATCTTCGGGTAATGCATTAAATCCTAATATGCTTGGTAGAAAGAAAAAAGAGATGCCAACAATTGGATCTTGGTACAAAAGGATACAAGGCAAAGCAGCAGAAAATACAAATGCCGATTATAACTTCCATTACAGCTACTTATTAAAAGTTATGAAACAATACATTAGAGAGTATGACGGTCAAATGGCTTATTTTGATGGGCAATCAACATTTGACTTGTTAGAAGGTACGTTATTTATAAACCTTGATATATCACAGCTTGAAGAAAAATTTGCAAGACCACTTGCTCAACAAATTTTGCTTGAATGGATTTGGGAAAAATATGTAAAGAAAAATAGTGAAGATAGAAATAGAGCAGCAAAAAAGAGAGTGCTTGTTGATGAGGCTTGGATGTTACTTCCATACCCAGAGGCAGTAGACTTTTTAAATACAATGGCACGTCGTGCAAGAAAAAGAAATGTTTCACTTGCAATAATTTCTCAAAGATTCCAAGATTTCTATGAAAAACCAGAAGCACAAGCGGTTTTAACATCTTCAGATACAAAACTATTTTTAGCACAAGATAAATCGGAGATACAATATTTAAAAGAAGTATTTAAATTAAGTGAAGGAGAAGCAGATTTTTTGGTAACTTGTTTAAAAGGAGAAGGACTTTTAAAAGTTGGAGCAGATAGTGCGATTATTCAAATAAATCCGACAAGAAAAGAATTTGAATTTGTTGAAACAAATTTAAATAAATTAGTACAAAAAGGAAAAAAACAATATGCAAATTATTAGGGGGATTATATGAGAAAGACAATGAGCAAAAATCTCACACAAAAGATAATAATAGCTATAGTAATTGTGATATCATTTAACTTTACAGTTCCGAACTTTTCAAGGGCAGGTATTGGAGGAACACTTATGGGGCCTGTAATTGACTTAGTTGCTGGTATATTTGATATGGGAATGGCATTGCTTCAAGGGTTTATGGATGGAAGCACTACAGATTGGTCTTTTTCTGGGGGATTTTCAGTAGAAGCAAAGGATTTTAAAGGCAAAGAGGCAGACTATGGGATGGATGTTGATAGCAATGAGAGTGCTACAAGTGAAACAATAAATGCGGAAGATTTAGATCATGGTTGGTTTGGGCTTGGCTCATATGCTATTCCAGTTATAAAATATGGACCAGAGCAAATCTTTTCTAATAAAGTACCGGGATTAGATGCAAATTTTATAAATCCAACAGATTGGGGCAATGATGAACAAAATGAAAAATCTGTAGCAAAGCAATTACAACAGATAATAGCAAGTTGGTATAATGCACTAAGAAATTTAGTAGTAGTAGGACTTTTATCAATTCTTGTATATATAGGAATTAGAATGATGATAACAAGTATTGCTTCTGATAAAGCAAAATATAAGCAAATGTTTATGGATTGGCTTATTGCACTTTGTTTAGTATTCTTTTTGCATTATGTAATGAGTTTTACAATGACAGTTACACAAATGATTACAGATGGAATAGCTGGTTCAACAAATATAAAGGTTACGATTGAGGATAAAGATATTACAGATGGAAAAATTGAATATGTAACAAATTTAACAGGACTTTGCAGATTAAAAGTGGAATACAATGACTTTTTTCCAAGGGGAATTCATTTGATTTTATATATAGCATTAGTAATCTATACTGTAAAATTTACGTTAAAATACATTGAAAGGGCAATAACGATGGCTTTTTTAACTTTGATGGCACCATTGGTAACATTAACATATCCTATTGATAAAATAGGAGATGGAAAAGCGCAAGCGTTTGATATGTGGTTAAAGGAATTTGTATTTAATGCTTTATTACAACCATTTCATTTGATTTTATATACTGTATTTTTAGGTTCATCAATGGAGATAGCAAAGAATAATCCTATATACGCAATAGTGGTACTTGCATTTATGGGACCAGCCGAAAAAATATTAAGAAGATTTTTCGGATTTGAAAAAGCAGCTACAGCAGGAGCTGGATTCATGGGAGGATTTGGTGGAGCGGCAGCGTTCAATGCAATAAAAGGAGCTGTAACAAAAGGAGCTCAAAAACTAGGTTCAGGAAATTCTGGTAAAACAAATTCTTCAAAACCTATAAGACAACAAAACAGTTTAAATGATCCTGTAAAAGATGATAATGCTCCAAGCGGATATGGAGCTTTTGCTAATAATGAAATGACAGAAAATGAGGATAAAGATAAAGCTAGCAATTCTTTGGTAAGCAATACACAAGAAAATAGTTCAGAGCAAAGTGAAGATAATAATACAGGATTAAATGACTTATCAAGTAATAATAATGCTACGCAAGAGGATATGTCGGCATTAGATAAAAATACTAGATTACAGAACGTGGATGAACCTCAAAAAGGAGGTAATACTGCAACAAGAACTATCAAAGGAGCAGCACGTGGAGTAAAGAATTATGTTGGAACTGGATTAAAGAAGAGATTTGCTACAAAAGCAGGATGGAAGGATACAGGAAAAAGGGTTGGAAGAGCAGCGATAAGAACTGTGACAACTGGTACTGGACTTGCGGTAGGATTAGGGGCAGGAATTGCTGGTGATGATTTATCTGATATATTTAAATACGGAGCAGCGGGCACAACCCTTGGTACAACGGCACTCAATAGTATGGTAAATGGTGTAGGAAGCAGGATTGCAAACTCTGGTATTGTAAATGCGGCTATTCAAGGTGGAAGAGAAGGAAGATATGGAGGAGTAAATGCAGCAGCTATAGCTTCTCAAACTGCACAATTGAAAGAAGCAGGAGAGTTAAGACAGTCAATAAGTGAAAATATTACAAATGATGATGGAACAAGACTAAGTGGAATAGATTTAGATCAATATGAAGACAGAGCAATAGGACATTTTAATAATGGCATTGATTTTGATGATATAAATAAAACGTTAAAATTGGAAGATAGTATTAGAGAAGAGCTATCACAAAATACTCAAATGAGTGATTATGAAAGAAATATAACAGCACAACAACAAGCTGAAACTATTGCAATGATTGGTAAAAATGTAGATGCTGATAAGCTTGCAACAGACGAAAAATATAGAAATGGAAGAAGAGATGATTTTAGAGCAGGATTATTGAAGGCAAATCCTGAAATGTCAAAAAAAGAATTAAATGCTAATACAGAAAAAATGATGAAACTTCTTTGCAAATACAAAAAAGTAAATTATACATAAGACTAATGATGGAGGCTATCAAATGAAGAATAATCAAAAACAGTAGTAAAAGAATAGAAGATTATTTATTACATTGATAGCCTTTGTTTTGCTATTTATACCAATATAAATATTGCACAAACAATTAATTATTATTATAAAGAAAGGAATTGAAGAATATGAAGAATTTTATTCTTTGGTATAATAGAAATAGAAAAATTATATTAAGAGTAATTGGAATTATTGTTGTAGGTATAATAATAGTTAAATTAATACAATATCTTTTGAGTGAAAATAATAAACGTAAAGAAAATGATGTTAATATAAATGAAACAAATATAATAGAAACAAGATTAAATACAATTGCAATGCAGGAAAATATATCTGTGGTATCAGGAGAAACTATAACACAAACACAAAAAGACCAGCTTACAATATTGGATAATTTTATCAAATATTGTAATGAAAATAAAATTAATGAGGCATATGCATTGCTTTCTGATGATTGTAAAAATGAAATGTATCCAAAGGTTGAAAATTTCAAACAAAGCTATTACAATGCGATTTTCTCAGGAGGGTATAAAAATGTTTCGGTAGAAAATTGGATTGGAAACATATATAAAGTAAAATTTATAAATGATGCATTATCAACAGGAGTATATGATAAACAAAATACAATACAAGACTATATTACATTAGTATGTGATAGCCAAGGAAATGTAAAGCTAAATATTAATAATTATATAGGCAAGCAAGATATAAATAAGGAAAATGAAAGCTACAATATAAAAACAAAGGTTATAGAGAAACATACATATATGGATTATGAAACATATACATTTGAGGTTACTAATAACTCAAATACAACTATATTGTTAAATAACAATAACAACATGGATACAATGTATTTGGCGGATGAAAATTCTTTAAGATATAATGCATATGTACAAGAAATTCCACAAACTAATTTGCAAATAGCCTTAAAGGAAACAAAAAGAATTACAATAAAATATTATAACAAATATGAATCAAGTAGAAAAATAAATAAAATTGTATTTGGAAAGGTTGTTTTAGATTACAATGCATATAAAAATTATTCAAATCCAGGATATTATAGAAACTATGGAATGATAGAAATAGGTTTATAGCAAGGAGTAAGATATGGACGAAGAATTAAAACAAAAGGCTATTAAGTTAGTAAAAAAATTTTTTAGAAAACAATTGATAATACTAACTGCTATTAGTGTAATTTTGGTATCAATTGTATCAATTATATATGTAGTTACATTAAATGATGGTTCTTATCAAAAGGGAGATAAGACTAATGTTCCATATGTTATAGATGAATATACTGGAAATATTTCGTTTGACGCTAATGGTAAGATTGTAACAGATAAATCTGCAAAAGATCTATGGGACGAAATGATTGCAAATCGTAGTAGAGTTAATGAGTATTTAAATAATGCATCAGAGCTAAAAAAATTGATTACTGCAGAAATGATAACAAATTATTTAGACACTAGAGCTAATCCAAATGATGCAATAGATTGGACAAAATACAACAGTGATATAGATTCATCTGAAGTACAGGGAATTATAAAACTAAAAAGGGCATATGATGATGGAACAAATGCTTTATTAACATATGTTGATCCAGATACATTTCAAGATTATATAGATGAATATAATAAAACAGGTTCCGAAGCAGATAAGAAGAAAGCTTTAAGTCATTTTACATTAGAAAAAGGATATAATGGCAGCGCAAGTTTTGGTTCAGGAGAAGCTATTGCAGCAGGAACAGTAATAAATGTACCAGCAGGTTTAGGATCAGTACATACATATATGGGGTGGCAAATGATTACAAATACATCATCTGCTCAATATAAATTACGCGAACAAGCAGGTATGAACTTTGATAGTGAAGGTTTTGGTAGAATAAATGGACGTTACGTAATTGCTTGTACTACAACATTTGGACAACCTGGAGATTATGTGGACTTTTATCAAGAAGATGGAACAGTTATACAATGCATAATAGGCGATATAAAAAATCAGAATGATGCAGGATGTACAGAATGGGGACATGAAAATGGCACTTGTATTATAGAGTTTGTTGTAGATAAAAATACATGGTATAATACCAATCATCCTAATCCAGGAGCGCAAGGATTTCATTCAGAATGGAACAAAAATATAACAAAAGCTGTTAATGGTGGAAGCTATTTTAATAACCCAACTTTTGGAAGTAGTACAACATCTGGAGATACTGGAAATGATTCTGAAACAGAAGGAGGAGATACATCATCTGGAGAAAATACTATTGGTAATGGTCTTATGAAATGGCCAACAGATGGAACTATCATTAAATCATATTTTGGTCTAAGAACAGCACCACTTCCAGGAGCATCAACAAATCACGGAGCAATTGATATAGGTGTTCCAACAGGAACAAATGTATATGCAACTGAGTCTGGAACAGTGGTAACAGCAGGATATTATGGCAATGCAGGAAACTTAGTAACTATTGATCATGGTAATGGATACATTAGTAAATACATGCATAACAGTTCAATAAAAGTATCTGTAGGAGATAAAGTAACAAAAGGACAAGTTATAGCAATATCTGGAAATACAGGAAATTCAACAGGACCACATGTACATTTCCAAATAGAATATTATGGAACTAAAATAGATCCTTTATCATTCAAATATGATAATAATATGGGAGATGGAACTGGAGGAATTGGATCAAATAGTGATGCATTATCTACTAATAGTAAAATATATGCAAAAGTAGCTACTTGGAATGAAGTAACTGATACATTAACATCAAATGATCCATCAGTACAAGGATATAGCAATGTAACACATAATATGAGTTCAACTAAAATAGATTATGAACAACTTGTTAGTGGATATAAAATGCCATTTAACTATTTGTGGGATTTATTAGTTATAGGACATGAAAAAGATTATGTATTTGATTTGGCAGAACTTGTATATAACAGTGAACTTGTTATTACAGTACATGACAATTTATCAACAAATACAAATGTTTCTGTAGATACATATACAAAGAAAACAAAAACTGTAACATCAGATGTACGAGTAAATGTAAAATATTCTAGTACTAAAGCAGCAGGTGGACAAAGTAATTCTACTGTTAATTCTGTAACAGAAGTTGGAGGACCATTTGAAAAAGAAACATCTGTACAATATAAAACGACACATACAGTTGTAACTAAAACAAATACAATAGAAGCTAAGGTAACAAGAGCAAATGTATGGATTGTAGATTACACACAAGACTTTACATATAAAACACCAACTGCTACATCTACGAATAATTCTATACCATATGACGATGGAGAATATCCAGCATCACCAAATAGAATAGATGGAAGTGATGGAGCAGGATTAGGAGCAGCCTTTAGAAATAGTGTTCAATCGAGGTATGCAGCTCAATACGGAAGTGCAACTGCAACTTTAGAGAGTTTGAAAAGTACATACTACGATAAAACGGTTAATCGAAGTGTAAGCATTACGAATACAATTGAAGAGAAGAAATATGTATCTTCTCCAGCAAAAATAATAGAAAAAACAGATAAACAATCTAAAGAACCAAATTTTGTTACAATAAGTGAAAAACATAGAGGTGCTTTTTATAATATTTATAGTACATCAGATTGGTTATTTGATATGTTGGAGAAAAATGATGATACCAAAAACATGATAGATTTAACTAAGTATTTATTTTATAAGGCAACAGGAAAAAACTTTGGTGTAACAGAATTTGACTTTAGCATATTCAATCCAGATAATTTTGCATCATTAAGTGATCAATATGGTGGAAAAAGTAATATTGAGGGTGTTCCTGGACAAATATATGATTTCTTACTTGGAAAAGGAGTTTCACCAGTAGCTGCTGCTGCCATAGTTGGTAATGTTGAAGGAGAAAGTAGCTTTAACTCAAGTGTTGTAAATGAAATTGGATGTTCAGGTTTATTTCAACACGGAGGAGGTAGACTTACAAAGCTAAAAGCCTTAGCAAATCAAAAAGGTACAAGCTGGACTGATGTACAAACACAATTGGAATTTATGTGGAGCGAATTAGAAGGTGATTATAAAAATGTAAAGAATGTCATTATGAATTCTACAAAAGAAAGTGATATGGAATATGCAACATGGTATTGGGGAAGATATTATGAAGTATTCTTTGTAGGAAATAGTTTTGAAACAAGCAAAGGACAGACAGCAAAGAGATATGAATATGCTAAAAAATGGTATGCTATGTGGCAAAAGAATCACTCAAGTGGATCTGGTACAGCACAACTTGGAGAAGCTGCAAAAATTACTGGAACAGATGAAAGAATAGCATGGTTATATGACGGCAAAGGAGTGCCTACATCAAAGGCTGAAAATGACAAATATTTGGAAAAATTCCCAGTTGAATATTTGGATAAATCAGGTAACAGACAAACAATGACTATAACAATGCATAAAAAGTTAAAAACAGAGGTTCAAGCTATATTTAAAGAAATGGCAGATGCAGGATTTAAGATTATAGGCGGAGATGTGAGTGATAGACCATGGGGATCAGATACAGGATATAGAGGAAAGTTTCCTCAATCTGCACATGTATATGGTCATGCATTTGATGTAAATCCGGACCAAAACTATTGTGTTTATGGAAATGGAAGAAAACCTACAGGATATTACTATAGACCTGGCTCAGATCCATATTCTGTAACTACTCCAATAATAAACATCTGGAAAAAACATGGTTTCTATTGGGGTGGAGATTGGCATTCTCCACAAGACTATATGCATTTTTCATATTTCAATCATTAATGCAAAAGTAGAGTTTAGGAGGAAAAATGAATAAACTAAAAAAAATAATTATAGTATTAATTGCTTTGCTTGTAATTTTGGGATTAATTGTTACAATTTTGTTAAACAAGCAAAAAAAAGAAACAAATAATTATGAATATTTAAATGAAGAAAAGATTCATCAAGAGGCTATGCAAGAGATATTAAATGCTGGGTTTAAAGAGGTAACAGATAATAAAACATATTTTAATGTAAAACATATTCTTGATTCATACATTGTATATGTAAAGCAAGTAAATGGTGATACATATGCAGATAATGAAAAAATTAATATGTCGCTAGAAAAATTAAAATCAGCAATTAAGGATGAAGGAATTAATTCTATAAAAGGTGTACTTGACAAGCAATATACAAATGCTATAGCGAAGGATGATAATGCAATTGCTTCAGCTCAAGAGGCTTATAAACAAGTTGGGGACTATAGCAAGGAAGTTGACTATAAACTAAAAATAAATAAATTGCTAAATAGTTCATTAAGTGAGGGATCATATGTTGCACTTGTATATGCAAAACTTAATGATAAAGATTTTAATGTTTTGATTAAAGTTGATGGAACCAATAAAAGATATTCAATATTTTTAGGAGATTACATCACTAAATTTAACTACAACGAAAATATGACAAAAGAGCAAATGAATATTAGTAGTGATGAAATTGAATCAACAGGATATAATAATTATATAGAAGTTGATGCAACAGATAGTTATATAGTATCAGAATATTTTTCAGACTATAAAGCAAAAATGTTAAATGATACTCAAGAAGCGTATAATTTATTAGATAGTAATTACAGGAAAAATAAATACGGAGATTTAAATAGTTTTAAAAATTATATTGCAAAAAATAAAAATAGCATTGAGTATGCAAGTATAAAGAGTTATCAAGCAAATACATATGGAAATCAAAAAGAATATGTGTGTATAGATAACAATGGAAAATATTATATCTTCTTAGAAGATTCCGCACAAAAATATACAGTATTTTTGGATACATACACAGCAGACTATAGGACATTTTTAGAAAAGTATAATTCTGCTTCGAATGAACAAAAAATAGCATATAATATAAATAAAGTATTTGCAGCTATTAATGATGGAGACTATAAGTATGTATACAATAAACTTGATAGTACATTTAGATCAAGTAATTTTAAAAATGAAGCAAGTTTCGAGAATTATGCAAAATCAACATTCTTTAGTAATAATACTATAAAGTCAGACGGCTATGAGGTAAATGGAGATGTATACATTTATAACATGATTATTACAAATTCAAATGATGATTCTAAAAAGGTTAGCAAAACAATAATTATGAAACTAAAAGAAGGAACCGATTTTGTAATGTCATTTAATGTTAAATAAATACATAAAAATCACTTTTTAAAATATAATTTAAAAGGTGATTTTTTTATGAGAAAAATAAGGGTTTTAATTGTATTTATGATGTTGATGTTTGTATTTACTACAATATCTTATGGAGATTTAGAGGATATTGAAAGAATAAATGTTAGTGATATCAAGAATGAAGTAAGTGTTGAAACATCAAAAACAATAGCAAATGAGCCAAATATAAATTCAAGGATAGGATTGATATATGACAGAAAGTCGGGGCAAGTACTATTTGAAAAAAATGGATACAAGCAATCATTAATGGCTTCTACAACAAAGATAATGACTGCAATTGTAGTTGTAGAAAACAGTAATTTATCTGATGTTGTAGAAGTAGAAAATAAAGCAGCTCAAACAGGTGGATCAAGGCTTGGATTAAAGAAAAATGATAAAATTACTATAAATGATTTACTTTATGGATTGATGATGAGGTCAGGAAATGATGCAGCTGTGCAACTTGCATTATCTGTTGGGAAAAGCATACCAGAATTTGCACAGATGATGAATAATAAAGCTTTGGAATTAGGATTAAAAAATACTCATTTTGTAGTTCCGCATGGACTTGATATAGATGGACATTATACAACTGCATATGAACTTGCTAAAATTGCAGATTACGGACTTAAAAATCCAAAAATAAAACAGATAGTTTCAAGTAAAACTCATACAGTGTATATAAATAACAGACCTATGATAATAAATAATACAAATGAATTGCTTGGTAGTCTTGATGGAGTTTATGGCGTGAAAACAGGTTTTACAAATGGAGCTGGAAGATGTTTAGTTACATCATGCAAAAGGGGAGATATAGACATCATTACAGTTGTTTTGGGTGCGGATACCAAAAAGATGAGAACAGCTGATAGCATAAAATTGATAGAGTATGCAAATAAAAATTTTAACATGATAGATATAAAAGAAAAAGTATTGGATGAATTTTCAAAGTGGAAAGGGTTAAATGAAAATAGAATTACAATAAATAAAGGAACAGCGCAAATGGAGCTTGAACTTGAAGAGCTTGAGTTTGACAAGATGGCTGTGAAAAATACACAAGTTGATAATATAAAAGTTGAAGTTAATTCTGTTTATTATTTTGAAGCACCTGTTGAGGAAAAGTGTTTAGTAGGAAATTTAAAGATTATGATAGGGGATGACACAATAAAAGTTTTGAACATATATAATAAGCATAGAGTGGAAAAAAAGAGTGTGAAGTATTATATGTTTGAGTTTTTGAAGATATTAAATGTAACTATATAACCTTAGTTTTCAGGAGATAGAGAGTAATTAAATATACGTTATTGACAAATAATTTAGTTAGGGCGTATAATATGAATAGAAAATGAGAACACAAATAATGTGTGTTACCTAAAAAGTTTAAGTATACACCACTAGCTCTGTGAAAGCGTATGTGGTGTATTCTTTATTGTTGCTTATTTGATAGTATTATGTATATAACACTTAATAAGGCAACGTTTATAGTTATTGAAATCATAAATCCTATTATTAAGAAGATTAAAAAATCTAACATATAAACACCACCTCCAATCTCTCAACTATTGTTGAGGAATTAAAGGCAACACTCACATCTGCTTTTATCTCATTTCCTATAGCAATTATCTTACAGCATTTTCCATAAAAAACAAGCGAACATAGTTAAATTTTACAAATAATTTAATATAAAAAGTAAAAAAAACAGAAAACATTAATACCAAACGTTTTCTGTTTTTTGTTTTGCTTTGGAGGCGCCACCCGGATTTGAACCGGGGATCAGAGTTTTGCAGACTCGTGCCTTACCACTTGGCTATAGCGCCATTAAAATAATGGAGCGGGAAACGGGGCTCAAACCCGCGACCTCTGCCTTGGCAAGGCAGCGCTCTATCAACTGAGCTATTCCCGCATCTCTTAATTTATTATATGTATTGTTCTTGTTAAATAGAACAGTAATATAATAACAAATTTAAAATAAAAAGTCAAGAAAAATTTACCAAAAAAATTTGCTTTAAGTAAGTGGAAGAGTATATGTGTAAAAAAATAGATATTATACATAAAAATAAAGAAACGTGAAACCCAGTATTTTCCTAAGAATTCAGCCTAAAACTATTGAAAATGTAACAAAAATGTAATATAATTGTAATATAAGTGTAATATTTTTGGCGATGATGGGAAAATAAATTTCCGTAACAGTGTAAGGCCAATCTTTTTAATATATGGAAAATGTGTCAAATACTGTTATTGACTATTGTCAAAAATGTAAGTAAAATAGAAAGTATAAAAATAGGTGAAAATATGGAGGGTAATATGAAAGGCTTAAGAAAAATTACGTTTCTTTCAATTGTAACTATTATGGCAATAGGCTTTGGTTTAATGTTTAGTACTACATCAAAAGCTGCAACAGGTAGCAGATATCTTACAATTAAACAATTGCGTTCATCGGGATATGGTTACAAGGCACTGGAAAAAAATATTTGGAAAATTTGTGAATCAAATAGTAGTGGTACTGTTACAAATTACGACCACACTATTTATTGTGTAAAGGGAGGAGCTGGCTTTGGTTCTTCAACTTTTGGTAGTGGAACTCCAACAGTTAGAGAATATACAAGATATTTTGATTTGAAAGATAAAGCTTCAATACCAAGTTCATATGCAGATTTAATACCTGTATTTTCAAATGGTAATTATGGAAAGCTAGTGGCTTTACTTGAAAATATTTATGTTGCACCAAAATCAAATGCAACAACAGAGGAGAGAAATACAGCTTCTGAATATAGAAAATTACTATTAAAAAATGCAGGACTTGAAGGTAGCAACATTACAGATGACGATATTGATGCTGTTCAACAATTAGCAGTATGGCATTTTACAAACCCAGGTGATGCATATGATGTTGGAGATGCAGGAACTTTTGAATTTTGGGTAAATGCAGTTTCAGGTTCAGATAGTAACTACAATCCACTAAGTGATGAAATTGGTACTGGTTCAGAGAATGGATGGGACAGAAGCGAAGATTGTAATACATTATATGAATATTTAGTTGATTTTGCTAAGAAAAATGGAGCTAATTATACACCTAAAGCATCAAGTGCACCATATACACTTGCAAAAACTAACATAACACAAAAAACAGTTGATGAAAATTATGTTATAGGACCATTTAAAATAAATAAAGCAAGTGATACTTCTGGAACATTAGATGGAGTATTCAAAAATGGTAATACTGTAATTACACCTAAAATGCAAAATGCAAATGGAAAAGAGTTTTCTACTATAGAAGATACAGTGGGAAAGGAATTTTATATTGTACTTCCAAAAACAACAAATATAGATAAAATTAGTTTTAATATATCTGGTTCATATTTTAATACATCACTTACATATTGGTCAACAGAAAATACTGATGGTAAAGACCAACCAGTAGTAGAGGTTAAAAGAACAAAAACAAATTATGGTGATTCTATTGAATTTACTCCTGTAGTTGAGAAAAAATTTGACTTAGCATTAAGAAAATTTATCGCATCAATCAATGGAGTAGCTCCATCAGTAAGTAGAGAACCACAAATAAGTGAAAGTACATTAAAAGATTTAGCAGATGGTAAAATTACAACAGCTGTAAAAAGACATCCAAAAACAGCTTTAGAAGTTAAAAAAGGTGACAAAGTTATTTATACAATAAGAGTATATAATGAAGGCGAAGTAGACGGATATGTAACTGAAATTACAGATTATTTACCTGATGGATTAAAACTTGCTAAAAATAGCACAGTAAATACAGAAAATGGTTGGAAATCTACAGATGGAAAGAAAATTACAACTGATAAACTTAAGGGAACAAAAATAGAGGCATTTAATAAACAAACATTAACACTTAAATATTTAGATGTACAAATTGAGTGTGAAGTGACAGCTGATAGTCCTACAATAGGAAAATCAACATTAAAGAATATTGCTGAAATTACAGGCTCAAATGGTGGAACAGATATAGATTCAACACCAAATAATGTTAAAAGAGACAATTATGGAACAACAAGTCAAGAAGATGACGACGATTTTGAAGATTTAGTTTTAAAAGGTGAAAAATTTGATCTAGCATTAAGAAAATTTATCACATCAATTAATGGAGTAGCACCAACAGTTAGCAGAGAGCCAAAAATAAGTGATGCTACAATAAAAGATTTAGCAGATGGTAAAATTACAACAACTGTTAAAGTTCACCCTAAAAATGCGTTAGAAGTAAGAACAGGTGACAAAGTAGTTTATACAATAAGAGTATATAATGAAGGTAAAGCAGATGGATATGTAAAAGAAATTACAGATTATTTGCCAGAAGGATTGAAATTTGTAGAGAATAGTACAATAAATACAGAAAATGGTTGGAAAAATCCATCAGGAGATGGTAAAACAATTACAACAGATAAGCTTGCAGGTACACTTTTAAATGGATTTGATGGAAAAAATCTAAAATATTTAGATGTACAAATTGAGTGTGAGGTTATTGCAACAGTTTCAAGCAAAGATAATGTATTAAAAAATATTGCAGAAATTACAAAACATGCTGATAAAGATGGAAATGAAACAGTAAAAGATGAAGATTCAACACCAGATAATGTTAAGAGAGATAATTATGGAACAACAAGTCAAGAAGATGATGACGATTTTGAGCAATTAATTATTCCAGGAAAATATTTTGATTTAGCATTAAGAAAATTCATTTCAGCAGTTGGAGACAATGAACTTGTAGATGAAAATGGAAATTATACAAGAGTTCCAAAAGTTGATGTTACACCATTACTTAATGGAAAAACAACAGCAACATATAGTCATAACAAAAAGGCTGTTAATGTAAATGTTGGAGATATTGTTACATATACAATAAGAGTATATAACGAAGGTGAAATTGATGGATATTTAAATGAAATTACAGATCACTTGCCACAATATTTAGAGTTTGTAAATGATGAATTTAATGCTCAATATGGATGGAAAGTTTCAAATGATGGAAGAACTGTAACAACAAATATTACATCACCTGATACAGAATATTCAGCAAGTAGAGATACTTTATACAAAGATAGAACAGAAGAAAGCAATAAAGTTTTATTAAAAGCATTTGACAAAAAATCTACAACACTTGATTATATTGATGTGAAAATTAAATGTAAAGTAAAAGATACAGTAATTGCTGAAAAGATTACAAACATTGCTGATATTACAAAACAAACTGATAAAACAGGAAATAGTGTAACAGATAGAGATTCAACACCTGGAAATGTTACTCTTCCAACAGATGAGTTACTTCCAGAATATAAAGATGATGAAATAAACAGAGGAGACGACTATATTCCAGGACAAGAGGATGATGACGACTTTGAAAAGGTAATAGTACAAAAATTTGACTTAGCATTAAGAAAATTTATTACAGGAGTAAATGATAAAGAGGTTTCTGGAAGAGTTCCAAGTTTCTCTATGGATGAAAATGGAAAGATGACATATACTCATCCAAAAACTCCAGTTGATGTAGTAAATGGAGATACAGTTATATATACTTTAAGAATATATAACGAAGGAAATCAAGCAGGTTATGCAAATGAAGTTAAAGATAATATTCCTGATGGACTTGTATATTTGCCAGATAATGAGTTAAACAAAACATATAGATGGAAAATGTATGATAAAGATGGAAATGAAACAACAAATGCAAATGAAGCTAAAACAATTAGAACAGATTACTTATCATATGAACAAGCACAAGCTGAAAAAAGAGATAATCTAATTAAGGCATTTGACAAAGGTACAATGACACAACCTGATTATAGAGAGATTAAAGTAGCATTTAAAGTTACAGAACCTAATACATCAGACAGAATTTTAATTAATACAGCTGAAATTTCTGACGACAGAGATGAAAAAGGAAATCCTGTTGATGATATAGATTCAACACCAGATAATAACAAAGATGGTGAAGATGACCAAGATATTGAAAAGGTAAAAGTAAAATACTTTGATTTAGCACTTGAAAAAATTATTACAGAATATAGTATTAAATTAAATGGAAAAACAACAACTACAAAAACAGGACACAAATTTGGAGTACAACCAGAGCCAGTAGTTAAAGTTGAAACATTAAAAAATACAAGAAAAAATGCTGTAATTAAATTTAAATATCAAATAAAGGTAACAAACGAAGGTGAAATAGAAGGCTATGCAGATGAAATTAAAGATTATATTCCAGATGGATTAAAATTTGTTCAAGCGGATAATCCAAAGTGGAAATTATCTAAAGATGGAAAGACTGTAACAACAGACCAATTGAAAAATAAATTATTAAAACCTGGAGAAAGTGCAATTGTAGAAATTACTTTCCAATGGATAAATGGAGATAATAATTTAGGTTTAAAACAAAACTGGGCTGAAATTAGCAAAGATAAAAATGATAGCAATACACCTGATATTGATTCAACACCAGATAACTTTAAAAAAGGAGAAGATGATATTGATGATGCATCAGTAATCTTATCTATAGTAACAGGTGTTGGAGAAAATTATATATTAATTACAGGTGCAGTTCTTGCAATAATTGCAGGAGGACTTGTATTAATTAAAAAATTTGTTATATAATGTAGAATACTAAAAATTGAACCCTAATAAAAAGGGTTCAATTTTTATCTACAAAAATAAAATAAAAGTTTACTTTAAAAAAGTGATATGATATAATGCATACGTAAATATGAGGTGAAACTAATGAATCAAATTTTGGTTATGGAAAATAAAAAGAAAAAAAATAAAAATAGAAATTCCGGTCCAGCAGATATTGGCAGTGTTTTGAGATTTTTTGTAATAGCTTTAATAATATTTGGTGTACTTTTTATAGGGCATGGATCATATGCCATATATAAAGATGCAAAGGGAAAAGATACAAAGAATTTGCCAACTTTAACAATGGAAAGAGTAAATGATGAGGTTATAATAAAAGCCGCAAGTAGCATAAAAATAAAAAATTTAATATATAGCTGGAACACAGATGAGGAAACTAAAATTCCTGTAGATGGTACATTTGTAGAGGAAAATGTATTACTTCTAAATGAAAATAGTACTTTAAATGTTAAAATAGAAGATGAAAAAGGAAGAACAATAAAATATGAAAAGGAATTTATTGTAGAAGGTGTTGATATAACAAAACCTACAATTGAAATTGAAGAAGAAGGTTCAAATGGTACTATTAAAATTGTTTCAACTGATGATACTCAAATGTCATATATTGAATATACAATAAATGATCAAGATCCGATACGTGTAGATAAATCTGATGTAGAAGATAAAGTAATGAATTATATTTTAAAATTACAAAAAGGTGAAAATAAATTGACTGTTACTGCTGTCGATGCTTCTGGAAATTATGAGACAAAGGAAAAAACGATTATTGTATCAGGAAAAACAAAAGTTAATATGAAAATCGAAAATGGTAAACTTGTAGTAATTGCTGAAGATCCAGATGGAATTAAGGATATTGCAATAAATTTAAATGGAGTTACAAAATCAGCAAATAATATAAATCAAAAGTCAGTAAAAGCAACACTTGATATAATAGAAGGAACAAATAATATTAGAATAAAAATTACAAATGTAAACTCATTAACTACAACAGGAGCTAAAGAATTTAATTATGCTAAATAATATACTGTTATATTTTATAATATATTCATTTTTAGGATGGTGCTTGGAGTCTGTATATAAAACAATATTAGAAAAAAGATTTGTTAATAGTGGTTTTTTATATGGACCCTTATGCCCAATATATGGATTTGGGGCAGTTATAATGATACTTATATTTGGACTTCTGCCACAAAATGTATTTATAATATTTTTATCTTCAATGATATTACTTACAATTTGGGAGTATATTGTTGGAGTTATATTAGAAAAATTGTTTAAAACCAAATATTGGGACTATTCAAATGTCAAATTTAATATAAATGGAAGAGTATGCTTAAAAAATTCTATATACTGGGGCATATTAGGAGTTGTATTTATATTTATAATACATCCTGTTGTATATAAAATTATTGATATGTTACCCGTGGGAATAGTATTTCATCTAAATATTGTACTATATATATCATTAATTACAGATATGATGATTACAGTAAATAGAATATTATTTATAGATGACAAAATAGAAGAGTTATATCAAATAGGCGATAAAATAAAAGAAAAAATTAATGAGTTAAAACAATCAGAAGGACTTGAAAAAGTGCCTGTACAAAATATTGCAGAAAAATTAAATGAGTTAAAACAAGAGCAATTGAAATTAAAAACAAAATTATATAAACAAATAAATAGATTAAAAGATGCGTTTCCTACAATGCATATGTCGGAAAAAATAAGCAGTTTTATAGAGCAAAGGATAGATTTTAAATCAAAAAGAAACAAAAAAGGTAAAAATGAGGAGGAATAAAAATGGCTCATTCTATTTATATAATAGATAATGATGACACCTTAAAAGAAACACTAAACAGATTATTCAAAAAAGATAGTGAGTACAAATTTAAAAAAGTTGATTCAAAAAGAATTGATGTAGCATTAAAAAATATACCATCTTTGATAATTATAAATGAAGATACTTTGGATGAGGATATTTTAGAAGTATGCAAAAGAATTAGAACTAATGAAGATAACAGTATAACACCTATTATTGTTATTTCTTCTAACATAAAAAAACAACATAGAGTAGAGGTTTTAAAAGAATGTGTTGAACATTATATAAAATCACCAATTGATGAAGAATATTTATATTATACAGTTTGCAATATAATAAGACTTTTATATATAAATAGACGTGTTAGTCCACTTACAGGACTTCCTGGAAATGTTCAAATTCAAGCAGAAATGAAGAAAAGACTTTTGAACAATGAAGGTTTTGTTATGCTGTATTTGGATTTAGATAATTTCAAGGCATATAATGATGTTTATGGATTTTTAAATGGTGATGAAATAATTAAATTTACAGCCAAGACTATTGTAAGAAATGTTGAAGGCTTAACAGATGGAGAAGGATTTGTTGGTCACATAGGTGGAGATGATTTTGTAGCTATAGTTTCAGCAAGTGAGGACTACGAAAAAATTTGTCAAAACATTATTGCAGAATTTGACAAAGGTGTAGGTAGATTTTTTAATGAAGATGATGTTGGAAAAGGATATTTAGAGGTTGCAAATAGAAAGGGAATAATTGAAGAGTTTCCACTTACTTCGATATCAATAGGTGTAGTTGTTGCTGACAAGAATAGATTTGCAAATGTGCTTGAAATAGGAGAGGTTGGGGCACAAGTAAAACATCTTGCAAAAACAACAATTGGAAGTGCATATTCTATAGATAGAAGAATTCATGAGGAAATATAGAAAATTTATACGAAAAAAGAAAATCAGTTTATGATTTTCTTTTTTTGAAGTAAAGGCGAAAATTGTACTTAAATATCTTTTAAAATTTCATCATGTGTTTTAGAAGCAAGAAGTGAAACTGGAATATCTAAAACAGTTATAGCTCCTGTTTTTCCTTGTTTTCTTAATCTATAAATTGCACGTGCATATGCTACTAAAGTGCTTGCGGTAAATTCAGGGTTTGAATCTAGTTTTAAAGAAAACTCTGCTATTTGATTTGTGGTTTCACTTGTTTTGCCACTTCTTAAAACAAATCCACCATGTGACATTTTACTATGTTTTTCTTTTAGTTCCTCTTCAGAGACAAAATGCACTACAGTGTGGTAATCACTAAAATAGTTTGGCATTTCTTTAATTTCTTTTTCAACTGTATCTGCAGCAACTGTTCCGTCTAACACAACGAAACATTCTCTCCACATCATATCATGTACTGACTTAAAATCAGGATTTTCTTTGTTTCTTACAGAAGCAACAGCTTCATCATATGGTACAGTATATTGAATAGCATTTTTTACTCCAGAAATTCTTCTAATAGTATCGGAATGACCTTGACTTACACCTCTGCCGTAAAATACATAGTTCTTTCCAATCGGAAGGATTGAATCAAGCAAAGAACGATTTAATGAAAATAATCCTGGATCCCATCCACAAGAAATAAGTGATAATGTATCATTTTCTTTTGCGGTTTTATTCATAATAGAAAAGTATTCAGGTATTTTGGCATGTGTATCAAAACTGTCTACTGTGTTAAATATTTTGCAAACCGTAGGTCCGTGTTTAGGCAAATCTGTTGCAGAGCCTCCACATAAAATCATAACATCAATATCATTTTTCATTGAAGATGCATCATCTACTGAAAATACTTTTGAGTCTTGATTTAATGTTGAGATAGAAGCAGGATTTCTCCTTGTAAAAATACCTTTTAGTTCCATATCAGGACTATTTTTTAGAGCAAGTTCAACACCTTTTCCTAAATTTCCATATCCATAAATTCCAATTTTTATTTTTTCCACTTATCATACCTCCTCGTATAATATATTTAATAACATTTTTATAAAAATTAAAAATATGTTATTATATTTAAAGATATTGTGGA
>CAKOPZ010000016.1 GCA_934101145.1 uncultured Clostridia bacterium
AATGTATTGTGTGTGTGTGTGTGTGTGTGTACAGCCTCAACGGTTTCGTCTTTCATTTCTTTTGTGTGCTCCTTTTGTTTATTTTTTACTTTTTCATTTTATCATAACATTTCTATATGTCAATATTCCTCCAAAATTTTCTTGCTTTTATGTGATTTATTTGCAAAATCTGTGTTTACCTATAACAACAGTAAGAGGTCTTGACCAGATCCATTTATTAGTTGCTGTGCTTGGATTAAAGTAATAAATTGCCCCATATGATGGATCCCATCCATTTATTGCATCTTGTGCTGCTTTTTTTGCTGTGTCATTTGGCGTCATATTTATTTGTCCATCGCTTACAACATCAAATGCACCTTTTTGATAAATTACTCCTGCCACTGTATTTGGAAATGAGCTGTTTTTTACTCGATTAAGTACAACTGCTGCTACTGCAACTTGTCCTGTATATGGTTCACCTCTTGCTTCTCCATATATAAGTCTGCTAAGTAAATTCACATCATTTGAGTTTGTGCTTGAAGAACTTGAACTTGATGAACTTGAGCTACTGAATATGCCCATTGCTTCAAGTGTTTTCTTGCCTGCTATTCCATCTACCGTAAGTCCATTTTTCTTTTGAAATTTCTTTACTGCAGAAAGTGTTCCACTACCATATATTCCATCTACACTTCCAGAATAATATCCCCATCTTTTTAGTTTAGTTTGTATTGTCTTTACTTCTTGTCCTCGTGAGCCATATTTTGAAAGTGCATCTACAGCATTATTTCTAAAAAATACATTATATCCTACAAACATAAAGATAGCAAGACATATCACTATTAATGCTTTTATATTTCTTTGTATAACATTTTTCATTTTTTTCAAAACAAAACACCACTTTCTAATAATTTTTAAAATTATTTTGTCCAAAAGTGGTGTATTTATACATTTTTAAAAAATTCCTATAATATTTCCATTTTCATCTAAATCAATTTTTTCTGCTGCAGGTATTCTTGGAAGTCCAGGCATTGTCATTATTTTTCCTGTTATTACAACAATAAATTCTGCTCCAGCTTTTAATATAACATCTTGAACATGTATATTAAATGGTTCTATACATTCTAAATTTTTTGAATCATCTGATAAAGAATATTGTGTTTTTGCTATACAAACAGGTAAGTTACCATATCCAAGTTCTTCTATCTGCTTTATTTTTTCTAAAGCCTCATCTGTATATTCTACATCTGTTGCGCCATATATTTTGCATGCAACATCTTTTATTTTGCTTTTTATATCTTTTTCAAGTTCATATGCATAATTAAATTTTGAAGGTTTTTTTGTCAAATTCATTATCTTTTCTGCTAAATCTATAGCACCTTCTCCGCCTTTTTCCCAGCTTTCTACTAAACTTAGCTCAACATTTTTTTCTTGCAATTTTTCTCTTAAAAAATCTATTTCTTTTTGTGTATCATGTGTATATTTATTTATTGCAACAATCACATTAAGTCCATATACATTTTGCAAATTATCCACATGTTTCATCAAATTATGTATTCCTCTTTCCAATGCTTCTATGTTTTCGTTTTTTATCTCATCTTTTTGCATACCACCATGATATTTTAATGCTTTAATTGTTGCAACACAGATGGCTACATCAGGTTTCAAATCTGCTTTTCTGCACTTTATATCTAAAAACTTCTCGGCTCCAAGATCTGCACCAAATCCCGCTTCTGTAATCACATAATCTCCTAATTTTAATGCAAGTTTTGTGGCAATTATGCTATTACATCCATGTGCAATGTTTGCAAATGGTCCACCATGAACAATGGCTGGTGTATGCTCTAGGCTTTGTACTAAATTTGGTTTTATTGCATCTTTTAAAAGTACTGTCAAAGCTCCATCTGCTTTTAAATCTCTTGCAGTAATTGGTTTATTTTCTTTTGTATATCCAACGATTATATTTCCTATTCTTCTTTTTAAATCCTCTAAATCTGTTGCAAGACAAAATATTGCCATTATTTCTGATGCAACTGATATATCAAATCCATCTTCTCTTGGAACAATATTTTTCTCCCCAGATAATCCTGTTTCAACTTTTCTAAGTTGTCTATCATTCAAATCCACACATCTTTTCCATACAATTCTATCAAATCCAAGTTCATTTCCAAAATATATATGATTATCTATCATTGCAGAAAGTAGATTATTGGCAGATGTAATTGCATGTATATCTCCTGTAAAGTGAAGATTTATATCTTCCATAGGAGCAATTTGTGAATGTCCTCCACCTGTTGCGCCACCTTTTATTCCAAATACAGGTCCAAGTGATGGCTCTCTTAATGCAAGAATTGCATTTTGCTTAAGTTGTCTTAGTCCATCTGCAATTCCGATTGCCATAGTTGTTTTTCCTTCTCCAAGAGGTGTAGGATTAATTGCTGTCACCAAAATAAGCTTACCATCTTTTTTATCTTTTAGTCTTGTCATAGCATCTAATGATATTTTTGCTTTATACTTTCCATAAAGTTCAAGTTCATCATCTTCGATTCCTGCTACTAAAGCAATTTCATTTATTTTCTTTAACTCTGTATTTCTTGCAATATCTACATCTTCCATTCTGCTTTTTCTCCTCTCATTTTTTAAGTATTCTTTATTACTTACTATAATCGCTATTGCATTTTTAGATTATTTTATAAATGCGCATAAGCAATATACTATTCAAAGAAATATTATATTGCTTATGCGCTATTTTTTTATGCAAAAATCAATCCAACTATAACACCAATAATTGCGCCAACAATAACTTGTTTTGGTGTGTGTCCTAATACTTCTTGCAATTTTTCTGTAACTTCTACTCCAGAAAGTCCAGGTGTGTTTACAATCTTATTTAAAATATGTGCCTGTTTACCAGCTGCTCTTCTAATTCCAGCTGCATCATACATTACAACAAATGCAAATATTGTAGCAAGTGCAAACATTTGAGAATCAAATCCTTGACTTACTCCAATCATTGTTGCAAGTGATGTTACAACCGCTGAATGTGAACTTGGCATTCCTCCTGCACCTAAAATTCTCTTAAAATTAAATTGTTTTGTTGTTACTAAATCATATATTAATTTAAACAATTGTATAAAAAACCACACAGCAAATGGTATAATAAGATATTTGTACTGCATTATAAAACCGTTTCATCCTTTCCTTTTTCTCCCCTTTTAATTTTTAATATGTACTATTCTTCTGTTTGTACAAAATTTTCTTCTACTAATTCTCCATTACTGTTTTTTATTAGCATTGTAATTTTCTTTTCTGCTTTTTCTAAAATATCACTACATTCCTTAGAAATTTTCATACCTTCTTCAAATTTTTTTACAGAAGTATCAAGGTCTAAATCACCTTTTTCTAGTTCATTTGCTATTTGTTCTAATTTTTTCATATTATCTTCAAAATTTATATCTTCACTCATCTTTTATCTTAAGAGGATATTTCCTCTTTCTCCTTTCGTTTTACTTTTATTAAAAATCTGTTACTAATCCTTTTTCTACATCAACTAAATAAAATGCTAAAGAACTAGTTGACTTTCCATCTCTTACAGAAACAATATATCTTCCATCAGAATTTATACCTTCATTTGAAAAATATACTCCTGATGTACTTCCCCATTTCTTTTTAGCAAGTTCAATTGCCTTTTCTTCTTTGCTTGTTGTTTTTTCTGTTGTATCAGGCTCATTTTTAGTATTATCATTTTCCTTGCTACTATTTGATGTTACATTTTCTGTAACTTCATTTTCAATTTCATTTTCAATCATGTCATTTTCAAATAAATCATTTATAATATTGTCAAGACCTGTATTTCCATCAACTATATTTGTATCACTACTTGTATCCACAGTATCCTTTTTTAACATATCATAAACAAGCCATATAATTGCAAATAATACAATAACAATAGCAATTATAATTAAACTTTTCTTTACTGTCTTATTCATATGTGCACCTCCTACAATATCTTTGCTTTTGCGCTTCCTTCACTTAACCTTAATTCTACCTCATCATCCTTTTTTAAATCATTTGCAGATTTTATACTTTTTCCATTTAAAGATACTATACTGTATCCTCTCATCAAAGTCTTAAGTGGGCTTAAAGCATCAAGTTTTGCAATTAATTTCATTGCATTACCTTTTTTATCTTTATACATTGCATTTACACTATTTTGCATTGATTTAATTTTCATATCAATTATGATATATTTTTCTTGTATTTTTTGCAAAGGCTCTTTGAATACTCTCTGGTTCATGCATTTTTCATATCTAAGTCTCATAAATTCAACTTTCTTTTTTAATGCAAGTTGATATCTATTTTTATATGAATTAAGTTTTAGTATTACATCAGCAATGTTAGGTACAGCAAGCTCTGCAGCAGCTGATGGTGTTGGTGCTCTTAAATCCGCTACAAAATCTGCTATTGTAAAATCCGTTTCATGTCCTACAGAAGAAATAACAGGTAACTCAGAATTGTATATTTCTCTTGCTACAATCTCTTCATTAAAAGGCCACAAATCCTCAAGTGAACCTCCACCTCTTGCAAGAATTATTACATCTGCAAGTTTTTGTTCATTCATTGTTCTAATTGCTTCTGCAATTTTAACTGCTGCTCCTTCGCCTTGAACTGGAACAGGCAATAATTTTATATATACATTTGGATTTCTTCTTGTTGAAACATTTATTATATCTCTAATAACTGCTCCTGTATTTGATGTTAAAACCCCTATGCATTTTGGCATAGCTGGAATTTTCTTTTTATGTGCTACATCAAATAATCCTTCTTTTTCAAGCTTTGCCTTAAGCTCTTCATATGCTGTATATAAACTTCCCATTCCATCTTCTTGCATAGCTTTGCAGTATATTTGGTAAACTCCATCTCTTTCAAAAACAGAAACAGTTCCAAATACCATAACTTTCATACCATCTTTTGGCATAAATTTTAAATTACTCGTGTATGTTTTAAACATAATACACTTTATTAATGAATTTTCATCTTTTAAAGTAAAATACATATGTCCTGTATAATGATTTTTAAAATTTGAAATTTCACCTTTTACTAAAACATTGTTTAATGCTTCATCATTTGCAATCTTATCTTTAATGTATTTGTTTAAATCTGATACACTAATTGCGTCATATTTCATTTGTTTTTATTGCTCCTCTATATTATTCTTTTTTACTACACTTCCTAAAATACCATTTACAAAAGCAGGAGTACTGTCATCTCCATATTTTTTTGCAAGTTCAACAGCCTCATTTATTACAACTTTATATGGAACTTTTGCGTATATCATCTCATATACTGCAAGTTTTAAAATAGCCAAACTCATTTTTGAAAGTCTTCTTATTTCCCATTTTTCTGATAATTCGTCTTTTATTTGATTTATTATTTCTTCTCTATTTTTCTCTATTCCATATACAGCATCTTTAATATATTTTTCAACTTTTTTATCTTCTATCTCATTTGCCTCTAAAAATAACTTTATTTGTTCTTTATACTCATATTTTTTCAATTTTTGAAGTTCTAAACTGTACAAGAATTTTAATACTACTTCTCTTATTTCTGATCTATTCATTATTATAACAACCTTTCTCCTTACTTTTATAAATATTTTCAATGTGCTTTTTTCAATTGTTTATTACAGTAATATTCAATTTTATAATCTATCAATAAAATTCTTTAGTTTTTCTTTTACTTCAAATTTATTATGTTGAATATAATTTCCTGCATATCCACATACAAAAATCAAAATAATTCCTATTATCA
Source organism: uncultured Clostridia bacterium (assembly GCA_934101145.1). Classification (GTDB taxonomy): domain Bacteria; phylum Bacillota; class Clostridia; order TANB77; family CAG-508; genus CALXVA01. The sequence continues at coordinate 5,785 of CAKOPZ010000016.1, forward strand.
ATCTGTATAATTGTGTACATAAAAGTACTATTGCAACGATAATTCCTATAACCATACCGCCATATTGTGACATAAATTTTTTAAACTCATCCATAGAATCTTCTCCTTTTCTTATTCTACGATTTCCTTTTCAGGTTCAATATTTTTTACTTTAATGTTTACTTCTTTAACATCTAAATCTGATGTTTTTTTGATAGTTTCTTTTATTTTAGTTTGTAAATTTGTAGATAATTCTTTAATTACAGCATTTTCTTTTACACTAAGATTTACATATATACTAACTGTATTATCTTTTCCAAGTTCAATTTTAGTATTTACATCTTCTGCACTATCAAATCCTTTAACAACACCGTTTACAAGATTCTCTATAGTCTCTTTTGAAATTAATAGTTTACCATCAGAATTTTCAAGTAAAATTCCATTTCTGTATTCATTTTTTTCTTTGCTACTTGAATCAAAAAATATGCAACGAATAGAAAGTAAAATGAATATAACGTTCAAGCCAAGTACAATATTTGAAGAAACTGTATTATTTGTAATTCCAGCTACAATTTCATCTATAATGTCAAAATCTATCCATCCAAAAATTACAAGTGAACCCATTATAGATATTATTAACATCAATGTTGAAAATAGTACTAATGTTGTTTTTTCAATTATTTTCATATTTTTTACCAAATATATTTTTAAATATACCCTTTCCTATAATTTTAAATATGGGCACATATTTTTTGTGCCCACCATTTTAGATAATTAGTCTTCTGAGTTCTCATCTTGTGTATTTTCTTGTGCTTGTTGTGTTTTAACTCCTTGAATATGAACATTAACTTCTGAAACTTTAAGTCCTGTCATTCCTTCAACTGCTTTTTTTACTCTTGTTTGAATTTCATATGCAACATCTGGAATTCTTACACCATATTCAACAATGATATTTACATCTATCTTTGTATCTTTATCACCTGTTTCAACTTTAATTCCTTTTGCAAAATTCTTCTTTCCGCTAAATACTTCAGAAATTCCACCTGCAAATCCACCTGCCATTGATGCAACTCCTGAAACCTCTGATGCAGCTGCTCCAGCAATTACAGCAATTACATCATCAGCAATTTTTATATTAGTATTCTCTAAAGTTACTTCCCCTTGATTTTCCATAACTTCCTCATTTTTAACTTCTTCATTTTCTTCCATAATATATACCTCCCAAAACATATATTTTACATTATTAGTATACCAATTTATTCAAAAATTTACAACATATTTTAGAAATTTTATTATTCAAGTGTTACTAGATAATGTTGCAAGTTTCTAAGAAATATTATATCGCTTATGCTTATTATTCAAATATATTCCCTGCATCTATATGATTTCCACGTAAAAAATCATTCACATTCATTCTCTTAGAATTCTCTGCTTGAACCTCTTTTGCACTAATTATTCCATCTTGACCTTTGATGAATAAACCTTTTTTATCATCAGAAAATAAAACTGTTCCAGGCATTAGTTCTTTCATTTTATATGAATATTCCTTTAATTCTGGAAATATATCCATTAGCTCATTTTCATCTAAAATATCAACTTTCCAAAATTTGATCTTCTTTCCATTTAAAAAGCTATATGCTCCCATGATAGGATTTAATCCTCTTACAAGATTTTTTATTTTAGATACACTCATATCTTCCCATTCAATTTTAGCCATTTGCTTATCAAGCATAGGTGCCATTGTAAAGTCTGGGCCTTGTTTTTCTCTTGGTGCTTCTCCTTTTTCAACTGCCTCAAGTGTTTCAACAAGTAAATCTGCTCCAATATCAGAAAGTCTATCCCATAGCTCTCCTGTTGTTTCATCTTCACCTATCTCAACTTTCCTTTTTAAAATCATGTCTCCTGTATCCATACCAATATCCATATACATTGTAGTAATTCCAGTTGTCTTATCTCCATTAAGCACTGCCCACTGTATTGGAGCTGCTCCACGATATTTTGGAAGTAAAGAGCCATGTACATTTATACATCCCATTTTAGGAATATTTAAAAGTTCTTTTGGAAGTATTTTACCATATGCTACAACACATATAACATCTGGATTTAAATTTTTAATCTCGTTAATAAATTTTTCGTTATTTCTTACCTTTTCAGGCTGATAAATAGGTAAGCCTTTTTGAATTGCGAATTCCTTAACAGGTGTAGGAATCATTTTCATTCCCCTCCCCTTTGGCTTATCCACATTTGTAACAACACCTAAAATTTCATAACCTGCATCATATACTTTTTCTAAAGATTTTCTTGCAAAATCTGGTGTTCCCATAAAAACAACTTTAAGCATATTTCCTCCTTATTCCTCGTTCTTTGGCTCAACGTATTGAAGTGTTCCAGGTATCATTTTGTCAACAAATAATACACCATCTAAATGATCAAGTTCATGGCAAATTGCCTGTGCAAGAAGTCCTTTTGCTTTTATTTTTATTTTATTTCCGTTTTCATCAAGAGCTTCTGCAACAACTTCTGCTGGTCTAATCATTTTTGCATATTTATTTGGAAAACTTAAGCATCCCTCTTCTACTTCTTGCTCACCTTTTGTTTTTAATATTACAGGATTTACAAGTTTAATAGGACCTTTGTCATCATATAAATCAATTACTACTAATCTTTTTAGAATTCCTACTTGAACAGCAGAAAGGCCAACTCCGTTGTACTTGTGCATTGTGTCAACCATGTCATCTAATAAATCACGTATTCTATCATCTACTTGTTCTACTTCTCTTGATTTTTTTCTTAAGATTTCGTCTCCTTCTTCCCTTACAATTCTAACTGCCATCTATATTTCCCCCTTTTTAACTTGTCCTATTTTAATGAGCCATATCATTTGGATTTACATCAATTATAACTTGAGTTTCTTTTGCTTTTATCTTGCTAAATTCGTCAAGCATATCATTCATTAAATCTATCATTGTATCATCAAATTTACATTTTACAATCATTCTCCACCTGATTTTATTTTTAATTTTGTCTACTGGTGCAGACACAGGTGGATATAAAATCATACCTATATTTTCACTTTTTAATCTAAATTTTAAATAATGGTATAATTTACTTGCAACTTCCATCAATTCTTTTTCGTCTGTAGAAGTCATACCAATTAATATTATATCGCAAAATGGCGGATATTTCAAGCTTTGCCTAATTCCTATTTCTGTTTGATAAAACAAATCGTAATTTTGCTCTCTGCTACATTCTATTGCAAAATTTTCTGGATTATATGTTTGAATAATTACTCTTCCCTTATCCTTTTCTCTTCCTGCTCTTCCTGCAACTTGTGTTAGTATTTGAAATGTCCTTTCATTTGCTCTAAAATCATCTATATTTAAACTTCCATCTGCTGCAATAACTCCCACCAAAGTAACATTTGGAAAATGATGTCCTTTTACAACCATCTGAGTTCCAATCAAAATATTTATATTTTCATCTTTAAATTTTTGCAAAATCTTTTCATGTGAATCCTTTTTTGTAACAGTATCCACATCCATTCTAATCGTTGTAGCATTTGGAAATATCTTTTGAATTTCTGCTTCAAGCTTTTGTGTTCCTGTTCCAAAATATCTTATTTGCAAGCTTCCACATTCTGGGCAAGTTGTTAAAACTTTTGTCTCATATCCACAATAATGACATTTTAAAGTATGTGTATTTGCATGATATGTAAGATTTATGTTACAATTCTTGCATTTAGCTGTATAACCACATTCTCTACACATAACAAATGTAGAATATCCTCTTCTATTTAAAAATAATATTGTCTGTTTATTATTCTGCAAATTATCAGAAATAGCATCATATAGTTTTTTACTAATCATAGATTTATTTCCGATTTGCAAGTTCTTCTCTTAAATCTACAACTTCAATATCTGGAAGGCTTGCCTCATTTGCTCTTTTAGTCAATTTTAGTAAAGTTATTTCCTCATTTTTAGCTCTAAAATAACTTGTAAAATCAGGTGTTGCACTTCCTAAAACAAGTGGTATATTATTTTCCTTTGCAATTTTTCTTGCAACCTCTTTTGCATCATATCTTGGAACTCCCTCTGCTTTATATGAACTATCATGTTCCTCATCAATAATAATTATTCCTAAATTTTCTACAGGTGCAAATATTGCAGATCTAGCACCAATTATAATTTTTGCTTCCCCATTTTTTATCTTATACCATTGATCATATCTTTCGCCCACTCCAAGTTTGCTATGAAGAACCGCAATATTTTCTTTACCAAATCTTGAAATAAATCTATTAACAGTCTGTGGTGTAAGTGAAATTTCTGGAACAAGCACAATGCTTGTTTTGCCCTCGTTTAGCACTTTGTCTATAAGCTGAATATATATTTCAGTTTTGCCACAACCTGTCACACCATCAATCAAAAACTCTGAAAACAGCATATCATCCATAGCATCGCAAATAGTATCATAGGCATTTTGTTGTTCATCTGTAAATTTCAAATTAACTGACTTTTCTATATTTTTATTTTTAAAAGGATCTCTTTCAACTTGTTTTTGAATCATTTCTAAATATCCATTTTTACAAAGTGTATTTATAATCGCCCTTGAAACATCTGCCTGTACCTCTAAATCAGAAACTAGTGAATCCCCATTATTCATTATAAATTCTAAAGCTCTTATCTGTTTTTCAGATTTAATTCTTTTACTCTCAATCGCAAATTTTATATCTTCAATATCCTTTTTTAAAGTAATAAAATTAACATTTTTTTCTTTTGCCCTTTTTTCTATATCCTTATTGGCGGTACCTGGTGGAAGCATAAGCTTTAGGCAATCAGAAATATTACAAAAATATCTCCTTGCCATCCATTTTGCAAGTTCTATTTTTTCATTATCTAAAATATTTTCACCTTGCAGGCTTGCAATCTCTCTTACCTTATATTCTGAAAAAGGCTTTATTCCAACCACAAATCCATTTTCTAGCTTTTTCATATTCCCTAAAGGCACAAAAACTCTTGATCCAATATTCACTTTATCTTCAAGCTCATATGGTATTTCATAATCAAATATTTTATTTAAATTTTTTACATTACTTTGTATAATTACTTCTGCAATCATCTACTTTTCTCCTGTAAAAAAACAGGGAAGGTTTTTAACCTACCCCGCTTCCTTCTTGTTCTAATCTTCTTTCATCTTTAATTATTGTTGTAATAATATCTACTGTTTTCTCAAAGTCATCATTTTTTATAACATAGTCATATAAACCTATTTTTGACTCTTCATACTTTAATCTGCTTAATCTTAAATTTATATTTTCCTCGCTGTCTCCTCTAAGCTCCAAACGTTTTCGTAATTCTTTTTCATCAACTTTCAAAAATATTGAAACTAATTTTACATCATTTTTTAAAATTTTAATTAAATTTTCTGTTCCATTTACTTCAATATCTTTTACAATTATTTTTCCACTTTCTATTTTTTCATTCATTAATTTCTTTGATGTACCATAATAATTTTCATGGTGTAAATCATATTCATACAACTCACCATTTTTTATCTTGTTTTCAAATTCATCTCTAGAAATAAAATGATACTGAACGCCTTCTTCTTCTCCTTCACGTGGACCTCTTGAAGTATAAGATGGAAGAGATATTACTTCTTCCATCCTTTTAATTAATTCTTTTTTTATTGTATCTTTGCCTGCCCCTGAAACACCTGATAGTATTACTAGCATACATATACCTTCCCTTCATCTATTTCAATTGCAGCTATTGTAACTGGAGCCTCTTCATATGTATCAACTAAAACTTCATCTCCACTAGCTATTTGTCTTGCTCTCTTTGCTGTTGCAACAACAAGTTCAAAACGATTATCTACCTTTGTTAATAATTCCTTTACGGTTGGTTTTACCATCATTTTACATTACCCCCAATTTATTATTCTTCATCTGAAGATACAGTGTTGTTTGTAGTATCTTCTTTATCTAATCTTCCGGCAACTGTTTCTGGTTGAACTGCTGATAATACAACATGCCCAGAATCCATAATAATAACAGCTCTTGTTCTTCTTCCATAAGTAGCATCAACAGCCATTCCTTCATCTTTTGCTACTTGAACAATTCTTTTAATAGGTGCTGATTCGGGACTAACAATTGCAATAATTCTATTTGCAGAAACTATATTTCCAAAACCAATATTAATTAATTGCATTTTAATTCCCTCCTTTATTCTATATTCTGTATCTGTTCTCTAATGTCCTCTAATGTAGTTTTTAACTCAATTACACAATTTGTTATATCAAGACTACCTGATTTTGAGCCAATTGTATTAACCTCTCTATTCATTTCTTGAATTAAAAAATCCAATCTTTTTCCAACTGGTTCGTTTTTTTCTAGTAATTCTTCAAATTGCGCAATATGACTTCTAAGTCTTGTAATTTCTTCCTCCACAGAACATTTATCTGCATAAATTACAATCTCTTGCATAAGTCTATTTTTATCAACAACATCTGTTCTTAGAATTTCATTTACTCTACCTTCTAATTTTACTACATATTCTTCAATAAGTCCAGTAGAATAACAAGAAATTTTTTCAACATTTTCCTCTACTTTTTTTATCCTAATCTTTAGGTCTTCTGCTATTTTACATCCTTCTGAACTTCTCATTTTTAAAAACTTATCAAGTGCCAAATTCAAACATTCAATTACTTCCAAAGCAACAGCTTCTTCATCCTCGTTTGTTTGAACATTAAGAACATCTGGAAGTTTTGTTATTTCAGTTACTTCTATATTACTATTTATATTATTTTCTCTTGCAAGTTCTTGAAGCTCTTTAATATACATTTTAGCTAAATCGTTATTTATAATAACATTTTTTCCCTCTGCTCCCAAATTCAGATATGTAATATAAATATCAACTTTGCCTCTTGATATTTTACTAAGCACTGTTTTGCGTATTTTATTTTCAATGCTCATCAAACTTCTTGGTGCTTTTAAAGAAATATCATTATATTTATGATTTACTGATTTTATCTCTACAATATACTCTCTAGAATTTTTCTCTAAGTTTGCTCTTCCAAAACCTGTCATACTATTCATATTTATTCTTCTTCCTTATCCTTAATAATCTCTTTCATATCATCCACAAAATATTTCTTGCGTTTTTTTAAGTATATAATAATGCTTTTTATTAAATAATAAATTGCAAAAATATATGAAATAGCAGTTACAATAAATTCAAAACGTGTAGAAAAAATTAAATCAATATAGATTAGTGAAACAGTTGTAAGTGATAAAACAATCATTTCTATTGCAAATACTGCAATTCTTCCACTATCTTCTTTATATGCTTTTTCCATTAAGGCTATTGCAAGTAACATTATACACATTCCAAATACTTTTAAATCTGTTACAAATACATTGCCTTGAATATTATTTTTTCCTAGATTTAAAAATATAAAGTATATTATTATTACTATTGCAACCATAATATTTTGAAATAAGTGTCTGTTTATCTTTTCGTTCTCTTCCTTTGGCAAATTATTCTTTGCTGTAATTGTTTTCTTTATTTCTTTTAAAGAAATCCATTGCTCTTTTTTTGCTACCTTCTTTTCTTCTTGCTCTTCTTCAATTGGTGTCTCTACTTTTTCTTCTATTTGAGCTAGTGTTTCTTTTTTTATTTTATTTTCTTTTTCTTCTAATGGTAATGGCTCTTTTTTCTCAGTATCTATTTTCTTTTTTGTTGTAGTTGCAGCTTTTTTTGTAGTAGCACTCTTTTTTGCTGTAGTGCTTTTTTTAGAAGCTGTCTTCTTTTTTCCTTCTACATTTTCTTTATCAGTATTTTCTTTTTTTGATGATGCAACCTTTTTAGCTGTAGTTGCCTTTTTAGTTCCTGTTGTTTTCTTTGCAGTTGTTGTTTTTTTAGTTGCAGTCTTTTTCTTTGTTTCTTTCAATTCGTTTGTCGCTTCTTTTACTTTTTTATTTTCTGTAATATCATTTATATCACTTTCTACTTTTTTCCCTGGCATTAACCTCTCCTCCAAATTTTTAATACATCTATTATATCATAAATTTTAACAGTTTCAAGTGGTGCTTTTTGAAGGCAGTCTTCAAAAGTTACTGGATAATGTTTTTTGTAGGCGCATAGCGATATAATATTTCAAAGAAACGCTTGAGCGACCAAACGAAGCCGAAGGCTGAGTGCGATTCGAGCAGCCGTCAATCTTTTGGATTGGCTGCGAACGGCAAGTTTCTAAGAAATATTATACCGCTATGCGTCAATATAAATCTTAAAACTATTAAATAGTAACCTTCAAAAAGTACCACTTTTCATCACATTATATGATTTTTAGTAAATGTTCATATAAATAGTACTAACTTTCAAATTCATACATTATATTACTAACAATAGCTATTGGTGCTGTTTCTGTTCTTAATATTCTATTTCCAAGTGTGATAATCTCTGCACCATTTTCTTTTAAAACATTAACTTCTTCTAGGTCAAGTCCTCCTTCAGGTCCAATTACAATTCCTATTTTAGGCTCATTTTTTTTAAGTATATTTTCTCTGTTCTTTTGCAAAATTGTTTTTAATGAATTTTCCTTTTCAGCCTCGTATGCAATAATAAATAAATCAAATTTAGATATCATTTCTACTAAATCTTTTACATTCAAAACATTTTTTACTTGTGGTATAATATCCCTTCCAGATTGCTTTGCAGCAACTTCTGCAATTTTTTGCCATCTATCTATTTTCTTTGCTTCATCTTTTCCATTTAATTTTACAATACTTCTTTTTAGTGCAACTGGTACAAACTCTACCGCTCCAAGTTCTGTACATTTTTGTATAATATATTCCATTTTGTCTGCTTTTGGAAGTCCCTGAAACACACTAACTTTTACATTGCTCTCTGAAGAATTTTCATTTATATTTTTTATTTTGCATATAACCTTTTCCTTCAAAATTTCTGCTATTTTCGTGTTATATGTAACTCCACTTTGTTTATTTCCTATAACAATATTATCATCAATTTTAAGTCTTAAAACATTTATAATATGGTTAACATCTTCACCTATTATTGTTACCTTTTCTCCTTCAATTTGATCACTGCTTACAAAAAACTTTGGCATGTTTAATTTCCCTTCTATGTATTATAATTTTTGCTATTTAATTCTGGAAAAATAAATTTTATACTATTTTCCGATAAATATCCATCTTCTATATGATTACTTAAAAATTCATCTTTTCCCTTTAAAAAATTTTGATATCTTAGTTTATCTGTAAGTCTTCCTCCACCTTTTATTATAGGGTCATCCCAAGTTACATCTATAGCATACCATTTACCATCTAATTTCACATAATTCCATGCATGGCTTTCTGTAGAATTATTTGAATTAGTTGCTGTTCCTGAAACTAAAATATTCTCTATATCAAGTCCATCAAGTATATACTTAAATGCTCTTGCATATCCTTCACACACAACTTTTCTGTTTACTAAAGCTCCATAAACATTATGTATATCAGTTTGTTTATATGTAGTATCATATTCTAAATTATCTATTAGCCAATTATGTACATATTTTATCTGCTCATAATTAGAATATCCCTTTAAATTATTAACTATTTTGTCTCTAATTTTCTTAGCATATTCTTCTTTATAAATTAAATCTGATTTTGATGAAATTCCCTCAGCATAATATGTTGAATTCTCTTCATTTGCAAGTTCTACCCTATGTGTTGAAAAAATTCCTATACTTGTTGTTTTAGTTGTAAGAATTAATTTAGTTATATCAATATAAAATATCTCCGGATAGTCATATGTAAATGCATTCCATGCTGATTGAAAAGCAACATTTAGCTTTGCTTCTCCATCACTTTGCTTTAATAAACTATTAAATTGAGTTCCAAAATCAATTTTATATGTTCCACTTCTCATATTTTCTTTATTATTTTCTAAAGCACTGTATATAATCTTAGCATTTTCGTCTAACTGATTGTAATAATAATGATTACCAACATTTACGACACTCTCTGATGTCTGATACCCTTCATTAATTATTGGCTCAATTTTTTCTACATTAGTTTGTTCCTTCAATATACCAGCCTTATTTTCTGCAAAATTACCTATCGTCTTTGAACTAGAATCTACAGGGCTTTTATTTTTATCCATTATATCACATATATCTACATATACTATTTCATATATTAAAAATGCTACTAATATCAAGCATAATATTAACAGTACAACACATGATAAAGACATCCCCTTGCAACTCTTCAATTTTTTCATAATAAGCCCATCCTCTCACAATTTATCTACTTACTTTCTTAGTTGCTGAATCATTATATCCGCAAAAACTCCATATCCAGCCGTAGGATCATTTACAAGCACATGTGTAACTGCTCCTACAAATTTATCATTTTGTATTATTGGAGCCCCACTCATTCCTTGTATTATTCCCCCAGTTTTTTCTAAAAGTCTGTTATCTGTTATCTTTATAAACATACTTTTATTATTCTCATTATTATTATAAAATACCTTTTGTATCTCAATATCATATTTTTCTGTTTTTCCATTTTCAAGCTCACACATAATTTGTGCTTTGCTTGCTTTTATTTCATTTCTTAATGCTACCTGCATTTGTTTTGAACTAGAAACATTCAAACTAGATAATTTACTAATATCTCCATAAATTCCAAACCTTGTATTTTTTGATATAGTGCCTATTGTATCACCTTTATCTATTGATCCTCGTATTTCACCAGGATTTCCTTTTTCACCTTTGACAATTGACATTATATTTGTTGTAACAAGCTGTCCACTTGCAATTGTTATAATGTCTGATGTATCTATATCAGTAATTCCATGTCCCAATGCTGCAAACATTTTTGAGCTCGGTTCATAAAACGTCATTGTTCCAACTCCTGCTGCACTATCTCTTATCCACAATCCTATTTTATAGCTGTTATCATCTACCTTAACAGGACTAATACTTGTTGTTATTGTTTTATCATCTCTTTTGTATGTTACCTCTAATTTTTTTCCACCACTTTTATTAACAGTTTCTATTAACTCATCAGAATCATTTATTTTTTTATTATTAATTTTTATGATTCTATCCCCTTCTTGTATTCCTGTATTTTCATATGGCTTTTTTCCATTTATTTCAGACATACCAACTACCAAAACGCCATCTGTATACAGTTTCATTCCTATAGCTTTTCCCATAGGAATAACAGCTGTTCTTTCAACAACATTTACTTTAGTTTCTTTTAGTGGTATCTTTCCAAATAAGTTTAAACTTACATCTATTGTTCCACTATCACTAATCTTCTTTTTATTTATATTGCTAGCTGTTTGCATAGAAGAATCATCACAAAGAGTTAGTCCAAAAGCTGTTTTTAAATTAAGCTCTTCTCCTTGCATTAATATAACACTATTCGGAAAAAGAGTTACATTACAGATGTATATTTGTAATATTATCAAAAAAAATAAAATAATTGTTCTTTTTATAAATTTCATGGTTACCCCTAATATTAAAATTCTTAATATTAGAGTAACCATATTTTATTTTTTTAAACAAATTATTCAAAATTGCTCTTGTATAAATCTCTTCTTTCTCTTGCAAGACCTGTTAAAAAGGCCCTTCTTACTGCAGTTAAATCAGAACTATTATATACAACTTTTCCAGATGAAAAATCAGTTATCTGTCCTGAAATAATACTATCTATATCGTAATCTCCTGAAGCATTTACAATACAATTATAACATCCTGTTGTCAATTTATTTGTTCTTTGTTGAGGATAAAAGTATCGTGTTTGAACTTCATTAATTTTAACAGTCTGCCTCATAAAACTTAATGCTGTATATGCTGTTATTGATAAATTCGGATTAGATTTTTGCATATCTATAAGTTCTTTGCAACCTGGTTGATGATACTCATAATTTCCATCACTATTTTGTACAACTAAATAAATAGATTGATCATTAATTACTTCTTCATTTTTTGTATTTGTAATAACAGAATAATTATTAAACATTTTGTGTCCAATTGGAATTCCTTGCATAAATGAAACAAGTGACACATTATTTGCTATCTTGTACCAATTTTCTTCATCTATCACTGGCATTACAAACTCATATCCAGCTAATCCACTTTGTTTATTATAATTTGCTATTGCAGTGTTCAAATTTGTTTCTATTGATTTTCTTATAACCGCAACTCTGTGTGAATTAAATGTAGAACTTGATAAAAGCGGATCATTTCCAGTCTTAGTTGAATTAAAAATACTTGAATTATTTGTATTTACTGATAAATATAATTGTCCATCAGATGTAGTTGCACCTACTGTGCCATCATTTTGTACAATATGTTCTTGTGTTACAGATGCAAGACCACTTTTATCTACAATCCATTTGCTAAATTCATATGCTCCTGTATAATATTCATATGCACTAATACTTTTATATCCAATATTATTTACAAGCCTGTTACTTCCATTTATATAAAGCAAATTATTATCAGTTAAATATTTTATAAAGCCTACCATGTCTCCTTGTAAATATGTTTTTTTATAGTTTTCATACCAGAAAAATTTTGGCGAAGAAATTGTTCTATATCTTATATTACCATAACCATCATATGTAGGATTACCATTAGAGTCATATATAGGAATATTTACATTATCATATATAGCATTTCCACTTCTATCAACATCCATATATACTTTTTTATTATTGTATACTATATATGGATAATCTCCTCGTACTGGCTCATCATTTTCATTTACAATAATACTTAAATGTTCCATCAAACTCTCTGGTCTTATCTCTACACCATCATAGTTTAATGTTTTTCTGCTACTGTTTATATTTGTAACATTCTTATAATTTATCAAATAACCTGACTTTGTCTCATATCCATTTCCAAAGTCCCCATATACAGTAATAGCATTATCCAATGTAAAATTCACAATTACATTTTTACCATTAGATAATCTATATTGACAAGAATAATATATATATGGTCTTAAACCTTTTTGATATTTATGATTGTCTTCTATCAGCACACTATTAGACTCACTATCAGATGCATAAACATTGTCATATGAACTATTAATATAGTATCCATCATATAGTGTAAATAACATTGCAGGAACATATGTAGATAAATCTTCTTTTGAAGTAACATACTCATTCATCGATGTTCCAAGTGAATTGTAAAATGTATTTACCGCAGCCTCAATATCCCTTATTTTTGAATCACTAAGGCTTGAATATTTATTATTTATAGAGTTAATCTGAAATGCTTTTAAAGCATCAGATGTAGCTGTATTAAGACTTGTTGTATATTCAGTTTGTAGTTTAATCGTACTAATTTGAGTATTTACATATTCTGAAAGAACCATCGAAATAGGTATAATAATTAGTACAAATATAACGGCTAAATGTTGTAATTTCATAATATTTTACCTTTCTTTTGTTGCACTTAAAAGAATAAGAGGGAAGAAATGATTTCTAGCCCCCTTTTATACCATGTGTATTATTTACTATTTGTGCTACCATTTACAGTAACAACACCAGAATGTTGTGCTTCAATTTGGTAAGTATCGTTTCCTGAAACCATATAGAAAAAGTTTCTTAATAATTGTGCAATAGTTTGATTTGTATTTTTTACTGTAACAGATACAATATCTCCCTCTTTTAAAGTAATTCTTCCTTTTGAATTTAATTTTTCTTCAACTTGTGATGTATATAAATTATAATATACATTTTCTCCTATTTTTGTTGTTTCAGCTTGAGTTGTTTTTACTCCAGGGTTCTCATCAAGTTGTTGGATTAAAATATCTGTTTCAAATGAATTACCTGTTGCAACAATTGTATCAATGTATTTTTGATAATCATCCAAAGTTAACTTTCCTGTTGTCTTTATTTTATCAACAAATTCTGTAGTTGCTGTTTGTACAGCAAGTTGTGAAATGTCATCTGTTCTTTCAGATAATGACATTAGCGGAAAAACAAACATTAAAACTGCTGCTAAAAAAATTGCTACTATTGTAATTAAACTATCTCCCATTTTTATCCTCCTATTTTAATTCTGCAAAGTATATATAATAACTCTTTTCTTTTTATTTTTTATTAATCCAGAATTATAATCTGTATCAGAAGCTTCATTATTATTTGCATTGAATTCATATTCTCCAAGGCTTTCTATAAATTTTTTGTTTCTGTATTTACTTAAACCGTTTCCAAAATTTATCGTCTGTTCACCTCTGCTATCTGTATAAGTATAAGTTCCACCTTGAATAAATATATCTAACATTCTTTTGTTTTCCTTTTCATTTCCTGTCCATGGTTCATGTCTTCTTGTTTCCTCATTAACATCAAAAGAACATACTCTTGTATCTGTTTTATTACTATAATATTTATTCGTATATCCTGTACTCCATAATTCAGTATTTGTTTTTGTTTTATATAGTTCTAGATATCCCCCTGAAGCATCTCTAAATATTACTGTATAATTTTCTTTATAATACTTGTATAATGTAGGAATAATAGTTTCTAATCCCACAATTCTATTTTCTGAGCCTTCTTGTGGTTCTATATATTCCATATATGCTGTTAAATCTGAGCTATGTAAAACAATATCCGCAGATTCTCTAGCATTTGTAAACATAAACATTGTAAGGGATAATGCCATAACAAAAACTAAAACAGCAAACCCTATCTTTAATGCGTCAACTGCATTTTCCATATATCATCATCCCTACCTATTAAAATTTATTTTATTGTTATAGCTTTTATATAACCTGTTCCTGTATCATATCCATCATCTTCAACTGATACAGTATATGTTTTTCCTTGTAAAATTTTTGCCTTTGCAGCATTTAATTTACTTGAATCAGTTTCACCATTAATAGAAACAAGTAAGCTTTCATCAGATTGGTTTGTAACGTTATGGTTTCTTACAACATCATATAAAGCTCTAACTTGAGTTCCTTTTATATTTGTTCCAATATAAGAATCAAATTTTTGGTTATAAGCTGCTGCCTTTTCTGAATCCATTCCTATTCCAGACATAGCTCCTTGTGCTTGTTGAAATACATACATTCCTATTCCTATAATTGAAATTGCAAGTAAAATTGCTCCTGCGATAATTAATGCTTTTGATGCATTCTCCATAATAAATTTCCTCCTTCTTTTACCTTTAGTTTATATTTTTATCTGGACTTAATGTTTTCTCCAGCATAAAATCAAAATTAATAATTATGTATCAGAAACTTCCTCAAAAGTTAAACTTTTAACATTATGACTTTTTTCATGATACTCTATATTTGTACACTTAAAATTAGCTGTACTATATACTTTTACAAATGCCTCAGAACCTGTACTTGATATATCTTCCATTCTAATTATTTTAGTGTCTTTTTTGTAATTAAATTGAATATATACTATTATTGAATTATCATTGTTGTCTATAAAGTAACCATTGCTATCTTTTGAAACATTATTTTTTACATTTATATCACAAGTTCTATTAATAATACTTATTAGCTCTGTTCCTAAAATGTCTATATTATAATAATTTTCATATTCTTTATTTATTTTTTGTATTTGATATACGCTTGTCCTATATCTATATACAGAATAAATTCCACCTGCTAATATAATTAGTAATATTAATACAATTATCAAAATTTTTTTCATGTACATCACTTTCATTATAATATTTTATTAAATGTTATGCAAGTATTTTAATCATTTTTTTGCAAAATTCCATTAATTTACTTACATTTCCTCAAATTTTACGTAATTTATTCTTTTGTTTCCACTATAAGATTCACACTTTGTGCACTTATAATATTTTACTTTCGATATCTTGCCATCCAAATCGTCATCAGCCTCTAAGTCATTTTTTTTGATTAAATCAACTATATATTTTTCCGATTTTAATTCAAGATTTTTAGTACTGCCCAAATCTATTTGAATATAAAGAGAATTTTTAGTATTTATTCCAGATTTTATTTGATATGTGTTATTGCCATTTGTACCTTCTGTTTTTTCTATTAATTCATTTTCAAGGTTATACTTTTGTGCCAAATTGGCAAGTCCAGCGATATCATGTATTGTACATTCAATAGGAGTTCCATCTTTATTATTTCCATGATAAATCAAAAATTTTGCATTAAATTCTGCAATTTGTGCAGATGAAATCTCATCATAATTATCACTACTATAATCTGCAAACATATTAAATATGTAAACACCAACAGAAATTATCATTACACCAAGTAAAATTTCACCTGCCATTATTAAAGCTTTTGATGCATTTTCCATAGTTTCTTCCT
This sequence comes from uncultured Clostridia bacterium, assembly GCA_934101145.1. Taxonomy (GTDB): domain Bacteria; phylum Bacillota; class Clostridia; order TANB77; family CAG-508; genus CALXVA01. Next base: position 22,103 of record CAKOPZ010000016.1, read on the forward strand.
TTCTTGAAGCAATTTAGTTTTCTGTAAAATTCATAAAATTTATTCTTCCATTATATTCGTTATATGTAGTATTTTCACACATAAATACTTTATTTTTAAATCCTGTATATGATGTTTTTAAATTCTTATATATCTCTATATCTTTCAAAAGTTTTACTGTATCTGGATTTGTTGTTTTATCTTTATCTGCTAGTTTTTCTCCTATATCATAGTCTAGTTCATCGCTTGTAAATGGTACTCCAAAAAGTATTGCAATTTGTCTATTACTTAACTGAGCATAATACTTTACACTTTTTTTTATTGTTTTTCCATTTTTTCTGTATTCATAGCCATTACGATCATCTTCATATTCGCCAATTTTTGCATTCAAACTATCAAGACCATCTTTCACTTCTTCAAGCGAATGTTGTCCTTGTGAAAGATATGTTTTTCCATTTTCTTTAATTGTATTTTTTATTTTAACATTAATCTTTATTTCGTCATATCCTTGTACATCTTTTTGGCTGTTATTATAATATTCTTGCAAATTTCCTAAAGATAAAAGCTCACTACCATAAATAGATGTATTATATTGTTCAAACATTTTTGCATATTCTGTCATTTTGGATGTTATATCAGCATTATTCTTTGTTTGTTGAACACTAACAATTTGATTATATGAAACAACCACAAGGCCAATAACAATTATAGAAATTAGTATGGAGCCTGCCATAATTAAGGCTTTTGATGCATTTTCCATAAAATCATTTACATCCTTTCATATGATATTTTAATATTTAGTCTTCATAGAAGATAATGATGAAGACATACTTGTCATACCGATAAATACAAGAGGTACAATTAGGTAAACAACAAAAAGTACTATCATAGGAGCAAAACCTATACCTTTACCTATCATTCCTTTTTTAGAAATTAATCTTTCATTTGATTCTTTTCTTCTTGCTTGGTAATATTCTCTTTCTGTATCAAGTTCATCAAAAGCATCTGCAATAGGTATCTTCTCTACTGCTGCTTGCAAACTTTCTATAATTCTAATAAAATCTTGATAAGCTACATCTTCCTTAAGTTGCTCTAGTGCTTCCCAAGGACCACTTTCGTAGTTATTTACACATTTACTAATTGGCTCTTTAAAAATATTTGCATATCTTTCAAGCCATTCTAGGATAATTTCAACATTAACCCTTTCAATTTTCATAAGCATTAAGATAATTGTTTGGAACTGCATTACCTCATCTTCCATCTCCAATTGTCTCATTTTTGCTTGGAATGTAAGCATCCATATTGGTGCATTGTATGCAACAACTCCAAATACCATTGCAAGTAATAATTCAAACCATTGCATATTTTCACTATTAACAGTTTTAATTTTACCTAAAACTCTTTTTGCAGCAGTTTCTATTTCCTCATCACTGCTTTCGATATAGTCCTTGTTAATACTTCCTTTTCGCATTATTTTTTCTATATCACTTTGAATTACTTGAGTATTTCCTTTAAAATGTTTTATATATTGATTATCAGATTCTGTAAGTTCCATTGCATTTTTCTTATCTTTATCTGACATAGAACCTACAATATCATATGTTGTTGTTGGATCTGTATAAACATTTTGAATAGTAATTCTATGCAGTTGCGCTATAACTAATATAGATACCGCAAACACAGCAATACCAAGTGTTATTCTGTTTATGTATAGCCACTCCATCTTATCCTTAGATGCAGCTTTTTTCATATTATCTTTTAATTTTCTATACTCTTTTGTTCCCTCTTTAGGAATGAATAAATCAATAATTTTTTTTATAGGTTTTCTTTTATATAATTTAGCTTGCCATGGATTTTCAGACTTTGTATTCATTTTAGTTGAACCATTATCTTTAAGTTTACGAATTAAGATATAACATACAAATGTTAATAATAAAATTATAATTTGTACAATCATACCTAATCTACCATTATAAAAAGATGATGTAAAACTAAATTGTGACACAGCCCAATTTTTAATTGGCTCTATTGCAAGTATTGGTACAATTGAAATAATAGATAAACTTTGAAAAACGTAATCTAATTTATCTCTTTTTAAAATTTCCAATTGCATTTCTTGCGTAATATTATTTAAATTTTTCAAATATAGTGATGAACCATTTACTGTTCTATCACCAAATTCCTTTGTTAAATATGAAACTCCTGCAAACTCTTTTAAGTAACTGTTTGGAGCAACATCGTAATATTTTTCAAGTTCAGATTCCGGATCATTTGAGATAAGTACATCATATATTTTCTCTGCCTGCCTTGACATTTCTGGTGCTTCATCATCTTGTGCAACTTGATATATAGCTTCTTCAACCATATTAAATTCATGGTATGCATGTCTTATTTCAGAAAAGAAATTGATTTGTTCCTTTAAAAGTTTGTTATCAATTTTGTCTACCATTCCATCCATAAATGTATCTACCATAAATACTTCAAATACCAATAAAAATGATAGCACTAAATAGTTGTTTTTAGTCAACATTATAATAACCAAAGTTACTGGTATCATAATTAATAATGTATTTGTTAATATTTTTGAAGATTGTTTTCTTGTTAAATATTCATCATCAATATTTATTATTTCAAGTCTACGTCTTATTTTTAATAAATATTTTTTTAGAAAAGGTATTTTTAAATACTTAACATATAATTTTTGATAAAGGATTTCAGAAGAAAACTTTTTTTCTTCTGTTCCTTGTCTTAATTGTTGTATTTCTCTTACACCTGAGGAGTTTAATTTTTTTCTTAACATCATATACGCAATGACAATAATACCAAATAATACTCCAATACCTATAAGAAAGTACATTAATATATTGCTATTCATATCTGTTTATTAAACACCTCCTATTTTGTTTATAATTACCATAAACCAATCCTCATTTACCATAATTTATTTTGCAGTAGTTTTAGGTTTTCTTCCTCTTCTTTTTGGTTTCTCTGCTTCTGCCTCATCTTCATCTAGTTTTTCTTTAAATTTGTTTGTATCAATTCCCCAAACTCTCTCTAAAAATTCATCAAATGCTCCAACATCATTATCATCCATGTTAATTCTCATTTCACGAATATTTTTGTCAGAGATTGGATTTGTTAATACATAAGTTCCATCATGATATTCTAGTACATTTACATAATGATACAATTCTCTGTTAGTTGTTTTTGTAAAATAATATGTAGCATTATCCATAAATTTGTCAAGTTTGCCTTCAAGTGTTTTTTCTTTTCTATGGTCAAAAGTATATTCATTTTTATCTTCTACTGGAATACATTCAGTTACTCTTTCGATATATCTTCTACCTCTAAAGTCTTTTACAAGGTGAATATCAAAGTTTAAAACTTGAACAACTTGCTCTTCTGCTGTTTTTTCATCTTTGAACACACCAGCTCTAAGCATAGAGTTACGAAGTGCTGTTACTAAATCTGGAAATGTTTTAGCATGGTGAGTAAATAATGTAAATTTAGATGCAACCTGTGCAGATTGAATCATCCAAGATGCTACGGGGTCTGTTGCAACCTCACCGATGATATTAACAGAACCATCTGTCTTTTTCTGTACGTCCAAACAATCTTGTCCAGAAACTGTTTCTGTTTCACGCATTGACAAAATGTTTCTTGTTGGATAAATCTTTCTTAAGTGAAGCTCGAACGCTGTCTCTGTAATACGAAGGTTCATAGTTTCATATATATTTTCAATCATAGCCATAAGCATTGTTGTTTTTCCGGCAACCTTGCTCACCAGTTAGTGATATAATTCTTGCACCTTTTACTAAATATTTTAGTAAATCAATTGCATCGTCCTTGCCAGGAAATCTAATAATTTGCTCTAATGTAGCACGTTTAACGTCAAATTTTCTTACGAAGAATGCCCATGTTTCAGACATACTTGGTCTAACAACAACTACACGAGAACCATCTTTCATTTCATTAATCTTATAACCATTTGTATCAGATAATTGGCCTGGATTATTATATTTATAAATATTTTGGCATACTCTTTTTAATTCAGCTTCTGAGCCAAAAGATAAAAATGCTAAACGAATAGATTTACCATGGAACATTATCCAAATACTATCACAAGCACGTGGAACTTTATGTTCTGCAATTTGGCTTAAATAGTCTCCATCAGTTTGAGCAACTTGGCTTAAAAATGATTCTGGAAGACCAGATACACCACCAGAAATACCATCTATGTTCATATCTCTTATCTCATCAATACTGCTATATCCTTTGTATGATTGGTAAATTCTTTGAACAACAATGTTGATCTTATCTTCAAGTGTAAGCATAAAATTTTCTTTTTCATAAATATCACTTATTTCATCTGCTGTTATAACATAAGAAGGTTTTGCATCTCCCTCTATATATTTCAAATTATCTAAAGAATACTTATTTATAATTTCAGCAAAAGCTTCATAACCAAATTCATTTTTATACATATATAAAATTATATCGAATTTATCTTGAGCAGTTAAAAGTGATGGAATATCAAATGGTATTGCTTTTGATACATTTGTCTCATCAACACCATATTCTCTATATAATAAATCATATATTAACTCTTTAATATATTTTTTATCGTTTACATCACCATATGTGCAACCTTTTAATGCTTTTTTTAGCTCATATTTTTTCTGTTTTCTTCTTTTCAATTCTTCTTCAGAAAGTCCGATATCATATAAGTTTATTTTTGTAATTTCATCTAATCTTTTCTTTACAAAAGATTTCATCATATCTAATGTATATGTTTTATCATCAACTTGCAAAGTATCTTCTACTTCTTCGTTCTTTCTTTTTTTTAGAAAATTTAATAAAAGAAAAAGTGCAATTACAAGTACAGCTATTGTGAGTAGCAAATTCATTTTTTGTTCTCCTTTCTTACATAAGGATTATAATTTCATTTGTAATTCCTGTAGTTTATATAAAATGTTATTTACCATGTTGTCTACTTCTTTAATAAATAAATAATTTCTATCGTTTTCGTCTAAGTCTCTTAGTCTTAAAAAGAAATCTATAATTTTTCCTTCAGAACAAGCTTCAAAAAACAATGTATTGTATGGAATAACATTTACAAGCTTTTTCTCTTTCATATATCTTGAAATATTTTTTATATTATATTTTGAAAAAGCGTCATATCTTCCTATCAAAAGCATTATATTTTTTCTTTGATAAAAGTCTTGTGTTTCTCTTAATTCTATAAACTCATCTATGCTTTTTAGTCTTTGTGTCATATTAATAACCACAACATCTGATATTTGGATAATATTTTCAGCTAGTTGTGAGCTCATTCTTTTACTTAAATCAACTAAAACAATATCATAGTATCTATTTGCAAGTTGTAACATTTCAGGATAAGATGCAGCAATACCTTCGTAATCCTTATAATCAGTAACTGTTGATGAAGGTAGAACATCTAATCTACTATCTTTTAACAAAATCTTAGAATAGTTTCTAACTATTTCAGGGCTTGTTTTGTTACTTGCAAGTACTCTCATAAGTCCTTCAACGCCATTTTCAATTCCTACATTTACAGTTTTTCCAAACAAACTTGTAACTGTTTTTTTCTTGTCAACATCCCAAAAACATTGCTCAAGTGTAGTATCTTTAAAACCTGTTGAAACAATAAGAACTTTATAATTATGTTTAATTGCCAATTGTGTTGCTACAGCTGCAATAGATAATGTTTGAGCTGTTTCTTTTATCTCATTACTTTTGAATGTAATAATTGCCATTTTATACTCCTTTTTCCAATTGTTTAAAAATTCTTTTAATCTCCGAGTATGAATCTTGTCCTAAAATTTCCTCTGCTATAAACATTATTGCCTCTTTATATTGAGTGCTTAATTTTTTAAATTTAATTTTAGAAACACGTTGGTTTTCCATAATCACACTTTGATCTCCAACTTCGAAAGGAAAATAAATTCTCTCTTCGTCCCATTCTATTTTATATCCTAAAGATAAATAATTTAAATATTCATCTTCTTCGCTTGTTGCTTCTTTTGAAAATAGAATTTTTGTTAATTTTAGCACTTGTGTTAATCCACTTAATATTTCAAGTCCCTTTTTTAATGAATAAGAATCAAAAGATGTAACAAAATAATTTCTCTCTGCTTCTAATATTTTAAAGTTCTCTATTCCCATGTAATTATCAACATCAATTAATGCAATTTCATAGTCAAGTTCTGCATGAAGTGGCACTCCTAGATAATGTTTTATCTCGTCATAATTTTCAAAGCCAACTGCCACATCAATTCCTTCAAAATCTGTAACATATGATGTTGTAGGTTTAATTACAGGTACAACATATTTTGCTTTTTGATTAATAGTGCTATCTATAACAAGAACTTTTTTACCAGTTCCCACTAATATTCTTGCAATATACATTATTAAATCTGTTTTATCATAACATCCTATAAAACCTATCTTTCTCATCTTTCCTCCAATTTTATTCCATACCTAAAGATTCTAAATATTTTTGTCTTTCTTCTTGTAATCCTTGAATCTCAGATTTAACTCCATCTTTCAAATTATCTTCTGCATTTTCATTGTTTTTAGCATTGTTTATTGGATTTCTAATTGTGCTTTTTTCATCTGTACGAGTTCTTGCAAATATAGCATTTTTTGCTTCTTGAACAATATTAGGATCTTTGTTCATTAATGCTATAACTTCGTCTGATGGCAAATATGTAACTGTTGCAGCTGTTTGGCTTCCACCTTCAACATATCTTGTTGCATATAATTTTGCACCTTCCATTCTGTATGCTTCAACAATAGCATTACTCATAGTTAAGATTTCTGCTTCACTAAGTTGCATCCAAACACAGCTTTCTGAATCCACTCCATTTATTGTTGGTATTTCAACAGATTTGTGTGATACAACAATGTAATCTTGTCCATTTGGAAGTGTTAAACGAACATCAATATAATCTCCATTTTGAATTTGAGATGGTAATGTAATTATATTGTACTCAACTTTTCTTACATCTGCTGCAAGTTCTGTATCTTCATAAGTTAAATCAGATGTTAAAACTGTTCCTGCATGTAAGTCCACTTTTGCTTTAAGACCTGCTGGTGCAGTTGTATATATATTAGAACTTTTAACAGCCGAATTAATAGCAACCTCTTTTAATTGGCTTGTTTGAATTTCAGTTCCTGATTTTATATCTGAAACAACCATATATCCCTTTACTTTATTAGTCTCATTTGCTTTTATCTGTTTATTTAGTTTTGCAAGTTGCAATAACAATATTGCAATAATAACACCTGTTATTAAAAGTGTTATTAAAATACCTAAAAGAAATGAATTATTTGCTTTTCTTTGCATTGGATTAACTGCCATTTTTATATTCCTCCTTATAATTTGACAAAATACCATTTATTAATTAATTGTACAACAATAATTGCAAAAAAACAATAATATTAGATTTCTGTCACAAAAATTTAATATTATTGTAATATAATTGTAATATTTGTCTTTTAGGTATGTTTATCTCCTACAGCAACATCTTCCTGTAATTCTTCCATTTTGCGAATTTTGCGAGCAACAATTAACCTGATTTGCATTAGTAAATACCACTATTGGCTCATTATTATTTTGATTTGATGCACTAGAATACAAATTAAATCTTGCAACAAAACAGCATATTAATTTTGTAATTAATGCCGTAACATAAGCCAAAATAGTATATAGTATTGCATACACCAAAAATGATGAATCAAATACTGCATATGTTATTATAAGCAAAACCGCAAAAAAAGTGAATGCAACAAGAAGAGGACATTTTAAAACTTTTTGAAGAACAATTGCAAGTAATACTGTTGCAACAGGTATAGCAAAAGCTAACAATAAAATATTCATAAAATCTGTCTCCTTCACCTTTTTTGTATATTTTATGTTAGCTTTAAAATTTATGTGATTATTTTAGCTTTCATATTCGACTTTTAGTAAAAATAACCCCTGTGGTGGAAGTGTTTTTCCAGCCTTTGTTCTATCTTTACCATCTATAATTTCCGGAATTGAATCAGGAGCAATCTTTCCAAGTCCAACATCAACAAGAGTTCCAGAAATAATTCGAACCATATTATATAAAAAGCCATTTCCTGTAAGTTCTATAATTATTCTATCTCCATCTTGTTTAAGCTCAGCCTTGTAAATAGTTCTAACACTACTCTTGCTACTTGTTCCAGAAGATTTGAAAGCCTTAAAATCATGTTCTCCTTCAAAATATTTTATTGCTTTTTTCATCTTATCTACATCAAGCTTTATTGGCATATGATATTCTAAATTTCTATAAATACTACTTCCGCAAACAGAATTATTTATAACATATCTATATGTCTTTCTTTTACAACAATATCTACTGTGAAAATTTTCATCTACTTCCTCTGCCTTGACAATTCTTATAGAATTTTTTACCTGAGAATTTATTGCTAGTGCCATTTTAGAAATAGGAATATTGCTATTTGTTTTAAAATTTGCAACTTGTCCAAAACTATGAACTCCTGCATCTGTTCTGCCAGAAGCATATAATTCAACATCTTCTTTTGTAATGCACTTAATAGCTCTTTCTATTTCTCCCTGAATATTAAGTTTACCAGGTTGTTTCTGCCATCCATTAAAATCTTTTCCATCATATTCTATAGTTAATTTAATATTTCGCATTATTATTTTTCCTTTTTCGCTCTTTTTCTTATAAGTCTTTTTGTGTTATCTGCAATATTATTTTCTGGTGTAAATCTTTTTGTAATCACATTTTTTATAAGAATATTTTTTAATGCATCTTCTTTCAAATCAGCAATTAATGTACCATCTTTTGCAATTGAAATTTTACCAGTCTCTTCTGATACAACAACTGCAATGGCATCTGTTTCTCTTGATATTCCAAGTGCTGCCCTATGTCTTGTTCCAAGGCCTGTTGCAATATCTTTATCATCTGCAAGAGGCAAAATGCATGCTGCTGCTGCAATTTTATTATTACTTATTATAACAGCTCCATCATGAAGTGGAGTTTTAGGCACAAATAAATTAACAAGCAATTGTGGTGAAACATCTGCATCAATCTTAACACCAGAATCCATTATATCATTTATTTGTATATCTCTTTCAATAACAATAAGTCCACCAATTTTCTCATTTGAAAGTTCCTTTGCAGCTATAACAATCTTGTAAATATCTTCTTTCATTTTTGATGCAACATCTTTTTCTACGCCAATCCCAAAATATCTTGTAAATTTGCTTGTACCAATTTGTTCAAGCATCCTTCTAAGTTCTGGTTGAAATATAACAATAAGCGCAATTACACCATATGGCATAAAAGATGTAAGAATATAGTTAAGTATTTTAAATTGCAATATATCACTAAAAATTGTAACTAAAATTATAAGAACAATTCCTTTTAATAGTTGCCAAACCCTTGAATGTCTTGCAGACTTAACAAATTTATATAATACAAAAACTACAATACAGACATCCAAAATCATAGCAACAAGTCTAAATGGATTATATGCAATCTCTGTAAAATAACTTGCTATACTTTGCCACAAATCTCTAAAACTGATAGTAAAACCTTCCATATTTCTCCTTCTTATCTATATATTTATGCTACAACTAAATAATAAATTAATGTTCCTGCAAAAGCTGCTACCATTAGTACTGCTAAAAATCCTGCAACAATTTTTGTTGCAATTCTTCCTATATCATGTTGTTTTTTTGCCATAACTCTCATCTCTCCTTTGATTATAAATTCTTCACATATAAATATAATAACACATTTTACATTAAGTATCAATTACCTTCAAACTTTTTCTCCTATCAGTTTTACTAAATAATACTTTATGAAGGCATAAGCAATATAATTATCTAGCAACCTATAAGTTCTGTTTGCTCTGCAGAAATTATTTTTACACTACATATGCTGTTTTCCTTTATTGCATTATCATTATTTTTTACTTTAACAACAATGTAATTTGTAGTGTGTCCTTTAATATACTGCTCATCATTTTCTTGATAATTTTCCTCAAAAAGAACTTCCACTTCTTTACCAATGTATTCTTTATTATACATATTCTCAAGTTCATCAGATAACTCTATAAGCTTTTTACTTCTTTCTTCTTTAATATTTCCATCAATTTGATTAGGCATAACAGCTGCCTTTGTGCCTTTTCTTGGAGAATACTTAAAAATGTGCATTTTATAAAACTTTATATCTTTCAAAAACTCATATGTTTCATTAAATTCTGCATCTGTCTCTCCCGGAAAACCAACAATAACATCTGTTGTAAGTGATACATTTTGATAATATTTTCTAAGAATTTGAGTTACTTCCTTAAACTCCTCTGCAGTATATCTGCGGTTCATTCTTTTTAAAGTTTCTGTGCAACCACTTTGAAGTGATAAATGAAAATGATTGCATATCTTATCAAGTTTAGATAATCTTTTAGCAAATTCTTCTGTAATAAGCTTAGGTTCTAAAGAGCCCAAACGAATTCTTTTTATTTTTTCAATTTTATTCATATCTTCAAGAAGATCAATTAATCTATATTTATCTTTTTGCTCATTTAATTTTTCGTTAATCTCTTTTATTGTATCTTCTCTAAAATCTTTTCCATATGATGCAATATGAATTCCAGTTATAACAACCTCTTCAATACCATTTTCAGCATTTTTAGAAACTTCATCTAAAATACTTTCTGGCCTTCTACTTCTTACTCTTCCTCTAGCATATGGAATCAAACAGTATGAACAAAATCTATCACATCCATCTTGTACCTTTATAACCGCTCTTGTTTTTTCTGTATATGTAACAGCTCCAAAATCGGCAAATTCCTTCTCGTGAAGAACATCAGAAACAGACAAAATGTTTTCTTCATCTTGCATATACGCTTCAACATATTGCACAATATCTTTTTTCTCGTTTGTTCCAAGTATTAGGTCAATTTGATTCATTTTTTCAAGTTCATCCTTTGCAACTTGAGCATAACATCCAACTACAACCAATATTGCGTTTGGATTTTTTTCTTTTACTCTATGAAACATTTGACGTGATTTTTTATCTGCCATATTTGTTACTGTACAAGTATTTATAACATATATATCTGCAAGTTCATCAAATTCTACTACTTTGTATCCGTGATTTATAAATGATTGCATCATTGCATTTGTTTCATATTGATTTACCTTACAACCGTAATGTGCAAAAAGCCACACTATTTTCTTTGTATTCCATATTATTACTGCCTTTCGATAATTTTTGTTTTTTCTATTTTATTTTCGAATAATTTATCCTCAAAATCATTTACTGCCAATTATACCATATTTTTAAACCTTGCACAACCAATGATGCAGAAATGTGGGGTAAGCGTAGCATGCGTATACTAAAAGGCAGTAATGCACTTTGAAAATTAAATATATTAAAAAATACACTGCAGAAAATATGAATTCCACATCGTATTACAATTTATGAATAAAAAATTAACACACCAGTATTGACAATGTCTTATATTTTTTATTCAACTAAATTTGCATATAGCATTTTTCTTTAATGAATTGTTTTATTTTTACTTCATCCTTTCCCTCATAATATGGAATAAGTAAATTCTTAAATTCTTCCGTTAGTTCTGCTGGTATTGCAATTATTCCCTTTCCTTTTGAAATTAGAAAATGATTACTAAATATTACTGATGTTCTCTTATTTCCATCTATAAATATTTGTTTTTTCATTGTATATAGCAAAAGTTCAATGGCTATATCTACACTGTCTGTTTTCTCATTAAATATTTTATACAATTCCTCTTTTATTACACTTTCAATTGGTAAGTCTGGTTTCCAATTCGTTCCACCAATTGACACCGGAACATTTCTTACTTTTCCTGCTGAATAATAAAAACCTTCTTCTACCATTTTATTTATTTCACAAAGTAAAGAAAAATTTGTGTCACTTAATATAACGTTTTTATTTAATATAAATTCCCATGCATGCTTCAAATTTACAATCTTCATGATATCATCTGATGTCATGTTATTTACTTTTCCGCCTTCAATGATGCTTTCTGTATCTGCAAATGTAGTTGCCACTCCTTCAAGTATAGCCTGTTTGTAAATAGTATCAACTAGATGTCTCTTTGCAAAATCTATATTTTGTTTTACTTCTTCTGAAAGCTCTTCTTCTATATAGTTTAATTGTTTTAGTTGTTTTGTTATTTCTTTAATTTGTTTTTTTAGCTCTTTAGCTTTAATACTATTGTTCAATATTAAATTATACAATTCTTCTGAATATTCGCCAGCATATTTGGTTAATCCTATTCCATCTTCTCTATAATGTACATATATATACTTGCTTGAATTATTTTCTCTTATTTCTACAGCTCCATAAATTAGTGATTGTAATTCTTTTTCAATCATCTGCTTTTCTTGAAGCAAATGCATAATTTCAGTCTTATCTTCCATTATTTTTCTCCTTTCAAAATGTGAAACATTTTTAGTTATTTTAACGTTATTTTGTTTCACATTTTTATTATACCACAAATGCAAAAAATGTGAAACTTTTTTGTGATATTTCATCACTTTTGTTTCACATTTTATACATATCAATAAATTCTAATACATTCCGCTCATATCTTGTGAATCTTGATGTGCTCCTCCACATCCACATTCTTTTTCTTTTTTGTCTGTTACTAAGCTTTCTGTTGTTAAAATCATTGATGCAATTGATTCTGCATTTTGAATAGCACTACGAGATACTTTTGTAGGGTCAACTATTCCAGCTTTTTTCATATCAACATATTCTGTTTTACCTGCGTCAAATCCAACGCCAACTTCACTTGCTTTTACTTTTTCAAGTACAACTGCTGGCTCTAAGCCTGCATTTATAGCAATTTGTTTAACTGGCTCTTCTAATGCTTTTAAAATAATTTTACCACCAATTTTTTCATCATCTTCTAATGTTTCTACTATCTTAGCTACTTTTGGAATAATGTTTACATATGCAGTTCCACCACCTGCTACAATTCCTTCTTCAACAGCTGCTTTTGTTGCAGATAAAGCATCTTCTATTCTTAATT
>CAKOPZ010000017.1 GCA_934101145.1 uncultured Clostridia bacterium
AAATATATATTTTAAACTGGAATTTTCATACATTTTTCAAACTGGAAAAAAAGTACATTTTTCTATTGACATTTACACAATTGACTGAAATTTAAAAATTTGATATAATTATTACGAAAAAGTTCCGTAAACGGAAAAAATTCGTAATGGAGGTATTGCATTATGGAAATAAAAAGAGATTTTTATTTAAATGAACTTATAGATAGAATGGATAACGGACTTATAAAAATAGTTACAGGAATGAGAAGATGTGGCAAGTCCTATCTATTAGATCCAATTTTTAAAGATTATCTTATTGGGCAAGGAGTAGAAGCGGATCATATTATAAAGTTAAGCTTAGATGAAAGAGCTAATAAAAAATATTTGAATCCAGATGAGCTTGACCAGTATATAAGAAGCTTAATAGTTGACAATAAAAAATATTATTTGTTATTAGATGAAATACAAGAGGTAAAAGAATTTGAATCAGTCTTAATAGGATTTATGCATATAAATAATGTAGAGCTATATGTAACTGGAAGCAATTCAAAATTTTTATCATCTGATATAGTCACAGAATTTAGGGGAAGAGGAGACGAGATAAGATTATACCCATTGTCTTTTGATGAGTTTTTCTCGGTTTACGAGGGAAGTGAAGAAAAAGCCTTAAATGAATATTATACTTATGGAGGTCTACCACTTACTTTACTTGCCAAAACTGATAATGCAAAAACAAACTATCTTAAAACACAAAAGGAAAATGTATATATTAATGACATTGTTGAAAGAAATAATGTACAAAATAAAGAAGAATTAGAAATGCTAGTTCAAATAATTGCATCTGATATTGGTTCATTAACAAATCCATTAAAATTGTCAAATGTATTTAAAGAAAGAAATAAAACTTCAACTATGACTGATAAAACAATATATAATTATTTGGGCTATTTACAGGATGCGTTTATTATAGAAAAAGCAAGACGTTTTGATGTAAGAGGCAAGAAATTTATAGAAACACCTCAAAAATACTATTTTACTGATATGGGAATTAGAAATTCATTTTTAGATTTTAGGCAAAGTGAAGAAATATCTCATACAATGGAGAATGTAATTTATTTAGAGCTAAGAAAACGAGGATATAATGTGGATGTTGGCTCAGTTGAAATAAGAGATGGAGACAGAAAAAAACAATTAGAGATTGATTTTGTTGCAACTAAAGGAAATAATAAAATATACATTCAATCAGCATTGGAAATGAAAACACCAGAAAAAGTTGTTCAAGAGCAAAAATCATTATTGAATGTAAATGACTTTTTTAAGAAGATTATAATTGTAGGAGATAACATAAAAAAATCACGTTATGAAAATGGAATAATAGTAATGAGTATATATGACTTTTTATTAGAACAAAATAGTTTGGAATATTAGTAAAGAGTATTGCAATTTATGAATAGTAAATGATAAAATGAGAAAGTAAAAAATAAACAAAGGAGCACACAAAAGAAATGAAAGATGAAACCGTTGGGGCTGTAAGAGAGAGAGAGAGAGAGAGAGAGCCACAGTTTAGTAAAATAAATATAAAAGAAAATAGAGGCAAAAAAGCCTCTATTTGTGATAGAGAAAAAGACAGAAAACAAACAGATTGTATTAATCAAGAAGACTGGAAAGTTTTTGAGATTAATACAATTGCAGTATAGTTTGTTTGCTGTCTTTTTTTGCATGTCTGTGGAAGAAAAAATTTATATTATTAAATTTTGTGTATTACAGTGAAATTATTTTTTATGGTAAGGATGTTAATGATTAATATTTAATATAAAAGTTAGTGTGATGAAGAAAGTTTGTGTGCTTTAGGTGAAAGAGGTGATAAATATAAAACAAGATAAAATAAATTTGTAGTAATGTAATATAAATGAATAGAAATAATTTTAAATGGCTAGAATATATGAAAAAAGTATTGTAGAAGAATGTGATATATAAGGCAAAATATAAAGCCATGTAGAAATAATTAGAAAAGCTAATAAAAAAGATATGATTAGTTAAATATTACACTTATATTACAGAAATATTACAAATTTGTAAAAGCATTGTACATACACAAAAAATAATGTATAATAAATAAAAAAAGGAAAAGGAGATAAAATAAATGGAACATAAGGAGAAGAAAAGACAAGAGAACAAAGGAATAACGCTAATAGCGTTAGTAGTAACTATTGTAGTATTAATAATACTAGCAACAGTAAGTATAAATGCAGTGCTAGGACAAAATGGAATAATAAAAAAAGCAAAACAGGCAAAGGAGTCATATGAAAAAAGTGTAAAAGCAGAAGATACAGCAATGCAGAAATTACTAAATGAAATGGCACAGTATGATACTGATAATAGTGGTTCAGATGGAGGAATAACAGCAACAGTAGATGGAAAGACAGTGACAATAACAAAAGATAATGTGGCGACATATTTAGGAAGAGTAGTAACAAATTATGTACCAACAGGAACAACAGTAACAGTAGGGACAAATACATATACAGTATCAAATAATTATAGATTGTATTATGTAGATTTTGAAGGAAAATATGGAGAAAAAAATGGAGTGTATTTGAAAGCAGATTGTACAAATAAAAATTATGCATTAGGACAAGATACAACAGCATCAAAAGAAGACAATATCAAAATCGAAGCATTAAATCCATCACTATATAATCAGACAGGAGTAACAGCGCCAGCAGCAAGTCAAGAAAATATGAAAGCAGTAACATGGCTATTAAATACAAGTAATTGGAATAGTTTAAAGACAGGAGCAAGCATAGCAGATAAAGTAAATTATGTAGTAGGAGCACCAAGTGTAGAAATGATGTTTGATAGTTATAATACAAAGTATGGGCTAAAGGATAAAGCAATGAATACAGATAAATTAACAGCAAGTACAGATAGAGTAAAATTATTCTATAAATATCCATACGATAGTAACAATTATGGATATGGAGTAGGACCATGTAATTACGGATCAACTGTAAAGGATTACTATTACAATACGTCACAGTATTCAGTAAAAACAGATTCGAAAGTAGATAGTATGTATTATCCAGGGGATAATCAGTATTACTGGCTGGCGTCTCCTTCGGCTCTCAACGCTAACAGTGTGCTCTTTGTGAGCTCCAGCAACGGGGGCTGTGTGACCTACGCCTATAGCGGCGGCCTTGCGTTTTGCCCGCTAGTTTCTCTAAAGTCTACAGTCTCTCTACAACTACAGTAGAAAGGTTAGAGAACATGCAAAACATAAACAGGCAAATAAAGTAATTTTAATAGTAAAGCAGTTTTGATAAAATGACAATATGCGAACTACACAAAAAAATATGCAAACACAACAAACAAGAAAATGAAGCAAATGTAATACCTTGCTTCATTTTTTTGCTATTGAAAACTCGGTGGTTTTGTGATATAAATATACTTAAAATATAGTTATGTAGGAGGAACAATGTTCAAATCAGGATTTGTATCAATTATAGGAAGAACAAATGTAGGAAAATCAAGTATTATCAATGGTTTAGTAGGAGAAAAAGTTGCAGCAATTGCAAATAAACCACAAACAACAAGAACAGCTATAAGAGCAATTGTAAATAGACCCAATTCACAAATTATCTTTATAGATACACCTGGAATTCATAAGCCAAAAAGCAAGCTGGGAGATGTTATGGTTGAGACAGCATTTGAAGTTGCAAAAGATGTAGATGTAGTAGTATTTGTTGTTGAAGCTACATCAGACGAGATTGGCAGGGGAGACAGACTAATATTAGAGAAAATAAAAGAAGCTAAGAAAAAAACAATTTTGGTTATTAATAAAATAGATTTAGTAAAAAAAGAAGATATTGCAAAATTAATTCAAATGTATAAAAATGAATATGATTTTGCAGCAGTTATTCCTGTTTCAACAGTAAAAAATATAAATGTTGACGTAATACTTGATGAGATAGAAAGTAACTTAAAAGAGGGACCTGCATATTATGATATTGAGGAATATACAGATCAAACGACAAGACAACTTGCAGAAGAAATAATTAGAGAAAAAGCATTAAAACTTTTGCAAGATGAAGTTCCTCATGGCATTTTTGTTGAAGTTGAAAAAATGAAAATGAAGAAAACGCAGTCAAATGAGCCAATTTACCATATTGATGCAATAATATATTGCCTAAGAGATTCACACAAAGGTATAATTATAGGGAAAAATGGTGCAATGCTTAAGAAAATTGGAACATATGCAAGAGAAGATTTAGAAAAAATGCTTGGTGTAAAAATAAATTTAAAATTATGGGTAAAAGTAAAAGAAGATTGGCTAAATAATGATAGTTTTGTGAAGAAGTTTAAATTACAATAAAATGGAAAATTTATTTCTTTTGATTTAAGAATAAATTTATAAAAAATGCAAAAGATAATGAAAGCAATAGTGCTTTTAGTAAGGAGATGATTGCATGATAAAACAAATGGCATGGAATACATTTAAAAAAACTGGAGATATAAATACTTTTTTAGAGTATATGGAAGTACAAAATATTGAAAAGGATATAAACAAGGCGGAGCAATATGGGAATATTCAAGACAAAGGGGATAGTAATTGCAGAGCACAGTATGAGCGATTATGATAAAATGGTAACAATTTTAACTCCAAATGGAAAAATTGGGTGTGCTGCTAAGGGCGCAAGAAGACCTAAAAGTAGCCTTATGGCAGGCACCCAGCTTTTATGTTTTGGAGATTACTTAATATATCAAGGTGCAAGTTCATATAGTATAAATTCATGTGACTTGATAGAGGTGTTTTACAATTTAAGGATTGATTTGGACAAGCTAACATATGCATCACATATTCTAAAGATAATAAATGATGTAACAGATGAAAATCAAAATACATATAAAATATTGCAACTTGTATTAAATACAATATATGTAATATCTGAGTCAGATAAGAATTTGGATTTGACGGTGTCAATTTTTAAGATGAGACTTATGTGTTTGCTTGGTCTTACACCTGTTATAAATAAATGTGCAAATTGTGGAAGAGAAGATGGTTTAACTCATTTTAGTTTAAGAGATAATGGATTTAAGTGTGAAAATTGTTCTAGGCAAGATAAAGGAGCAATACAAATAAGTGATGCAACTGTAAATGCAATAAAATATACTGTGATGGCTCCACCTAAAAAACTATTTTCATTTAACTTATCTGAAGAAAGTTTAAAAGAGTTTGAGCTTGTAACTAAGTTATATCTAAATGAAAAATTAGATAAAGAATATAAGATAGATAACAGTTTTAAGCATTTTTGACAGTTTATGTGAAGTTATGGTATAATCAAGCAGTTAATAAGTAAAAGAGGAGAAAGCATATGTATTTAATTGTAGGACTTGGAAATCCTGAACCAGAATATAGCAAAACAAGGCATAATATGGGATTTGATGTTATAAATAAATTAGCTAAAAAATATGATATAACACTAAATAAAAATAATTTTAATGCAATTTATCAAACTGCTATAATTGAAGGAGAAAAGGTCATTTTAGTTAAGCCACAAACATATATGAATTCTAGTGGAGAATCTGTAAAACAATTTGTGGATTTTTATAAAATACCTGTTCAAAATGTAATTGTTATATATGATGATATGGATACAGAAATAGAAAAAATTCGTATAAGACCAAAAGGAGGACCTGGATCTCATAATGGTATGAAATCTTTGGTATATGAATTACAGTCTGAAAATTTTCCAAGAATAAGAGTTGGAATTGGGAAACCTCAAAACGAATTTGATAGAATAAATTATGTTATAGGTAAAATAAAAGATGAAGAGTATGAAAGATTACAAATAGGAGAAGACAAGGCAACAGAAGCAATAAGTTGTTTAATAAAACAAGGAATTGACAATACAATGAATAAATATAATTAGAGGAAGGTACAAAGAGAGTAAAAAAATGCAGGAAATTATAGTTCATGTGGGACAAAATAAGGAAAAGCTAGTCGCACTTGTGGAAAATGGAAAATTGATTGAAAAATATGAAGAAACAGAAGACAGAAAGAGATTAGAGGGCAATATATATCTAGGAAAAGTAGAAAATGTGCTTTTGGGAATGCAGGCAGCATTTGTAGATATAGGTGAAGAAAAAAATACATTTATACATATTCGTGATGTTATACCAAGGGCAAGCAATGAAACTGGTAATAAAAATGAAGAACTTAGCAAGCATGATATAAAAAATTATATTAGAGTTGGTATGCCAATTTTAGTACAAGTGAAAAGAGATAGTACGAATAGAAAAGGTGCAAGGGTATCAACTCATATAAGCTTATCAGGAAGATTTGCAGTAGTTATGCCAGATGCACAGTTTATAACAGTATCTCAAAAAATTGAAGATAAAGCAGAAATAAACAGATTAAAAGGAATAGCCCAAAAATGTATTCCACAAGGGTTTGGAGCAATAATAAGAACTGCTGCAAATGGAAAAGAAGAAGAGCAAATAATACAGGATATAGAGCAAATAGTAGCCAAAATAAAAGCAATCCAAAACAAATTTAGAAATGACAGCCAAAGTAATAATATTAAACCTGAGCTTTTATATAAAAATGATGGTTTAGTAAGTAAAATACTATTAGATGTTATAGATAATAATATTGATAGGATTTGGGTTGATGATAAAGAGGAATATGATAAAATAGTTAATTTTGTTAGTGAAACAAATAATTCAAAAAAGATTACAGTAGAATTAAGAGAAAATGATTTAATAACAATGTATGACCTAGATGATCAAATTGAAGACTCTAAGAATAGGAAGATATGGCTTAGATGTGGAGGTTTTATAACAATAGATAAAACCGAAGCCCTTACTGCCATTGATGTTAATTCTGGAAAATATATAGGAAGCAAAGATTTAGAACAAACTATATTTAAAGTAAACAAAGAGGCATCGATTGAAATTGCAAAGCAATTAAGACTTAGAGATATTGGCGGAATTGTTATAATAGATTATATAGATATGGAAAAACAAGAAAGCAAGGATATGATAGAAAATATACTAAAAGAAAGCCTTAAGAAAGACAGATCGAAAACACAGGTTATAGGATTTACTCCATTAAATTTATTGGAAATGACAAGAAAGCATATGTGCAGTAATGATTAAATTAAAAGAAATATACATTTCTTTATTTAATATAAAATAAAAGGGCAAGTTAAAAGTTTTAACTTAAACGAAGGAAAGGGGATGGAGTAAGATATGGAGAATAATGAAAACAATATACCAAGTACATACAAACCACTTTCACCTTGGGCATACTTTGGATATAACATATTATTTGCAATACCATTTGTAGGATTTATTTGTGCAATTATATTTGCATTTGATAACTCAAACATAAATCGTAGAAATTATGCACGTTCATTCTTCTGTGGATTAGCACTTTTAGTAATATTTGTTATAACAATTGTAGTACTTTCTGGAATACTTGGAGTACAATATTATGCATTGAATACTATAGGAACAATGATGTAATATATGTTAAAATAAAAAAATAGAAACACTTTTGAAGTGCTTCTATTTTTTATTTAATATTTGTTTTATTTCTTCATGACGTTTTATTTTTTGAGTTGTAGTTTTAATTAGTGGAGTATCTGTAATAATTATTTCTCGAATATATTTGTATGCTGGCATAGTGTGATTTACTTTATTTTTTATATCATCCCATATTAAATTTTTATAATCACTTTCACTAGCATCTGGAAAAGCTTTTTTTAGTTCATCTATATTATATACAATTTTAGCACATATTTTGTAATCTCCATCTTCACAAGGTCTCCCAAATACTATAGATTCTGATACATATGGCAATTTATTTATTAAAATTTCAAGTTCTTCTGGAAAAATATTTTTTCCATTTTTCAAAACAATAACATCTTTTTTTCTGCCAGTGATGAATAAAAATCCATCCTTATCAAAATATCCTAAATCACCTGTGTGAAACCATCCGTCTTTTAAAACTTCATCTGTTGCTTCTTGATTGTCAACATATCCAATCATTACTGTAGGTCCGTGAGCAAGTATTTCTCCAATACCATCACTATTTGCATCTGCAATTTTTACATCTAACCCAGGAAGAGGGAAACCAACAGAACCTGCACGTTTGTATTTATCATTTTCACCCGCTAAAACAGGAGAGGTTTCTGTCAAACCATAACCTTGTAGCAAATTAATTCCTAAATCTAAAAATCCTTGAATTGCATCTTTGCTCATTGCAGCACCACCTGCAATAAGAACTCTTAGATTGCCACCTAGGCTGTTTAGTATTTGTTTAAAAACTGTTCTTCTAATATCAATTTTGAATTTTAGTAGAAAATTGCATACTTTAGACATGCGAGCAACAAGTTGGGTTTTTCCTTGTTCATCTATAGCTTTTTTCATCTTTTTATACATTATTTCTAGCATTAATGGAACACAAACAAATCCAGTTATATGAAATTCTGATAGATTTTTTTGTACATATTTTAAGCCATCACAAAATGCAACTGTAATTCCACAAGATGTTCCATACAAAAATGTACAAGTTGACTCAAATGTATGATGAAGAGGCAAAAATGAGAGAAAAACATCTTCTTTTCTTATATCTGTCATTTGAGATAGCGCATATATATCTTCACATATATTTGATTGAGAAAGAGCTACTGCTTTAGAAATAGAAGTTGTACCTGAAGTAAATAGCATAATTGCCATTTTTTTATTATCTATTTCTATATTTTTGTATGAAGTATCTCCATTTGTTATAAGAGATTTCCCTTGATTAAGTAAATGTGAGTATGAAGTAAAATCAGTATTTTCATCCATACAAATAAAATGTTTTAAATCTGAAGATTGTTCTTTTTGAATTTTGCTAAATATTTCTGAGTATTTTTTATTAAAAATAATTGCATCAATTTTGCTTCTCTTAACTAAATCTTCGATTTCGTTATTTGGAAGAGATTTATCAAGTGGTACAACTACCATATCTGATGTGGTAACTGCAAGATAAGAAACACACCATTCATAACGATTTGGAGCAATAATTCCAATTCTTGCACTACGTAAATTTAGATTTAGAAGAGCAGTTCCAAGAGATTCAATATCTTCTGAAAATTGTTTATATGATATTTTTATGTGTTCTTTTGCATGAGGATTTTCTTTAAATTCAAATGCAGTTTTATCTGCATATAATGTTTTATATTTATTTACTAACTGACGAAAATTAGCTATTTTTTCACTATCATAAAGTTTTCTTTTATCTTTTTTCATAATAGACTATCAGTCCTTTCATTTGCTATATAATAGCAAGATTAAAATTTTGTTGCAAGATAGAAATATAATAATTTTTTGCACCTTGCCGCTTACAGCCAATCCAAAAGGATTGACGGCTGCTCGAATCGCACTCAGCCTTCGGCTTCGTTTGGTCGCTGCGCGGTGCTTGAAAATTATTATATTTCTATCTTTTAAATGCATTTAAAAATACATTTCATTACCATATTTTATACTATAAAAGACTCAATTGCAATACAATTTATAAGGAAAATTATGACTTTTTCTAGCATTGACTTTTATGTTTAGTATTGGTAAAATATATATGTTAATTAAATCAAAAGAAGGGGAAGCTCAAAATGGCAAGAAATAGAAGAAGTATTAGAAGAAGACCAATAAAAGAATATCTAAACATGAAAACATTTTTAACGATAATTGGAATTTTACTTATTATTATTGCAGTTGAAATATGTATACAATTTTATAAAAGATATGAAGATGAACAGTTACTTGCAAAGCAGAAAGATGAGCTTTCAAAACAAACGGAGCAAATATTTGCAGAGATTGGAAATAACATAAGTCAAACAAATCAAAATATATCAGAGGCAGATGAGATAATAAAAATGTCTGCTGTGGGGGACATTCTATGTAGTGATTCTATGATAGAGGATGCGTATAATGCTGAAACAAATACATATGATTTTTCACATATGTTTGCTGGTGTGTCTGGATTTATTGATAATGCAGATATTGTAATGGGAACAATGGAAACCAATTTTACATCTGGAAAATATACAAGTGAAAACACACCAAAGGAATTTGCAGAAGCTGTAAAAAATTCTGGAATAAATATTGTAACAATTTCTCATAACCATAGTTTAGACTATGGCAGTACAGGACTTAGAGATACCAAAAAGTTATTGAATGATCTTGGATATAGTACTGTAGGAGACAAAATTGATGATGAAAATGCGGTATTGATAAAAAAAGTAAAAAATACAAAAATTGCATTTTTGACATATACATATGGTGTAAATTATCAGTCAAGTAAATCAAAAGATGATTTGAAACTTATAAATATATACAGTGAAAAACAGGTGAAAAGTGATATTAAATATGCAAAAGAGCAAGGAGCAAAGTACATTTGTGTAATGATACATTGGGGAGATGCAATATCAGACAAAGTAACAGATGAGCAAAAGAAAATGGCAGACTTTATGGTAGAAAATGGAGTGGATATGATACTTGGAGCTCATCCATCAGTAGTTCAACCAATGGAAGTAAGAAAAAATAAAGATGGGAAAAATGTATTTATTGCATATTCTATTGGAACATATATTTCTACAATATATGATGATAATGCAAAAGTTGAACTTATGCTTAACATAGAGCTTAGAAAAGACGGAAAAGATGGAAGCATATCACTATACAAGGTTGACTATACACCAATATATGTTTTAGACAGAGGAAAAGATGCAAAAAATCGTTATGAATTAATTGATATGAAAAGTGCAGCAAATAATTATACATCAGGAAATCCATATGGAATTGATAGGGCAACATATGATAAGTTAATACAAGGGTTAAAGAAATTAGCAAATTCGAGTAATGGGCTAAAATAAATGAAGGGACATATAAAAATGAAAGTAGGATTTATATCACTTGGATGTAATAAAAATTTAGTAGATACAGAAAAAACAATAGCAATATTTAATGAAGAAGGTTTTGAAATAGTAAATAAGCCAGAAAATGCGGATATCATTGTAATTAATACTTGTGGATTTATAGAGTCTGCAAAAGAAGAGGCAATAAATACAATTTTAGAGATGGCTGAATACAAAAAAGATAAATGTAAATTTTTAATTGCAATGGGATGTTTAGTAGAAAGATATAGGGATGAGCTTGCAAAAGAGATACCAGAGGTTGACTTGTGGATTAAATATAGCGAATATGATAGCTTATGGGATAAAGTAAAGAAAATGCTTGAAAATGAAGAAATAGAGGAGACAGAAAATCCATCAAACAGAGAATTTTTGAACTTGATGGATAGAGTACTTACTACAGGAGATAACTACGCATATTTAAAAATTGCAGATGGCTGTAGTAATAGATGTACATATTGTGCAATTCCATATATACGTGGTCCTCAAATGAGTAGAAAAATGGAAGACATAATAGAGGAGGCTAAAAAACTTGCAGAAGAAGGATATCATGAGATAATTTTAACTGCTCAAGATACTACAAAATATGCAGTAGACATATATGGAAAGCCAAGACTTGCAGAGCTTATTGAAGAAATAAGTAAAATTGAAGAAATAAAATGGATTAGATTTTTATATGCATATCCTGAAACAATAAGTGATGAACTTATACAAGTTGTAAAAAATAATGATAAGGTATGTAAATATTTCGATATACCAATTCAACACATATCAGATTCTGTACTTAAAAGAATGAATAGGCAAAGTAATGGAGAAAGTATACGAAAACTTATTAAAAAATTAAGACAAGAAATTCCAGAAGTAATTATTCGTACAACTGTTATGGTAGGATTTCCAGGAGAGTCAGAAGCGGATTTTGAGGAATTATATGAATTTTTACAAGAAGTAAAGTTTGATAAATTAGGTTGTTTTGCATATTCGAAAGAAGATGGGACACCTGCTTCAAGACTAAAAGAACAAATTCACCCAATGACTAAAAAGAGCAGATTGAATAAAGTTATGAGTTTGCAACAAAAAATTTCAAAACAAAATTTGAAAAATAAAATTGGAAAAGAAGTAGAAGTTCTTGTAGAAGACAAATCTTTTGATGGAAAAACATATATAGGAAGAAGCTATATGGATGTTCCAGAGATAGATGGAGTTGTATACATAGAAAGTGATGATGAAATCCAAATAGGAAGCTTTGTAAAGTGCACAATAACAGATGTAAAAGAATATGACTTAATTGCTAAAAAAATTGGGTAAATAGTTTTAAGATTTATACTAGCATAAGCGATATAATATTTCTTAGAAACTTGCCGTTCGCAGCCAATCCAAAAGGATTGACGGCTGCTCGAATCGCACTCAGCCTTCGGCTTCGTTTGGTCGCTCAAGCGTTTCCTTGAAATATTATATCGCTTATGACTTTAAAACTGTTATCTAATGACTTCAAATGGTAAATTTTAGAATTATATATATTGACAAGTGAATATGTTGTGATATAATTTGATAGACTTTGAAAAAAGTTTAAATGAATTTAATTATTTTGTAGACTATTTCCTTTTTTCCTTAAAAAGTATAAAAGACAATGTGTCAAGAAAAATTAAAGTCAAAAATTAAAAGGAGGTAATCTACAATGGAAGATAAAACATTAGTATGTAAAGATTGTGGAGCAGAATTCACTTTTACAGCAGGTGAACAAGCATTTTATGCTGAAAAAGGATTTACAAATGAACCACAAAGATGTCCAGAATGCAGAAAAGCAAGAAAAGCACAAAGAAGAAATAATGCATAGATAAAAAAGTTTTAGACTATTGAAAGTCTAAAACTTTTTTCAATGATGATACTTTAATTTTGTTGCAAGGCCGGCCCCTTATATGGCGCTCTGCCTTGTTTTCGTCTAAAATAGTTCTAACCTCAGATGCAAGAATGGGATTTATCTTAAGTAGTCGCTCAGATACATCTTTGTGCACAGTACTTTTACTAACTCCAAACTTTTTTGCAGCTCCTCTTACTGTATCTTTGTTATCTATAATATAATGTGCCAAATTTATTGCACGTTCTTCTATGTACATTTTTCTCAATGATAAAACCTCCCCTTAAGTTTGCAATGTTTGCTACATTGTATTCTGTAAAAATTCTTCTTAGAACATAAAAGCACATTTTTACAAAATGCGACATAAAATGTAAGTAATGAAATGTTTCGTATTTTAGTAAAAGAGGTGGTACTATGAAGATAAAAAAAGGGGACATTGTTGGGAGAAAATCTTATGGAAAGGACATTTTATTTGTAGTAGAAAGAATTATAAATCAAACTAATTCTAAAGATATAGCTATTTTAAAGGGATTAAATATTCGTATTCAGGCAGATAGTTTTTTGGATGATTTAGAGCTTATTGATAAAAAAACACTGCAGGAGACTCAGGAAAAGGTTGAAAAAAGGTTTATTCAAACAATAAGTAAATACGCAAAAGGGCAAGATGAATCTAAGCAGGAGTGTCTCAAAAGAAGCAATAAAATAGTGTATACAGGTAAAATACTACACTTGGATGGAGATAAAAGATATGCAGAAAAATCCAGTATGTTTTATAGAAGGATGGGACTTAGAGCAGTGGTACGAAGTGTTCCAGAAAATAGACAACCAGCTGTTGTATCTGGATTAATCGAAAGATACAAGCCTGATATTTTGGTGATAACAGGTCATGATGGAATGATAAAAGGTGGAACAGGATATTATGATATATACAATTATCGTAATTCAAAATATTTTATACAATCTGTAAAAATGGCAAGAAATACAAGAGCGAGTAAACCAAATTTGGTTATATTTGCAGGTGCTTGCCAAAGTTATTATGAAGAATTAATTCAGGCAGGTGCGAATTTTGCATCATCACCTGCAAGAATTTTAATAGATTTTATAGATCCATTAATTGTAGCAGAACGTGTTGCAACTACAGATCATACAAAATATATAACAATACAAGATATTGAAAATGAACTTAGAGATGGGCAAGGAGGAGTAAGTGGAATAGGAGCAAGAGGGAAAAAGCAAATTTTAGAAATTTGAAACACATTATGTCGAAATGTAATATAATTGTAATAATAATGTAACAAAAATGTAAAGTAATTGTGATATAATAAAGGCATCATAGAAAAGTAGGTGATACAATAATGATTTGCCCAAATGATATAATGAGCTTAAAAACAGATCTTAACGAAAAAATTGGACAAAAGATAATAGTAAAAGGAACAATCGGACGATGCAAATCGTTTGAGAGAGAGGCAACATTAGAAAAAGCATATCCAAATATTTTTGTTATAAAATATGAGGAAGAAGAAGGAAACGTTACTTATAGTTACACAGACGTATTAACAAGAGCAGTTGAAGTAGATGTATTTGATGGAGAAGGGTATAGCCCAATTATTCCACCTGCAGAGAATAACAAAAATCATAGAGTTTAAAAAATGCAAAATTCCTAGAAATAGGAATTTTTTTTTATGGACTACATATACATTAATAATCAGAATTAAAAGGAGGGATTACCATGGCTGTAGAAACGGTTAAGGACAGTGTATGTGTTAGTAAAATAATTGATCAAAAAAATGAGAGTGTAATAGTAGAAGGTGATAGCATTATTCCAGATGTTAAGCCAGATATACTAAGTGCAATTAGTACAAGTGGTACAGTTTGCATATATAAAAAAGAAATATTAGATGGAAGAATTAGAATAGATGGAAGTATAGAAACATATATCATGTATTTGGCTGATGATGAAAATTCAAGTGTGAGAAGCATGAGTAGTAATTTGGATTTTAGTCAAACAATTGATATGCCAAAAGCAAAAACTGATATGCAACTTGATACAAATATTTCATTAAAAAATATTGAGTGCAGAGTTGTAAATGGAAGAAAAGTAAGTATGAGAGCGATTCTTGATATAGAAGCAAGGATTAGCTTAAATGAAAATGTAGACATTGTAAATAGTGTAAATGTAACAGATGTTCAAACATTAAGCAAAAGTTTAAATATCAATTCTCTAATAGGAAGTGGTACAACAAAGGTATATGCAAAAGATACATTTACAATAGACAATATAGATAACCTTGCAGAGATAATGAAAGTAGATGCAAAAATAATTAATAAAGACACAAAAATAAGTTATAACAAAGTTTTAGCAAAATCGGATTTAAGTGTAAGAATTCTATATCTTACAGAAGATAATAGAATAAATTCAATAGAAAACACAATTCCTGTAATGGGATTTATAGATATACCTGACATTGCAGAAGAAAATATATGTAATGTAAAATATGAGATAAAAAATATGATAATAAAGCCAAATAGTGTAGAAGAACATTCAATATATGTAGAAGCAGAAATTGAAATAATGTGTAGAGTATATAAAAATCAAGAAATTACATTAATTCAAGATTTATATAGTCCAAGTAGACAGCTTGTATTTACACAAAAGCAGATAAAAGTAATGAGTGCAAAAGAAAAGAGCGAAAGTACTTGTAACATAAGAGAAACACAGGCAATTCCAGAACTTCAAGGAAATAAAATATATGATGTTGCAATTAACGTAGATATAACTAATCAAAAGGTACAAAATGACAGAATAATGTATGAGGGAGAGCTTAAGTTAAACTGTATATATGCTTCAAGTACAGCAAAGTTAATTGATACAAAAATGATAACAATACCATTTACGCACACTATGGATTTTGCAGGTATAACTGCTTCTTCAAACATAGAAACAATGATAGAAATTTCAAATCAAGATTTTGTTGTTACAAGTGATAGCAGTGTAGATATAAAAATTGATCTACAATTTACAGCAAGCTCATCAAAGAATGCAGATATAAACATAATAGATGATATAAAAGAAGATGAAACAAGGCAAATAAAAACATATAGCATGATAATTTACTTTGTAAAACCAGGGGATAGTTTGTGGAAAATAGCAAAGAAATTTGGAAGTACTGTTGAAAAGATAGTGATGGTTAATTCAGTAGAAGATGAAAATAAACTTGATGTAGGCAAGCAGTTATTTATTCCTAGATATCATGGATAGGAGAATTTTTAATAAAGAAAAAACAATAGAAAAGATATATAGTAGAAATAGATTTAAGTTTCCCAAAATGGAAAAAGAAAATATGATTTTAAGTAGGTTTAATAATGATAAAACAAGAAAAATTGTAAAAATTGTAGCAGTTCTTTTAATTGCATTTATGGTAGTTGAATATGTTATAAAAACGGTAGAACCAATAATTGATATACAATGTAGTTCTACGGCAAAATCAATTGCAACAAAAGTTTCAAATGAGCAAGCAACAAATGTAATGAAAGATTACAAGTATGATGATTTTGTAAATATTGATAAAACAGCAGATGGAAATATAAAACTAATAAGTGCAAATACAATTACAATTAACAAAATCATATCAGATATTCCTCTTCTTATACAAAACGAACTTGAAAAGGTAGAAAACAGCAAATTTTATATTAGACTTGGGACATTTACAGGTAGCAGAATCTTAGCTGGAAGAGGACCTAAAGTGGAAATAAAAATGTCTGTAATTGGAGACATAGAAACAGATTTAAAATCTGAATTTAAAGAAGCGGGAATCAATCAAACACTTCATAGAATATATCTTGAAGTAAAATGTAATGTATCAATTCTTACACCTGTAAACAGTATAACAGAGGTTATTACAAATCAGGTTTTACTTGCCGAAGGTGTAATTGTAGGAAATATTCCAGATACTTACTATAATTTAAAAGGATTAACTTCAGATAATGTGGTAGATATAATTGAATAAAAAACAGTAAATTGATGTTGTATCTAAAAATTCATTATGATATAATTTGCAATATAATAAGAGAGAGGGAAAAGGAGAAAAAAGTATGAATCAAAGTAATATTGATGCAATATACAATTTACTAGATAGTATTAAGGTAACAAAAGATAACAAAAAATTGATAGAAGAAACAAGAAAAAATATGGCAAATGGTGAATATGCAGAAGCACTTGAAAAATTACAATTATTAGATAGCAAAAGAAAAGAAGAAGCTCAAAGGCCAAAAAAGAAAAGAGGCAGAAAGCCTAAAAAAATAAAAAAGGAAATTGTAGAAGAGGAAAAAGAAAAGGAAGAGGAACCAGAAAATGAACAATTGCCAGAAGATGATTCAGAAGAAGATATAGATATTGAAGAATATGCAAGGCAGTATATGCATGAAAAGGGTTTTGATAATGTTGATGAATTAACTGATGATGAAGACGAAGAAGATGATACGGAAAGTACAGATACAGAAGAGGATGAAAGCACAGAGAAGTATTCAAATGATGAACAAGATAGCGAAGCTGAAAGCAAAGAAGATCATGAAGAAGCGGAACTATATCCAAAAGAACTATGCAATAAAAAGCTTGAACACGCATATATTGGTATGCTTTTAACAAATCCAAAATTGATTACAAAATTTTATTTTACATATGAAGAATGTTATTTTGAAGATGATATGGCTCTAAACAATTATAAAAGTGTACTATTTACAGAAAGTTCAAAATATACACCAGAGAGGGCAAAACAAGGATTTAACTTTGCTAAAGAGACTCATAAATCTCGTAATTTAAAGTTTACATGGAAAGAGGATGCTTTAGAAAATAAATATGATATGGAGGTTTTGTATATTGCTTTAAAGAAATTGTTTGTTTTAAGAAAAGCATATATAGAAACTCCAATAAAAGAGGCACAAGATAGAATAGTAGATATAGTAAGTTATGAACTATATAACCAAATGTCTGTAGAAGAAGTTGAAAGTGCTATAAGGCAGGTAAATGATACAGGAAAATTTAAAAGAGCAATTATAAGTGAAGGATTATCAGAATTTTTAAAACTTGGTGAAAACAATTTAACAGAAGGTTTGCAAATGCCTTTCCCTATAATATCAAGCGTATTTAAAGGAATAAGAAAAGGTGAAACAATGGCATTTGCAATGCCATCAAACTGTGGAAAAAGTAGATTTACAATTAATCTTGCAGCATACACATCACTTGTACATAAAAAGAAAGTATTAATTATTTCAAACGAAATGTCAGAAGAAAAGATGAGACTTTGCTTGATTACAACAATACTTAACAATCCAGAGATACAAAAATTTCACGGACAAGACTTACATAAAACAGAAGGGGAATTACTTGAGTTTAAGTTTAGACCAGATGACCCTAAAAAAGTAAAAGTTGATAAGGAAGGATTTGTTCTACAAGAAGAAAATGAATCAAGAAAGGATTTTGTACAAAGACTTACTAAAGTTTCTTCTGAATTTAATAAAACAATAAAAGCAACAAATTGGGCAAATGAGCAGATAGAAAATTCCATGTATTTTATAAATATTACAGACCATACAAATGATGAACTAAAAAAAGTTATAATGAATTATTATTACAAAGAAAAAATAGAATACATTTTTTATGATACTTTAAAAACAGATACAGAACATATAGGAAGCGGAGAAGAGATAAAGAAAACTGCTACAATTTTATCAAATTTGGCACAAAATTTTGATTTATTTATTTGTTCAACACTTCAACTTACAGAAAGTTCAACACTTCCGCTTAACTTAACTGTAAATGATTTGGCTGTAAGTAGAACTGTAAAAGAAGTACTTGATACACTTTGCTTGATAAAGCAAATAAATAGAGAAAATTTGGATGAATATGAATATTCTTTAAAAGAGGTTGATACGAAATTCTTTGATTTAAAGAAATATGACGATCCAGATGTAAGATATTATGCTTGTGTAGTTGATAAGAACAGAGCAGGTGCTAAACCAAAGATTGTATTTAAGCTTAACCTTGCATATAACAGTTGGGAAGAACTTGGATACTTAAAATTGAAACAGAGTAAATAAAAAATACCTACTTAAAAATTCAGTTGAACTTTTAAGTAGGCATTTTTTGACAGATTAAGAATCATTCAGGAAGTTTTCCATTGTAAACATTGTTAAAGAAATATTATGTAGTGACACATATTCCTGTATTTTTGTAAATTTTCCTTGACTTTTACATAAATATGGTATAAAATATTAAAGCATTATGTAAGTTTGTAACCCAGGTTTTTAAACTTCTCCCCGGTGGTTTAGATACTATGGTTCATATAAAAATAATAAATTAATTGTGAAATGGAGGAAATTAATTACCATGAATAATACAACATATAGTGTTAAAAAAAGTGAAATTGAAAGAAAATGGTATATTATTGATGCAGAAAACAAACCTTTAGGTAGAGTTGCTACACAAGCTGCATTAATTTTAAGAGGAAAACATAAACCAACTTACACTCCAAACTTAGATACTGGAGACCATGTAATTATTATTAATTGCAGTAAAGTTGTTTTAACAGGAAAAAAATTAGATCAAAAAATTTACAGACATCATTCTGGATACATTGGTGGAATGAAAGAAATTTCAGCAAGACAATTATTAAACAAAGATCCAGAGCAAATGATGATGCGTGCTGTAAAAGGTATGCTTCCTCATAATAGCTTAGGAAGACAACAACTTAAAAAATTAAGAGTATATGCTGGTAGCGAACATGAAAATACAGCTCAAAAACCAGAAATTTGGAATTTTTAAGAAATAATATAAGGAGGATTTGAAAATGCCTAAAGCAAAAAAAGATAATATAGTGTTCTATGGTACTGGAAGAAGAAAAAGTTCAATTGCTAGAGTTAGATTAGTAGAAGGAACTGGAGTTATTACAATCAACGGAAAAAATATTGATGAATACTTAGGAACAGATACTTTAAAAGTTATTGTAAGACAACCTTTAACAGCTACAAACACAGTTGATAAATTTGATGTTATTTGTAAAGTACAAGGTGGAGGTTTCACAGGTCAAGCTGGAGCTATTCGTCTTGGTATTGCAAGAGCTTTATTAGAGGCTAACGCTGAATATAGACCAACATTAAAATCAGCTGGTTTCTTAACAAGAGATGCTCGTAAGAAAGAAAGAAAAAAATACGGTCTTAAAAAAGCAAGAAAAGCACCTCAATTCAGCAAGAGATAATTATTTATACGAAATATATACAAAATCGGAAGTATTAATACTTCCGATTTTTTTGAATAATGGAAAAAAATAAAAAAATGGTGCATCTTGGAATAAAAAGTCTTTACAAATAGATTTTTATATAATAAAATCTATTTGTAAAAATACAAAAGAAAGGAGAAAAGCGATGTTTTCAAAAAAATTTAGTAGTAAAGAGGGAATAACTCTTATTGCTTTAGTTGTTACAATTGTTGTATTAATAATACTTGCAACAATAAGTATTAATGCAGTGCTAGGACAAAATGGAATAATAGGGAAGGCAAAACAGGCAAAGGAGTCATATGAAAAAAGTGTAGAGGCAGAAGATACAGCAATGCAAGAATTATTAAATGAAATGGCACAGTATGATACTGATAATAGTGGTTCAGGTGGAGAAACAACAAAACCAGCAGAAGGAATAACAGTAACAGTTGGAGGGCAAACAGAAACAATAACAAAAGACAATGTAGCAGATTGTTTAGGAAAAGTAGTAACAAACTATGTGCCAACAACAAGTAGTGTAACAATAGGAAGTACAACATATAATGTATCAACAAAATATAGGTTGTACTATGTAGATTTTGATGGAAAATATGGAGAAAAAAATGGAGTGTATTTAAAGGCAGATTGTACAAGCAACAAATATTCATTGCCAGTAACAGATGCAACAGCAGCAGATGCAAGTAATGTAAAAATCAAAGCATTAAATCCATCACTATATAAGACAGGAGTAACATCACCAACAGCAAGTCAAGAAAATATGAAGGCAGTAACATGGCTAACAAATACAAGTAACTGGGATAGTTTAAAAACAGGCTCAAGCTTAGCAAACAAAGTAAATTATGTAGTGGGAGCACCAAGTGTAGAGATGATGTTTGATAGTTATAACACAAAATATGGTCTAACAAATGGAACAATGGTGACAGGAGGATTAACAGCAGATACACCAAGAGTAAAACTATTTTATCAATATCCAACAACAGTAGATAGTAATAACTATGGATATGAACTTGGACCATGTAATGATTACAATTTAGCTAAAAAAGGATATGGGTACCGTACATCAGGTTATTCAGTAAAAACAGATTCAACAATAGACAGTATGTATTATCCAGGTAGTGGAAAATATTACTGGCTGTCGTCTCCTTCGGATGCCGGCACTGCCAGTGTGCTCTATGTGACCTTCGGCGATGAGAGCAGTCAGGGCGACGACAACAATGCTGACATCAGCCCTGCATTCTATGTTCCCTCCACCTCCAGCGACGGGGGCAATGTGCGCTGCAACAGCTATAACAAGGCCTATGCGCTTTGTCCACTAGTTTCTCTTCAATCTTCAGTCTCTCTACAACTACAGTAGAAAACTGGAGAACATATAAAAGAAACAAAAAGTTAACATAACACAAATACTGTTTGGACTCAAACAGGCAAGCTCTCTAATGAAGGTTAATGGAGTGTTAAAAGCAAGTCAACATAACACAAAAACAAATAAGACATAAGCTGGAAAATGAAAAAGTCGAAATGGAGGAACATTTGAAGCTGAACATTTATTTGAAGGATATCAAGGAATTGATACACCAATTGCAATAGATGGTGTTGTATATGGTAAAGATATAACAGAACAAGAAACAGTAGATGCATATGCTAAAGCTATCAATGATGCAATTGCAGGACTTGAAAAAGTTGAGAAAAAAGACACAAAGAATGAAGAAGAAGTTAAAAAACCAGCTACAGGAGACAATGTAATTGTATATGCAGTTATATTTGTTGTTGCATTAGCAGGAGTAGTAATTGCTATAAGAAAAAGAGAATAATTTTAAACAATTATGTCGAAAAATGAAAAAATATGGAAATATTACTTGACATAATAACGAAAAAATGCGATAATATATTTATCGCATAAGCGAAATAAAATAAGAAGGGACAGAGTTTCTTTATGGTAAAATTTATAGGATGGCAATTCACTGAACGTGATATCAAGCGTATTGCGGATGACCGGAATAAAGCTGAACGTTTTCTGAAACATGGTTATCAATTTACCAAGAAAGTGGGCTGCAATACGGTTGTGCTGACTAAACCGGCAAAACTGGTAGTGGCTTTTACCGAAAATAAAAAGACTTTTGTCTTTAACATGATTGAAGATGCACGCAAGTTGTATGGCAAGACTGAAATCGATCGGTACACTGCAGAAGATTTCGTTAAGGGCATTCGCAGTGGCGAAATCAAAGTCCACTTTAGTCCTGGAAACAAGACTTACTCCTTGATTAAGTGAGCAAAGTTTTGGAGACAACAGAAGCACCAGCAAATTGGTGCTTCTATTTTTTACTTAAAAATACTTGACGAATGAACAAAAATGTAGTATCATATATAAGTCGAACAAAGTAGAAGCAATCCACTTCTCACCTTATCAGATAGAGAAAGGTTAATATTTTATAAATATACATTATTTTTAATAGTTAAAAATATGTTTTATTTATTTGTTTAGTGGGTTGATTTGTCTAGTGAGGCAAGTCATTTTTTTTGGAGGTGTTTTATATAAAACAAGAATTACCTATTAATGAACAGATTAGAGCAAAAGAAGTTCAACTAATTGATGATGCAGGAGAAAAAAGAGGAGTTATGGGCTTAGATGCAGCACTTGATATAGCGTATGATAAAAAACTAGATTTAGTTTTAGTTGCACCAAATGCACAGCCACCTGTATGTAAGATTATGAACTATGGAAAATACAAATTTGAACAAGCAAAAAAAGAAAAAGAAGCTAAAAAGAAACAAAAAGTATTTGAACTTAAAGAAATAAGAATTACACCAAACATAGAACAACATGATTTTGAATTTAAAGTAAAAAATGCTAGAAAATTTTTAGAAGATGGAAACAAAGTAAAAATTACTGTTAGGTTTAGAGGAAGAGAATTAAATTATGTTAAATTAGGAGAGACTAATTTAAATAAATTTATTGAAGCGTTAGAAGATATTGCACAACCTGAGAAAAAAGCAGTACTTGAAGGTAAAAATATGTTTATTATATTAACTAAAAAGCCAGAAGCAAAGGCATAGAAGTTAATGTTAAAATATAGAATTGTTTTAAACAATTTAATTAAATAATAGGGAGGAAAAAACCATGGCAAAATTAAAAACAAATAAAGCTGCAAAGAAAAGATATTCATATACAGCAACAGGAAAAGTTAAAAGAACAAAATCAAACAGAAGACATCTTTTAGCTAACAAAACACCAAGAGCAAAATCAAGAGGTAAAGTACAAGATGCTTATGCAGATAAAACATGTGAAGCAGGAATTAAAAGATTATTACCATATGGTAACTAGAATTTAGAAATATTAAAATAGAATAAGGAGGCAGTGAAAATGGCAAGAGTTAAAACAGCAGTTATCACTCGTAAAAAACATAAAAAAATATTAAAGAGAGCAAAAGGATATTATGGAGCAAAACATTACAGATTTAGAATGGCTAAACAAGCTGTTATGAAATCAGGAATGTATGCTTATGTAGGAAGAAAAGACAGAAAGAGCAATTTCAGAAAATTATGGATTGCTAGAATTAATGCAGCAGCTAGAATGAATGGAACAACATATAGCAAAATGATCGCAGGATTAAAGAAAGCAAATGTTGTTGTAAACAGAAAAATGTTAGCAGATCTTGCAATTACAGATCCAAAAGCTTTTACACAACTTGCAGAAGTTGCAAAAAATGCATAATTTAATAAAAAGAAAAAACAATACAATCAAGAGTGATTGTATTGTTTTTCTTTTGCAACAAGGTTAAGTTACCTTGAGCTGCGTGTGTTGCAAAGCAACTCTGAACATATGGCGAAGCCACTTTTCTTATTGTTTTAAAATTCTTTATTTTCTATTTTATATAGTATTTCATACCAACCATAAACACGAGTGATGTTGTTACCATTTAGCGTTTTGTTATATGGGTTATCAAAACATAAAACAGGTATCTCAGTTGATATATCTAATACATTGGTTGGGGAATCATCAATCATAACATCTATATTATTTTTTTTGCAATATGGAAGTTTGCTTCCAACAGTGAATTCAAGACCATTATATTCAATATCATTTTCTTTAAGCCAATTTTTAACCATTGTCTGCATTGTTCCATATGTTTCGGGTGGAAGGCCATCTTCATTTCTAGCAGTTATAATAAAGATTTTATGACCTTGCTCTCTTAATTTTTTTATAACTTCAGATACAAAATCTCTTACAGGATATTTGCTTGCATAATATGTTAAATATTCATTCCAAAATTTTTCTGCTTGCTCATCTGTAAGACCTAAGGCTTTTGCTTCATCATATTCATTTTCACAAATTTTAGTATTTATATTGTTTTCATATCTAAACTTTGTACCAAAATCTATTATAAATCTTGAAATATCTGCAATAACTCCATCTATATCTATTCCTATATTCATTTCATATTCCTCCTTATTTTTGTGTACTTTGTTATTATAACGAAACAAATAAAAAAAGACAACTATATTAAAAAAATAGTTTATGAAAGCATAATCGATATAAAATTTCAAGGAAACGCGCAGCGACCAAACGAAGCCGAAGGCTGAGTGCGATTCGAGCAGCCGTCAATCCTTTGGGATTGGCTGCGAACGGCAAGTTTCTAAGAAATATTATATCGATTATGCTAATATAATCATTATCCAGTTATTTTAAAAAATTTTTATTGCTTTTTAATTTTTGGTTTTGCAATAAGCGAAGCAATATATCCAAAGAATATTGCAGCTGCAATTCCACCAGCAGAGGCTTTTATACCACCTGTAAATGCACCAAGTAATCCTGCTGATTTAACTTCCTGAATTGCACCTTTGGCAAGGTTTGCTCCAAATCCTGTAAGGGGAACTGTTGCACCACATCCAGCAAAATCAATAATATATTTATAAATTCCAAGTCCGCCAAGTATGGCACCTGTTGTAACAAATATAACTAAAATTCTTGCAGGAGTAAGCTTTGTTTTATCTATTAGTATTTGACCGATTATACAAATAAGTCCACTAACTACAAAACATTTAAGCATTTGCATCCAATCAATACTTTGTAGAAATTCCATAAAAAACGTCCTTTCTTGCTTGCATGTAAAATAAGCAAGCAGTGTTAAAATTAATTTTCTATTGCAATTGCGTGTGCAATTCCTGGGATGGATTCACCTTGTTGACTACTTGTAGAGTTTGTTAATGCACCTGTTGCAATTAGTAAAATTTTATTTATTTTTTTATCTTTTAGCTGTTTAAAGAAATATCCTGAAAAAACAGTTCCACAACATGCACAACCACTTCCACCAGCATGTGTATCTTGTTTTTGCTTATCAAATATCAAAACACCACAATCGTTGTAGTTTGCTTTTATATTATATCCCTTAGAAGATGCCATTTCTGTGACTATTTCTTTACCTACATGTCCTAAATCTCCAGTTATTATTGCATCATAGTAGCTTGGCTTTCTACCTGTATCTTTAAGATGAGTTATTAAAGTATCAAGTGCAGCAGGTGCCATTGCAGCTCCCATGTTGTTTGCATCTTTTATACCCATATCAACTATTTTTCCTGGAGTAATATGTGTAATAAATGGACCTTTTCCAGATGCTGATACAATGGCTGCCCCTGAACCTGTTACTGTCCATTGACTTGTAGGAGGTCTTTGATTTCCAAGCTCTAAAGGAAATCTAAATTGTTTTTCTGCACTACAAAAATGACTTGAAGTTGCACATAGTACATTTTTTGCAGCACCTGCTTCAACAAAAACACTGCCAAGGCAAAGACTTTCTACAAAAGTTGAACATGCTCCGAAAACTCCAAAAAATGGCATATTTAATTCTCTTAATCCAAAACTAGATGATATACATTGATTTAACAGGTCACCTGCAAAACAATAATCTATTTGTGTTGCAGGAATTCCAGATTTTGAAATAACAGAATTTACATTTTCTTTGATTATCTTACTTTCAGCTTTTTCCCAGCTTTTTTCTCCCCAGAATTCATCTTCCAAACATTGATCAAAATATTTAGCAAGTGGTCCTTGAGCTTCTTTTGGGCCAACTATTGAAGATGTTTCAAGTATTGTAGGGGGATTATCAAACATAATTGTTTGAGTTCCGATGTGTCTCATTTTATTTTCATCCCTTTCATAAAATTAAATTCCATTAAATAATGTTGCAAGAATACCAATAATTACAGATGCAGAAATACCAAAGACAAGTACTGGGCCTGCTACTGTAAACATTTTTCCTCCAACACCCATTACGTATCCTTCAGATTTGTATTCGATTGCAGGTGATACAATCGAGTTTGCAAATCCTGTAATTGGAACAAGAGAGCCTGCTCCTGCAAATTTTCCAATTTTATTAAAAATATTAAGTCCAGTAAGTATAGCTGCAATTCCTATTAAAATTATAGAAACAGTTGTCGAACAGGCAGTTTCTTCCATACCTTTGAATTTGCAAAAATCAAATATTATTTGACCAATACTGCAAATAAGACCTCCAACCCAAAAGGCATTAAAGCAATTTTTAAGAATTGGTGAATTAGGCGATTTTTGATCAACATAATTGCTATATTCTTGTTTTGTTTCAATTGGTTTCATTTTTCTTTTATTTGCATAGTTTATTAACAACGAAATTATAAATGGCGAGTCTGCTATGCAAAATTCTCCTTCTTTAAGTATTTAGGTTTTTAAAATGGATACCTATAAACCACGTTTAATCTCTATCTCTGTCGATTATAAATGCAATGTCTAAATCTACATAATATTGAATTAGTTTTTTTCCATCAATTCGTGCTCTTTGGTCAAGTACTCTAACAGATGATAAATAATCAAGAGTTTTAGATGCTTCTGCAACTGCTTGTACAACTGCATCTTTCCATGAAACTGTTGATGTTCCTGTGATTGTTAAATGTTTTTCTATTCCCAACTAAAATCAACCTCCATTAATTAAAATATATTTATATATTTTCCAAAAAAGTTTAATTTATACAAAAAAATAAGATATAAAAAATTTGTGAAAAATATGTTATTTTTTGATATAATATGATATAGTAGTAAAAAAATACAAAGGAGAGGGCAAATGTCAAGAAGAGAAAAAAGAATGGAAAAACCAAAGAGTAAAATATTTAGCAAATTAGTAGTAACAGCTCTATTTTTAATAAGTGTTGTTTTTGTTTTAAAATATGCATATAACTATGTTAGAAATGATATAACAGATAAAACTAATTTAGTAATAAATAATAATAATATAACGACATCTCTAAAGAAAGATATACTTGTGGAGGATGGTGTTGTATATATTTCTAAGGAGGATATACAAAATTTCTTTGATCCATATATATATTATGATAGTAAATATAATCAAATAATAACAGGTTCAGATAGTAAAATTGCATCTATGGTAGTTGGCGAAAATAAAATAACAAACAATGGATCTACAGTTAACATTTCTGGAAGTGTAATTCAAAAAAATGAAACTTATTATATTCCATTTTCTGCGATTGATAATGTATATAATACAAAAACAAGCTATGTAGATAAAACAAATACAGTTGTAATAGATTCACTTGATAGAAAATATGTTGTTGCAGATAGTAATAAAAATAGCAGTGTAAAGCAAGAAAGAACACCAATATCAAGAACTGTGGATAAGATAGATGCAGGAGATAGTGTAACTGTAGTTACAAACAGCATAAAAGATGGAGATGACTGGGTTAAGGTAAGAACTATCACAGGAAAACTTGGATATGTAAAGCAAAGTAGTCTTTCAAATAGTATAACAATAAGAGAAGATATGACTTTTGAAAAACAAATTCCAGAGAGTGAAAATGTAAGTATGATATGGGAATATTTTTCAGAATATGGCTCAGTACCAGCAAGACAGGGAAAATTGCAAGGGGTAAATGTTGTTTCTCCAACATTCTTTACATTAAAAGATGAAGGAAAGGGAGAAATAAATGAAAACGTAGGAAATTCTGGAATCTCATATATAACATGGGCACACAATAATGGCTATAAAGTATGGCCAAGTATTTCAAATAATTCATATATAAATACAACATCAGACATTATGAGAGATTACAAATTAAGACAAAATTTAATAAATAAAATAGTAAGCCTTGTTGTAAAATATGATTTAGATGGAATAAACATTGATTTTGAGAATATGAAGGCAGAGGATAAGTCTTTATTTAATAGATTTATTATAGAACTTACACCAAGATTAAAAGAATATGGAAAGGTTGTGTCTGTAGATGTTACAGCACCAGATGGAAGCGAAAATTGGTCTATGTGTTATGACAGACACACAATAGGAAAAGTTGCAGATTATATTGTGTATATGGCATATGACCAAAATGGGGATAGCAAAGAAGGAACAACAGCAGGTTGTGATTGGACAGAGGCAAATATAAAGAAATTTGTTGGAACACAGGAAGAAATTGATTCTAAAAAAATAATACTTGCAGTGCCATTTTATACAAGAGTATGGTACACAAATGAAAACGGACAGAAAAAATCTGTTGCAGTAGACATGAAAAGACTTGATGAAATAATTCCAAATGGTAGCACGAAAACATGGGATGACAGTTTAAAACAATATGTAACAGAGTACACAAAAAATGGAAGAAAATATAAAGTATGGATAGAAGATGAAAAATCACTTGATGCAAAATTGTCACTTATTTCTGAGTATAATCTAGCAGGTGCAGCATACTGGAAGAAAGGCTCAGAAACAAATAGCATTTGGAATATGATATCTAATAAATTAAATGTAAAATAGTACCATGAATAAAAACAAAAGTACCTCATATATATAGAAGAAGCAAGATATATAGGAGGTGCTTTTTGTGGTAGTTGGGTATATAAAAAAGCAAAATAAGCCAGTAGGGTTGATTGATAAAATAAAATATTTTTTTGGAATTGTTAAAATCACTCAGTGCAATATGGGATATATTTTAGAAATTCCTTTTAAAGGCAATGCAGATAAAATAATAAATAAGGTTTCTAAAATAATAAAGAAGCTAGAAATAGATAATATAGTTTTTTCTAATGAGTTAATTTATACAGAATTTTCTTTTAGAGTTATTAATAATTTGGACAAGGGAATTGTATGTGATGGCAGAAAACTTATGAGTTATATGCAATATGATATTTTGACATATATTTTAGATATTCAAAATATTGATGTTAAAAATGTAGATGTTTTCTTTTTAATAAAAAGAGATAATGATTTGAATTTACAATTTTTATCAAAATTTATTGAAAATTGCAAAACAGTTAATATTGTTACAAATGACATAGATAGGTTTAAGTCTGTGCAGGATAGAATATATGAAAATGAAAATATACTTATTGGAATATCAAATAATAAAAGTAAGGGGCTAAAAAGAGCAAGATATATTTTTAATGTAAATATGGACGAAAATGATATAAAAAAATACAAGATAAATCGTGATGCAATTATTATTAATTTAAAAAATATGGTTTATTATAATAATCCTGGATTTAATGGGATAAATATAAATTATATAAAAATTTCACTACCTGATGAGTATGTAGAACAATTTGAAAAAATCGATAATCAGAATGAATTTGATTTGACGAGATTATATGAAATATTTTTAACACAAGAGGGAAATATAGAAAAAAGGAAGACATATGCTCTGGGAGGGGAGCAGAAAGATGATATAGAGGGATATTTAATAAGTGAAAATAAAGTTAAGATAGTTGAATTGATTGGGAATAATGGTAAAATAGATAGGAACGAGTTTGCAAAAAATTCCATATTAAATACCTTGACAAAACATGAAAATTAGTTTAATATATATCGAAGTTATTAAAAATAACATTTACTTTATACATAAAGGAGGCAGAGACATAAT
Organism: uncultured Clostridia bacterium; assembly: GCA_934101145.1. Classification (GTDB taxonomy): domain Bacteria; phylum Bacillota; class Clostridia; order TANB77; family CAG-508; genus CALXVA01. Next base: position 29,958 of record CAKOPZ010000017.1, read on the forward strand.
GGACTCAGATAAGGAAGTATTATTGACACAAGAAGGATATGATAATCTAGAAAAAGAACTTGAATATTTGACAACTGAAAAAAGAGCAGAAATAGCAGAGAGAATAAAAATAGCACTTGGTTTTGGAGATTTATCAGAGAATTCTGAATATGATGAAGCAAAAGGAGCACAAGCTGCAAATGAAGCTAAAATAGCAGAATTAGAAAATAAAATAAGATATGCTAAAATTATAGATGAATCTGAAATTGATACTAAAACTGTACAAGTTGGAAATAAAGTTACAGTATTAGATATGGAATTTGATGAAGAAGAAACTTATACAATAGTTGGTTCAACAGAAGTAGATTTATCACAAAATAAAATATCAAATGAATCTCCAATTGGTTCAGCACTTCTTGGTGCTAAGAAAAATCAAACAGTTGAAGTTAATGCTCCAGCAGGAGTTATGAAATACAAAATTTTATCTATTACAAAATAGTGAAAATGAATAAAAAAGCTTCAATTATTAGTACTAAAAGTCTAATAATCGAAGCTTTTTTTGTGAGAATTTAATAGGGAAAGAAATTTATGGATAACTCAAACGCAGAAAAAAGTAGAGTATTTTACTATGATTATTTAAGAATTGTAGCAATATTTGCTGTAGTAATTATACATGTATCATCACAAAATTGGTATGTAACAGATGTTAATACTATAGCGTGGAGTGCATTTAATTTTTATGATAGCATAGCAAGATGGGGAGTGCCAATTTTTTTAATGATTAGTGGAGCATTAATTTTAAAGAAAGACATAAAAAATTCAACAATATATTCAAAATATGTGTTAAGGATGTTTTGTTCCTTTTTAGTATGGACTTTGTTATATTTTATACTTTCAGGAGAAAATATTTTCGAACAATGTGCAAATTTATTTTGTGTAAAAGATATAAAAGGAATATTAACCATTATTAACAGTAATTATCATTTGTGGTTTATACCAATGATTGCAGGAATATACATTTGTGTTCCAATAATAAAACAGATTATAGCAAATGAAACAATAACAAAATATTTTCTTGTACTTTCATTTATATTATGGATATGTATTCCACAATGTTTGAATATAGCAAATGATTTTGGAGGAGAGAAGATACGCTTAATATTTGGAGTAATAGGAATTATTTCAAGTAAAATGGAAATAAAAATTGTTATGGGTTATATTTTCTATTTTATTTTGGGATATTATTTATCAAATAAGGAACTTACTAAAAAACAAAGAGTATATATTTATATTTTAGGTATAATGGGAATGTTATTTACAATATATGCAGATTATGGTCTTTCAATTAGAGAGCAAAAGCCAATTGGTACATATTATGATTATTCATGTTTAAATGTGTTTTTAGAGTCAATAGCTGTTTTTGTATTATTTAAAAATATAAAATTCAATAAAGAATATAAGTTAATTACATTAATGTCAAAGTGGAGTTTTGGAGCATATTTAATACATGCACTTATTATTGATTATTTAAACAGATTTTTAGGAATAAACTCATTTGTATTTAATTCATATATATCAGTTCCTGTAGTTGGAATAATTGTTTTTACTTTTTCATATGTATTTTCTGCTCTGCTTAACCAAATACCAATTATAAAAGAATATTTTGTATAAAAATATACAATAAAAACAGAATATAAAGCTTTTGAAAAGTTTAATATTCTGTTTTTTATATATTTAGGAAAAAGTTTTACTTTCCTAGTATATTAAAGCTACAATTGCTAAGCCTTTTGAAATTTTCTATTTTTAGTCGAAAACTCAAATCGGTGAGAACAAATGGCGACTTAAAGTCGTTTTTTTCTATTTTAAATACTTTCCAAAGCAAGGTTAATCATATCATTTAATGATTTTTCTCTTTCTTCAGAGGTGCTTTCTTGATTTTTATAGTGAGAATCAACAACAGTAAGAAGACAAGCGGCTTCTTTTCCAAAATATTTTGCCATGTAAAATAAGGCAAAAGCTTCCATCTCACATGCTATTATATTTAGATCTTTAGGAAAACGGTTTATAAATCCTTCTATATCATCTAAATATCCATCAAAACATTCATTGCATAATGTATTTCCTTTTACATATGGAATATTAATGTTTTTTGCAGTCTCTTCAATTTCATCATTTAATTTTTTACTTGCTTGTGCAATATGACAGTCTTTTTCATCCCAAGAATGTGCAAAGTTGGCTTCAGTATAGGATTTATCTACTAAAATAGTATCAAATAAATTTAAATTTTGATTATATGCTCCACATGAACCTATACGAATAATTTTTTCAACTCCATAAAATTTAAATAATTCATATGAATATATTCCCATGCTTGGCATTCCCATTCCCGACGAAAATACAGTAACTTTTTTGCCTTTGTATGTTCCTGTATATGCAAGCATATTTCTTACAGTATTTACAAGTTTTGCATCTTCTAAGAAGTTTTCTGCAATGTATTTTGCACGAAGCGGATCCCCTGGCATTAAAACTGTTTTTTCTATATCGCCTATATTGGCATTACAGTGAATTGACATATTATTTTCCTCCTTTTTGATTGATGCTACTAATATATCACATTTTTAATAAATTAATCAAGAAAAAAGTAATTAGTACAGTCATAGTGTATGTGTCAAGTAAATGTAGGCAATTTTTTTATCTTTTTTTCTAATCCATACATATCAATTATTTTAACACTTTAT
>CAKOPZ010000018.1 GCA_934101145.1 uncultured Clostridia bacterium
CAAAACATTTCTGGTGATGATTACATGGAGGAAATACCTGTTCCCATTCCGAACACAGAAGTCAAGCTCCAATGTGCTGACGATATTTACGGGTTACCCTGTTGAGAAAATAGGTTGTCGCCAGGATATATATTCCTCTTTAGCTCAGTTGGTAGAGCGCTCGGCTGTCGAGCAGATCGTAAGATCAAGAAGTTAGCAGCTCTATAGGGAAACCTATAGATGAAAAAGGTGGCTAAGTCGGTGAAACTCGTAACAAGTAAGGTTGACGACAATACCGAGCAAGGCGAAAGCTATGTGTAGAGACTTTACACCACCTACCTAAGTTAGTAAAATAATATGGTAAAGAGAAAGTCCAGACTACAAATTAGATAAATCTAATGCTAGTGAAAATTAGTGTAGTGCAGTAACCGATAGGTCGTTGGTTCGAGTCCAACAAGGGGAGCCATAACAAAAAACTCTAAAACGTTGAAATATCAATATTTTAGAGTTTTTTTATTTGATTTATAATGCAATATTAATGCAGTAAGATTTTAAAAAAGTATAGGCGTAACTGTACATTTAAATTATACAATAGACAAAATTCGACACAAAATAGTTCAAAAATGTTATATAATATTAAATGGTGATAGATATGATAAAAAAATGTAAAATTTGTGACAAAGTGTTTGAAACTAAAAGTTCAACAAGAATATATTGCTATGAATGTAGTGGTAATTCTACTAGAAATGATAATGAAACCAGAAAACATCAAAAAACAATATTAAGAAGAAATATGAAATTACAAGCAATAAAAATGTTGGGAGGAAAATGTTCTATTTGTGGTTATAATAAATGTGTTGATGCATTAGAATTTCATCATATAAATCCTAAAGAAAAAGAATTTAAACTGGGCTCAGGTAACACAATGTCATGGGAAGAATATAAAAATGAATTAAAAAAATGTATTTTAGTTTGCTCAAACTGCCATAAAGAAATCCATAGTAAAATGGGATATACTATGGATTAAATTTTAAATTATTTCTAATATTTCTTTGGGTAAATACTTTGATACATCTTTATTGTATGATATTAGTTCTGCAACCATACTTGAACTTATAAAGTCTAGATTGCCTGCTCTAAAGTAGATAGTGTCTAAATCAGATATTTCTTGATTTACTTGTGAAAGATTTTCTTCATATGCGTAATCAGTATCATTTCTAAGACCTCTAATTAAAAAATTTGAATTATATTTTAATGCAATATCTACTGTCAAAGAATTATATGTAATAACTTCGACATTGTGTAATTGCTCATTTTTTAATGTCTTTTCTATTGCAGATTTCATAAGCAATGAATCAAATCTTCTTTTTTTCTGATAATTTATACCTATACCTACAATCACTTTATCAAATACTTTAGATGCTGTTTTTATAATATGCAGATGACCATTTGTAAAAGGATCAAAGCTACCTGAATAAAAACCTATTTTCATAATCAATCTCATTCCTTTCTTGTCTTTAATAATATCTCTGATGAAGAGAATAAATTTAATGCAAGTTATTTATAATCATACTTAATAACAAGGAAAACAAAATCACAATAATAACATATTTATTTGATAATTTTTTTAGGATAAATGGAATATAAATCCACTTATTAAAAAATATTTCAGATAATAATACCATTATTGTAATTATCATAAAGGCAAATAAGGGAATAGATAAAATATTATAATTAAATGCTTCAATAAAATTAAGAGATAGTATAGAATTAAATGCTCTTGTCATACCACAAGAAGGACAGTAAATACCAGTTACTTGCCAAAATAAGCAAGTAACTGGTATTAGTTTTATCATTAACAAAAATAAAATTAAGATTATTAAAATAAAAATATTTTTAGATCTATTATTCATTAATGATTCCTTTCAATTAAATTAATCTACTAAAGGATTTCCATTTCCGTCAACATTTATACTACCTGTTAAGATAAGAATTCCTTCAATTAATCCCCAAATACTTGAGATAAATGCACCAAAGCCACAAGTTAAAAGTGTAATTAATAATTGTGCAATTGCTTTTCCTGTATAACCTAAATAAAAATTATGAACACCAAATGATCCTAAAAATATTCCTAGTAATCCTGCTGCAATTTTTGACTTTGGTGTAGGTTGCACAGTAGATGAAGTATTTGTTGCTTGGGCTGGTTCAGATTTTGGTTCTTCTTGTGTAGTTGTATTTTCAAATTTTACCTTGCAGTCTTCGCATAGTTCTTGTCCATCATCTATTGGTCTTCCACATTGTTTACAAAACATAATAAATCCTCCTCTTTTAAATTCTATATACCTATATTATACATTATTCTACAATTTTTGCAATATACTTTAATTATTTATTTTTAGATAAATTGATAAATTTTGTCTTTAATAACTTTATTGTAATATTATGGTATATAACTTGACTTGAGAACATAAATGTAATAAGATTAAGTTGAATTTTTGAAATTTACTTTAGGGAGGTTTGGACATGATGGATAAGGAAAAAATAAAGAATGTATTAATCAAAAAAATACCAGAAAATCAAGTGTTTATAGATGAGCCTATGAGCAAACATACTTCTTTTAAAATAGGTGGAAATGCTGATTTGTTTGTAAAAATAAAAAATGTCGATGAGCTTATTTATGCAATAAATTTTGCTAGAGAGAATGGAATAAATGTAACTGTTATAGGAAATGGAAGTAACATTTTAGTCAAAGATAACGGAATTAGAGGTATAGTTTTAAAAATTGAAATAGATAATATTTCAATTCAAAGATATAATTTGTCAAATAAAGCTAAAAATCTTTTTACGAAAGATGTCATTACTAAAGACATTGATATATCAGCATTTGAAAAAGTTGTGGTAAATGTAGGAGCTGGAGTAAAAAATGGGACTTTGGCTCAAAAACTTGCAAAAGAAAATGTAGCTGGATTTGAATTTGCAGCAGGAATTCCTGGAACAATAGGTGGAGCTGTAAAAATGAATGCAGGAGCATATGGTGGAGAGATGAGTGATATTGTGTTTTCAACTACTTGCTTAGATTTGGAAGATTTTGATATTGTTAATTTAAAGAGTAATATTGATGATATAGAAATAAATGAGACTAAAAATATTACATCTTTAGCAGTAATTACACTTAATAATGAGGAGCAGAAATTTTCATATAGACATAGTATTTTCATGGAAAAGAAATATATTATTTTAGAGACAAAATTGCTGCTAAATGAAGGAAATTATAAAGATATAAAGGCTAAGATGGATGAAAATTTATCGAGCAGAGCCGAAAAACAACCATTGCAAATGCCAAGTGCTGGAAGTACCTTTAAAAGAGGAGAGGACTTTATTACTGCAAAAATTATAGATGAATGTGGACTTAAAGGATATTCTATTGGAGGTGCACAGGTCTCGGAAAAACATGCAGGGTTTATTGTTAATACAGGAAATGCTACAGCACAGGATGTAATAGATTTAATAAATTATGTTAAAGAAACAGTACATAAAAAAACTGGTAGAAAAATAGAACTTGAAATTGAAATTCTAGGGGATTGATAATTGATAGAGAAAATGATAGATTTATAACTTCTTTTAAAACATTTGAGTTTTTATTGTAATGAAAATTCAAATATTTAGTAATTATAGATATGCATGTTATAAAATTTAAGGAATAAATATTGAAAGGATATAAGAATTATGAAAGGCTTTTTTAGTTGGTTTAAGCAAAAGACAAAAATGAAGAGATGGTTAGTTCTAATGCTAATAGGAATTTTACTTTGCTGTTATGGAATGGCAACAATACTTACAAGTAAGCAAATGGCTTTTGAAAGTGTTGCAAAAATTATTGCAATTTTTGTTGCAGGATTTATTTGTGTTATTGTTAGTGTTGTTTCAATACAAAGGAGAACTCTTGAGCTTTTAGTTACAGATACTGATAACAGAGCAAAAGAAGATGAGTCAAAGGTTAAATCTTTGATTTACAATAAAAAGGTATATCATCAAGGACCAAAGATAGTTGCAATTGGTGGAGGGGCAGGATTAAATGCTGTTTTAAAGGGTGTAAAAAAATATACTGATAATATCACAGCTATTGTTACAGTGTCTGATTATGGCGAAGCTAAAACGGATTCAAGAAAGATACTGGAAACTCTTCCATTAAATGATGTTAAGGATAGCTTGATTGCTCTTGCTGAAAATGAAGAACAAATGGATAAATTATTAAATTACAATTTTACAAATGGACAACTTAGAAATTTGTGCTTTGGAGATATTTATTTACATGCAATGAATAGAGTGTGTGGGGATTTTACAGAATCTATTAAACAATCAGATCAAATTTTAAATATTACAGGCAAAGTACTTCCTGTAACACTTGATGAAATAGATATTTGTGCTGAACTTGAAAATGGTACTGTGATTGAAAGCAGAGATAAGATACCAGAAATGGTTAATGAAACTACAAGCAAAATTAATAGAGTGTTTATTAATCCTTCAAATTGTAGACCAGCGCCTGGTGTTTTAGAGGCAATTGCTGAGGCTGATGCAATTATTATAGGACCTGGTAGTTTATATACAAACATCATTCCAAACCTGCTGGTTAAAGGTGTTGCAAAGGCTATAAAAGAAAGTAATGCGTTTAAGATATATGTAAGTAATTTAATGACAGAACCTGGACAAACAGATAATTTTACTTTGTCTGATCATATTAGAACTATACATGATCATGTAGGAAAAGGTGTTATTGATTATTGTATTTATGATACAGGTGAGATAGTTCCTGAATTTATTCGTAGGTATAATATGGAAGGTGCAGAGCTTGTCGAACAAGATACTTCAAAGGCTAAAATCGAGGGTATATATCTTCTTCAAAGAAATTTGTCATGCATTGATGGAAAATACATCAGACACAATCCTGAAGCAATTGGAGCATCAATTATAGAGCTTATATGTGATGATCTTAAATTTAAAGATATGCAAAATGATACTCAATATGTAATGTTAAATGACAAATTAAAAGATACTAAAAAGACAATGAAGGCAGAAGCTAAGGAAATTGCTAAGAATAACAATTCAAAGAAAAAGCAAAAAGAAACTCAAAGAAAAAGTAAGTTTTTTAAGAAATATCAAGAAAGAATAGACTCAATTAAGGAGTCAGATTTGAAATTAAAACAGAAAGCACAAAAACAGAAAAATATAAAGTAAGATAGGAGAAACTAATGATGGAAAAGGAAAAGATCACTTTAGAAAAGGGCTTGCAAAGAGAATGGATTGTAACAAATGGAATTGGTGGATATGCAAGTTCTACAATAGTTGGAGTAAACACTAGAAAATATCATGGACTTCTTATAGCACCTTTTAATGCACCTGGCTGTAGAAATTTGATTTTATCTAAACTTGATGAAAGCATAAAAATAGATGATAAGGAATATAAGCTATATTCTAATATTTGCAAGGATTACATTTCCGATGGATATAAAAATATAATTTCATTTGAAAAAGAATATATGCCAATTTTTACATACAGAGTTGAAGATGTAATTGTTAAAAAGTTTATATGTATGGAATATGGAAAAAATACTACTGTTGTGTATTATTATATAAAAAATCAAAATAGTAATACAAAGCTTACTCTTGCGCCAATTGTAAATTGCAGAGATTTTCATAGTGTTAATAATAAAGAACACATAAACTTAATGCAAGATGTAAAAAACAACAAAGTTAAAATGGTTGTAAATGACAATACACAACATCCAATTTACATGAATTTATCAGATGGAACATACATTAAACATGATGGGGATATGTTTAGAGGAATGTACTACATAGAAGAGGAAAAACGTGGACAAGAAGCAGTTGAAAACCATGTAGTACCTGGTAGATACGAAGTAGAGCTTGCACCAAATGAAGAAAAATATATTTCATTTGTGTGCTCTTTGGAAGAAAATATCGAAGAAAAAGATGGAAGAGAGATTATAAGCAAGGAAGTAATAAGATTTAGTGAGCTTACATATGATAGTGAACTTTTAGATCCTAAAGTAAAAGAAAGTACAAATCCTGAATATGTAAGTTTGGTAAAAGAATATATTACTGCATCAGATAATTTTGTTGTATATAGACCTTCTTTTGCTTTATATACACTTATTGCAGGATACCCATGGTTTTTAGATTGGGGACGTGATAGTTTAATTTCCTTTGAAGGTTTACTTTTGAAATCAAAAAGATACAATGTTGCAAGAGAGGTTTTGCTTACATGTATTAGAGATATGAAATATGGATTAATTCCAAATGGATATTCCGGATATGATAATAGACCTTTATATAATAGTGCTGATGCATCACTTCTATTATTTGAGCAAGTAAAGAAATATCTAAACTATACAGGAGAATACGAATGGATTAAGGATAATATTTATCCATCTTTAGAAAAAGTAATTGAAGCATATACAGGAAAAATTGACATAGATGGAAACAACATTTATATGGATGATGATTATTTAATTTCTTCTGGAACAGAAAATATACAAAATACCTGGATGGATGCAAAAATAGGAGATTATGTTGTTACTCCACGAAATGGAAAAGCAGTTGAAATAAATAGCATGTGGTACAATGCTTTAAAGATAATGGAAGAACTTACAATTCTTACAAAAGGCAAGAAGGATGCGAGAAAATATGCTGATATGGCAGAAAGATGCAAAGATTCATTTGAAGCTAAATTTTATAATAAACGTAGAAAATGCTTATATGATGTACTTGGAGATAGCAAAATAAGACCAAATCAATTGTTTAGTTTATCACTTTCATATCCTGTAATAGATCCAAGCTCTGAAATTGCAAATGATATTATAAGTACAGTAGAAAAGAAATTACTTACACCATATGGACTTAAGACACTTGCAAAAGGTGAAGAAGGTTACAAGGAAAGCTATGAAGGCGATATGGTTAAAAGAGATATGAGTTATCATCAAGGAACAATATGGCCATGGCTTTTAGGTTTATATTATGATGCATTAGACAATATGATTAAATCAGAAAAAAAGAAATCTACAAAGCAAGAACTAGAGAAAAAGAGACAGGAATTTAAAGAAGAAGTAAGAAAAACATTTGTGCAAGAAATGAATGAAAATAGCACAGTTGGAAACATTAGAGAGTTATATTCTAAAATAGGAAAAGATTACAAGCCGGATGGTACATTTGCGCAAGCATGGAGTGTTTCTGAGATATTTAGAATTATATTATAACAAATGAAATAATTTATGGGGGCAGACATTTTGAGAATTTTAGGAATAGATCCTGGGTTTGCAATTACAGGATACAGTATTATAGATTACATAGGAAACAAATTTAAACTTATAACTTCAGGAGCGGTTTTGACACAGGCAGGAGAGTCATTTCCACTTAGATTGTTAAAGCTAAACAATGATTTAGAGCAAATTATAGACACATACAAGCCTGATGCAATATCTGTTGAAGAATTGTTTTTTAATAACAATGCTAAAACAGCTATAAATGTTGCACAAGCAAGAGGAGTTATATTAGTTGTTGGATGCAGAAAAAATGTTCCAACATACGAATATACACCACTTCAGATAAAGCAATCTGTTGTTGGATATGGTAGAGCAGATAAAATACAAGTTCAAAAAATGGTTAAGGCAATATTAAAGGTTGACAAATTACCAAAACTTGATGATACAACAGATAGCATGGCAGCAGCAATTTGCCATGCACATTCTGCTAGATTTTCACAAAAATTATAAAGGAGGACAAGCCAAATGTTATGTTTATTATATGGTGAAGAAAGATATTTATTAGAAACAAAATTAAAAAAGTTTAAAAAAGAATTTGGAGAAATGATTAATGGAATTAATTTTGTTCAAATAGATGCTGATACAATATCTGAACTTATTTCTGATATTGAAACACCTGCATTTGGCTATCCTACAAAATTAATTGTTGCAAAAAATACGGGATTATTCAAAAAAGAAAAAAGAGCATCAAAATCCAAAAGTGCAAAAACAGATGCAAAAGAAGATAAGAAAAAAGTAAATTCTTTAGAAGAAAAGGTAGCAAACTATATTGATGAGCATAATGAAATTTTTAAAGATGATGTAACGCTTATCTTTGTGGAAGAAGAAGTTGATAAGAATTTGCTATATAAAGTGATAGAAAAATATGGAGAAGTAACAAATTTTGAATTACTTAAAATGCCACAATTGATAGATAATATTAGAAAAATATGTGGTGCATATAAAGTAAATATTGATTTTGATGTAGCAAAATATTTTGTGGAGTCTTGTGGTACAAGTATGCAAGATTTAATAAATGAAATAAGAAAATTAATTGAATTCGCGCGGAGTTGGACGGAAATATAAAAAAGGAAGATATAGACAAACTTTGCATAAAACAATTAGACAGTGTAATATTTGATTTAACAGATAGTCTTGGTAAAAAAGACATATCAAAGGCATTAGAAGTATTAAACAATCTTCTTTATTCAAAAGAACCAATTCAAAGAATTCTTATCACACTATATAATCATTTTAAAAAACTATATATAGTAAAATTGTCAGAAAGATTTCATAAGGATTTAGCTACAAGTATGAATTTGAAACCTAATCAAATGTTCTTGACAACAAAATATAAAACTCAAGCAAGATATTTTGAAACAAAAGAATTAAGAAAAATATTAGACGAATTGATTAATCTTGATGCAAATTATAAATCTGGATTAATTGATTTAAATATTGGACTTGAGACAATACTTTGCAGGTATTGCTCATAAAGGTAAAATAAGTGAATAAAAAATACCATTTTTCAAACACTAAGAACAAAACAATTTTATAGTTGCCAAATTTATAAGAAAAAACGTTTGAATCGTAAGTTACAATTGTAGAGTTGGTATAGTGAAAGGAAATGGTATTTTATGATTAATTTTAGAACCGATTTAGCACTTGAAAGAAGAGATTTATACAAAAAAGCACATAATATTTCAGATGAGATACATGGGCTTGAGACAGAAAAAGAAGAAAAGGGAAAAAATATACAAATAACTAGAGTTAAAGTTCTTGATAAAGCAGGGGAAGAAGCTATAAATAAACCTATTGGAAATTATATTACAATAGATGTTAAGAATTTAAAAATTGCATCAGAAGATGATATTCAAGAAGCATCTGATGTACTTACAAGTGAATTAAAACATTTACTTGAAAAGCACATATCAGGTAGTGATTCGATACTTGTTGTGGGACTTGGCAATTTATATGTAACACCAGATGCTTTAGGGCCAAAGGTTATAAATGAAATAGATATAACAAGACATTTGCTTGAATATATGCCAGAGGTTCTTGAAGAAAATACAAGAGAAGTAAGCGCAATATCTCCAGGAGTGCTTGGAACAACAGGAATAGAGACTTTAGAAATATTAAAAGGTATTGTGGAAAATGTTAAGCCAAAACTTATAATTATAATTGATGCACTGGCATCAAGGAGCATAGAAAGGATAAGTAGTTCTATTCAACTTGCAGATACAGGAATAGTGCCTGGAGCAGGAGTTGATAATGCAAGAAAAGAGCTTACAAAAGAAACCCTTGGAGTAGATGTAATTGCAATTGGCATACCAACAGTGGTTGAGGCAGCAACAATTGCTGCAGATAGTTTGACACTATTTATAGAAAAAATGCAAGAACAGGCGAAATCAAATGATTTTTTAAATCAACTTCAAGAAGAAGACAAATACGAAATGATAAAAGAGGTGTTATCACCAAGTGACTATAATTTTATAGTTACACCAAAGGAAATAGATAACTTAATTGAAAACATGAAAGACATAGTAGCAAGAGGAATTAATTTTGCAATACAAGAGTAGTAATAAGAAAAGAGGATTTGTAGCCTGAACAGCCAAATATAATTTAAGCCTTGTCACAAAGGAAAAGATATTTTATTTTGTTTACAAAAAGTGGGAAAAAATGAAAAAAACAGAGTGAACTGTACTTGACTTGAGACAGGATTAAATAAAAGTACCTTTAAAAATGTGCAAAGCTTAATCAAAAGTGCCTTGGAAAACGTGCAAAGTTGTGCAAAAAGTGCCTTGAAAAATGTGCAAAGCTCAATCAAAAGTGCCTCTAAAAACGTGAAAAGATAGAATAAAAGTAATAATAAAAGATGTAGGATGGAATCAAAAATGGTATTTAGTAGTTTAGAATTTATATTTGTTTTTTTACCAATATTTTTAATTATATATGCATTTGCACCAAAAAAGTATAAAAATTTTATTATACTTTTAGCAAGTATAGTATTTTATACTGTAGGTTCAATAAACCATCCAGAATACATTGCTTTAATACTACTTTCAAGCTTTATAACATACTTTTTAGGCAGATTTACAAAGAAAAATAAATTAGCTTTAATAGTTGGCATATTATATAACATAGGAACTCTTGTCTTTTTTAAATACTACAACTTTATTTTGTCTATTTTGTTTGACTTATTTAAATTAGAGTTTACAAAGATTGATTTAGCACTTCCAATAGGAATAAGCTTTTATACATTCCAACTAATATCATATTTAATTGATGTATATAAACAAAAAACACCGTCTGAAAAGAACTTTCTGAAATTCTTAACATATGTGCTTATGTTTCCAAAATTGATTTCAGGACCTATTGTGGATTATTCATCAATTAAATATGATTTAGAATATAGAAAACATTCAAGAGATAAATTTATGCTTGGATGCAAATACTTCATTGTAGGGCTCACATATAAAGTTCTACTTGCAGATAAAATAGGCTTACTTTGGAATGAAATACAAACAATAGGAATAGATAGTATTTCAACACCTCTTAGCTGGCTCGGTGCATTATCTATTTCACTTCAATTATACTTTGACTTTTATGGTTATTCATTAATGGCAATTGGAATAGGCCATATAATAGGTTTTGATTTGCCAGAAAATTTTGATAATCCATATTTATCTACAAGTATGACTGAGTTTTGGAGAAGGTGGCATATTACATTAAGTCAATGGTTTAGAGATTATATATATATTCCACTTGGAGGAAATAGAAAAGGCAAATTAAAAACTATAAGAAACTTGCTTGTAGTATGGATTTTAACAGGTCTATGGCATGGAGCAAGTTACAATTTCTTAATATGGGGTATAGGAATATTTATAATACTTGTAATTGAAAAAATAGGACTAAAAAAATTATTGGACAAACATAAATCTGTATCACATATATACATGATCTTTTTGATATTAATTATGTGGACAGTTTTTTCAGTAACAGATATATCTGAACTTGGAGTAATGCTAAGCAAAATGTTTAGTACTTCATCAGGAATATATGCAATAGATTTTGTAAAATATGCAAAACAATATGGTGCTTTACTCATTGCAGGGGTAATCTGCTGTACAAGCTTGCCACAGAAAATATTACTCAAGGATAATGATTCGAATTTTAGATTAATATTATTATTTGTTCTATTTTGGGTATCTGTATATTTCTTATACAATGGATTACATAACCCATTTTTATATTTCCAATTTTAATTATAAAAGGATGTGAAGATATTGAAGAATACGAGTATTTTTATTGTTATTTTAGTAATAAGTGTACTTATAGTAAGTCCATTTATTACTAAGAAGTTGATAGATGAAAATTTAAGAAAAGAAGCAGAAGCGGTAATTGATGATGATTTTAATGATATAGATGAAATCGTAAAACCTGATGCTTTAAATGCAGAAGCAGAAAATTCGGATGTGATTAAGATTGAAAACGGAAAAGTTAATGAGATAAAAAAGAGTGATGTAAAAGATGATAAGAAAAACAATAATACTTCATCTTCATCAAATAAACCTACTACAAGCAGTACATCCACTAAAAATAGCAAAGATTATTTTACTGATGCATTGTTTATAGGAGATTCAAGAACAGTTGGAATTGCTGAATATGGCACTATAAAAAATGCAACATATTTTGCAAATACTGGTATGAGTGTTTATAATATATGGAGTCAAAAAATTGATATTTCATCTATAGGCAAAGTATCGCTTGAAGAACTGCTTGATAAGAAAAATTTTGGGAAAGTATATATAATGCTTGGAATAAATGAAATCGGATATAACATGAGTCAAACAGCCAAAAAATACCAAGAACTTGTAAAATATGTAAATACAAAACAACCTAAAGCTATAATATACTTGCAAGCTAATCTTCATGTTACAAAGGAGAAATCTGATTCTGATAAATCAATAAACAATACAAGAATAAACAAGCTCAACAGTGCAATTTCAAAAATGGCTAATAAAAAAAATATATTTTATTTAGATGTAAATAGTATTTTTGATGATAGTAGTGGAAATTTAAGAGCAGACTATACATCAGACAAAGTACATATATATGGAAAATATTATAAACAATGGACTGAGTGGATTAGAAAGAATACTAAAAAGTAATTGACTTTTAAATATGAGATTGATAGAATATGAAAAGAGTTATTACAAGGAGGAATAATATGAATTTAGCAAATAAATTAACAATTTTTAGAATAATTTTGGTACCTATAATGATGTTTGTACCAGTACTTGGGTTAAATCAAGAATTATGGGGAATACCTTTAACATACTTAATGATAGATGCAATATTTATAATAGCATCTATTACAGATAAATTAGATGGATACATAGCACGTTCAAGAAACCAAATAACAACATTTGGAAAATTCTTGGATCCAATTGCAGATAAAATATTAGTTATAGTTGCAATGCTTATGCTTGTAGGTAGTGGTAAAATTCCATATTGGATTCCTGCAATTGTTGTAATAAGAGAATTTATGGTATCTGGATATAGACTTGTAGCAGTTCAAAAAAATGGAAACGTTATTGCAGCAAGTATATGGGGCAAAATAAAAACTGCAACACAAATGGTAGGATTAATACTTGCATTTGTTGATAAAAATGCATTTGGGGCAATATTTACATCAAATTTAACAGGATTTGACTTTGCACTAAACTTGGTTGTGACAGTTATATTAAGCATATCAGTTGTTGCTACAATAGTTTCTGGAGTCGATTATTTAAAAGGAAGTAAAGAATTATTTAAGGATAGCAAATAAGTTTTTCATTGGAGGGGAAGTAAAGCAAATGGAATTTGAACATGCGAAAAATAGAGTAGAGGAATTAGTACCTTTATTGAAATTTTATACACAAAAGTATTTTGATGATGAGCAAGTTGTTAGTGATTATGAGTATGATATGCTTATGAGAGAGCTAAAACAAATAGAAGCACAATACCCAGACCTTGTAAGAAAAGATTCACCTACACAAAAAGTAGGAGCCAGTATAAAAAAAGGATTTGAAAAAGTAACTCATGAAGTTCCATTGCAAAGTCTTCAAGATGTTTTCACATTTGAAGAAGTAAAAGAATTTGATGAAAGAATGAGAAAAATTGCCGAAGATAATAATACAGAACTAGCATATGTAGTTGAAACAAAAATAGATGGACTTTCAGCTGCTTTAAAATATGAAAGGGGAATTTTTGTACAAGGAGCAACAAGAGGAAATGGAGTAGTAGGAGAAGATGTAACAGCAAACTTAAAAACAGTAAAATCTATTCCAAAACAGTTAAAAGAGCCAATTGATATAGTAGTTCGTGGAGAAGTATTTATCGGAAAAGAAGAATTCGAAAAATTAAATGAAAATAGATTAATGGAAGAAGAAGAACAATTTGCAAATGCAAGAAATGCAGCAGCAGGTTCTCTAAGACAGCTGGATAGCAAAATAACAGCAAAAAGACCACTAGATATATTTATATTTAATGTTCAAAAATCAGATACAATAGAATTTACTACACACAGTGAAAGTTTAGATTATTTAGCTGATATAGGATTTAATGTAAATCCAGTTCGTATTCTTTGCCATAATATTGATGAGGTAATTGAAGCAATTAAGAAAATAGGAGAAGATAGAGAAAAAATATCTTTTGGAATAGATGGCGCAGTAGTAAAAGTTAACAATCTAAAATTAAGAGAAACAATAGGGACAACATACAAAACACCAAAGTGGGCTGTAGCATATAAATATCCACCAGAGAAAAAAGAAACAAAACTTTTAGATATAGCATTTCAAGTAGGAAGAACAGGAGCAATAACACCAGTTGCAATACTTGAACCAGTTGTTGTTGCAGGGTCAAAGATATCCAAAACAACTCTTCATAATGAGGATTTCATAAAAGAAAGAGATATAAGAGTGGGAGATACTGTATTTATTCAAAAGGCAGGAGATGTTATTCCAGAAGTTGTAGGAGTAAATAAGAAGAAGAGAAGCGGAGAAGAAATTGAATTTAAAATGCCTACAACTTGTCCTATATGCGGAGCACAAACAGTAAGAGAAGAAGGAGAAGCAATATGGCATTGCATTGGTATAGAATGTCCAGCTAAACTACTCCGTGGAATAAGTCATTTTGTATCAAGAGAAGCAATGGATATAAGAGGACTTGGAGAAAATATAGTAGAAGAGCTTATTTCGAAAGGTTTTATAAAAAATATTGCAGATATTTATAAATTAACATTTGATGATTTTGCATCTCTAAAAAAGAATGGAAAGAAATTTGCACAAAATTTAATAAATAGCATAGAAGAAAGCAAAAATAAAGAACTATATAGATTAATTGATGCACTTGGTATAAGACATGTTGGTGTAAAAATGGCAAAATCACTTGCTAAAAAATATGGCTCTATGGATGCTATTATGAATGCATCGGTAGAAAGTTTAGCCCTAAAAGAAGATATAGGTTTAATAACAGCGCAGAGTATATACAACTTCTTTAGAGAAGAACAAACAATTGACCTTATAAACAAATTGAAACAAGCAGGTCTTAATATGCAATATAAAGAAGAGGTGTCTTCAGATAATAGATTTGAGGGAATGACATTTGTTTTGACAGGAACATTAGATAAATTTACAAGGTCAGAAGCGGCAGAAATAATTGAAAACCTTGGTGGAAAAACATCAAACAGCGTATCTAAAAAAACAACATATGTACTTGCAGGAGAAGATGCTGGAAGCAAACTTGTAAAAGCAAATGACCTTGGAATAACAGTTATAGATGAAAATAGATTTGCAGAAATGATAAAATAGCAAGACTCTTGGTGTTAACCAATTTGGCTAACACTCAAAACTATATTACAATAAATAAAGGAAGGAGAGTATGAACAAAATTCATACAAACAATGGATGGAAGGATATACTTTTGAAGATATGTGGGTTGATTTAAGAGATGGATATCAAATTTATTATACCTATGTTGGAAATAGATATATGTTATTTAAAACAGCAGATAATTGCTATACTCAAAAATTACTTTCAACAGATAGTAAAAATCCACAGCCAAGACATTTGATGCTGACATTAAAAAGAGTTAAAGAAATGTTCCCTCATATGGAGAACATAGAATATAAAGTGGCTGATGATTGAAATGCCAACATTTTATCATAAAAATAGGTTGATTTGTCAACTTGAAATTTACATAATTAACAAATGCTTTTGAGCCCATGAAAACATAGATTTGCATTTTGTTTGATTATGTGCTATAATTAATAACATAAACGTACCGATAATGGTTCGTATTAAAAAGGAGGAAAATATTCCATGAACAAATTCAGACTGATTCGGGACGAAAAAGCGCTGTATCAGGCAGTTGATACTTTTTTAGGTATGAGAGGTTTGTTGATGAGTGGTGGCAGCATTGAAGCTGACGGCACAGTGTACATGGGAGTTGAACCCATTCACGGGCAGGCAACGTATGGCTCCTTGGGTAAGGACTTGAAGAAGTTCTTGGGAGTCAAGAAGCTTGTTCTTGAGGGACTCGTGTATTAATCCCCCAATAGGAATTTTATAAAATTCCTACAAAAAACCAGATGCTAATTGCATCTGGTTTTATTTATGTTATCTGAGGTTTAACTATAACGGTTTTATTATTTGTATAAATTACCATTCCGTGGTTTAGACTTAGATGGCTTTTTTACATATTTGACATAAGTATAATCAACAGGAACATTGCTTGATTGAGCCCCTTTACTATAAAATGCAGCAACTCCTGCAACTTTATTTATGGTATCTTGAGAAGGCACTTTATTTTCAGCCTTTAAGATAACATGACTTCCATGAACATCTTTTGTATGAAACCATATATCATTATCAAAGGCTTGTTTAGTTATATAATCATTTTGTTTATTGTTTCTGCCAATAATAACTTTAAATCCATCAATAGTGCATTCCATAGGGGTGCCGATTTTTGCAATTTTCTTATCAGGCTTTTTGTTCTTTTTCTTTTTAGATGATTGAATTTGCCTATTTGAATTTTCATTAAAATTTTCTGTGAACTCATTATAAATGTCATCAATATCAGAAACGGATGTTGCAATTTCTATTTCATATACTATGCTTTCCAAATAATTAAGCTCGGCTTGAACCTGTAATTTTTGATTTTCTACAATTTGCTTAGCGTTTTTTAATTTATTGTATTTTTTAAAATATTTTTTAGCATTAGCAGAAGGAGAAAGAGCCTTATCAAGAGGGATTGTAATTAAATTATTGTTGTCATAATAATTTTCAATTTCTAATTTATCAGAATGTTCATTTTTAATACGATATAGGTTATTTGTTATAAGTTCTCCATATATTCTGTACAAATCGGTATTTTTACATTCTTGTAGTTTACTGTTGATATTAGAAAGTTTATTATTTAATTTTTTTAAATAACCAAGAATCAATCTTGAAAGATTATTACGATAATTTGTAAATTCTTCAACAGATTCTTTTTTAGTATAGTAATTATCTATAAAATTGTTTATTTGCAATGAATTGTTTTTACTTTGCTCAGATAAAGAAATAGAATAATCATTGCTATTGTGTGATATTGTTGCTTTATCTGGATTTTGTATAAGTGTATTAATATAATTGTATATTTGAGTTAATGTATCTTTATTAAAAGAATCTGTTAAATTTAAACTGTTTAAAATAGACAAAATAGAATTTTTACTAAATCCCGTATAAACATTAGACAAAGCTTTAGACATATTTAAGTTGTCATCAATATTAATATTTAACGTGCAAGCTAAGTAATTAACAGTTTGCGTATAAAATTCTTCAGAATTCTTTATTTGCATAAAATCAAGTTTATTAGAAATAGGCAGAGTGTATAGTGCATTTGGAAGTATATTTCTGTAAGAATTATTTTCTATCGAGAAATGTTTTAATGAATCTATTATTACATTTTTTGAATTTACAAGAATTATATTACTATGTTTTCCCATAAGTTCAATAATTAATTTTTTTGTCGAGACGTCATCTGCTTTACAATTTCCTTCAAATTCTAAAACAATAATTCTTTCTAAACCATATGTATAAATTTTTGTAATTCTAGTATTTAATATATATTTTCTAAGAACCATACAAAAGTTAGGTGCATACATAGGATTTTGTTTGGCATTATTTGTAATACAAGCTCTATAGTAGTTAGAAGACGTAATAATGTTTAATCCATACTTGGTGAAATTGGAATATATACCAAGCAAAATTTCATTTTGATTTGGTTGAAAAATTTTATCTATTTTACCATCTATAAGATGTGATTTAAGTTCATTTACAATAAAATAATTTGTTAAACCATCATATGCCATATAAAAATCATCCTTTCTGTATTTTAATAATAGAATATTAACACAAAAAAATGAAAATATCAATTAAAGAATGAGAAATGCTGAATATGGGATTAATAGAATTCATATTAGCATAAGAGATATAATATTTCTTAGAAACTTGCCGTTCGCAGCCAATCAAAAAAGATTGACGGCTGCTCGAATCGCACTCAGCCTTCGGCTTCGTTTGGTCGCTGCGCGTTTCTTTGAAATATTATATCTCTTACGCCTTCATAAAACACTAAGCAGTAACCTTAAAAAATTGTCAAAAAGATTTGACCTTATTAACCATTTTTTTTGCTATTTAGGGCTTGACATAGGTCGACATCTAGCCTTATAATACAAGCTAGGAGAAACTTTGATGTAGTAATAATTTTTTACACACATGTTTACAAACTTTAGGAGGTAATTACTAATAATATGGACAATAAGAAACAAAATATTTCTTCTAAAATAGATTATACTAAAATGAAAGATGAGGAACTAATTGATATAATCAAAGTTGGAGATAAGTTGGCTTTAGAATATTTAATTAATAGATATAAAGAATTGGTAAATATTAAAGTTAGCAAATACTATATTGTTGGAGCAGAAAGGGACGATATTGTTCAAGAAGGCTTGATAGGATTGTTTAAAGCTATTAAATGCTATAAGCCTGATCAACAAAATTCTTTTAAAAGTTTTGCTAATATGTGTATAGAAAGACAGCTTATTACGGCAATAAAGACATCAAATCGTCAAAAGCATATGCCACTTAATTCATATTTATCTCTTAATATGTCTGCATATGACGAGGAAAGCGATGATACAGAAGTAATGGAAATTTTTAATAATACTTTGATAGAAGACCCATTAGACACAATTACTAAAAAAGAATATTATAATAGTGTTGAAAAGGCAATTAATAAAGCTTTAAGTGACTTTGAAAAAAAAGTTCTTACTAGATATATGAATGGCGATAGTTATGTTGAAATTGCAAGAAAATTAGATACACCAGTAAAATCAGTTGACAATGCAATACAAAGAATAAGAAAAAAAGCAATTAAGGGAATTGAAGCTGATTAGATGCTTTCATAGCTCAGTAGGTAGAGCGCAGCCTTGGTAAGGCTGAGGTCGCGGGTTCAATTCCCGCTGTAAGCCCCATTTTATATAAAATGGAATAATAAAAAGTATGCCTTATTTAAAAAATAGATAAGGCTTTAAATGTGTTAAAAAAAGTATATAACAATAAAATTTAATAAGAGAGGAAAACAATGGAGAAAGTAAAAGAAACACTACAAAAAAGAGTTAATGAGGAAAAAGCAACATATGCAGTATTAGCAGCTGTACTTATTACGGTTATAGCTACAATTGGAATATTTACATTTATTAATTCGAAAAATGATATTACTGTATCAAATGCAAATGTGATTTTAAACGGAGAAGAAGAGGATAAAATGGGAGAAGCAGATCAAAGTATAGAAAATCTTACTTCGGTTGAATCAGTCAAAAGTGTTGATGAACTAAAAAAATTGAATGAAAAAGAAGTTGAAGAGGCTAAGAAAAAGGAAAAAATCAAAAAGAATACTACAACAACTAAAACACCAGAGTATTACATAAAAGTAAATTATAAAGCTCAAGTTGTTACTGTTTATACAAAAGATAGTGACGGAAAATTCACAAAGCCAGTAAAAGCGATGGTATGTTCTACGGGAACATATACGCCAAGTTCTGGAACATATAAAACACCAAACAGATTTAGATGGCTTCGTATGGTTGGTGGTGTATATGCTCAATATTGCACTCAAATTGTTGGAGATATTTTATTTCATTCTGTACCTTACTTAGAGAGAGGAAATCATGCAAGCTTAGAGTACTGGGCATATGACAAACTTGGAACTAAAGCTTCACTTGGATGCATAAGACTTACATGCAAAGATGCAAAATGGATATATGATAATTGTAAGCTTGGAACTAAAGTAGAATTTTATTCAAGCTCAAATCCTGGACCATTGGGTAAACCATCTGCGCGTAAAATTTCTAGTGCACCAAGTAATGTTAGAGGATGGGATCCAACAGATCCAGCAAGTGGTAATCCATGGCCCAAATACTTGAAGGAACAGGCAAATAAAAAAGATGACAAAAAAGACGATAAAAAGAATCATGACCAAAAGAATGAAATTACAAATACAACAAAACCTTCTGGAAAAGATGACAATACTAAAAATGAAATTACAAATGATGTTATAAATAATGTCGTTAATGAAGTTACAAATACAGAAATTACCAATATAACCACAACAGAAAATACAGTTAAAGAAAACAAGATTATATAAATTGTAGGGAAAGGATTTGAATTGGATATGAAAATAGGAATTGTAGGACTACCAAATGTTGGAAAAAGTACAATGTTTAATGCTATAACAAATGCTGGTGCAGAATGTGCTAATTATCCATTTTGTACAATAGAGCCAAATGTAGGAGTTGTACCTGTACCAGACGAGAGATTAGATGAGCTAACTAAAATGTATAATCCTGAAAAAACAACTCATGCAATTATTGAATTTGTTGATATTGCAGGGCTTGTAAAAGGTGCAAGCAAAGGAGAAGGCCTTGGAAATAAATTTTTATCTCATATTAGAGAAGTTGATGCTATATGTGAAGTAGTTAGATGTTTTGAGGATCCCAACATTGTTCATGTTGACGGTAGTATTGATCCAATAAGAGACATAGAAACCATAAATTTAGAATTGATATTTGCAGATATAGAAACTTTAAGTAAAAGAATTGATAGTGTAAAGAAAAAATTAAAATCTGATAAAAAATGTCAAGAAGAGTTAGATGTGCTTGAAAAAATAAAAAATGCATTAGAAGCTGGAAAATCAGCAAGAACAGTTGAACTTACAGATGATGAACAAGAATTTTTAAAAGATATATTTTTGCTTACAATGAAACCAATTTTATATATTGCAAATGTTTCTGAAGAACAACTTTCTGATGCGAGAAATGATGAAAATGTAAAGAAAGTAATTGAATATGCAAAACAAGAGAATGCAGAAGTTATTCCTTTATGTGTTAAAATCGAAGAGGAGCTTGCAAGCCTTGAGGGTGATGATAAAAAAGAAATGTTAGAAGCTCTTGGACTTGAAACATCTGGACTTGATAAAGTTATTAAATCAAGCTATGATTTACTTGGATTAATGTCATTTTTAACAGCTGGTGAGCCAGAAGTAAGAGCATGGACAATAAAAAAAGGTACAAAAGCACCTCAAGCTGCTGGAAAAATTCATAGTGATATTGAAAGAGGATTTATTAGAGCAGAGATAGTTTCTTATGATGATTTAATGAGAGAAGGAAGTATGAATGCTGCAAAAGAAAAAGGACTTGTTAGGTCAGAAGGAAAAGAATATATTATGCAAGATGGAGATATAGTATTGTTTAGGTTTAACGTTTAGATTAAACTTTTTTGAAAAAAATGTCAAAAATACTTGACTATGTCAACCAAAGATAGTAAAATAATATGTAGGAATAATTAGATTTATGGTATAAAAAATGTAAAACCATAAATAATAGATGATATAAGAATATATCTAAAGAAAAAGGAGAGGTTTAAAATGTCAAAAATGAAAAAAGTTATTATGGTAGCAATGATAGTGTTAATTAGCTGTGCATTAGTTGTTATGAGTACAACTGTAAAAGCAACAGATTCTACACTTGATATTAGTGGAGATTTAAATATATCTACAGGAAATGCAACAACAGCTAATACAACAAATGAAAATATAACACCATCAATGAATACAACAGGAAATAGTGATGTTATTCAACCTGTAACATCAAATACAACAGAAGGTAATTCAACAACAGATACACTTCCACAAACAGGTGTAACAGAAGACATTACAGTAATGTTCTTTATCGTGGTTTGTACTGTATCAGCAATATATGCTTATAAAAAAATTAGAGATTACAAAAATATGTAATAGAATTAATAAAAAAGGGGGGTACAAAAATCCCTCCTTTTTTGTATAATAGGGAATTTCAACTTGCCGATTAGATAAAAGATATAATTGTTTAGTATGTTTTAAGATTTTTTGAAAACTCAAATTGAATGAAAACAAATAGATGACGTATTCTTATTTACAAACAAGTACAAGTCTTTTTCCTGTTACATTATTACATGTTATAAGAGTTACGATTGTTTGACCATTTGTTTCTTGATTTGTACAAGATAAATCACTTGGATTTGTTTCATACTTGTTAAAAACTTTATATTCTTTTAAATTTCCATTGAAATCATATATTTTAACTTTATCTTTTTTGTTTAATTTATGAAGATTACTAAATAATTTATAATCTACATAGTTGTGACCAGCAATACAAAGATTACCAACATTATTTGGCATAGGCCCTGCAAACCTACAGACAGAAATGTTTAATAAATCTTTGCTACTTTCAGAAAGAATAGGATATGATAAATTTATTTTATCTATTTTTATCATTCCAATTACAAATGGCTTAGAGGGAGATGCTTCAAGTTTGTCAATTGTGTAAGCAGTGTTATTTGAATATAAAGTAGATATTTTATAAGAATTTAATAATTGACTTGATAAATTTTCCTTTTGTCTATTTTGTAATATACGTATAAATAAAAATAATAAAAAACATAATGCAATAATAAATGATATGATAAATTGATATAGGTAAAAATTACCTTTTTTATTTAACATAGGAGAAGATAAAGAATTATTATCGTAATGTTTTTTATTATTAAAATTGTCTTGTTTATTAAAATTAAGTATTTGATTCATATTATTAATTCCTCTGTATAAATATTATTTACAATACATAAAAAAATATTAAAAATTTTAAAAAAAATGATGCAAAGTGATATTAATATGTGATAGAATAGAGCAAGGTAAAATTGAAGTAAGGAGAGTGTTAATTGTGCCAAATACTAAATATAAAAGAGTGCTTCTTAAGCTAAGTGGTGAAGCCTTAGCTGGAGATGCAAAAAAAGGCATAGATGCAGAAACAATGGATAGAATATGTGAACAAGTGAAAGAACTTACTAAGCTTGGAACCGAAGTTGCTATCGTTGTCGGCGGTGGAAATTTTTGGCGAGGCGCAAAAGTAAAAATGGATAGAACCACTTCTGATTATATGGGAATGCTTGCAACAACAATGAATGGGCTAGCATTGCAAAGTGCTTTAGAGGAAAAAGGAATATATACAAGACTTCAAACAGCTATAGAAATGAGACAAATTGCAGAACCATATATAAAAAGAAGAGCTGTAAGACACCTTGAAAAAGGCAGGGTTGTTATTTTTGGATGCGGAACAGGAAATCCATATTTTACAACAGATACAGCTGCAGCCTTAAGAGCAGCAGAAATAGGAGCAGAAGTAATATTGGTTGGAAAAACAATAGATGGAGTATATTCTGCTGATCCAAAGAAAGATAAAAGTGCTGTAAAATATGATGAAATATCATATTCTGATATATTAAGAAATGATTTAAAAGTAATGGATGGTGCATCAATTGCTTTATGCAGGGATAATAATATAAAATTGATTATATTTGAACTTGCAAAACCAGAAAATATAATAAGAGCTGTAAAAGGCGAAAAAGTAGGTACATTAGTACAATAAATTTTGAATATAAATATTAATTAAGGAGAAAAAGAATTATGGATTTAAGTAAATTTGAAGAGAAAATGACAAAAACAATTAGTGTATTTGAGGAGAATTTGGCAGAGATAAGAGCTGGAAGAGCAAATCCAGCAATATTAAATAAAATTATGATAGATTATTATGGAACACCAACACCAATTAATCAAGTAGCAGGAATATCTGTTCCAGAAGCTAGATTAATTGTTATTCAACCATGGGATGGAAGTATTTTAAAGGAAATTGAAAAAGAAATATTAAAATCTGATATTGGGATCAACCCTAATAATGATGGAAAAGTAATAAGATTATCTTTCCCAGAATTAACTGAAGATAGAAGAAAAGAAATAGTAAAAGATATAAGAAAAATGGCAGAAGAAGCAAAAGTTGCAGTTAGAAGCATTAGAAGAGATGCTATAGATGAAGCAAAAAAAGCTCAAAAAGATAGTGAAATGTCTGAAGATGAATTAAAATCTGCAGAAGATAGTATACAAAAATTAACTGATAAATATGTGGCAAAAGTTGATGAAATACTTGAAGCAAAAGAAAAAGAAGTAATGAGCATATAAATAGTAGTTTATAGGTAGCATTAAACCTAAATATGTAAAAGGAGCTGTACATTTTTATGTACAAAAATGATTTATGACAATTGATAAAGAAAATATGCCTAAACATATTGCTATCATAATGGATGGAAATAGAAGATGGGCAAAAGAAAAAGGACTTGATGGTAAACTTGGACATAAAGCAGGCGCTGAAGCACTAGAAGAACTTACATATTTTGCAAATGACATAGGACTTAAATATTTAACTGTTTATGCTTTTTCAACTGAAAATTGGAAAAGAACTGAAGAAGAAGTTGGAGCATTGATGCTTCTTTTAAAAAGTTATGTTGATAAATTTTTAAAAAAAGCAAACAACAATAATATAAGGGTTAGAATATTAGGTGATATTGAAAGACTTGATAAAGGTCTAAAAGATAGTATAAACGAAATAGTAGAAAAATCAAGCAAAAACACAGGACTTACTTTAAATATTGCTTTTAATTATGGCGGAAGAGCTGAAATGGTAAGAGCTGTAAAACAAATATCTGAGAAAGTGCTAGATAATAAGTTAAGTATTGATGATATTACAGAGCAAACTATTTCTGATAATCTATATACTTGTGGAGAACCAGATCCAGACTTATTAATAAGAACAAGTGGAGAGCTTAGACTTAGCGGATTTTTGCTTTGGCAAGTAGCATATACAGAATTCTTATTTTTAGATAAATATTGGCCTGATTTTTCAAAAGATGATTTGTTAGAAGCAATACAAACATATCAAAATAGAAAAATAAACTTGGGAAAATAATCAACTTATTCTGCCTTAAAAGTTACATTTTTAAGGCAGGTTTATATATTAAAGAAAGGATAAAATAAGTATGGATAATATAAAAAGATATGTATCAGGATTTACTTTATTTCCTATTTTTGCTGTTGTTTTAATATTTGGAAATAAATATATAATCGATATTGCACTTAGCATTATCGCCATTATGTGTTTGCACGAATTTTACAAGGCATTTAAAGAAAAAGCAAACCCAGTTGGATGGATTGGCTATATTGTAGCAGCTTTAATTGCTATTATACATATAATACCTACAAATTTAATACTGCCTATAATTGCAGCAGCTATACCAGTATCAATTATGGTTTTATTTGTTACAAGCATTTTAAGTGATATGAAAGTAAATATTATAGATATAGCTATTACTTTTTTGGGAATTTGTTATGTAGTATTATTTTTAATATTTGCTTCAGTTATAAGAGAAAATCTTACAAATGGTAGAATTTTAATATGGTATGTATTCTTAGCATCTTGGGGAACTGACATATTTGCATATTTAATTGGCAGACATTTTGGAAAACATAAATTTACAGATATCAGTCCAAATAAATCGATTGAAGGATGTATTGGAGGACTATTTGGTGCTTTTATAATGGTGCTTGTATACACATTTGTATGCAACAAAGTATGGAATATGAACTTTAGTTATATTTATTCTGGATTTATTGCAATTTTGCTTAGTGTACTAAGCCAGATAGGAGATTTAGCAGCATCAAGTGTTAAAAGATATTGTAATATAAAAGATTATAGCAATCTTATACCAGGACATGGAGGAATGCTTGATAGAATAGATAGTGTTATATTTATTTTACCTTTTGCATATTTTTTATTAATGTTATTGTAATAATAGGAGGAAGAGGCAATTGTTATTTATTATTAATGCATTAAAAATTATTTTTATATTAGGATTTTTAGTTTTGATTCACGAAACAGGACATTTTATTGTTGCAAGACTATGCAAAGTTAAAGTAAAAGAATTTGCAATAGGCTTTGGCCCAACAATATGGAAGAAACAAGGAAAAGAAACTAAATATGCATTAAGATTAATTCCTCTTGGTGGTTTTGTTAGTATGGAAGGAGAAGAAGAACGCTCTAATAAAGAGGGTTCTTTTAGTAATAGTAGTATTCCAAAAAGGATAGCAATTGTTGCTGCAGGAGGACTTGTAAATATAATTTTTGCATTGATTGTGTATCTAATATTAATAACTGTTTTAACAGGCGATTTTACAAAAGCACTGTCATCAACAGGAAATTTTGCTTTTGCAATTGTGGATAGCTTAAAAATGTTATTCTCTGGAGGAGTTAGCGTTGACCAGCTTATGGGACCTGTTGGAATATCTAGTGTTGTGGCACAGACAAGTAATCTAGCAGAATTTGTTTATATACTTGTTGTTATTTCTATGTCACTTGGAGTAACAAATTTATTACCATTTCCACCACTTGATGGAGGAAAAATAGTTTTTTTAATACTTGAGGGTATACGAAAGAAACCATTAAAAGAAGAGACAGAAATTAAAATACAGATGCTTGGATTTGCAGTATTAATTATTTTATCAATATATGTAACTTGCAATGATGTGACAAGAATAGCTTAGTAAAAATGGAGTAATGTACATGGATAAGACAATAAAAGAAATTTTTAAAGATTACAATTCAAATAGTTTTTCTTTGAATGCGTCTAAAATTAAAAATATAAATTTATATAAAAAATCAAATAAAATTGAATTAGAGCTTATAAGCACGGATGTTATAAAAGCAGCGGACTTATATGCTTTTGAACGTTATTTGGAAAAAAGATTTAATATTAAAGAAGCAATTATAAAGGTTGAATATCAAAATGAAATTGAAATAGATTTAAAAGAAGAGTGGAGAGATATTGTAAATTATATGGCATACAAACATCCTCTTACAAAGGCATTACTTAGAAACAGCAGTATAGAATTAGCTGATAAAACACTTAACGTTAATTTGGCGCTAAAAGGAAAGCAAGTATTAGATGCAAGAGGATTTGATAAAACACTTGAGAAGATATTATCAGATGTATATGGTAAAAAACTTAAAGTTTGTTATGTAGAAAATATAACTGAGGAAATGAAAAAACAAATAGAAGAAGAAGCAATGAGACATGAAAGAGAAGCAGTTGAGCAAGCTCAAAGAGAAGCTGAAGAATATGCAAAAGAAATGCAAGAAAAGAAACATGCTTCTAAAGCAGATAATAATGAGGGAGTACCACCTATTGAAGAGGTACCAATTAGCGGAGATATTCCACCATTTGATCCAGGAGAGATGATGCCACCACCACCTCCTGTTGCAGAAGAAAAAACACCACTTATATATGGACGTAGCTTAAAAATTAAAGAACAATTAGTTAAAGTTGCAGATCTTGGAATTGATAGTGGAAAAGTTTTACTTGACGGCGAAGTTCTAAACATGGACAGCAGAGAGCTTAAAAGTGGAAAAGTACTTGTTATGTTTGACTTGTTTGATGGAAGCAGTACAATTACATGTAAAGCATTTGTTGAAGGTGACAAGGCAAAAGATACAATGAAAAGAATTAAAGATTCTGCAGGTGTTAAGGTAGAGGGAACAGCACAGTTTGACCCATTCGCAAAAGAACTTGGAGTTATTGCCAATACAATAATTGAAAGCACAGGAATAAAAAGAGAAATAAGAAAAGATGAAGCAAAGATAAAAAGAGTTGAGCTTCATATGCATACAAAAATGAGCCAGATGGATGCAATAACATCTGCAACAGATTTGTTAAAAAGAGCAGCTAAATGGGGAATGAAGTCAATTGCAATAACTGACCATGGAGTTGTACAAGCTTTTCCAGAGGCACACCATTTTACTGAAAAAAATCCGGATTTAAAAATAATATATGGTGTTGAAGCATATTTAGCACCTGATAAGACTCCATCTGTATCATTTCCAAAAGGACAAGACATAGATACAACATATTGCGTACTCGATTTGGAAACAACAGGACTTTCTTTTAGGACAGAAAAAATTACAGAAGTCGGAATTATGAAAATAAAAAATGGAGAAGTACTTGATGAATTTTCTTGTTTTGTAAATCCGGAAAAGCCAATACCACAAAGAGTTGTTGAAGTTACAAATATTACAGATGATATGGTAAAAGATGCTGAAACAATTGATAAAGTATTTCCTAAAATATTAGAGTTTGTCGGAGATTCTGTTTTGGTAGCTCACAATGCTGATTTTGATATTGGATTTTTAAAATATAATGCAAAACAATTAGGATATAGCCTAGAAAATACATACATAGATACATTAAGACTTTCAAAAGATTTATTTCCAGATTTTAAAAAATATAAACTTGGAATTATCGCAGACAATTTAGGAATAAAAGTTGAGGTAGCACATAGAGCTTTAGATGATGTTGATACAACAGTAAAAGTATTTAATGTAATGATAAATATGCTAAAAGAAAAAGGTGCAAAAAAGATTGAAGATATAGATTTGTTGGAGGCAGGAAAAGCTGATTATAAAAAACTTCCAACATATCATGCAATTATTTTGGCAAAAGATTATGTAGGACTAAAAAATTTATACAAGCTTATATCATATTCACATCTTGACTATTTTTATAAGAAACCGCGTATATTAAAATCTCTATACAAAAAATATTCAGAAGGATTGATACTTGGAAGTGCTTGTGAAGCAGGAGAACTTTATAGAGCAATTATTGCAGGAAAATCTGATGAAGAAATAGAAGCAATTGCAAGTGATTATGATTATTTGGAAATCCAACCAATTGGAAACAATATGTTTATGGTTCGTAATGGAACAGTGCCAGATGTTGAGGCTTTGCAAGAAATCAACAAAAAGATAGTTGACTTAGGAGATAAACTTGGAAAACTTGTTGTCGCAACTTGTGATGTGCATTTTATGGATCCACAAGATGAGATATATAGAAGAATTCTAATGGCAGGTCAAGGATATGATGATAGTGATGAGCAGGCTCCACTATATTTACGTACGACCGAAGAAATGCTAAAAGAATTTGAATATCTTGGAGAAGAAAAAGCATATGAAGTTGTTGTTACAAACACAAATAAAATAGCTGATTTGTGTGAGAATATAAGTCCAATATCGCCTGAAAAATGTCCACCACATATTGATGGATGTGAACAAACAATTAAAGATATTGCATTTAAAAAAGCACATGAACTTTATGGAGATCCATTGCCAGACATAGTTCAAGACAGACTTGATAAAGAATTAAATTCTATTATTAAAAATGGATTCTCAGTTATGTATATTATCGCACAAAAACTGGTATGGAAGTCAAATGAGGATGGATATATAGTTGGTTCAAGAGGTTCTGTTGGTTCATCTTTTGTTGCTAATATGACAGGTATAACAGAAGTTAATTCCTTGCCACCACATTATAGGTGCTCTAAATGTAAATATTCTGATTTTACTGATTATGGATATGCTTGTGGATTTGACCTTCCAGATAAAGATTGTCCACAATGTGGAACTAAAATGGTAAAAGACGGAATAGATATACCTTTTGAGACATTCCTTGGATTTAATGGAGATAAAGAGCCTGATATTGACTTAAACTTCTCGGGAGAATATCAAGCAAAAGCACATAGATATACAGAAGTTATATTTGGAAAAGGAACAACATTTAAAGCTGGAACGGTTGGAACAGTTGCAGATAAGACTGCATATGGATATGTAAAAAAATATTATGAAGAAAGAGGAGTTCCAGTTAATAATGCAGAGGTTTTAAGAATTGCACAAGGTTGTACAGGAATAAAAAGAACAACTGGACAGCACCCTGGTGGAATTATAGTTGTACCCAAAGGTAGGGAAATATATGAATTTACTCCAGTTCAGCATCCAGCAGATGATCCTAATTCTGACATTATTACAACACATTTTGATTACCACTCTATTGATCAAAACTTGTTAAAACTAGATATACTTGGTCATGATGATCCTACAATGATAAGAATGTTGTTTGATATAACAGGAATAGATCCAACCAAAGTACCACTTGATGATAAAGAAACTATGTCTATATTTAAATCGACAGATGCACTTGGAGTTACTCCAGAGCAAATTAAAAGCAAAGTAGGAAGCTACCGGAATACCTGAATTTGGTACAAAGTTTGTTAGAGGAATGCTTGTTGACACAAAGCCTACAACATTTGATGAACTTATACGTATATCTGGTTTGTCACATGGTACAGATGTGTGGCTTGGTAATGCACAAAGTTTAATTGAAGATGGAACAGTAACTCTAAATGAGGCAATCTGTTGCCGTGATGATATTATGATATATTTAATTAAAAAGGGATTACCTCCAAACTCTGCATTTAAAATAATGGAGACAGTTCGTAAAGGTAAAGCATTAAAAGATCCAGAAAAGTGGCATGGATTTGTTGAACTTATGAAAGAACATGATGTACCTGAATGGTATATAAAATCTTGTGAAAAGATTAAATACATGTTCCCTAAAGCTCATGCTGCAGCATATGTAACAAATGCTTTTAGAATTGCATGGTTTAAGGTTCATCAGCCAAAAGCATATTATGCAGCATATTTTACAATAAGGGCAGATGAATTTGACAGTGACATAATGTGCTATGGAAAAGAAAAGGTAATAAATAAAATGAAAGAGATAGACCTAGCTGGAAATAGTGCAACTACAAAGGATAAAAATATGTATGCTATACTTGAACTTGTTTTGGAAATGTATGAAAGAGGAATAAATTTCTTACCTATAGATTTGTATAAATCACATGCTACAAAATTTATAGTAGAAGAAGAAGGAATAAGACCTCCTTTAAATAGTATT
Organism: uncultured Clostridia bacterium; assembly: GCA_934101145.1. Taxonomy (GTDB): domain Bacteria; phylum Bacillota; class Clostridia; order TANB77; family CAG-508; genus CALXVA01. Next base: position 30,581 of record CAKOPZ010000018.1, read on the forward strand.
CCAGGACTTGGAACAGTAGCTGCTCTTGGAATTGATGATGCAAAAAAAGAAGGAAAATTCATGTCCATAGATGATATGAAAATTCGTTCAAAAATTGGTAAGACAGTTATAGAATTACTTGAAAAAGTTGGTTGCTTAAAAGGAATGAGTCAAAGCAATCAAATGAGTTTATTTGGATAAAATATTCAATATTTTTAGAAAAAATGATAAAGAATATATAAAAACAACCAATATATTAGCTAAAAGCCTATTACTCTAAAACGTATGAGTAATAGGCTTTTGATGTACTAGGAAAATCAAATGGGCGTGAATAAAAAGCAATTTATGGCACTTTGGCGCATAAAAAAGCGAACACTAAAATTGTATACATAAAAAAAGTACAGTGGAAATAAATGCAAATATAGTTTTCATAAAATATTGCCGAATAAAAGTGTGAATAAATATGCTTTTAGAACCCACTATTTGTAGTTATTAACAGAGTTATCCACATTATCCACATACATGTGGATAATGCTAAAATAGTACTTTCAAATAATAATGTTACATAATATTATAAAATGAGATACCAAAAAGGCGAACATAGAAAAATAGGTAGAAGAATAATTGTAATATTGAAGTTAAAATGATATAATTGTACACGTATTCTTAAAAAGAAAGGAACGAAATTTATATGGATAAATTTAGAGAAATTAGACCCATAGTGCTTGGATTGGTTAGAGATGGCAATAAGTTGTTAGTTAGTAAGGGATATGATAAATTAAAAGAACAGGAATTTTATCGATGCTTGGGTGGCGGAATAGAATTTTTA
>CAKOPZ010000019.1 GCA_934101145.1 uncultured Clostridia bacterium
TTATTAATCTTCATAATAACCTCCAAGATATTTGCTGAAAATATTATACTATAAAACGCCAAATTTCTCCATACTCCCATTGAATTTTAAGAAGATTTCATATATAATGTTTTTAGAAAGAGAGTGTTATAGTTCGTAGGCTGTTGCTTAACCGCTCCAAAAACGTTTTTTGACTTTTTATGTCAACTGTGTTATAATTGCAAAAGATTACATATATTTTACTCCATTCCTAACGAAACCCAACAACTAAGACCGTGCTAATGCACAAGGAGGTAAAAAAATGAGCTATCCGGGTATTATTAGTATTATTAATCCTAACACTTTGACCCATATCGATCCTGTCACAATTTTCGGCAAGGATGCCAATCGCCTTTTGAAGGCTTGTGACAAAGTTTTTCGTAACTGGTTGCCAAATGGCAAGTACGAAGGCTGCTATCGTTCCCCGTCTCGTCCTACTTTGGATGATATCAGCAAAACTATTGATACATCTACGGAAGACAATACCGCTGTTGCTTACAAAGCCGCAATAGCTAAATGGGAAGCTGAAAATCCTGAAGAGGCTGAAAAAGAAAAGCGTTCCCGTCAGGAATGGGAATCCCAGCGTGACAAGCAGTTCCGTATCATTTACGGTATTGCCCTTCGTCATAACCTTTACATGCACTGGCATGGTAAAGATGGTTCTGCTTGCTGTGGTGATCAGTGGTCTATCTACAGACACGGTAAGTTCATTGGTCGCATCTGCTACCTGTAATGGCTGAAAAAAACTACAAACACTCGCATATGAGAGTGTTTGTAGTTTTTTCTATCTCTGTTATACATTTTGTTAACAAAACTCTGTCATTATCAACAGATAGATTTATTTTTCAATTTCGTTATTGATTTAAGCTGTTTTTTATGCTATTATTTATACAATAGTAATTAATAAATTTTGAAAGGGAAAATACAAATGAAAAAAAATAATGTTAAGGTTATATGGATATTGCTTCTTTTTATAATTGTTCTAGGAGGTATTTTTTTATTTAAAATCATAAATAGCAAAAGTTCTAAATTCTCCAAAAGCGACTTACTATATTTAATTGATTCAGCGGAAAATAAAAATAATTATGAAGTCGAATATACTACAAATAATAAGACATATAATAAAAAATACCTAAATAAGCAATTGAAAGTTCAAAGTACAGAATTCGGTACTATTGTATATGTTGACTTTAATGAAAATAAAAAAACTATAATAAATAACGACAAAAAAATAGCTATAATTGACAAACTATCTCCTGTCGCAGATAATTTTCATGAGAATTATTTGCCAATTGACTTACAAGAAATTATAAAAGACCCAAATTGTAAAATAATAAAAGAAGAAAAACTTTTAGACAGAAATACGGTTGTTCTTAAATATTCAGGTTCTCAAAAAATAGAAGATTGGTTCTCAAACACTAATGAAACAGTCAATTATACAGCTCAAATATGGATTGATAAAGAAACTGGTTTTTTATTACAAACATTACTTAAATCTGGAAGTCATCAAGAAAAAGTTACATATAACCTAAAATTAAACACTGTTACTGCAGAAGACGTTACTGTTCCAAATATATCACAATATACAGTTATAAATCGATTTGATAAAAAAAATTAAAATATCTTTCTTCAGAAGTCAATGAAAAGAATTTTTTTCGTTGACTTTTTTCTAAACAGCTAAAATAAAATTCTTGTTATAATTTTTTCACTTTTTTAAAATAATGAATAATTTTTATAAATTTAAATAATAATACTAATAAAATATTATAAAAATTTATGGAGGTAATTATATGAAAGTTTTATATAATATTGTACTTACACTTGTAATAATTGGTGCTTTAAATTGGTTACTAATAGGCGTATTTAAATTTGATTTGGTAGCAGCACTCTTTGGAAGCATGAGTGTAATTAGTAGAATTATTTATGCATTAGTTGGTATAAGTGGAATAATATCTATTGGATTATATTCAAAAATAAATGAATAATTTTAAGGTATTTAATCTTTAAATGTCGTAAATTGTTGATTTATGTATACTTTTAATTACTTCTATCTATTGCATTTATTTCCAAAATATGTTATAATAGTTATGTTAACAATGTTCATCTCCTTATAGGAAATAGCAACATAAAGTAAACGACAGCAAAAATTTTTTAAGGAGGCATTTTTTAATGCAAGCAAAAAAGGTATTCTTTGCAACATTTCCGTGTCGATGTGATGTAATCCGTTACCTTTCACAGAGCAAGCTTGATTCTCTCGGTCCGGATGGCAACCCGCGAATCTTCTCCATCGTCGGAGAAAACAACGTGGAGAAAAACATTTATTTGACGCGTGATACTCGTACAGATGAGTATGTGGTAATCGTCATGAAGCCGTCGCCGGCTGTTTCCTATGTACGCCATCGCTATGACAAGGTTAAGCGCATCGTAGAAAACAATTTTATGTCGAAGTTCTACTTCAACAAATTCGATAACGCTATCGAGTTTTTGGTAGCACTTCCGTTCTACCATCACGAGTTCGACAAGGACCGGGTTTCTATGCGACACCTGTTGTACTAACAACAACGCTTGCAAAAACTGCACAGTATCTAACTGTGCAGTTTTCTTTCTTAATAATATCAATTTTATATACCTATTTATCCTCAAACATTAATCATTCTAAGCCTTGCAACTATTTCTTCCAAACTTTCAATTAAATAATCTACCTCTTTTTTTGTATTATATTTTCCTATAGTCACTCTAAGTGAACTCTTAGCTATTTCTTTTTCAAGTCCAATTGCAAGTAATACACGTGATGGTTCAAGTGAACCTGCACTACAAGCACTACCGCTTGACGCACATATTTTTTTCAAATCCAAATTAAGCAATAATCCCTCTGCATCAACTCCCTCAAAAGAAATATTTGCATTTCCAGGAAGTCTATTTACCATGTCGCCATTTATTTTTACATTTGGTATTTTTGTGATAATTTGGTTTATAAAATAATCTCTAAGCTCTGTTATTTCTTTATTGTGTTCATCTAAATTTTGATATGCAAGCTCTATGGCTTTTCCAATTCCAACAATTCCAGCAACATTTTCTGTTCCTGCTCTTTTGTTTTTCTCCTGATGACCACCATTTATGAAGTTCTGAAAATCAATTCCTTTTTTCACATACAAAACTCCTACTCCCTTTGGTCCATAAAATTTATGTCCTGATAAAGAAAGGCTATCTATGTTCATATCTTTAACATCTATTTTCACATTTCCTGCAGCCTGAACTGCATCTGTATGAAATACAATTTCATGTTCTTTTGCAATTTTCCCAATTTCTTTTATTGGCTCTACTGTTCCAATTTCATTATTTGCAAACATTATACTTATCAAAATTGTAGTAGGTTTGATTGCTCTTTTAATTTCTTCTAAATCAACTACTCCCTTTTCATCTACTCCAATATATGTTATTTCAAATCCTTCCTTTTTCAATTGCTCACATGTTTCTATTACAGCAGGATGTTCTATTTTAGATGTTATAATATGATTTCCTTTTTCTTTATTTGCTCTTGCAATTCCTTTTATCGCGGTATTATCGCTTTCGCTTCCACAACTTGTAAAATATACTTCTCCTACCTCACAATTTAACACTTTTGCGACTTTTTCTCTTGCATCTTCTACTGCTTTTCTACTTTCTCTACCAAGCTCATATATCGCAGACGCATTACCATACATATTTGTTAAATATGGCATCATTTCTTTTAATACTTCATCATCTAGTTTAGTTGTTGCTGCATTATCAAAATATATCATCTTATTTTTTTCTATCCTCCATTAAATTCTCTAAGGTTTCACTATCAATGTATGAATTTATTACATCATCAAGTCCTTTCCAAAATTCAAATGTTCTGCAACTTTCTTTTTTTTCACATTCTACGCCTTCTACCACGCAGTAAATTGGTGCAATTTCTCCTTCTGTTGCTCTCAAAATATCTCCTACTGAATACTTACTTGGAGCTTTAGCAAGTTTATATCCACCATTAAATCCTCTCGCTGTCATAAGAAAACCTGCTTTATTTAATTTTGATATTATTTGCTCTAAATATTTGTTAGATACTCCTTGTCTTTTTGCAATATCTGTTAAAGAAATATATTCTCCATTGTTATGCATTGCTAAATCAAGCATTATTCTTAAGGCATATCTTCCTTTTGTTGATATTTTCATTTAATTTTCCCTCCTCATTTCTTAAAGCATCATTCATTTTTTCATATACTTCTTCTTTTATCTTAATTGCTATCTGTTTTGAATTTTTATCTTCACTTTTATTACAATAGATTGGTTCTAAAATAACCAATGTAACATCTTTTTTCTTTTTAAATAATTTTCTAAATTTATTTGGCTCTCTAAAACAAAATATCATTGGTATGATTGAAACTTCATTTTCCACTGCAAAATCAAAAGCACCATTCTTAAATGGTTTTATTTTTTCTTCTCTTAATGTCATTTCAGCCTCTGGATAAAAATGTATGCTTTTTCCTTCTTGCAAAGACTCATTAATTACATTTATAAATACCTTTTTATCCTTTATTTTTTTTGGAACTGGTATTCCTCTTAAAAATTTTACTAAGTACCTTACAAATAGAATATCAAAGGTCTGCTCTTGTGTTGTATAATAAACACTTTTTGTTCCATATGCTAGTCCAACCATTACACAATCAAGTGGTAAAACATGATTTGACACACTTATTACTGCACCTTTTATATTTCTTATATTTTCTTTTCCCTCTATTTTTAAATCATATACTATTTTTAGCAACAACTTTAAAATTGGAAATGCTATAACATAGTATAATATATTTGAAAAAATGGAAAACACCAAAGAATGATGTGTTGTTATTTTCATAAATTCCTCTTATTTTTCTAATTCTTTTATTATTAATTCTGCAATTTTATCACATGTATTTTGTTTCATAAATTTTGCTTGATTTTGCACCATTTCATTTTGTAACTTCTTGTCAGTTAATAATTTTTTTACACTATCAATAACCTCTGGCACAGAATCACATTTTATTGACATTCCTCTACTACTAAAATAGTTTGCATTGTAATTTTCACATCCAGGTATTGGCATTGTATGAATAAATGGTTTCCCTAGTACCGCAATTTCCGTTGAAGTAAGTCCCCCTGGTTTTGTCAAAATAATTTCACTTTGTTTCATGTATTTATCTATTTGAATTGTAAAAGGAAGTAAAATAACTCTTTCATCTTGTTCAAATTCTGCTTGTAAATTTTGTAAAAGTTCATTGTTTCTTCCACAAGCAACTATAAAATTTACGTTAGTTATATTTTTTACTAACTGCTCTACCATTTGTACTACATTTCCAAATCCCATGCTTCCAGTAAGTATTAATACATATCTTTTATCTTTATCAAGATTTAACTCATAACATATGTTTTTATTTTCTATATATGCCTTTCTTACCGGTATGCCATATGGTAACAATTTTTCTTCTGGTATTCCTTTTTTTATAAAATCATCTTTTAAATCCTCACTTGGAATTATAAAATAATCTGGTTTGCACTCTTCCCAAAATGGTATGCAAACATAGTCAGTTGCAATTGCTATAAATGGCACTCTATGCTTTTTATTTACTGCAGTTAACGCTTGTGCTGCAAATAAATGTGTTGTAACAACAAAATCATATTTATTTGCAACAATATAATTATATAGCTTTTTTCTATTGAGATAATTTAATTGATACACAGGTGATTTAAGCTTTGTTTTTTGATACAATTCCCCTAGATGATATGCTGTTTTAAAAACTCTTCCCTTTCCTTTTGTTGATCTAATATATAAATTATTTACTCTTTCTTTTACTTTTGAATTAATTATATCCAAATATTCTATAAAATCTGCTTGTATTCCTCTATTAAATAAGTTCTCTTGCACAGCAAGCGCAGCAGTATTATGCCCTCCTCCTGTACCACAAGATAAAATCAAAATCTTCATATTTTTCTTCCTTTTTTATATATTACATAGTTCATATTTTAGCATAATTTTTTTGTAAAATCAATTCTCGTTTTTACATGTAACATAAATAATTATTTAATTAAGAACATAAGAGATATAAAACATCTAATAGCTAGAAAATATATAGCCAAAACAAAAGCAAATGAAATAATCTTCATTTGCTTTTATCTTTAATACTATTTAGAATGTTTTCCTTTTCTTTTCTCTTTAGAATAATCATCCTGTGTATTATAGAAATCATCTATTTTTTTACTTCTCTCTGACATTTTATTTTGCTTTTTTTCCAATTTACTTTCAAAATCACTTTTTCTTAAAGATTTTGGTAAATCTTCGTTATCCAATTTAGGTAATGCATTTGTATCTACACTTGGTTTATCATTTTCTGCATCTTCCTCATCATTTCCCCTTGGATTATACATTCCATTATATAAATTTACCTCTTCACTATCATCTACTTTTTTGTTCTTTACAATAGATCTGATAATTATTATTACAATAATTACTATCACAGCACCTGCACCAATATATAAGTACATTTTTTTATTATCATTATTTTCTCCTGCTGCAATTGCATCTGATTGAGCAACATTTACTGTAATTTGATATGTTGTAACATCTTCTCCATTTGAAGATTTTACTAATATTGTTACTATATTTTCTCCTACTTGAAAATCTGTATTTCCAAGTATCTCTACTTCTGCACTTTCACTTGAAGGTGTTGCTGTAATGTTAAGTTCTGATGTATCTGCTTTCTCTATTGTATATTCATAAATATTACTATCAAATTCTGGAACAAGTGGTTGTCCATCAATTAATAATTCTGATAATTGTAATTGCTTTTTGCTATCTTTTGTAACATTTATGTTATATATTTTTGTATCTTCTCCTGCTGTAACTGTAATTGTAATTTTATTAGATCCAATTTTTAGATTTTTATTACCATCTACTTTTACAGAAGCATTTGAATCTTCTGCAATAGCATTTACATTTATTTCATCTATATTTGATCCAACTGTCATTGTATATTCTGTTGTGCCCGTACTAAAAGCAGGACTTAATCCTGTTGGTGTAACATTTAATGATTTTAGATTTGTACTTGTTGCTTTTGAAGAATCTTTTATTTCTTCCTCTTTTTCATCTGATTTTGTATCTGCTGGTTTTGTTGTTGTAACTAAACTACTAGACACATATTTAGTTGCACCATTATATGATACTCTATACCATACATATCCATTGACCGTTTTGCTTGACTTTCCTGTTAATGTTATCTCTGTTCCTTTTTTTACAGCTGTTGCGCTACTACTTGTTGACCAACTTGAACGTAAGTTAATATTATCTTTTGCATATACCTTTTGATTTGTGCTTGTAAAACTTGGTTTTTGTTCACTATTTGATGATGAACTGCTTGAACTTGAGCTACTTGAACTTGAACTCGAACTTGAATTCGAGCTTGTAGTTTTTTCTTTAATAGTTACATTAAAAGTTTTGCTTCCTGTAACATTTTTACTAGAATTATCTAGGTCAGTCATATCAATTGATTTTGCTACAATTGTAACACTTCCAGATTTAACAGCTTTAAATTTTATACTTGTGCTTCCATTTTCTAAAAATTCTGATTTACTTCCACTAACTACAGAAACATTTGAATTACTATTTGTAACAGAATACATTCCTGCTGCATTACTTGCCTTCACAGTTACAGTAAATGTATCTCCCACCTTTACTGATGTACTTGAAATACTTGCACTAAATGATGCTGCATGGCTTATTGTTTGAAAAGCAAACAACCCTGCAATTACAATTATTAAACTAAAAACAATTTTTAAAATTTTATTATTCATATTCTTCCTCTTTAAATCTTATTAAATTTTAATACTTTCTTTTCCTCTAATGTAATTTTTCACTTTAACATAGTCAGCTGATGATACGGTTCCATCACTATTAGCATCTGCAGCTTGGAATTGTGCTGTACTTAACTTTTCTTTGCCACGAATATAATTTTTTACTCTCACATAATCTGCTGAATTAACAACTCCATCTCCATTTGCATCACCTTTTTTTACAACTGTATATGTCATTCCATTTGCTTTAATTGTAAATCCTGTTCCAATATTCCCTGATGTAACTTCTTTGCCATCTAAATTTTTAATTACTGCATCAGATACAACTTTTTTAATATTTTGTACCGTTATACTTGGCTCACAAACTACATTTGTTCCGCTTGTCTTAAATCCGCTTCCCTTTATTTCGGTATATGTTTGTCCATTTTTAACAACTTCAAAATATGGTCCGTCACTATCTCCTCTTGCCACATATCCTTCTATACCATCCTCAGTTATTACTTTATCCCAAATATATCCATTATCATTTGAAACATCTTTTTCTATTCTTGTAAGTAAATCACCCTTTAAAGCATATGTAAGAATTTTTTGGTCAGTTCCAGGATGCTCTCTAACTGATAATCCGCTTGATGTTATAACTCTTATAGTATCCTCACTTTTTTCACCAGAACTATCGCTTCCTGAACTACTATTTTCTTTTAAGTATCTTGCAACTATATAACCTTGTCTACCATCAGATAGATAAATCCTTGTCCAATTCTCTCCATCAATATTTTTATATTTGTCTTTTTCAACTATAATTACACTTTGTCCCACTGTCAAAGTAGTTATAACTGTTGTTCTAGATGTTCCTGGGCCATTACGTACATTTCCAGGCTCTGTTGCAGTTCCTCTAATATTGCAATTTGTAATATCATCTAAAAGTTTAATTCCACTTGATATTACATATCCTTTTTTTCCATTATCAAGTACAACTTTGTCCCAATAGTATCCATTTATTTTTGTATTTCCAATTTCAATTCTTAAAACTTTACCATTTTTCGCAATTGTTCCGACTTTACTTGATGATGTACTTTGAGATGAATATACAGTTGTTGATTGAGTAACTTGAATATTTTGTGTAACTATTGATTGAGAACCTGGTTGTGGTGCTCTTGTTGTTGGCATATTCTTAAATACTGGTATTACAAAATTAAATGACCAGCTTAAGCTTGGATCAATACTTTTATATGTCTTTAAAACTGATGAACTTTCTATTTTTGCTGCTGATACATTTTGTTGATACTGATGCCAATATAGACTTCCATCACTATTGTCTACATCAAATTTCTGTAAATATCCTGTATTTTGTCCTCTATTTATATATTCACTTGCTAAAAACTCTGCTCCACCTTTTATTGCTTTTTCAGGGTCTGTCCATTTTTTGCTTTTAGCATATTTTAAAGCATTTTGTATAATTTCTTTACCTGTACCTCCACTTGCATTAATATTATAAAAATTATAATATCCAACATAACCTGAGTATTTACCTGTTGCAGTTGAGGAAGGATTTTTGCCAGGTCCTTGCTCCGTTCTTATTCTTGATGCAATATGATATGGGCTTATATTATTTGCTTTTGCTGCATCATATATAACTTGTGCATATGATTTGTTTATTGTTCCTGTTTTTCCATCTGTTTTTGTATATGTAATTTTGTTTCCTTGCAAATACTCACAATCTGCAATTATTTTTTTAACCCCATCTACCGTATATACTCCATCTATCCATTGTAAATTTTCAAATTGAAATATATAATCTTCAAATAATGAATTACGAGGATCCATATAATATGCAACAGTTGCTTCTGAAGCACATTTCCAGCTTCCATTGTCATATTTTTTATCTTTACATATAGAGCAAACCCATTCACCTGTTTTACTTGAACTTACAAGATTTCTCCCATGTTTTGCTGTTGTTTCATTTTTTAATACTTGATTCCAATCAAGGTCAGTATATAAAATTGTAAAAGTCCAATTTGGATGTGCTTTTTTTAATGAATCAATTAATGTTTTGTATCCTGGATATGTTGAATCCTTAAAAGATGAACTATTATACTTCTCTGTATACTGAGCAGCCATAACTTCAGTGTTCATCATACTTAAAAATACACATGATAAAAATATTATTGTGACTAAAATATATATGAATTTGTTTGAAATCAATTTAATCTTCATAAAATTATTCTTAGGTAACACTTTTTACCTCCTCATTAGTTTTGTTATACTTTTGACAAATACAGTATAACATTAAAGACTTTTTCAGTCAACAAAATTCTACATTTTTATACATGTAAATTATGGTATTTTAGAAAATTTTGCAAAAAAATCCAATGTAGAAAATATTTTTCCACATTGGATTATGATTTATGAATAAAAAATTAACACATTGGATTTTGTAAGCTCAATATATAGCTCTTTTATTTTTTAACTGTAAAATTTAATATTATATAATTCAGTTTTATTATTTTATATAAAATGTATCAATTTTATATTAGCAATGACAGTTACATAATATATATATATATACATTAAGATCTACTTACGTTGACGGAAGCATACTTCCAGTTGCCAAATATATAGTAAATTCATTTGCATTATCCTTTCCAACACTAATTTCTACTATATCTACCAAGTTATTATATCCAGGTGGAACATTATTAACCTTTAACCAATATGTGCCACTTTCAAGATATATACTTTTTTTTGTATCTGAATTTTTTCCATTATTCTCATCAATTTTAGCAACCAGGTCAGTATCATTTCCATTCTCGCTTCCATTCTTGCTATTATAAATATATATAATACTATCTTCAAATGCTATTGGTTTTTTATCTGATTTTGATAAAAATTTAATAGTAAACTTATATTTACTTCCACTTTCTTCTTTTGCATCATACTGTGCCATTTCATTTAGTAATTCCTGCATTGACTCTTCTTCTTTTTTTACACTTTTTTCATATGACTCCTTCGCCTGTTTCGCCTTCCCAATTATTCCATTTTGTCCTAAAACTGCATTAATACTTGCTGACGTAAGCATTATTAATACCCCTATAGTTACGACTAATGCAATTAGCGTTATACCTTTGTTTTCTTGTATTCTCTTTTCTTTATGTTCCATATATTTTATCTCCTTTTCTGTTTTTTTATTATTGTACACAATATTTTATGTGTAATCAATATCTTTTCTTTACTATTCTTCTGCTCCCTCCCTTTTTGCACACAAAAAGACAGAAATAAGCTATCTTATATCTATGGCTTTATCTCTGTCTTTTTTTTCTATCACAAATAGAGGCTTTTGGGCCTCTATTTTCTTCTATATTTATTTTACTAAACTGTGGCTCGTCAAGTAGATAGTTTCCATTCTTTTGGGTAGAATGTATTGTGTGTGTGTGTGTGTGTGTACAGCCTCAACGGTTTCATCTTTCATTTCTTTTGTGTGCTCCTTTTGTTTTATTTTTACTTCTTCATTTTATCATTTGATATATACTAATTGCAATACTTTTATTATATTTTTAGTGACATTTTTTATATAATATGATACAATAATTGCCGAAAACAATATTATTTTTAGGAGTTGAGATTATGGCAAAAATATTTGATGAATTAATGGAAAGAGGATATGTAGAACAAATTACACACGAAGAATTAAAAGATACTTTAAACAATGAACATATCTCATTTTATATTGGTATTGATCCTACTGCAGATAGCTTACATGTTGGACATTTTATGTCTTTAATTGTTGCAAGTCGCATGCAAAAAGCAGGTCACAAACCTATAATACTTGTTGGTGGTGGTACAGCAACAATTGGTGATCCATCTGGAAAAACTGATATGAGAAAAATGTTATCACGTGAGCAAATTGATAATAATGTTGCACATATAAAAAAACAAATTGAAAAATTCTTAAGCTTTGAAGGAGAAAATGGTGCAATAATTGTAAACAATGCTGATTGGCTTCTTGACCTACATTTTGTAGATTTTATGAGAGATATAGGTTCCCTATTTTCTGTTAATAAAATGCTTGCTGCAGAATGTTATAAACAAAGAATGGAAAGAGGTCTTACATTTTTTGAGCTTGGATATATGTTAATGCAATCATATGATTTCTTGCATTTATACAATACATATGGATGTAAACTTGAAATGGGTGGAAATGATCAATGGTCTAACATCTTAGGCGGTGTTGATTTAATAAGAAGAGTTGGTCACTCTGATTCATATGGATTAACATTTAAACTACTTACAACAAAAGAAGGTAAAAAAATGGGTAAAACAGAAAAAGGTGCCCTATGGTTAGACCCTGAAAAAACATCTCCATACGAGTTTTATCAATATTGGAGAAATATTGATGATGCAGATGTAAAATCAGTTTTATCTCTTCTTACTTTCTTACCAATGGACGAAGTAAATAGACTTGCTTCATTAAAAGATGAAAAAATTAATGAAGCAAAAAAAGTAGCTGCATTTGAAATAACAAAATTGATTCATGGCGAAGAAGAAGCTAAAAAAGCTGAAGAAGCTGCTTCTGCCCTATTTGAAGGAACTGGAAGCTTAGACAATATGCCTACAACACAAATAGAAAATAATATATCTATTTTAGATGCAATGATAAATGCTGGTCTTGCCCCTTCAAAAGGACAAGCAAGAACTTTAATAAATCAAGGTGGAATTTCTTTAAATGATGAAAAAATTTCAGATACAAATTATATTTTATCTGAAAAAGATTTTAAAGATGGATTCGCTATTTTGAAAAAAGGAAAAAAAATATATCACAAATTAGAAATAAAATAAGCCTTATATATTAGGCTAAAAGGAGGAAAATATGAAAAAAATTGCTATTGTTGTTCCATGTTACAACGAACAAGAAGCTATTCCCTATTTTTATGAAGAAGTAAACAAAGTAAGTAACACAATGAGAGATAAAACTGAATTCGAATTTTTATTCGTAAATGATGGTTCTAAGGATGATACTTTAAAAGTTCTTAGAGAATTAAGTAAAAAAGATGAACGTGTAAAATATATCTCTTTTTCAAGAAACTTTGGTAAAGAATCTGCTATGTATGCCGGACTAAAAGAAGCAACTGGTGATTATGTCGCAATTATGGATGCAGATCTTCAAGATCCCCCTGCACTTCTTCCTGAAATGTTTGACACACTTGAAAAAGGAGAATACGACTGTGTAGCTACAAGACGTGTAACAAGAAAAGGCGAATCAAAAATCAGATCATTTTTTGCAAGATTATTTTATAAGATAATGAATCTAATTTCTAATACAGAAGTTGTTGATGGTGCTAGAGATTTTAGATTAATGTCAAGACAAATGGTTAATGCAATACTTGAAATTGGAGAATACAATAGATTTTCTAAAGGAATTTTTGGATTTGTAGGATTTAACACTAAATGGCTTGAATATGAGAATATTGAAAGAGTCGCAGGAAAAACTAAATGGTCATTTTGGAAATTACTTTTATATGCACTAGATGGTTTTACAGCATTTTCAACTAAACCACTTAATATCTCAACATTTGTAGGTATACTATTTTGTTTAATATCTTTAATAATGATTATTTTTATAATTTGTAAAACACTTATCTTTGGAGATCCTGTTGGTGGATGGCCATCACTTGCATGTATAGTTTTATTTGTAGGTGGAGTTCAACTATTCTGTACAGGTATAATGGGTGAATATTTATCAAAGACATATTTAGAGGTAAAAAATAGACCAATTTATATTGTAAAAGAAACTAATGTAAATAAAGATTAGAACAAAGCGACGTAAGTCGCCCTTTGTTCTCGCCGATTTGAGTTTTCGACTAAAAGGAGAAAATCTCAAAGGCGATAGCGATTGTAGCATTATTATATACTAGGAAATGAGAAATTTCCTAGTATATAATAAAACAAGACTATTTTTCAATTATTGAAATAGTCTTGTTTTCTCATATTCTAAAGTAATTTTTTTATAAGTGGTATCTTTTTCAAAAACCATGTTATAGCATATCCAACAACGAATACTGAAAGTTCCAAAACAAACATAGCAAGTAGTTTTTGAATATGCATAGTTAAATACTCTGATATAAATCCTAATTTTTCTATTAATAAATCTGACAATAAATAAATTCCAAATGTATGTGTTGCAATATTGACAATTATTTTACCATTTATCCTATCCCCTATTTTTAAGTTCACATATTTAGCAATATAAAATAGTGAAATACTTGGAATTGCGATTGTAATATATTCTGTATTATCCATAAACAACTTGTTTTCTGCATCTCTTATATTATCATAATAAGTTAGTCCTATTGACAATGCTATACAAATTATTGATAAAATTATACATATAATCAAAATAGTTTTATTAAAATATTTTGTATCAAGCTTATTTTCTATAAAATATCCCATGCTAAAATAAATTACATATACTGAAATTATTGGAATATTAAAACAATAAGTTATTGATTTGTATTCCAAATAATGATTTACTATTGGAAATACTCCCATAAAAACTGCCCATAATCCAAGACAATATAAATAATCTTTAGTTTGCATATTTTTTACAAGTTTTCTAAGTATTGGTAGCATTATAATTAATCCAAGATACATATATAAATACCAATATGCATTAGTAATTGGATCATGAAGTATACTTTGCCAAAATTCCTTTAATGAAAATACTGCCCCATCTATTCTTACTTTATCAATATAGTACACAAAAGAAAAAATCAAAATTACTAAAACCGTCTTTAATACTCTTTTTTTATATAAATCCTTATAACTTTCTTCTTTCCCAAGCAGTACCGCTCCAGAAATCATAATAAATAATGGCACTGCAACTTTACAAATATAAAAAATAAATGCTGACACAAACCAACTTTTCGAAGGTGTTAATGACAAAAGCATTTTATTATCTGTATGGTTTACTATAACTAAAAAACATGCAACAATTCGTAGCACATCCAGATTTAATTTTCTTCTTTTTTCTACTCTTTCTATTTCTACCATTTCTTCACTTCCCATATTGCATATTATATAAGTTTAACTATTTTCCCCAAAAATCTTAACAATTATACCTCTGTTTTGTTTATGTGTCAAATTTTGCGTCACTATATAATATTTTTAATATTAGCGAATAACGATATAATATTTTAAGGAAACGCTTGAGCGACCAAACGAAGCCGAAGTCTGAGTGCGATTCGAGCAGCCGCCAATCTTTTGGATTGGCTGCGAACGGCAAGTTTCCAAAAAATATTATATCGTTATTCGCCTTTAAGTAACAATTTTGCCAAAAAAGCTTAAAATCATTTAATTTCGTCAAATAATGTGTTAAAATGTATCTTAGTAATAAGGAGGAAAAATAATGAAAAAAATTTCAATAATAGTACCTTGCTATAATGAAGAAGAAGTAATTAATTTATTTTATAAAAAAATAAACGAAGTTGTATTATCAAAAATAACTGAAAAGTATAATTATGAAATTTTATTTGTAGACGATGGAAGCAAAGATAACACATTGTCTTTATTAAAAGAATTAAAATTAATTGATAATAATATTAGAATAATTAGTTTTTCTAGAAATTTTGGTAAAGAAGCTGCCATGTATGCAGGTTTAGAAAATTGCATTGGGGATCTAATAGTTATAATGGATGCTGATCTTCAACACTCTCCTGAAAAAATTCTCGAAATGCTTGAGCGGTATTAATGAAGGGTTTGATGTAGTAACAACAGTTAGAACCAACCGCAAAGGAGAGAAAAAAATAAGAAGTGCCTTTTCAAAACTATTTTATAAATTAATGCATGGAAGTAATAATATTAATATGAAACAAGGTTCACAAGATTTTAGAATGATGACAAGACAAGTAGTAGATGCAATCTTACAGCTAAAAGAATATAATCGCTTTTCAAAAGGTATATTCTCTTGGGTTGGATTTAATGTAAAATATATTGAAACAGAAAATCAACCAAGAGCAGCTGGAAAATCAAAATGGAGTTTTATAAGTTTAGTTAATTATGCAAAAGAAGGTATAATATCATTCTCTACAATGCCACTCAAATTTTCTATTACATTTGGATTAATTATATCTATACTTGCAATTATTCTTGGAATTGTTGTACTTTGCCAAACTTTGATACTTGGAAAAGAAGTTCCAGGTTATGCTTCAACAATAATATCTGTTTTATTTATTGGTGGAGTTCAATTAATTTCTATTGGAATTCTTTCAGAATATATTGCCAAAATATATATGGAAGTTAAAAATAGACCAAAATATATAATTAAAGATAAAATAGATTAAATGAAAGGAAATACATATGAAAAAAATAAAAGAATTAATTAAAAAATATCTAACAAAAGACATTATTTTATATGTAATTTTTGGTGTTCTTACAACTCTAGTTAATATTGGTTCGTTTTATATAATGACATCTATCTGCCATATAAATGATGATTTAGCAAATTTCATTGCCATTTCTCTAGCTATACTTTTTGCATATATAACAAATAGAAAAATGGTTTTTCATTCACAAGCAAAGGGATTTAAAGAAAATCTACAAGAATTTTTTAAATTCATTGCAGGAAGAGCAGTTACAATGATTATAGAATGGGGTGGTTGTTTTATCTTATTTAAAACTGCAATCCCAGCTATTATAAGCAAATGTGGTATTAATGTAGTTATTGTTATATTAAATTTTTTAATAAGTAAATTCTTTACATTTAAAAAATAATAATAGAAAGGATTATATCTTTTTATTGATATAATCCTTTCTTCTATTATTTATTCTTTATTATCTCTATTTGATTAAGCATTATCTCAAATAATTGCTTATTTTTCTTTGCTATAACTTGGAGTATAATTCCAGTTGTCGTCAAAAGCAAACTGCATATTAATAATATTCCAGCAACAATCAATGTTGGAAATCTTGGTACTAATCCAGTTTCGAAATACTCGACAAAAACTGGCACTGCTAAAGTACATGTTATTATAAAAATTAGCAATGAAATCAAATTAAAAAATACAGCCGGCTTATATTCTTCAAATAAAATTGCTATTGTTTTTATTACTTTTACCCCATCTTTATATGTGTTTAACTTTGAAACACTTCCTTCTGGTCTATCTCTATATTTTACAGGTACTTCTTTTAATGTAAAGTTTTTATCAATTGCATGAATTGTCATCTCTGTTTCTATCTCAAATCCTTTTGAAAGTACTGGAAAACTTTTAACAAATTGATAACTAAATGCTCTATATCCTGTCATGATATCATTTATTTTTCTTCTGAAAATAGTATTTATAAGCCATCTAACAATTCTGTTTCCAAAATTGTGAAATGGTCTTTTATTTTCTGTAAAATATGTTGAAGATAATCTATCACCAATAACCATATCATAACCATCTTCTAAAACACAATTACACATTTCTTGTGCACTTTCTACTGGATAAGTATCATCTCCATCAATAACTAAATAGCAATCTGCATCTATTTGACGAAACATACTTCTTATAACATTACCTTTTCCCTGCTTTTTTTCATATCTTACTATTGCTCCGGCTTTTCTTGCAATTTCATCTGAGCCATCTGTAGAATTATTATCATAGACATATATATCAGCATCAGGTAAACCCTTTTTATAATCTTTTACAACCTTTTCAATTGTTTTGCTTTCATTATAGCAAGGTATTAATACTGCAATTTTACTTTTCATATTTGTTTATCTCTCTTTTCTTTTTCTCATAGTATTCTTCACAAAATTTTCTATAAATATTATTATTCCCAAAATTAAAATGCCAATTATACTAATTACAAGTCCTTCTTTCAAATATGGAGTAGTATATTTCATTTCAATTTGATGCTCGCCTTTTGTAATATTTATTCCTAAAAAATATTTGTTTGCAATAAATGTACTTACTTCATTGCCATCAACATATACTTTCCATCCTTTGTTATACAAAGTAGCAAATTGTAAAACACCATCTAATTCTGAATTTGCTACTGCTTTTAAATAACCATTTTTATATTCTGTTACTTCAAAATTCGATTTTTTTAAGTTTGCTATATCATCTGCATAATCATTCATAGAAACAGCAAATATTTTTATTTGACTTAAGTCATATGTTCCAATATTTTCAAATGTTAATGTTATTTCTCCTGAAGTTTCATCATAATATCCTAAATTCACAAGCATGCTTTTGTCATCTATATAATATGGTGATGTCTTATAATTTCTTACAATTTTTGCTGTAGTTTTATTATTAAACCTTGCTGTTATTTTATACTCATAATTAGGTTGATACCATCTATATTGTCTTTTAACTTTTCTAATTTTTTCTTTAGAAGAATTACCTGAAATTTTGCTTTTAATCTTTGCACTTTTTGTTATTGGATAAAAATCTGTATTATCAATATTTAAATAAATTTCACTTTTTCTAACCTTTCCAATCTTTAGCTTAATTTGATTATTGTCCAATTTTTTTATTTTAACTTTATTATCTTTTATTATATTATTTTCGTCAATCAGTTCATATTCTATCTCTTTTATATCATTTTGCTTAATTGTATTAATAGCATTTTCATCATGTTTTATTTCAGCATAAGTATTGTTTTCTAAAACTACTGTTTTTAATAAACTACTTTCCTTTTCAAGTGCACTCAAGTTGTTATATTCATCTTCATTTATATAACTTGTATATAACATTCCAAATGGGAGTGCATAATCATTTACATATATATTTGATTTTCCTTCGTACTCCTCTATTTTTGAATATCCATATGGAACACAATTGTTATTTCCTTTTTTTATAAGATATTTAGTTCCAAGTAAAGTGTTTATCTTAGTTCTAGAATCAAATTCCTTACATCCAAAATTTACTTGATTTTGAATATTTTCTAAATCCTTATTAATTTTAGAATATAAATTTGATATAATAGAATAATATAATGTCTTTGCATTATATTTTTTTATTAAAGCAACATTTTCATATTGTAATGGATATTTACTTATTATATAAAAAGATTCATCATTATTTTTTATAAATTCCAAAGCACTATCAAAATCTTCTATTTCTCCACCTGATGTAGAGCATTTAACATCAAATTCGTTTGTATCTACAAATTCTGATACATATGTTTTGTCATTTTTTCCTATTTCAAATTTAATATAAATAGTAGATAATATTCCAATGATAAAAATTAATATAAAACATATTTGATATAAATTTGTTCTTTTTATCATTTTGTTTTTCAATTTATCCTTAAATAAAATAACAATCATTAATAATATAAAGTATATAATTTGTGTTATCATTTGTATGTTTAATTTTACCTTTAAAATAGCATTGGCAGTTATAAAAAGTAATATAAATATTAGTATAAATATAAAATCTTTTTTATCTATTTTATAACCATCATCAATAAACATTGCAGTTATATACGAGAAGATAAATGCAATTATAAATGTCCACCTGTTATTTGGATATGAAAATCCACAAAAAACAGAACCAATATTAGATACCAGCAATGGTAACGCTAAAATAATTAATGTCCAAAAAAACGGGTAATCTTTCTTTCTATTTTTCAAAAAAAGCGGAAGTGAAATTAAAATAATTGACTGAACTCCTGTATATACCCAATATTGTCCTTCTTCGCATTCAATAATATTTTTGACAATATTTCTATAATAACTCTTTGTATATGGATATATTTTATCTGCTCCGCTTCTTTCAGAATTTAGAAATTCAATTCCAGTTGGAAGTAATAATACTGCTGAAATCATAACTCCAATTACACTATATATCAAAACCTGAATTGTTTTAGTCAATATTTTCTTTATACCATCTTTCCTATATGTGCATATAATTAAAATTATTCCATATATGGCAATTACTAAGCTTATCATGTACGCAAAATAAAAGTTGCCTAAAAAAAACAAAGCAATCATTAATATATAAAAGACTTTTTTATCCTCTTTTACAATTTTTTCTATTCCAACCATTACAAGAGGAAATAAAATTAAAGCATTTGAGAAATAAGGATGTCTTACTGCTGAAAATAATGCAAATGTACAAAATGTGTACATTAATGCTCCAATAATGGAAGCACTTTTGTTCATTTTTTTGTAATCACAAAAATACAAAAAAGAAACTCCTATAAAGAACATTCTTACCACTACCATTACAGAATAAAAATATTCTATATATTGGCTTGGAACAAGAATACTAAAATACGAAAAAATATCTCCAAAAATATAATATGCAAAATTTCCGTACATATTAAATCCATTTCCTATATTCCAAGTAAAAGTAGAAAAATTACCAGTTTTTATAAAATTAATTAATAATTCTCTAAAGTAACTTAATGTAACGATGTGTTGATTTAATCCATCTTCACCCCAAATAAAACTTTTGTTGTTTTTCCAAAAAATATATATTAAAAAAGCAACTATAACTGTAAAGAAAGCAGTATAAGCTAATATATTTTTAAAAAGTTTGTGTTCCTTTTTTTCTTTCATATTTTCCCCTTTATTGCATTAATTTGTATACAAAATCACATATTTTATCAGTACAATTTTCAATATTAGTAACATATTTTTTTCTAAAATTTTCTAATTTTTTCATATCATATTTTTCATTTTCAATTGAATTTATTATTTTATTTATATCCCTACATACAAGACCAGGTACTTCTTTTTTATAATTAAAAGTAACTCCTCTCGCTCCAATATACTGATTAAAATCAAATATCCAAAAATATAATGGTATGTTTAATATTGCTGCCTCATAGATTATGCAACTGTAATCACTTATCACGTAATCTGCAATAAACAACATATCAAAACTCGAAAATGATTTATCATATATTACATTTGAATTATCGATTTTTATTTTACTTAATGGATGAAGTTTTAATATCAAGTTATATTTTTCATAGTCAATTGCATCAATTAACTTTTCAATTTCTTTTTGCATCTGGTCTTCATTTTTTCTAAAAGTAGGACAATATACAATATTCCTCTTTTCTCTAATCTTAGGATACATTTCTATTATCCTTGAGGAAATTTTCTCCTTATATTCTTTACTTGTAAGTAAATCGACTCTTGGCAAAGAAAATATTTTTATTATATCTGTACTACATCCAAATCCCTCCGCTAAATATTTAGCATAGTTTTCACTGCTTGCAAATGCGTATGTATAATTTTGGTGCATTTTCATTATTTTGGCCGTTTTTAAACTGCTTCCTTCTTGCATTCCTAAAATTTGATATCCAAACCTTTTCATAGTTCCCATTGAGTGCCACATCTGTATTATCTTTAAGCTTTTCCTATGTTTTAAAATACTTGCTAGTATACAATATGAATCAAGCACTAATACTTTTGAAGTTGAAATATAATACATTTGCTTAAAACAATGAAAAATGTATTCTATTTTATTTCTAACAGATGCCTTTTCTCCACCTTCAAGTTTATGACAAAGAACAATTACAGATATATCTTTATGATTTTTTTCAAAATTATCTTTCATAAGTTTGAAGTCAGTAGTAATATTGTTTGATTGTCTGCTAATCATAGTAATTCTATTCTTAGTTGGCAGTATTTTGAAAAACATATATATAAAGTTAGCCATAAAGATAAATATTCTTTTAATCATTCTTTTCCCCTTTTAAAATAAGATTATCAATTATCATATCTGTTGATTTTTTATTGTGTTCATCAAAATTTTCCTTTAAATATCTTTGTAATTTTTCAATTTCAAAATCCTTATTTTCAATTGCTTCAAGCAATTCATCATATGTTAAACAAACCTTTCCAGGTGCGTACTCTTTAATAGGTCTATGTACTTTATTTATAAGCTCATACTGTTCTATGTCAAAAGTATAAAATAAAATTGGTCTTTTTAGCATGCTAAAGTCATATATTGTAGATGAGTAATCTGTTATTAAAATATCAGCTAAATATAGCAAATCATTTATGTCACTGTAGTCGCTTAGGTCTATAATTCTGTCTTTATATTCTTCTGGTATTTCTATTCTTTTTCTTATAAAAGGATGCATTTTAAATACAAAAATATAATTATCCTTTTTACATAATTCATATGTCTTTTCTAAATCAATTTTGCTCCATGGATAGCTTGCACTTTTTTGTCCCTTGCCTCTAAATGTAGGAGCAAAAAGGATAACTTCTTTTCCTTTTAAAACTGGATATTTATTGTGCAATTTTCTAACGGTAACATCTATTCTTTCTTTATCTAAAAAGTTATCAAGTCTTGGAAGTCCATATGGTAATATTTTTTCTTTATCAATTCCAAATACTTCTGAATAAACTGGAATTAATCCTTTTGCTCCAACTATAGCATAATCATATTTTCTATGGCAACTATTATATGGTTCAGGTCCAGCAAATCCAAATCTTGCATATCCTACTGATTTAAATCCAACTCCTGCATGCCACACTTGAACAAGCTTAGCTTTCTTTTTGTTTAAATCAATGTATTTAAATATTGGAGAATAATCATCTATAAAAATCGTTTCTTGTTTTGATATCTTCCATGCAAGCCCTACCCATTTAAACAAAAGGCTGATGTTACTAAGTTCTAACGATTTAAAAAATGAATATGATATTTTGTATTCATCATTAATTCCCCTTTTTCTTATTTGTTCATCAAGTGCTTTCAAATTTCCACTTATTGGGCTCCTTGTCTCTGACATTAACAGTACTTTTTTACTTTTATTTGGATGTAGAAAATCAAATACTTTGTACATACATCTAAAAGTATTTTTTGCAAATCTAATAAGCTTCTTTTTCAACCTAAGTTTAGTTGGCATTTTTTCTGCAACCATAAACATTGATTTCATATGAACAGTTAAAAAATCCTCATTAACCTTTTTTACAAAGAAATTTAATGTATATGCATAATAATTTTTATATCTAAAAACTTTATCTAATGACTCTAATCTGTATCCAAGCTCATTTGTGATATAAAATTTCGTATATTTTTCCTCTTCCTTCCATTCTCTTTGCTCTCCATCTTTTGTAACTTTATATTCTTCTTCTGGTTCATTATAAAATTTAAAACTATATGTACCATCTTCAAGCATTCTTGCATTATTTATATTTGTGATATTTATTATGACCTTATATCTGTCTTTTTCAATTTTTTCTGTCTTAAATCTTTCACATATTTTACCTTTTTTAAATAAAACAACTTCGCCAATTTCGAAATTTTCTGTTTTTATTATTATATTTAAGTAAATTCTATCCCAAAATATGTCTGTTATGTATGCTGTATTCACTTTTGTAATCCTCCTAATTTTTTTGCTCAATTTGTGCTTCTTTCTCTATATACTCCACTGTTTTTCTAAATCCATCTTCAAGAGATATTTTAGGACTCCAACCTAATTTCTTTAATTTATCGCTATTTATAATTCCAAGTTTAAATGGAGCACATCCTTTTTGGTCATCATCTATTTGCATATCAACTTTTAAACCTCTTTCTGGATATAGATTTACCAATAACTCAGCTAGTCCTTTTATAGTAATTTTAGCATTCTCATCTGCCATATTATAAGCCACATCATCAGAATTAAGTAGCACATAAAATATTCCTGCTATAACATCACTTATATATGTGTATGTTCTTACAGCTTCTCCTCTACTTTTCATGACTATATCTTCATTATTTACAACATTTTTTAAGAAATCTGCTTGTACTCTTCCATCATAAATTGACATACCTGGTCCATATGTGTGAGCTGGTCTTGCTATTTTCACATTTACTCCATATTGTTCTTTAAAAGAAACACACATTGTTTCAGCTGCACGCTTTCCCTCTGGATAGCATGAACGTGGAAGTAATGGATCTATAAATCCATAAGTATCTTCACTAAATTTTTCTTGCCAATCATATGGTTCTCCATAAACCTCTCTTGAGGAAATATATAAATATGCTTGTACATTATTCTTTTTAGCAAGTTTTAATGTATTAAATGTTCCTATAGTATTGGCCATAATCGTATCAACTGGTTTTTCACTCATTATTTTAGGACTTGCAGGACTTGCAGCATGAATAATATAATCTATTTTATCATTATATCCAATTCTATCACATACATCTTGCTCAAGAACAATAATATCTGCTCTTCCTTTTAAGTACAATGGTATCTTCTCTTTATTTCTTACAAGTGCAATAATTTTAATATTATATGATTGTAAATCATTTAATGCAACTAATGTATATAATAAATAACTTCCAATCATACCACTTGCTCCAGTAACAAGAACTGTACTATTTTCTAATTTTTTAAAATTAATATTATTTCCTAAAATATTCTCAATATCTTCCTCAATAACAGGGTTTAATTCTCTTTGACTTTTTTCTTCATCTTTTTCATATTTGTATAAAGCCTGTACAACATAATAATCTGTTGGTGTTGTAACCTTTATATTGTTTCTATTTCCCATTGTAATATGAACATCATAGCCATTTTTTCTCATCAAGTTACATGAATCCACAACTCCAGAATATTTTTCTTCTGTTTTTCTTACTTTTTCATGAACTTCCATAATTCTGCCTAAATAAAAACATTGTGGTGCTTGAGCTGTATACATCACATCTCTATTTGGCACTTCTTCTACCATTTTACCATCCTCACTAATAATTGCAGTTTCAAAACATGGTGTTGATGTTATAGAAGATCCATATTTTTTTACATCCTCTATATTGTTATTAATTAATTCTTGAGTTATAAATGGTCTTACACCATCATGTATTAATACAATAGAATCCTTTGGATTTTCATCACTTGCAGCCTTTAATCCATTATAAATAGAGTCTTGGCCACTTTCTCCCCCTGGAACTATTTTTGCAACTTTAGAAATATGATAGTTTTCTATTTCTTCTTTTAAGTAATCAATCCAATCTTCTTTACAAGCAATATATATTTTATCAATATTCTTGTTTTTTTCAAAATTTTCCAATGTTTTTATTATAATTGGTTTTCCATCTACCTTTAAAAATTGTTTTGGCAATCCGTGAGTTTTCATTCTTGTTCCGCTTCCGCCAGCAAAAATTATCGCAATATTCATATTAAATCCCATTCCTTTCCAAAAGTTCATTTTGATACTTTATATATATTTACTTTTTTTGAATCGTACTTTCATATCTTTCTATTGTCTTATCTATTTCTCCATCAAAAACAAGCTTTCCTTTTTCCATTAGTATTCCTCTTTGACAAAATTCTTTAGCCACACCTGTAGCATGAGTTACAAATAATAAAGTAACATTATCATTTGAAATAATCTCATTAATTTTCTTTATGCACTTGTTTTTAAATTCTTCATCTCCTACACTTAAAGCCTCATCAACAATTAATATTTCAGGTTTTATATTTACATTTATTGAAAACCCAAGTCTTGCTTTCATACCACTAGAATAAGTTCTTACTGGTTGATCTATATACTCACCTATCTGCGAAAAATCAATTATAGTCTCTTCAACTTCTTCTATTTCCTTATTTTTAAGTCCGAGTAATTGTCCTTTTAAATAAATATTTTCTCTTCCTGTAAACTCTGGGTCAAATCCAGAAGTTAGTTCCAAAAGAGCACTTACTCTTCCATTTACAACAATTTCACCTTCTGTTGGATAACATACTCCTGTTATCATTTTAAGTATTGTTGATTTTCCTGCACCATTTTTCCCAAATAATGCAACTGATTCTCCTCTTTTTATTGCAAAATTAGCATCATTTACAGCCTTTTTCTCTGTATGAGGAACTTTTTTAAAAAGCAATCCTAATAATCTACGTTTATCATTTTTAAAAAGTTTGTATGTTTTAGTTACATGTTTGAACTCTATAACATTATCTTTTCCCATTTTTCCACCTACTTTTCTATAATACATCTGGTATTTCTTTTTTAAGTTTTCTATATGCCCATAATGCAAGTAATAACATTATTGCCGTAACAATCACAAAATATAACAATCTTTTTGGTTGTTCAAAAAACCATATATTATTTATAAAACAATTTCTAAATCCATTTGTCAAAAATGTTACAGGGTTAAACATTAATATCTTCTTTAGCCATCCTATACCAATAGTTTCCGGATTCCAAAATATACCAGAAAGCCATAATACAGCTGTGACGAAAGATTTTACTAGATTGGCAAAATCTTTACTTATAGCACCAAGTAATGCTGCAAACAACCCCCAAAATGTAAAGAAAAGAAACATACACAATATATAAAAAGGTATTTGAAGCCAATATATTGTTGGACTATGTCCCATAGCCATAAATATTACCATCATTATTGCAATAAGTACTAAATTTATTATCAGTTTCGAAATACTAAAAAATGTTGGTATTGTAGAAACTGGAAACTTCATTTTCGTTACAAGATAACTATATTTTCTTATTGATTCTACCCCTTGAGCAATCATATCCCCCATATAAAACCATGGAATAAGACCTGTAATTAACCATAAAAAATATGGAAATCCATTTACCGGTTTTCCTGATTTCATACCTATTTCAAAGGCAAACCAGTAAACAAATATTGTAACTGTAGGTTTTATAACAGCCCAAGACCATCCAAGAGCTGAACCTCTATATGTTTTTACTATATCTGCTTTTGCAAGTTTAAAAATTTGTTGTCTATACTCTATATGTTCTTTTATAATTTTTATCAAAGTTTTCAAGTAATTTTTTCACTCCTTTATATAATAAATGTCAAAAAAAATGATAATACTATACGCTTGTATAATATTATCATTAATCTTGTCATATTTCAAGTTTTTTAGCCATTTATTTTAGTTTGTATGTCTTCTAATATTTTTGCCAAAGATATATATAAAAATGAAATAACTGCAACAGATGTTCTTGCAAATTCTGCATTAGTTCCAATTATGCTTGAAATTTCCATATTTACTCATAAGAGGTCTTATTACTTTCCACTTATCATATTGTTCCCTGCCTGTTTTTTGTCTTTCTTCTTCAATCATTTTTGAAACTTCACTTACAAATTCTTTGTCACTACTTGCTTTATAAAATCCTTGATCTATGCATAAAAAAAAGTCCTGTCTAAGCATAGGGGCACTTATAGTAAAAATTTGATGTGTTTGATAAAATATAGTTGCATACATCACAATTAAAATAATGCTTATAGTTGATGAAATAAAGCATTTAATATCATTTTTCATATTAGTTCTATCAAAAAATAGAATTAATTGTTATATTATTTGCATTGCTATATTCATTCTTTTCTTCTAATGGAATAATTGTTACTTTTGTGTTTTTAAAGCTACTTGTAAAAAACGAAAAATCGCATATTAAAAAATTAACACACCAGTCTTGACAAGGTCTAAAAAATTTACACACTAATCTTGACAAGCTCATTTATTTTGAGGTCACATTAAAGTGCGACCAAGACCGGACGGAACGAAATGTCGCTGAAGCTACTACCATTGAAGTAGATGAAACCGAACACGCCTGCAACCGTACCCTTATCGTAAGAGCCTCCGCGTCTGAAGAAACTAGCGCCCGATTCAGGAAAGTTAGAGTAATCGCCGTACCACGATGTGCTACCTTTACCTCTTGTGCTCGTCTCATATACTACGTCTCCATATTTATTTGAATTTGCATTATAATTGCTTATACCAGCACCTAGATCATCATCTTCACTATACACGTTCTTCGTCTTTGCGTCTCCATTTTCTAAGTTACTACCTTCACCATTACTTCCGCTATCTACATATGCTGCTACATATTCCCAGGCTCCTCCGCTCATATCATACACTCCATGTACTGTTCCTGTTGTACTTGCCTTTACTCCTTGTGTACTTGTATAATCATTTGTTGTTCCTGTATCTTTTGATGCATTTGCACTATTTCCTGCTGAGCCTGTTATGAAACTACTACTATTATTTATCCATACTTCTTCATTTTGCTTTCCATATTTACTCTTACTTAAGTATGCTACTGCTCCCCATTCATCGTTTTTCATCATATGGCTATTTAGATTTGCATTTCTTAATGTATTGCTGTCATAATTTAAGCAATTTGTATATATATCATTTACATTTATACTTCTCCAACTTTGTACTCCTGGTTGTATTTTTATTGTATTATTACTTCCTGCATTACTACTTGTTGCATTACTTCTACTTGCTTCAAATTTTGCTACCCATATTCCGCTTATCGTTTGTCCATAGTTAAACGCTGGATGGATATTCCAGTTTCCTTGGCCACTTGAATTTTGGAAACTTGTTCTTCCTGTACTTGTTTCATTTGTTAATCCTTTCATAAACTCTACTTCTATTGTCCCTGCTCCTTCAGCTGGTGTTGTAGAATTTATATCTGCTCCACTTTGATGGTATCCACTTGTTATACTATATGCATATCTTGGTATCCATACCCACATACTTCCATCATTTGTCTTTGCATTTGCCCATTTCTTTGCTGTATAATCATACCACTCTGGGTCACTTCCTGTTGTTTCTACCCAACTACTTCCATTCCATTTTATTGGTGTCATTCCACTTCCTAGTTTTGGGGTATTTACTCCTTTTTTCTCACTATAACTTCCGTCACTTGGTAATGTTGTCTCTTCTACATTTCCTCCACCATTTGTATCATCCTCTGCCAATTCATTTAATAGTCTATCCATTTCTTCATTATCTTTCGCTATACTATTTGAATACATCTCTTTCGCCTGTTTTGCTTTTTTTATTATTCCATTTTGTCCTAGCACTGCATTTATACTTACTGTTGCAAGTATTATCAAAACTACAATGGTTACAACTAACGCTATTAGCGTTATTCCTTTGTTTTCTTGTCTTTTCTTTTCCTTATGTTCCATTTATTTTATCTCCTTTTCCATTTTTTTATTTATTATACGTTATTTTTTATGTATGTACAATGTTTTTACAAATTTGTAATATTTCTGTAATATACCTGTAACATTTGACTAATCTTATCTTCTTTATTAATTTATCTAAACTATCTCTATATGTTTTTAATGTTAATATTTTGCCTTATATATCACATTTTTCTACAATACTTTTTCATATATTCTAGCCATTTTAAATTATTTCTATTCATTTATATTACATTATTACAAACTTATTTTTATCTTGTTTTCTATCCACCACCTCTTTCACTTAAAGCACACAAACTCTCTTCCACAGACATGCAAAAAAGACAGCAAACAAACTATTTTCCAACTGCATTAATCTCAAAAACTGTCCAGTCTTCTTTCTTAATACAATATGTTTGTTTTCTGTCTTTTTCTCTATCACAAATAAAGGCTTTCTCGCCTCTATTTGCTTCTATATTTATTTTATATATTGGTTTCTTTTCCTTACTTACTAATACTTCTTCAATCTCTTTACTAAACTGTATTGTGTGTGTGTGTGTGTGTGTGTGTGTGTACAGCCCCAACGGTTTCGCGTTTTATCATTTCTTTTGTGTGCTCCCTTTGTTTATTTTTTACTTTTTTAGTATATCATTTACTATTCATAAATTGCAATACTTTTTACTAAGTTTCTAGCATAATAGTTACTGGATAATGTTTTTTGTAGGGCATAGAGAGTAAGCGCTCAATGAAACGGCGTATTTAAAATCAGGAATATATTAGCATTTATCTAATAATCCTGATTTTATTTTTTATTTTCTACAGCTGGTTCATTGAAATTAAAATCTAACATACCATAAGTTGCAATCATATCATCTTTTACCCATGCTCTAAATGTAGCTTCAGGAATTGAATGTT
>CAKOPZ010000020.1 GCA_934101145.1 uncultured Clostridia bacterium
CATGCGTTTTTCAATGTACTAATTATCTTTTGACTTTTTTAGAAAAGACTATTGACTTTTAATAGTTAGTCTTTGTTCTTTTTATTTATTTTGTCCTTTTTATACTATTTTAACCATTGAATTTTATTAACCTTTATTTTTGTTATTTATTTTTTCCTTGCTCTTCATAAAATTCAAAGTTTTACCTTCCTAATAGTTTTATTTAGCATATTTTTAACACTGCTCTTGTACAATACTATTACATTAATCAGAGTGAATCTTTTCTTTATTCTTTTTTCAATGTACATGAGCAATATTTTTTTATTCCATATTTCCTCACTACTAGTCGCATTTATATAATACCAATAACATTTATTTTTGTCAATTTTTTTTTATTTAACATTAATACAATTTTCCAAGCATTTTCATTGACCAAATTATATTTTTGTAGTATTATATTTTTAGTTACTTAAGAGAACACAAAGGAGAAAAACATGTATACTGAAAAATTTGATTTTTATAGTCCTGTTAATTTAAAAACATACAACCTAGATCAAACCATGAAATATCAACTAGATGTACTAGGCAATTTAGATTTCTTTACAAGAAGACATAGTGAAAATGTAGGAAATCTTGTATGTAGACTTTGCGAACACTTACATCTTGGTCAACGTTTCACTATTTATTGCACTATTTGTGGGTATCTTCATGATATTGGTAAATTATTTATACCACCAGAAATACTTCAAAAACCTGACAAACTTACAGATGAAGAATTCGAAATTATGAAAACACACACCACTCTTGGGTATGAAATGTGTATAAAGGATTTAAAACTTCGTCCATATGCAATTGGTGCTTTAAATCACCATGAAGCATTAAATGGAACTGGATATCCAAATGGTCTTACTAAAAAAGATATTCCATATGAAGCTCAAATAATTAGAGTTGCTGACGAATATGATGCTATAGTTACAAAAAGGCAATATAAAACACACGTTAATATTTCTGAAACTTTAAAAGATTTGATAAGGGATGCTCAGCCAGACCCAAAATTCCTTGCACTTGATTACTTAGCTGAAAACTCAAGGGTTGGAAAAATTAATAAAAAAGTTCTTAGGGTTTTGTTTAAGCTTGTTATAGATGATACATTGTATGAGATAAGCTGTGTTATGGGATATGTTGATTATTTAAAAGAGCAAATTAAAAGACTTGAACTTATGACTGAATATAAAGAAAAAATAGATAAGTCTGATAAAGAAAAAACAAAGGCATATTATTTAGAAGGTATAAAACTTTTACTTCAAGATGGAGAGACTCTAGAAAATTTTCAGCAAATATTAAAAGAATATAGAGAAGCACTTATTGTTCGTAACAAAAGAATAGAAGATTTATATAATGAAATTAAAATAATAAAGAAATTACGTGTTTAATGATAAGCAAAACCCGATATTAAATTTATAAAATTTAATATCGGGTTTATTTATTCTTCATCTATTTCTCTTGAAAGTCCAAAGCTAACTCCTAAAGCATTATTTAGCTTAAGAATTACATTTTCATCATCTATGTGCCCTATCTTTTCTTTTAGTCTACTTTTGTCAATAGTTCTAATTTGTTCTGTTAAAACTATAGAATCTGCTTTCAGTCCGTTGTTTTGCGAACCAATTGGTATATGTGTTGGAAGTTTTGTTTTACCTGTTTGTGATGTAATTGCTGCTGCAATAACTGTTGGACTGTGTTTATTTCCAACATCATTTTGTATGATTACAACTGGACGAATTCCTCCTTGCTCGGAACCAACAACCGGACTTAAATCTGCATAAAACATATCTCCTCTTTTTATTAACATATCCTTCACTCCTAATACTTCTATATTTCAAGGTTTATTTTTTGATATATTTTATTTATTAGCGAGCTTTACAGATACCCTTACTTATTTTGTACCATTTACTGTTATCTCATTATATAATATGTAAATCAAATTCTTTTTGTTAATGTCTTGTACTATTAATTTTTCTATTTTCCCTTCTTCTTTATTTATATATAACTCCTTTGAATAAATGTATCTATTATTTTCATTTCTTGTTTTTGTCATCATTACAACTTTTCCATTTTCTTCTTTAATGCTAGCTTTTCCTTCATTTTTTTCTACTTTGTAATCCTCTATAAATGAATTTATCCATAAACAATTTTCCATTAAATTTGGATAATTTTCATACATTGTTTTTAAATTGTTTTTTGCATTATTTAT
This sequence comes from uncultured Clostridia bacterium, assembly GCA_934101145.1. GTDB lineage: Bacteria > Bacillota > Clostridia > TANB77 > CAG-508 > CALXVA01. The sequence continues at coordinate 2,231 of CAKOPZ010000020.1, forward strand.
TGTTAATTTATTATCTTCATATATTATTTCCAAGCCTTCTATGTTACTTGGTTCTAATATTTTTTGCTTTGATTTTTTATTCTTTTCGTATGTTTGCTTAATTACATATTTATTTGTGTTTTTATTACTTTCGACTGTGACATTCATTTTAGCAGTATATGAGCTAATATCTAAAATATACTTTTCAATTTCCTCAAGATTTTTATTACTCATATTATTACCAAAATTTTTGTTTTTATAATTTGTTTTTAACAAAAATATTATTACAATTGATACAACTACCAAAACAATTATGCTTATAAAAATTATTTTTTTATTTTTCATTAAATCCCTCCTAAAAAGAAAAAAAGAAGCAGATAGTTTTCTACTTCTAATATATTCTATAGGTTATTAAAGTATTCGATCAAACATTCATCAAGTTCCTGTTTTGTATCTATATGATTTATTTTTTCTCTTAATTTGCTTGCTTCTTTCATATTTTTTATATAACCTGCTAAATGTTTTCTCATTTCTTTTATTGCAATGTTTTCACCTTTTTGCTCTACTGCTAAATTAATATGTTCAAGTATTATATCAAGCCTTTGTTTATCACTTATTTTTGTTATTTCTTGTCCTTCTAGTCCTTCTTTAACTTCTCTAAAAATCCATGGATTTCCAAGGCTTGCTCTTCCAATCATAATACCATCTACATTTGCTGTCTCAAATAATTTTTTCGCATCCTCAGCGTTTTTTACATCTCCATTTCCAATAACAGGAATGTTTACATTTTCTTTTACTTGTTTTATAATTTGCCAATCTGCTGTTCCACCATAATATTCAGCTCTTGTTCTTCCATGAATAGTTATAGCTGAAACTCCTACTTCTTCAAACATTTTAGCTGCTTCAACTGCAACTATGTTTTTTTCATCCCAGCCTTTTCTTATCTTTACTGTAACAGGAACCTTTGATGCCTTTACAACTTCCTCTGCAATTCTTCCTGCCAAGTCCAAATCTAAGAGCAATCTGCTTCCATCTCCATTTTTTGTTACTTTTGGAGCAGGACATCCCATGTTGATATCAACTATGTCAGCATAATTACTTACATACTCTGCTGAATATTTCATACTTTCAATATCACTTCCAAATATTTGAACTGCAACAGGCCTTTTTTCATTTTTCATATCCATAAGTAACTTCGTTTTTTCATCATTATAGTAAATTCCTTTTGCGCTTATCATTTCTGTACATACAAGTCCTGGCTCAAATTTTTCGCATATTAAACGAAATGGCAGGTCTGTTATTCCTGCCATTGGAGCTAATAATATATTATTTTTTAATGTTACATTTCCTATTTTTATACTTTTTAAGTATGACATTTTCTGCTCCTTAAATTATTCTACAAATATTGTTTTTTGTCTTCTACCTGATATGTTAAGTAATAGCCCTATCATTATAAAATTGCTAAGAAGTGAGCTCCCTCCATAACTTACAAAAGGAAGTGGAATACCTGTAATTGGAAGTAATCCCATTGTCATTCCAATATTTTCTATCATATGAAAAAAGAATATTCCTGCAATTCCCATTGCTATGTATGAACCCAAATCATCTTTTGCAGTTTTTGCAACATATACTGCTTTTGTAATTAATATTACATACAAAAATATGATGCCTCCTGCTACTACAAATCCCATTTCTTCTCCTATTAATGAAAAGATAAAGTCTGTTGTTTTTGGATACAAAAATCCAAGTTGTGTTTGATTTCCCTTAAATAGTCCCATTCCTAAAAGTTCTCCTGAACCTATTGCAAGTTTAGACTGGATTATATTATAGCCTGCCCCTCTTGGATCTAAGTTTGGATTTAAAAATACATCTATTCTTGTCTTTGCATGTTCTGGTAGTACAAATAAATATAATACTGGAACTAAAACAACAACAAGAAGTATAGCTGTAATAATATATCGTTTTCGTATTCCTGCTGAAAACAGCATAAATACTATTGCTGATACAAAAGCAAGTGCTGTTCCATAGTCTGGTTGTTTAGCAATTAATACAACAGGTACTGCAAATGCAAGAAAAATAAGCATTAATCTTGATATTTTATTTATATTGTCTTTTCCTTTTTCTTGAATCTTTGTAAAAATCCAAGCTAAAAATAGCACACAAACTACTTTTGCAAACTCTGCTGGTTGAAATGAAAAAGGTCCTATATTAAACCAGCTTGTCGCTCCATTAATTGGCTCTGTAAACAAAACTGCTATTAGCAAAACTATGATTATTCCATAGAGCACCGGTGATATTTTTGCAAAAATATCATAGTCTATAAGAATAACCACAATCATTATCGGTATGCTAACAGCCAGCCACATTATTTGTTTTTTTAATTCTTCATATTCAGTATTTTTTGTTGCAGAAGTAAGTGCTACAAGACCAATTATACTTAACAAAATGGTGCAAATTAAAATACTCCATTCTATATTTTTTATAATTCTTCTCTTCATTTATTCCTCTTCTTTACAAAATTATTTTTTCTTTGAACCCTTTTTTGATTTATTAGTATTTTTCTTTGAAATAGATTTATTTACTGTTTTAGTTTCTGTCTTTTCCTTAGGATTTTCTTGTTGTTTTTCTTCTTTCTTAATTGTCTCTTTTTCTTGTTCTAAGACAGTTTCTTCAACATTTTCCACATTATCTTTTTTTGTCTCTTCGGGTTCATTTGTAATATCTTCTTTTTTATTTTCAGTCTCTTCTTCCTCTTGCATCTTATCTTTAGAAGATTTTTTTTCAAGTGTTCCCTCTAATTTTCTTGCTTCATTTTTTATTGTTACGATTGGAATATTAGCATATAAAGCTGGAGCTCCTACTGTTCCATCTTCTCCAGGTTTATTAGTCATTCTAACATCAATTGAACTTTCATCTATATCTACATATTTTTTTATAACTTCAATTATTTCCTGTTTCATCATCTCCAAAAAGTCTGCTGAAATGTTTGCTCTATCTTGTGCTAAAACCAAATGTAATCTTTCTTTTGCTGTTGTTCTTGAGTCTTCTTTTTCGTTTTTTCCAAGTTTCTTAAAGAAATTCACAATGTTTTCAAACATATTTTACCTCCAATAGTATTAGTGTTTACCTTTTGAGAAAAAACTCTTTATCTTACTAAAGAAACCCTCATTTCTTCCAGGAATATTAACTTCTACATTTTCTCCTAAAATTCTTCTTGCAATTTCCATATATGATTTTCCAGAAGGAGCTTTTCCATTTGTTACAACTGGCTCTCCCTTATTTGTTTGTGTAATTATGTATTCGTCATCTGGAACGACACCTATCAAATCTATAGAAAGTAAATCCACAATGTCTTCTACATCCATCATTTCACCTTTTTTTATCATATTAGGTCTAATTCTATTTACAACAAGTTCAGGATTTTTTATCTCTGATGCTTCAAGCAATCCTACAATTCTATCTGCATCTCTTATTGCAGATATTTCTGCAGTAGTTACAACTATTGCTCTATTTGCCCCTGCAATAGCATTTTTAAACCCTTGCTCTATTCCTGCTGGGCAATCTATTAGTATATAGTCAAATTCTTCCTTTAATTTGTCTATTAAATCTCTCATTTGTTCTTCATTTACTGCACTTTTATCTCTTGTTTGAGCTGCTGGAAGTAAGAATAAATCTTTAAAACGCTTGTCTTTAATTAGAGCTTGTCTTAATTTACATTTTTCTTCTACAACATCAACTATATCATATACTATTCTGTTCTCTAGACCCATTACGACATCTAGGTTTCTTAATCCTATATCTGTATCAATTAGAGCTACTTTTTTTCCTTTTAAAGCAAGTGCAGCCCCCAAGTTTGCAGTTGTTGTTGTCTTTCCTACTCCACCTTTTCCAGATGTTATGACAATAACCTCTCCCATACATTTTCCTCCTTGTTTTTGTAAAAACAAAATATTTGCTTACTTAATTAAAAAGTGCATTAATAAACATATATATTATATATGCAAATAGGCAAAAGGTCAATGTCTATAAGGTAATTTGTTACATTTTTAACACAAAAAAATCCAGTATATAAAATACTAGATTTTCTTGTTAAAAACTTATCCACGTTATTTTTGCATATCCATTTTCTGAATTTGCACCATCTGTTCCGGTTGCAGTCGTGTCAAGTGACCAGCTTGTTGATTGGTAGGTGTTTGTTCCTTTGCACCATCCTCCTCCATATGAGTAGTTATCGTCTTGTGAACCTCCGCCACCATATCCACCTTGTGCTCTACCACTATTTCTTGTATAGTATGAGCCTTTTGCATCATATGTTATAAATTGTGATATTCCCATTGTTCCTGATACTGATGCACTACTTGTTCCTGCATTTGTTGTAGTTGAATATGCTGTATAATTATTTGGTGACTTATAACTTGAGGCTTGACCTGGATATCCAGTTCCATTTGAGTTTCTATAACCAACATCTTGACTTCCACTACCTCCTGCTACTGCAAGTAATGTTTCATAATTTATACTTCCTTTTGTAAATTGATAGTTTGAATTAGTTATTGAAGATATTCTTTTAAAGGCAAATGTTCCACCTCCGCCTCCTCCAGATGTTCCATCTGTTGAAGTAGCTTGAGTACACGTTCCTTTACCACCAACAACTAAATCAACTATATCGCCTTTTTTTAGGGTGAATTTTGCAACAATTTTTGCACCTTTTCCTCCTGTAGATGTTAATCCTGTGCGTCCATATATATTTCCCTCTGAACCTGCTGCTCCTGCAAGTTCAAACGAATATACTCCCTTTGCAGGTGCTATAAATGTTTGAAGTGCACCAGTATAAGCATATTCAAAATTTCTTACATCAGGTGGTTGAAAACTTTCACTTAATTTATCATATAATTTTTCTTTCTTATCATTATACATTTCATATGATTTTTTTATTTCTATGGTAGTCTTAGTTTGTACCTTTCTATTTGCACTTGATAATGCATATACACCTGACACAAGAATTAAAAAGCTTAATAATACAACTGTCACATATACTGCCATCGATCCTTTTTCTTCTGACAATCTTTTCTTCATTTGCATATCCTCCGTTAAAATCTACATATATAATAATTTAAAATTTATTTATTGTCAATTGATTAATAATATTTTGTCGAATTTATTCTTTAAACAATATTATATTTATTTTCATTACAATTATACTTTTTATTTATGATTTCTATTGATAAATTTAGTCAAAAAATATATAATATACTTGAGTATTTTTATTTAAAGGAGAAATTAGTAATGGAATTTAGTAATAAAACAAAAGACATTTTAGAATGGATAGCGTGTATTTTAATAGCATTGATACTTGCTTTAGTTATAAGATATTATGTTGGAACACCTACTATTGTTCAACAAGTTTCTATGTATCCAACATTAAAACAAAACCAACGTCTTATTTTAAATAGATGGGTTCGTACAACAAAAACAATGCCAGAGCGTGGAGATATAATTACTTTTGAAGCTCCAACAAGTGACTCATATCAATTTGATGGTAGTAGTGTTGTTGCTAAATATTCTAGAGAACCCAAAACTCTTTTAAGCAAAATTGTACATTATGGCCTTGAAATAGGAAAAGACAGCTATATAAAAAGAGTTATTGCACTTCCAGGTGAACATCTTCTTATTTCAGATGGCAAAGTATATATAAATGGTGAAGAATTAAAAGAAGATTATCTACAACCACAAATTACAACATCTGTTGAAGATTGCCCTTATTATGATTTAACTGTTCCAGAAAATTGTGTATTTGTTATGGGTGATAACAGACCTGAATCTACAGATAGCAGAAGATTTGGATGTATTCCACTTGAAAAAATTGAAAGTAAAGTTTGGATTCGTTTTTGGCCACTTAATTTATTTGGAAAAGTTCAATAATATAAATCTTAGGAGGGATATAGTTTGAGTTTTGAAAATATTGTTGGAAATGCAGAAGTAAAACAGCTATTAATTCATTCTGTTTCCACTTCTAATATATTACATAGTTACATGTTTATAGGTAATATGCGGAATAGGTAAATGCCTATTTGCAAAAGAATTTGCAAAAGAGATATTAAATGTAAATGTAGAACTAATAAATAACCCTGACTTCATGCTAATAGACGCAGAAGATGGCAAAAGCATTAAAATAGAACAAATACGATATATGCAAGAAAAAATTGCGGAAAAACCAATTGCATCAAATAAAAAAGTATATATAATTAACAATAGTGATACTATGACAAAAGAGGCGCAAAACTGTCTTCTTAAAACTTTGGAGGAACCTCCAGAATACGCAGTAATTATACTGGTTCTAGCAAATGAAAATAATATGCTAAATACCATTAAATCGCGTTGTACAAAAATAATGTTTAATCCACTCTCTAAGGAAGAAATTATACATTATTTTAATTCAAATGGTTTAGAGATGCCAAATGAAAGAACTTTAAAATTGTGCGCGCGGAAGTATTGCCACACTTCTGCAAATGCAAGATGAAGCAATAAATTATGACCAAATAGATTCAATCTTTGAAAATACAGAAAATGTTGATATGATTGATGTTTGGAATAATAGCAATGTTTTATATCAATCAAAAGAAAATATTATGCATTTACTTGAATATATAAATGTTATTTTATTTGAAAAATTAAAACAAACAAACAATTTACATTATAGTAATTGTATTTCTTATGTAGAACAAACAAAAAAAAGATTATCATCAAATGCAAATTTTGATATGTGCATTGATAATCTTTTGCTTAAAGTATGGGAGGAATTTCATGAATAATATAGTAGGAGTTAGATTTAGAAAACCAGGCAAAATTTATTTTTTCGATCCAGGTTATCTAAAAATAAACCAAAAAGATAAAGTCATTGTTGAAACTTCTTTTGGAGAGGAACTTGGCGAAGTTGCTATATGCAAAAGAAACATGCCAGATTCAAAATTAGCTACACCTTTAAAAAAAGTTATTAGATTAGCTACACCAAAAGATTTAAAACATTATGAGGAAAATAAGAAAAAAGAAAAAGAAGCTTTTAAAATATGTGAAGAAAAAATAAAAAAATATAAACTTGATATGCATCTTACAGATGTAGAATATAAATTTGATAATAGTAAAATTTTATTTTACTTTACAGCTGATGGAAGAATTGATTTTAGGGAGCTTGTAAAAGAGCTTGCCTCTATATTTAAAACTAGAATAGAACTTAGGCAAATTGGTGTAAGAGATGAAGTTAAGCGCATTGGTGGAAATGGTGTTTGTGGTAGAGAGCTTTGTTGCTGTTCATTTTTAAACGACTTTGAAACAGTATCAATAAAAATGGCAAAAGAACAAAATATATCATTAAATCCATCAAAAATATCTGGTAATTGTGGCAGACTTATGTGTTGTCTAAAATATGAACAAGAAGTATATGAAGATAAATTAAAAAGACTGCCAAAGATTGGAGCAACAGTTAAAACTGCCGATGGAGAAGGCGTAGTTGATTCTATTGAAACATTAAAAGAAATCGCAAGAGTCAAATTTAAAGATGAAGATAATACTTATTTTTATAAAAAATATCCAGCATCTGAATTAAGAATAATAAAAAATGGCTCTTCTGATAAAATGAATGAAGAGGAAAAAGAAAATTTAAAAGAACTTCAAAAATTGGAAGAACTTGAAGAACAAGATAGTAAAAATAAATTGGAAGACGATATTTAAGGAGGTGAATATTATGGCATATAAAATTACAGATAAATGTATCAGTTGTGGAGCTTGTAGTGCAGCATGTCCTGTATCTTGCATTTCACAAGGTGATGATAAATATGTTATTGATCCAGATAGTTGTATAGAATGTGGTACATGTGCAGGTGTTTGCCCTGTAGGTGCTCCAGAACTAGATTAAATTAAAATTTAGTTTCAAAAAGAAGTTAGCATGCAATAGCTAACTTCTTTTTTATCTTTTTATTCTTTATTTGTCATTTCTTCTAAATCTAAAAGTTCTTGCCACCTTTTATCAACTTCTTTTTGGAATTCTTCAATCATCCATTCATTTCCAGGTTTAAACATATGTTTAAATCTTTTTTGTGGTCTTAAAAATTCTTCTACTGGTAACTTTTTAGCTGGCTTATATGTTATTTTATATTTCCCATTAACAACTTCATAAAGTGGCCAATAGCATGTATCAATAGCAAGTTTATTCATTTCCATTAATTTATCTGTATCATATCCCCATCCTCTTGGACATGGAGATAATACATTTAGAAAAGCTGCTCCTTCTGTATAAATTGCTTTTTCTGCTTTTTCGTATAAATCTTTGTAATTATTTACTGCAATTGATTGAGCAACATATGGTATATGATGTGAAACCATAATTTCAGTTAAATCTTTTCTTGATTGCATTTTTCCTGGAATTACGCTTCCTGCAGGACTTGTTGTTGTATCTGCAAATTTTGGTGTTGCAGATGAACGTTGAATACCTGTATTCATGTATGCACCATTATCATAGCAAACATAAACCATGTCGTGTCCTCTTTCCATTGCACCAGATAAACTTTGAAGCCCTATGTCATATGTTCCACCATCTCCACCAAAAGTAATAAATTTTGTTGTTTTATCTTCTGGTAATTTTCCTTGTTTTTTTAATGATTTATATGCTGCTTCAACTCCTGAACAAGTTGCTGCTGCATTTTCAAAAGCTGTGTGAATATATGAGTCTGTCCATGAAGTATATGGATATATGAAACTTGATACTTCCATACAACCTGTTGCATTTGATATAACTGCATGATCTTCTGGCTTTAATGCTCTTAATATCATTCTTGCTACTGATGGAGCACCACAACCTGCGCACATTCTGTGTCCAGCAGTAAATCTTGAAGGCTTTGTAGCCATCACTTCTTTTAAATTATATGCCATGTTATTACTCCTTTCTTAGTCCTAAATATCTATATGGATTTTCAACTTTTCCTGAATCTACAACATCTTGCAAATCTGTATATACTTGCTTAATCTCTTTTGCAGTTGTGTCTCTTCCACCTATTCCATAAACATAGCTTAAAGCTTTAACATTGTTTCCATTTACATACATACCTGAAACAACATCTTCAAATAATGCTCCACCAGCTGCATTTAAAGAATCTGCTTTGTCAAGAACTGCAACTGCTTTTAGATGTGATAAACTTTTTGCAATTTCCTCTGCTGGGAATGGTCTAAATACACGAACTTTTAACATACCAGCTTTTATTCCTTTTTCTCTTAAAGAATCAACTACATCTTTTGTAGTTCCAGCTGTTGAGTTCATACAAACAACAGCAATTTCTGCATCATCCAATCTATATTCTTCAAATAAATCATATTTTCTTCCTGTCATTTTTTCGAATTCTTTCGCAACTTCTAAAATTACCTTTTTAGCATTTTTCATAGCTTCTGCTTGTTGATATTTGTGTTCAAACAAAAATGCTTGTAAGTCCATTGGTCCAATAGCCATAGGCTCTTTATCATTTAACAAATAATGCTCTGGTTCATATTTTCCAACAAATTCTTTTACTTTTTCATCTTCAATTAATTCTATATTTTCAATTGAATGTGATGTAATAAATCCATCTTGACATACCATTAGTGGTAATAAAACATCTTTATTTTCTGCAATTTTATGTGCCATAATTAAGTTATCATATGCTTCTTGATTGTTCTCTGAAAATAGCATAATCCATCCACTATCACGTACACCCATTGCATCTGAATGGTCATTGTGTATGTTAAGTGGTCCTGATACTGCACGGTTTACCAATGACATAACTATTGGTAGTCTCAAACTTGAAGCAATATATATCATTTCCCACATCAAAGAAAGTCCATTTGCTGATGTAGCTGTCATAGCTCTTGCGCCTGCTGCTTCTGCACCAATACATGCACTCATTGCACTATGTTCACTCTCTACTGCAACAAATTCTGTATCAACACTACCATTGCTTACAAATGTTGAAAAATATTGTGGTATTTCTGTTGATGGTGTAATTGGAAATGCTGCAACAACATCTGGATTAATTTGTTTCATTGCAGTAGCTGCTGCTTCGTTTCCACTTAAACGTTCTCTTATACTCATATTACATTTATCCTCCTTATTCTTTCATCTCAATTGCTCCAAATGGGCACACTCTTGCACAAACACCGCATCCTTTGCAGTAATTATAATCAAAATCTGTTCTCTTTTCGTCTTTTCCCACTGGAATTGCATCATCTGGACATACTGGGAAACATAGTCCACATTGTTTGCATTTATCTGATAAAAAAACAGGTTTCATACTTCTCCAGTCTCCTGTTTTAAATTCTCTTGCATTTCCTGCATCATAGATATTTCCACCAATTGTCATATCACATGCAGGTGTATTTTTATCAATTTGCATTATTCTGCCTCCTTTTTAATCTATTTCTTTAACCTCACTTAAAGCCATTTCTAAAGCTTTCATATTTCCTTCGATAACTTCTGGTTTTTTTGCAAATTTATGTTTAAAAGAACCTTGCATATCTTCCAAAAAGTCTTTTTCATCCATTACTTTGCTTACTTTAACAATTGCAGCAAGCATTGGAGTATTTGGAAAATATCTTCCAAGTGTTTCCATTGATACCTTTCTTGCATCAATAGTAAATATTTTCCCTTTATATCCTTTTAAAGCTGTCTTTAGATAATCAGCATCTTTTGTTGTATTTATCACAATTGCTCCAGATTCTTTAAGTCCTGATGTTACATCTACACATTCTAAAAGTGTATCATCAACAACTACAACATAATCTGGCTCATATATATTACTATGGATACGGATAGGATTATCACTTATTCTGTTATATGCAGTAATTGGTGCTCCCATTCTTTCTGGACCATACTCAGGAAATCCTTGAATATATTTTCCTGTATTAAAAGCTGCATCTGCAAGTAACAAAGACGCTGTTTTAGCACCTTGACCGCCTCTACCATGCCATCTAATTTCTACTAAATTATTACTCATTTATAGAAACCTCCTTTTTTAAAATTGATATTTTAAGTATATTACTTATTAGCAAAATAGTCAAGAAAATAGCTGTTTATTATACTATATAGTCTATTAAAGCATAATCAGTCTAATAAATAATTACGCTTTTTTTGCTGGAAGTCGAATTACAACTTCTGTTCCTTTTCCAGCTTCACTTTTTATATCAATACTTCCCTTGTTTTGGTCAAGAATTTCCTTTGCAATAGAAAGTCCAAGCCCTGTGCCTCCCATTTCTCTTGTACGTGCTTTGTCAACTCTATAAAACCTTTCAAATATTCTGCCCAAGTCTTCCTGTGGAATTCCTATTCCATTGTCAATTACTTTAATATATGCATCATTGTACACAAAACCAACATACACCTTAATTGTTCCATTTTCCGGTGTATATTTTATTGCATTAGACAATATATTTAAAACAACTCTTTCAATTCCATATTTATCAGCTTGAACTGGTGGAACACTTGCTGTAACAAAACATTCCATATTGTGTTTTTTCTTTTCAATTTCAAATTTTAATTTTTCCTGACATTTTTTTACTAAATCTCCAAGGTCAAATTCTGTTTCTTCCTTTTTTATTTTTTTGCTATCATATCTTGAAAGTGTAAGTAAATCTGTAACAAGTTGAGCCATTCTTCTTGCTTCTGTTGCAATTACCCCTAAAAACTTATTTTGAGTTTCCTTGTCATATTCTCCTTCAAGTAAAGTGTCTGCATATCCCATAATAGATGTAATTGGTGTTTTAAGCTCATGAGATACATCTGCAACAAATTCTTTACGCATATTATCTAATCTCACATGTTCTGTTATATCTTGTATTAATGTGATTACTCCACCAGGCCTATCATTTTCATCTTGAAATGGAGCAAACAATATATTTACATACTTCTCTCCCACATTTTTTCTTTGTTCTGATGAAGTCCAATTTTCCAAATATACTATTTTTTCTATATTTATATCAATTTTTAATTTTTCAAATATTTTATCAAAATTGTTTTCCTCATCTGTAATGTCAAGAAGCTGTTTTGCTGCAGGATTTATGTGAATAATTTTACCACTCATATCAAATGCAATTATACCATCTGTCATATGTAAAAGAATAGTTTCAATTTGCCTTTTTTGTCTATTAACTTCACTTAATTTTTGTTTAAGTTCTGTTGTCATTATACTAAATGCATTCGTTAAATCTCCAACTTCACTATCATGTGCTTCATTTTTTTCAATCTCTACATTTTCTCCTGAAGCAATTTTTTCCGCACTTTTTATTAGTTTTTTCATTGGAGATACCAAAGATTTTGAAACAAAATACCCAACAAGTAAAGAAATAATAATATACACAATAGTTGATATAATCATCACAAATTTCGTCTGATTTATCTGACTGTTTATTATATCAATCATTTCTGGCAGATTTGTTAAAGAAGCTTCTAACCCTTTAAGCATATATATATAGCTAATTCCAGTACCTGTAATTAGTATTATTCCTAAAATAAAAAATATTAAAACTATTTTTGTCTGTATATTTCTATTCATGCTTTTCTCCTATTAATTTAATATAAGCACCAATATAATTATTGATGCTTCTAGTTACTTAATTATTTTGATGATAGGTAGTATCCTACACCTCTTTTTGTTATCAATATTTTAGGACTTGACGTATCAATTTCTATTTTTTCTCTTATTCTTCTTATTGTTACATCCACTGTTCTAATATCTCCATAATATTCGTAGCCCCACACTTTTTCTAACAATGCTTCTCTTGTAACAACTTGTCCTGGTTGATTTGCTAAATATTTTAAAACTTCAAACTCTCTTAGTGTTAAATCTATAATATTTCCTCTTACCTTAACTTCAAATTTATTTAAATCTATTTGTAATTCACCAATTTGAATAATTTCGTTTTCTTCACTTGTAGATTCAGCATTTTTTTCTTCTTCAACGCTTATTATTTTGCTTTCAGCTTTTCTCAAATTTGCTTTAACTCTTGCAATTAATTCTCTAACACTAAAAGGTTTTGTTATATAATCATCTGCTCCAAGTTCTAGTCCTAATATTTTGTCAATTTCTTCATCTTTAGCAGATATCATAATTATAGGCATATCAAAAAAATTTCTTATCTTTTTGCATACAGTTAATCCATCTATTTTTGGAAGCATTATATCAAGCAAAATTAAGTCCGGCTTTTTATCAAAAGCAATGCGAATTGCTTCTTCTCCATCATTAGCCTCTAATGTATTGTATCCTTCCTTTTGAAGATTATATACCAATATATCAACAATTGGTTTTTCATCATCAACAATTAATACTGTTTTCTTCATTGTATCTGCATTATTATCTTCCATAAAATCGACCTCTCTAATTTTTATTAACGTTCTTCTCCTTGTTGTTTTCCATTCTCTTTTGTCTTATCATATTCAACAAATGTAATGTTACCTTTTTCATCTTTTATAAGTTCCCCTGATGCAATATTTTCTATGTTTTTATATAATTTTTTTAACTGCTTTACACTATTTGCTTTTGAAATTCTATCACTTGCTAAGTCATTTCGTATATTCTCGTATTCTTCTATTTGAATTATTCCATTTTCAATTTCTCTTGGTATTGTATTTTTATTTGGAAAAATCAATTTTCTGTCATTGCTAAATACTTGTCTATTTATACAATCATCATCATTTATAGTAACAGCTGCATATGTTTTTCCATCAGCTTTTTCAAACTTATAATACAACTTGATATTTGATTTATCTTCATTTAAAAGATTGCCCATCTTTTCTTTTATTACATCAAAATTTAAGTTTTCAATATCTTGTACCATTTTTAAAATATCTTCATCTGATAATAAATCATTTTTATCATAATTTTCAAAATATTCAGCATATTTTTCTAATTGATTCATGGTCTCTTCATTTAAATGAAAATTTCTTGAAGACATTTCTGTTAATTGTATTTGTTGATCTTTATTTTCTATTAATAAATGATGTCCAACTGCTGTAAGTCCACCAACACCAATAGCTGAAGCCAATATTAAAGATGCTATTCTTGTTCTTACAACTCTTCTTTTTCTTCTAGCTTTAGCTTTATTCATTGTACCTTTTGGAGCAGTATATCTTTCTTGTTTTATGCCTTTTTTCTCATTTAATTTTCTTCTACCTTCTTCTATTGGCACAACTTTTCTTTTATATTGATTTGTAAATTCTTCTCTTTCTCTACTTCCCATTTCTCTCTCCTTAGAAATATTATAATTATTACACATATTTATATCATAATAAACCCAATTAAACAAGTACTTAGAAATATTTTTTGAGTATCTATCAAAAAAGGTGAAGCACAAATAGCTCCACCTTTCACTTTTTACATAATAGCCTCCACGTTATATATTCCACCTGTTTTTACAAGTTTAATTTCCTTTGTTTCCACATCTTCTCCATTTAATTTTATACAACTTATTCCTGTATTTTTGTGGTTTGGATTGCTTACTTTTATATTATAAATGCTTTCTCCAAATTTATATCTTATGCTGTATTCAGGCCAATTACTTGGAATACAAGGATTTAACTTTAAAGTGTTTTTTTCTATATTAAGCCCTAAGATATATTTTATTCCTGCTTCATACATCCAACTACTTGAACCTGTATACCACGTCCATCCACCTCTTCCTGCTAAATTGTAGGCTCCATATACATCAGCAGAAATGACATATGGCTCCACTTTATACTTTAACCCTTCTTCTTTTGTTCTGCTATGCTCAATTGGATTTATCATTCTAAAATATTCTGTAGCTTTTTCGCCAAATCCAAGCATGGTTTCAGCAATTATTGCCCATATTGCACCATGTGTGTATTGTCCACCATTTTCTCTTGTACCTGGCAAATATGATTTTATATATCCAGGTTCTAATTTGCTTTTTTCAAATGGTGGGTCAAGTAATTTAATTATTCCATTTTCTCTATCTATTAAGTGTTTTTCTAAGCTTTCCATAGAAATATATTTTTTATCATTGTCACCAGCATTAGAAATTGTAGCCCAACTTTGTGCGATACTGTCTATTCTGCACTCTTCATTTTGCAAACTTCCAAGTATATTTCCATCATCCATAAATGCTCTTCTATACCATCTTCCGTCCCAACCTGCTGTATTTAGTGCTTTTTTTAAATCTTGCATTATTTTTTCATATTTTATAGCACCTTCATCTTCTCCACGTTTTCTACAAATTGGTACCCAATTTGCAAGTATCTTGTACATAAAAAATCCTAGCCATATACTTTCCCCTTTGCCTTTATTTCCTACTGTGCTAAATCCATCATTCCAGTCTCCAGAACCTATTTTAGGTAGTCCATTTTCTCCAAAACTCATAGCTTTTTGTATGGCTCTTTGGCAATGAGCAAATATATTTTCTTTAACATCACTTATATCATATTTATCATATCTTTCGTCTACTCCTTGCTCTAATATTGGACCTTTCAAGTAATTGGTTTCTACATCTAAAATACTATTATCTCCTGTAAATCCTATATATTCTTCTACTAAATATACAAGCCAAAGCAAATCATCAGAAAACCTCGTACGAATTCCTCTTTGTGTTTCATCATGCCACCAATGCTCAACATCTCCTTCTAAAAATTGATGTCCTGCATGTTTTATTATTTGATTTCTCATCATATTTACATTCAAATACTTTGTGCCTATTGTATCTTGAAGTTGATCTCTAAATCCATATGCTCCTCCAGATTGATAATATCCACTTCTTGCATATAATCTAGAGCATATTGTTTGATACATTAGCCAGCCATTAAGCATAATATTTGCTGACTCTATCGGTGTTTTAACTTGTAATTTATCTAGTAATTCTCTCCAATATTTTTTAGTTTTTTCATACTGATTTTTAGCATAACTAATATTTGTATATTGATAAGCTTTATCCTGACATTCTGCAAAGTTTTCTTCTGCTCCCATTACAAACACTATGTCTTTTTGTTCTAATGCCTCAAGTTCAATACTTATTTGAATTGCAATGCACCCTTCTTTTCCTATTGAACTTGCATTATCCAATTGAACTTTGTTAATTCCATCTGGATTTGCAATTGTTCCTTTTCCCATAAACGACTTTTTAGAGCCTGTATATGATTCTATTTTTTCACTGCATGATACATACATAATTGTTTTGTTCTCAGGCTTTGATGTGTTTTCCATTGTTAACAGATTCAAATTTGATTGATATTTAAGTTTTAAAAATCCTCTCGATTTTATCTCATCCTCATCAAGAACAGGTTTTATATAATAAATCATTTTTAGTATTTGTTTTTCTGCTTTTTTATTTTCTAAATGAAGTATTTGAACCTTGTTTGTATCATCTTCTGGTACAAATATTTTCAAATTCTGATTTATTCCACTGCTTGTATGACAATATTTAGCATAACCAAATCCATATATTATTTCATAATCATTTTCATCAGGCATAGGGTTAAGCCCAAGAGACCATGCCCTGTCTGTTTTCATATCTTTTAAATAAATTATTTCTGATGGTACATCTATTATAGGGTTGTTATTCCAAGCTGAAAGCCTATTTAATCTACTGTTTTTGTACCATGTGTATCCACCCATATTTTCAGTTGTAACTGTTCCAAATTTTTCATTTGCAAGTATATGGCTCCATACAGTTGGCGTTCTATTATATTTATTTACAAAAATATGATATTCTTTTCCATCTTCTGAGAATCCTCCATATCCATTGTTGTATAACAATTTTTCATCATTTATATTTTTTCTTGTAACTTCATCTTCTTCAAATGTTTGATGTGATGGATCATTTCCTATATTTTTTACTTTGTTTAAATACTCCTCTTCAAAGTCATTTATCTGTCTTTCTATCTCTCCAAGATTTGCTCTTAAAATTAAATTTGCTCTATACTCCAAACCTTGAATTTCTTTTGCATCTAGCTGATTTAGTACAAATATTCCTCCATTTATGTTTTGCATAAATCCAAGGTTAGCATCTAAAATTGCATTTTGTATTTCCTCTAAAACATAATTATCATATGTTTTCTTTTCCTCATTTAATATCACTAAATCAATTTTTATATTTTTAATTCTAAAATAGTCATATGCTTTTATACATTGTTTTACAACATCAATATCATTGATTGATTTTATATACACAAGTAAAATAGGCAAATCTCCAGATATTCCATATTTCCAAAGCTCTTCTATTTTCTTGTATTCTTTTGGACTATTTTTTAGCATCATCATTTTTAATGGATTTTGATATATTAGATATCTAAGCATTTTTTGATATACTTCAATTTTTTTTCCCTTTACAGCTAAATACATATTTTCTGCTTCCATTTTTGCTCTTGTATATTCTAATTTTCTCAGTATTTTTTCTTCATTTAAGTTGTCATTAATTCTATTTAACACAATTTCTCTATCATCAGATGCAGTAATAATTAAATAAAATGATACCTTTTCTTTAGCCTTTATTGTAACTGTTCTTTTTATTGCAATTATAGGATCTGTAACTGCTCCAATTTTTTTACTTAATGGTAGTTCATCTTTAACGGCCTTTGGAAGTCCTAAATTCCCTCTACCTGTAAATTTTTCCTTATCTATCTCATATTCAATATCTCCTATAGTATCACTTTTAGTATATAAATTCACACCCAAATACATATCTTTTTCGTCTTTGCCTCTGTGATTTCTTTTTACCAAAATACTTCCATTCTCATCTATATATTCATATCTTAAAAACAAATTATTAAATACTTTATGTGCATAGTCTTGTTCTTTACTTGATAGCACTGGCTCAAAGACACTTGTAAGTTCAAATGTTTCATCCATGTTACCATTATTTTTTAAAGTAATGCTTCTTATTTCAATTGGCTCATCAGGCATAATACTTATCTTTGTCACCGTTTCTATATCTCCATCTTGTCTTACAAATATGCTTTTATCAGGCGAAAATACTATGTTATATTTATCTGCAGGTGCAAGATAACTTTTTTGAGAAGAACTCCATATTCTTTTTGTTTTAATATTTTTTATAAAGAAAAATATTCCCTGTTCTTCGTCATCTGTTTCCTTATACCTATTTATTAGCATATTTTTGTACATACTATATCCGTTTCCATATTGGTTTGTAATTATCTTATATTCATTGTTCGAAATCATATTTATTGGTTGCAAATCCTCATCAATCTTAGTATATTCCCTTTGATAATATGATTCATAATCTACATTTTTTATTTTTTCAACCTTTTCCTTTTCTTCTTTTGTTATTATTACATTTTGAGGCATTCTTTCTTCTAAAAGTATCTCTACTGCTGACATTTCTGGATTTTGCATAAATCTTTTTTGCAAAATATTTTGATTAAATAAATTATTTATAGAAAGCAAAATAAGCCCCTGATGATGTGCCATATATGTTTTAACAGCTGAATATTGTTCATTAAGTTTTAATCTTGAAGGAGTATAATCAATTGATTCATAAAATCCATATTTTTGATACATACCATAATCTTCAAGCCTTTTCAAATTATCATATACCTCTTTTGGTTTTTGCGTTATTGCAAGAATACTTGCATACGGACTAACAACAAACTCATCCCCCAGTCCTCTTTTTATTCCAAGCCAAGGTATTCCAAATGCTTTATATTGATAATTGTTATTTAAATCCCTTAAATTAAATGCTGCTTCTGATATTCCCCATGGCAAATTTAATTTTTTAGCATACTCTATTTGGCTCATTATTGCAAATTTGCAAGACTCGCTAAGTAAACTACCTTCTTCTTGAAGAATGTTTACATTTGGCATTAAATATTCAAATGCAGTTCCAGACCATGAAATAAGTCCTTTATACTTATTTAAAATAGTAAGACTCCTATTTAAACTATACCAATGTTTTGCAGGCACATCTTTTTTTGCAATAGCAACAATGCTTGCCTGCCTTGCTTCTGATGCGAGCAAATCATAATATGAATCTGTAAGCATATTTTCTTCTACATTGTATCCAATTGAAAAAATTTTATTTTCTTCACTATATAAAATGCTAAAATCAGTATTTTGTATTATATTATCTATATTTTGTATCATTGCCTCTATTTTTTGCACATCTAAGTCATTATCTTCGCCCTTGTTTTCCACAGTTTCCACTTTTGTATTTATCAAAAACTGTTTTACAACATACATATATCCAATAAAGTTTCCACTATCTACAGTTGAAACATATCTTGGAATAAGTGGTTCTAAATTTTCAATATTGTACCAATTATATAAATGTCCATTCCATTTTGAAAGACGCATAATTGTATTAATCATTTTTTCAAGCAAATTAATTGTATCAATTTTACTTTCATATCCCATGTCATAGCTTGAAACAACAGCTAAAAGTCCCAATCCTATATTGGTTGAAGAAGTTCTATATACTACTTTCGGATTTCTATCTTCCTGATAATTATCTGGTGGCAAAAAATTTCCCCTTTCATTTAAGTAACTCTTAAAAAATAGCCATGTTCTTCTGCCAACATCATATAAATATTCTTTTTCATTTTTATCTAATTTAGTAATTGCATCTTTCTTTTCAATATTCTTTCCTAAAATATACATTATAAATGGTGCAATTAGCCATAAGGCTGATAAAACTGCTAAAAATATTTTTATTCCATATAACTTAGATATAAATGCAATTATTAAGCCGCCTGTACCTATAACAATATTTGCAATCATGCTTTGATAATATGAAATAAGCGTGTTTTTAGATTGTCTATCTGCTTCTTCAGAAGTAGTCCACTCAAGTAAATGCTTTTTACTTATATTCATTCTGTAGCTTGCTTTTATCACTGCATTTGAAGTAGTATATGCCTTATCTGGAAGCAATAAAATTTCTAAAATAGCTCTAATCCATGTTGCAAAAGTCATTCCAATTTGTCTGTTAAATGTTCTTTGACTGCTTTCTTCATCCTTTTTAAATATTATTCTATTTACAATCTGCATAATTTCGCCTGCAATTACACTTGCAAAAAGCAATACAAATATAGTCCATAAATTTGTATTGTACATAATAGATAAACAAATAAAATAAATCAGTGAAATCACAGTTATCACTGGAAAAATTGCTCTAATAAGATTGTCCAAAATTTTATACTTAGAAATTAAATTTAAAGATTTATTTTTTATCCATCCAAGAATTTGAACATCTCCTCTTGTCCATCTATGAAGCCTTGTTTTAAAACTATTATAATTTGTAGGATATCCATCCATAAGCATAACATCAGTTACAAGACCACACCTTAGAAAACATCCTTCAAGCAAATCATGGCTAAGCACTGTGTTTTCAGGTATATTCCCATTAAGAACATCCGAAAATGCTCGTACATCATATATTCCTTTTCCTGCAAAAATCCCCTCATCAAAATTATCCTGATACACATCAGATATAGCATTTGTGTATGAATCCGTTCCACCAAGTCCTGCATATAATTTTGTAAATAAAGTTTTTTGACTGCTTGCAAGATTTATTCCAACACGAGGCTGCATTATTCCATACCCATCTATAACAACGTTTCTTTCCTCATTTAATTTTGGTATATTCAAAATATGAGACATTGCTCCAATCAGTTCAAGCCCAGTGTTTAGAACAAGTGCAGTATCACTATCAAGAGTAATAATATATTTTATATTTGGCACTAATTCTTCTTGCTCTTCAATCGTATTTACTAAAAAAGGATTTTCTATATTTTTTAGAATGTATTCATTAAATTGATTAAGCATACCACGCTTTCTTTCCCATCCTAAAAAACTCTCTTCTTTATCATTCCAAACTCTTTTTCTATAAATAAAATGAAATTTATTTAATCCCTCATTTTTATATTTATCATTTAGTTGTTTTGCAAGCTCAAGCCCTGACTTTATAACTTCATGATCATAGTCTTCTTGTTCTTTGTCACTTTGCGCACAATCCCCTAAAAGAGCAAAATAAATATTTTCGCTTTTATTTGCCAAATAATATACTTCAAGTTTATTAAACATTTCTTCTACTTTTTCTTTATCCTTTATTATTGTTGGTATAACAACAAATGTAGAATACTTCTTTGGCACTCCATTTTGAAAATCTATTTTTGGAATCAATTTTGGCTTAATACATTTGCCTAAAATATATTGTATTATCTGTACAACTACTTTCTCTATTGGAATATATATTAAAATAATTGATATAACAAAGTTTAAAACACTATTTGTTTTTGAATATACATACGCTCCAATAAGCAAAGTTATAATTAATGAAATTATTTTTTTTGCAAATATATATAATTTCATTTTAAAAATATTACTTCTTTTGCTACGACTTTTATATTGAAGCAAATCAAAAAGTTCATTTTCACCTTCAGCTTCAAGTAAATAATATCCAATGTGGCTTTTTTTATTTTCTTTATCATCACTTAAATTTTTATTTGCAAGTTCTAAACACTTTTTTGCAATATAAATTTCAGATACCCTTGTTTTCTTTGCAAGTTCTTTAACTCTATTTCTATAATATATCTTTGTTTTGTAATCCATATTTTCATACACATTTGCTGGATCTTGTTTAAGTATTTCTTCAACTTGGTTTATTTGTTCAAAAATATCTGCAAAATTTACTCTTTGAAGCATTTTCATACTTGTAATACAATTACCAATTGTAACTTTTTTAACAGCAATATCAAAATGTTCCTTTTCTATTGCGCTTTCAGTATCAGTTCCTGTTTTGCCGACCTGCTCTTCAAGTATATTTAAAAATGGATACGCCTTTTTACCATATTTCTTTAATCTATACGCCATATATTCAATAAAAGGATATTTCATTTCTCCATATTCTTTTACATTAGCTTTATATACATCTACATTCTTAAAAATAAGCTCATCTCTTTTCTTATCTTCAACAAGCCTTTCCAATATATTCTCAACTTTATATTTTTGAGCTTGAGATGAATATATCTTTTCACAAACACTACGTATATTTTCAATAAGGGCAAGTTGAAGAAAGGTTTTCATGCTCCATATTTCATCCATGCTTAATGTCTTTTTGCTTTGATATGCATTTAAATAGTCCTTCAAATCATATACTGTAAGTTTTGCATCTGTATATGCTACTATCTCTGATGCAAGTACATATATTCTCGCAAAACCACTATATTGTCCATTTGCAATTCCATAATAATTTATATACTTTTTTAAACTTAACTCTTTTTCTATACCTTTTACTGTCTCCTCAATAATATAATAATTATCAAGAAGCCATTCTCCTGCAGGATGAATAGGAATTTTAAGTCTGATATTTTCATTTAAAATATCATATGTTTGTGAAATAAAATCAAAATTTTCCTTTAACCTTGGAATAGGGTAAGTTTCTCTGCTACTTTTTTTAGTAAGCTGATTATCTAAAGCTAATTGTTGCAAATATTTTTCCAAAGCCTGCTTTTCAAGTATTGCTCCTTTTATACTTAAATATTCATTCAAAAAAATTCCACTCCTTGCTATAAAATATGTTTTATTCATATTTTTCCAAGGAGTGGAATTTTTATTCATAAAAATAATCAATTATACCATTATAAATTCCCCATGCAAGCTTATTTTGATATTCATCAGAAAGTAATAATTCTTCTTCATCAGGATTTGATAAAAAACCACACTCAACAATACTTATTGGAATTTCGACATGTTTCATAATATACACTGTATCAAGTTTCACTGCAACACGCTTATTCTCTTTTTGAATAGCATCATTTAAATTTGTTTGAATAGATTTTGCAAGTTTCATACTTTTTTCATCATTTGGTTTGTAAAAAGTTTGCCAACCATCATATTGTGACTGAGGAATTTTATTTAAATGAATTGAAACAAAAATATCTGCAGATGACTCGTTTCCTATCTTCACCCTATTTCTAATATCGGATATTTTCTTTTCTCTTAAAGTATTTTTATCAATGTCATATATTGCATTTTCATCACTTCTTGTAAGAATTACAGTTGAGCCACTTTGTTCAAGAAGTGTCTGTAGCTTTAAAGCAATTTTCAAATTTGTTTGTGCTTCTGTTGTGCCGTGATGAGCTCACTGCACCGTTCATCTGGAACTCCGATGACCTGCATCAATTACAATTACCTTGTTTGATACAGGAAGCGACACCGTTTCTTTTGTTTTTTCTTCTTTTGCAATTTGAAAACTAAAAACAAATAACGAAATAAATACCATTCCAAGTATATTTAGCAATCTTTTTTTATTTATAACAATCATAAAAACACCCCTACATATATTTTATATAAATATATGTAGGGGATGTTAATTTATGAATTTATCTTTCTTTAACCTCTTCAAATGCCCCATCTACAGAGCATACTTTTTTATTCTTAGTATCTTCCATACCCTTTTTTAACTTTTTCAATAAATCTTTATCATCCATTATAATTAAATCATATGGAGCTTTTGTCATAATCATTCATCTTCTTTTGGGAAACTTATATTAATATAATACCACACTATTGCTAATTTTTTTTTATATTTTATATCATTTATATATTTATTTTCCATATAATGCACCTCTAAAATCGTAATTTATATTATATTGCTTATAAACATCATCTTTATTTTTCTTTTCTACCTAAAGTTTATTCCATATTTTAATTATTGTTTCATTAGGTAGATCTCCACTAATATATCCACTTTTAATAGTTTCTTGAAACTCTTTTATTAACTTTATAGCATCATCCTCCTCAACATCGAAATCTTCATATAATGCCGTTAAAATACTAGAAATATATTTTTTAAATGCTAATTCTTCATTTATTTTTTTGACAGGAATATAAATCAAATAATAATTATTATTTTCTTTTATCAATTTAAGTATTCCTGTGCTTTCATGATATTTTGCATATATATTTTCTTGTTCTAATCTTTCTAACTTAACTTTTGCAACATAATTAATATTTTTATATCGAACAAAACAAGAAACGAAATCAGGTGAAAATTCAATTCTAAACATATCTAATTCTTTTAAATTTCTAGTATTTATAACATCTTCATCTGATTCTTCATCATCTTGTATCTGCTCTTTGAATAACCTTGCATATTCATACTCATCTTCATCAATAATCTTTATTTCTATATTTTCTATAAACTTATCATCACAAGACCAGTATGTTGGGCTATATACATATTTTAACTTATCTTCCTCATTTCCTAAAAGATATAAAACAAAACCCCTTTTTCTATCTATACTGACATATCCATACATTGGTTCATAGAGTTGTGTAACTTTTCGTGTTGTCATATCTTCATTTAAGTTTTCAACACTAAAAGTATCTTCAAAATCCAACTCTTCATCATATTGTAATGTATCTATATAATAATCTTTAGTATCTTTAATTATATATTGTTTAATCTTCTCCACACTTTCATCAATGTATTTATATTCATTAGCATTTCTAAAAATATCTGTATTTTTCATTAGAACAAATTTTCCTACAATGTCTCTAAAACTGTATTCTTTAAACCTCTTATACATTTTCCCCTCCAAGCACACAAAAAAATTACTATTTTTTGTTTCGATTGCCTCACAATCGACAAGTCATTTTCATTTTCTATTTTATACATTAATTAGTATACCATACTTTTCAAAAATTAACTAGCAAACATGCTTTTATTTCTGGGCTATTTCATGCCAAAACAATTGTCGCATTATTAACAAAATTGTATTATTTTAAGAAGTTTTGTTTTTGTATTAACAAAACTTGACAAATTAATTTTGTACCTATATAATGTAATTAGGTGATAAATATGATAGAAAGAAAAATATATATGGATAAGCTTTTAGCATATAAAGATACTGAATTTATTAAAGTTATAACAGGTATTAGGAGATGTGGAAAATCAAGTTTATTAAAATTATTTAAAGAAACAATAGAAAAAACAGATAGTCATGCAAATATAATATATATGAATTTTGAATCTTTTGAGTTTGATGAAATAATTAACTACAAAGATATGTATAATGAAATAAAAAAGAACATAAAAAAAGACCAAACAAATTATATATTATTAGATGAAGTGCAAAGAGTTGAGTTATGGGAAAAATGTGTTAATAGCATTCAAGTTGATTTCAAATGCGATATATATATTACAGGCTCTAATGCATATTTACTTTCGTCAGAACTTTCTACATATCTTTCAGGTAGATACATAGAAATAAAAATGCTACCACTATCTTTTAAGGAGTTTTTAAATTTCAGTAAGATAAAAGATAATGAAAGTATTGAAGATAAATTTAATGAATATGTTAAATATGGTGGAATGCCAGGTGTAATTTCTTTAAATAATAACAATGATTTGTATGAAAATGCAATAAAGGGAATATATAATACGGTTTTTATGAAAGATGTTATAGAAAGAAATAGATTAGTAGATGCTGTGCTATTAGAAAAAATCCTAAAGTTTTTAATGAGCAATGTTGGAAGTTTAATATCTGCAAAAAAGGTGGCAGATTATTTAACAAGTCAAGGGACAAAGATAACACATAATACAGTTTTAAATTATTTTTCAATGCTCGAAAACTCATATATAGTATATAGAGTCCCAAGATACGACATAAAAGGAAAGGAAATTTTAAAAACATTAGAAAAATACTATATTGTTGATACTGGAATAAGAAATATAATTTTAGGGTTTAATAATTTGGATTTAGGGCATATATTAGAAAATATTGTTTATTTTGAATTATTAAGAAAAGGTTATGAAGTTACAGTTGGAAAAAAGGATTCTTTAGAAGTAGATTTTGTTGCAACCAAGTCTACTGAAAAAAAATACTATCAAGTAACATTATCCATGTTAGATAAAGAAGTAAAAAGCAGAGAATTAAAGCCTTTGCAAGATATAAATGATAATTATGAAAAAACAATATTAACAATGGATAAATTATATTCAAATACATCTGAAGATGGTATAAAAATAAAATATCTAATAGATTTCTTATTAGAAGATTAGTACAAATCCCAATTTACATATGTAAGTTGGGATTTCTTCTTTTAAAATTTATCTTATCATATCATTCTTTTAATCTCATATTATTTAAAAAGACTAACTATTAAAAGTCAATAGTCTTTTCTAAAAAAGTCAAAAGATAATTAGTACATTGAAAAACGCATGACA
>CAKOPZ010000021.1 GCA_934101145.1 uncultured Clostridia bacterium
ATTTTAGAGTGTTTAATTGATAAAATATGGATTTATCACGATAAAAGTGTGAAATTCGAGCTAAAACCTGAAATTAGCCGATTAATATAATATCCCCAAATTGAAGGCTTTTACCCCCGTATGTACTACTGAGATGATTGCGTTTGCAAGAGCAAGTACATATTTTGATAGGTTAAATAGTTGTTTGATTGGACTTAGCGTTGATAGCAATAGTTCTCATCTGGCTTGGGTGTATGACATTTATTGCAGAACTGGAATACGAATTCCTTTTCCAATAATTGCTGATAGAAATGGAGAAATTGCAAGAAAGTATGGTATGATTTCTAGTGATATAAGTAATACTGAAACAGTAAGAAATGTATACATTATAGATGAGCAGGGAAGAGTTAGATTGATATTAGTATATCCTATGAATGTTGGAAGATGTATTTCTGAGATACTAAGGGCACTTCAAGCACTTCAGGTTGCAGATTCTAATAATGGAAGTACTCCTGCTAATTGGGTGCCATGTGAACCTATGATTGTTCCAATGCCAAAAACATTTAATGAGCTTGTAGAAAGAAATGAACAAATTCAAAAAGAAAAAAATGGAATTAACTGGTATTTAAGTTTTAAAAATCCAAAAAATTGCAACAATATTGAAGACAGAAGTTTGAATAGTGAAAAAACAAAAGAAATAGCTGAAAAAGCAAAAACGAAATAATATTTTAATGAAAAATAGCCATAATATTGAATATAAGGTTGGTTAATCTTAATGCAAAGGAAAATTACCTTATTAAAAATATAAAGGAGGCTATTTTTTATGGAAAAAAATCAAAAAATCAATTGCACAGTAACAAGCTGTAAGTATAATGATGAGGAAAGACAAGAATGTGAGTTACAACAAATAATAGTAACACCTATAATTGGATGCAATACAAAACAGTCAGATGAATCTATGTGTAGTAGTTATAGACATGAAAAAGAGTAATATTATGTAAAATAAAATGCAGTTAATGTCTAAAAAGGGTTGAAAAATATACCTATAAAGGGTATAATAGTTTTATCGAGGATTTATTTTTAAGTACCTTGAATAAAATTTATTTTAGGAGGGATTAGACTATATGGGCTCAAAAACACGGTTTTATGCCGATGTAATGGCTTTGCACCCTGGTGTTACCGGTTCATGTAACTTAGTTACAGTGCGGTTTCCAACGGGGAAGAGAATGGCCTTCATTGTTGATTGTGGCCTGTTTCAAGAAAAGGAGTATTCGAATTACAACTTGAGTTTTCCTTTTAACGCAATGAACATTGAATTTGCCCTTGTGACTCACAACCATGTGGATCATATTGGACGTCTTCCGCTTCTGCAGAAGAATGGCTTCAATGGCAAAGTTTACATGACATCAGTCACAAAGGTTCTCTGTCGGTATGCTTTAGCAGATTCGTACAGAGTGTTAAAGGAGTCGGCAAAACATTCGAAAACCAAGGAACTTTATTCTGCAGCAGATGTTGCAAACATTCAAAACAATATTGTTGGATGCGAATATGAGGAAACGGTGTACATCAACAAGTTTGTAAAAGCAACGTTTTTCATAAATGGACATTTGCTTGGAGCTGCGGCGATCCTGGTACAGATTTCGTATCCGGACGAAAAGGATATTAATCTTTTGTTTACAGGAGATTATAGTCCGAAAAATATGTTTTTCAATGTTCCAATGTTACCTGAATGGGTGCATAATATGGACCTTACTGTTGTTCAAGAGGCTACTTATGGTGACATGGATTCAAGTGAAGTTGTTAACACATTTGAAAAGAACGTGTGTAACAAAATTAATCATGGTGGATCTGTGTTGTGCCCTGTATTTTCTCTGGGAAGAGCGCAGGAGATTCTGTATATGCTCAAAGAAATGCAGGATAAGGGCAAGCTGTCTAAGGATGTTGTTATCTATTTTGATGGCAAATTAGCTCAGAAGTATACCAGAGTGTATTTAACTGACAATATTGGAATTAGGGAAGATATGCGGGAGTTTCTGCCGGATAACCTAATCAGTGTTGACAGAGCAATCCGGGATACTGTTTTTGAAAGCCATGAACAGAAGATTGTTGTAACTACTTCTGGAATGGGAACATATGGCCCTGCACAATTGTATATACCTAAGTTTATACAAAGAGAAAACTGGTTAATCCAGTTTACAGGCTATACGGCTGAAGGTACGCTTGGCAGCAAGCTGAAAAACACCACAATTGGTGAAGATGTAGAGATTAGCGGAGTAATATATAGAAAGAAGGCTGATGTAGAATACACAACTGAATTTTCGGCTCATGCTAAGGCTGACGAAATGCTGGACTTCTTAGCGAAGTTTAACAATTTGAAGTTGGTTTTAGTAAACCATGGAGAACCTGATACTAAACTCAAGTTTGCAAAGCGTATTGTTGACGAAGTAAATCCTAAGAATGTAGCAATTCTCGGAAGAGAATATTTCTACAGAATTGACCATTATGGATTGATTAAGTCTATGACGACCAAATTTGACTAATCCTAAAAACAGCATAAGTTAGATAATTCTAACTTATGCTGTTTTCTATTTTCTTTCTTATACTGAATATTTTTCTGACATATGTTGTGCAATTCTACGTTGTGCATCTTTTTTTGCTATTTCTTCACGTTTGTCGTATAATTTTTTACCTTTTCCAATACCAAGTTCAATTTTTAAAAAATTACCACTAAAATACAAAGAAATAGGGACAAGAGAATATCCTTTTTGCTTAATTAATCCAATAAGTTTATTTATCTCTCTTTTGTTTAGTAAAAGTTTTCTTGTCCTTAAAGGATCTTTATTAAATATATTTCCATGTTCATAAGGACTTACATGCATACCATAAATAAATACTTCTCCATCTTTTATATTAGCATATGTATCTTTTATATTAACTTTTCCATTTTTGATAGATTTT
Organism: uncultured Clostridia bacterium; assembly: GCA_934101145.1. GTDB lineage: Bacteria > Bacillota > Clostridia > TANB77 > CAG-508 > CALXVA01. The sequence continues at coordinate 2,938 of CAKOPZ010000021.1, forward strand.
ACTTCAGTACCTGACAAAACAATTCCCGCTTCTATAGTATCTTCTATAGTATAATTGTGCATTGCTGTAGGATTCTTTGCAATTATTTTCTTTGCCATAAATCTCATTCCTTTTATATGTATTTGAACTTTTTAAATTCATCAAGTAATTTATATTATATACTGAAATATAAAATATAACAAGAGGGGAAAATAGTAAAAATAATATGTTTTAATATTGTGAATAATATAAGAGAATTGATACATCTTTTCTTGATACCTTGCTGTTCGCAGCCAATCAAAAAGAGTGACGGCTGCTCGAATCGCACTCAGCCTTCGGCTTCGTTTGGTCGCTGCGCGGTATCTTAAAAAGATGTATCAATTCTCTTTACATAATAATAAAAATATAAAAATACTTTTATTCGTCAGAATCAATGTACATATTATTTTTACTATTTTGAGCAAAATAAGACCAAAGTAAAACGCCAATACCAACTGCAGTAACTCCGATAATTACCCATGTGTACATAGTTGTTGATGATGCTAAATCATCATAAGAAGTAGTAGTAGCGGTTCTTGTAGTAGTGTATCCACTATTGTTGTTTGTTGTCATTGTGTTTTGTACCATTGAACCCATATTTCTTGCACCATTTCCAAGTGTATTTACTCCACTTTGAACAGTTCTGCCTATGGCACTTCCAGCATCTTCAACTGCATTTTCTGCTCCTCCTACAACATTTCTAACACCATTTTGAAAATTACCTGCTGCAAATGTATAGGAAACAGAGAATATGGAAACCATAAGAGCAATTATAAATGATACTAAAGTTTTTGTTTTCATAATATTACCTCCTTAAAAATTTGAACAAAAAGTTCTCGATAATATTATCTGTTTTATAGATAAAATTATGCATTAATTTTTTAGCAAAAAAAGTAAAAAAATCCTCTTTATTAAAATTAATAAAGAGGAAAAATATAAATTATTTTAATCTAATTATTATTGCGATTGCAAGAAGAATTAATACTACACCAACTGTAATAAGTATAATACTTAAAACATTTGACAATCCTAAACCTTCTTCTGTAGTAGCTGTTACGCTTGAAGGTGAAGATGTTTGAATAGGAGATTCTTCTATCAAATTTGTTGTTGGTTCATTAGAAGCATTTTCATTTGTTAACGTAGTGTTTGCATTCTGAACAATATTTCCAGATATTGAATTTCCAGATGCAAGGTTCATATTTATATTACTTGCATATATTACACTATAAAAGCTTAAAATTAATGAAAATGATATTAATAAAATTGGAAAAAATTTAATTGATTTTGACATTTGTTCAACCTCCACATATGATATATGTATATAATACACAAAATAGATTTAAAAGTCTAGTTATTTTACAAAAAAATCACAATTATTTAAATTATGTCGGAAAGCTTAAAAGCAAATGAATAATAACTTGTAAACATAAAAGTTTTAAAAAACTGTAACAAAAATGTAATATTTCTTTTTTAACCTAGAGCCAATTGAAGTTATAAAGTTAAGCGATAAATCTGTTGCAATTGCAACAGATTTATTATTTTTTTGATATATAATTTGTTCATACTTCAAAAACAAACAAATATGAAGAGGGGGTAACTTGCAAGATGAAAATCATAAAAAGAGATGGAAAAATAGTGGACTATGATCCAGAAAAAATCAGAATAGCAATAGGAAAAGCTAATGATGAAGTGAGTAGAAAAAATAAGGCTACAAAAGAACAAATAGAGGAGATAATAGACTACATAGAAGAATTAAATAAAAATAGAATATTAGTTGAGGATATTCAGGACATTATTGAAGAAAAATTAATGTCTTTTGAAAAATATACACTTGCAAAAAAATATATTACTTATCGTTACACAAGAGAGCTTGTTAGAAAAGCTAATACAACAGATCAATCTATAAAAGAATTAATTGAAGGCGAGAGTGAGTACTGGAATAGTGAAAACTCAAATAAAAATGCAACAGTTGTAACAACTCAAAGAGATTATCTTGCAGGAATTACAAGTACAGATATAACAAGAAGATTTTTACTTCCTGAGGATGTTGTAAAAGCACATGATGAAGGAATTATACATTTCCATGATGCAGATTATTTTGCACAAAATGCTTTAACTAACTGTGAACTTATAAACTTAGAGGATATGCTTCAAAATGGAACAATAATGAATGGTGTTATGATAGAAAAGCCACATAGATTTATTACAGCATGTACTATTGCAACACAAATTATACTTGCAGTTACATCTTCAACATATGGTGGAGCAACAGTATCTTTATCACATTTAGCTCCATTTGTAAGAAGCAGTTATGAAAAATATTATAAAAAATATAAAGATAGAGGACTTAAAGAAGAGCAATGCGTTGATTTTGCTAAACAAGATACAAGAAAAGAAGTTGCAGATGGTGTTCAAACATTTAACTATCAAGTAAATTCTATGACAAATACAAATGGACAAGCACCTTTCTTATCAGTTTGTATGTATTTAGGAGAAACTGAAGAATACAAAGAAGAACTTGCACTTGTTATAGAAGAATTCTTAAAAGAAAGAATACTTGGATTTAAGAATGAAAAAGGCGTATATATTACACCAGCATTTCCAAAGCTTCTATATGTACTAGAAGAAGACAATATTCATAAAGACAGCAAATATTGGTACTTAACAGAGCTTGCAGCAAAATGTACAGCAAAGAGAATGGTACCAGATTATATTTCAGAAAAGAAAATGAAGGAATTTAAAATAAATGAAATTGGAGATGGAGATTGCTATCCATGCATGGGATGCAGATCATTCCTTACACCTGATAGAACAATGAGTCTTGGAAATATTGCTAATGATAAAAGCTATGTAGAAGGCAAAGGAAAATATTATGGAAGATTTAATCAAGGAGTTGTAACAATTAACCTAGTTGATGTTGCATTATCTTCAAAAGGTGATTTGGATAAATTCTGGAAGATATATGATGAAAGACTAGAACTTTGTCATAAAGCGCTACAGGCAAGACATGAAAGACTAAGTAAAGTATTAAGTGATGTTGCACCTATATTATGGCAACATGGAGCTCTTGCAAGACTTGAAAAAGGAGAATCTATTCACAAACTATTGCATCATGGTTATTCAACTATATCTCTTGGATATGCAGGTCTTTATGAGTGTGTAAAATATATGACAGGAAACAGCCATACAGACAATGGTGAGGGAAAAGAATTTGCAATAAAAGTAATGCAAAAAATGAATGATAAATGTTCAGAATGGAAAGAAGCGGAAGATATAGATTATAGTGTATATGGAACTCCGATAGAATCTACAACATACAAATTTGCAAAATGCTTAAAGAGAAGATTTGGAACAGTTAAAGGAATAACAGATAGGAGCTATATAACAAACTCATACCATGTACCTGTATTTGAAGAAATAGATGCATTTTCTAAATTGAAACTAGAAAGTGAATTCCAAAGATTAAGTCCAGGTGGAGCTATTTCATATGTGGAAACACCAAACCTACAAAATAATATTGAAGTTGTACTTCAAATAATAGAATTTATATACAATAACATTATGTATGCAGAACTTAATACTAAATCTGATTATTGCCAAAAATGCGGATTTGATGGTGAGATATTAATAGATGATAATTTAGAGTGGTATTGTCCAAATTGCGGAAATAGAGACCATAATACACTTAATGTAGCAAGAAGAACATGTGGCTACATAGGAAGTAACTTCTGGAACAAAGGAAGAACAGAAGAAATAAAGGAAAGAGTACTACATATCGATAATAAAGATGATGAATAGAGGTAATTGTTTATGAGATATAACAAGATAAGAAAAATGGATATTTCAAATGGCCCTGGAGTAAGGGTATCAATATTTATGCAAGGATGTGCATTTAATTGTAAGAATTGCTTTAATCCAGAGACACATGATTTCAAAGGCGGAAAAGAATTTACAGATGAAACTATAAACAGAATTTTAGAATTATGTGATAATGAAAATGTAGAGGGATTGTCTATACTTGGTGGAGAGCCAATGCATCCAAACAATATAGAAGGAACTACAAAACTTGTAAAAGCTTTTAAAGCAAAATATCCTCAAAAAAATGTTTGGGCTTGGTCTGGATATAAATTTGACAAAGATTTAAAAGATAAAGAAGTAGTTAAATACCTAGATGTATTAGTAGATGGACAATATGTAGATGCACTTCACAATCCTACACTTGAATGGAAAGGTTCTGAGAATCAAAGAGTAATTGATGTAAAACAAAGTTTAAAGACTCATCAGATAATACCTTTTAAATAATATGTAATAATTATAACAAAAAATCTTCTTTTTATAAAAAGAAGATTTTTTGTCACTTTAGAGTCATTTTTATGTGATAATATATACATAAATTATATTTAAAGAAAGGAATTGTATGGAAATTTTAAGGGTAGAAAATTTAAGTAAGGTTTATGGAAAAGACGATACAGAAATTAAAGCGTTGAATAATGTATCGTTTTCAATAGAAAGAGGAGAGTTTGTTGCAATTATAGGAGCAAGCGGAAGCGGAAAATCTACATTATTACATATAATAGGAGGAATAGATACTCCTACAATTGGAAAAGTGTATATAGAAAAAACGGATATATCAAAATTAGATGAAAATTCTCTTACAGTATATAGAAGGAGAAATATAGGCTTTATATATCAATTTTATAATTTAGTACCTGTATTAAATGTAAAAGAAAATATAGAATTGCCGATATTGCTTGATTATAAAAAGCCAGATAAAAATGAAACAATGAATATAATAAAAATGCTAAAATTAGAAGATAGAATTGACAATCTTCCAAGCCAACTATCAGGAGGACAACAGCAAAAAGTTGCAATTGGAAGAGCCATTATAACAAAGCCATCTATTATTTTAGCTGATGAACCTACAGGCAATTTAGACACGAAAAATTCTAATGAAATTATTGATTACTTAAAGTATTCATGTAAAAAATTTAATCAAACAATACTTATGGTAACACACAATTTAGATATTGCGTTGCAAGCAGACAGAATTATAAAACTAGAAGATGGAAAAATAATTCTTGATAAGAAAAATATTTAGGGAGGAAAAACAATATGAATATAAACTCTAGACTTGCAAGAAAATATTTAAAAAGAGATAAAAAAAGAACCATTGCTTCAATTATAGGAATTTCTATTGTTGTTATGTTATTGACCTCTATTTTACTAGGCTTTAGTATATATAAAGAATACATGATTAAATTGCAAAGAAAATACGCAAATTATGAAGTAAAATTTGGAAATATTATGTATGATAAAGTTTATGGCTTGCAAAATAATAAAAATATTTCTGATGTTGCCATAACGAAGCAACTAGGAATTTGCTTAAATGACGATACAAAATATTTTACAAAGCAATATGTGGATATTCGAGCATATAACGATATAGCAATGAAAAATTTGGGTATAGAACTTGTTGAAGGAAAAATGCCAAGTAACAGTAATGAAATTGTAATTAGTCAAAATTTTTCAGATGACAACATGGAAGATATAATAAAAGGAATAAATAATAAAAAAAGATTTGATTTAGATAATAATGAAAAGGAATATACAATTGTTGGAATAATAAAACCAACACAATATGATAGCATCTCTATTTCAAAACAGACGGTAGGTGCAATAACTTGTATAGATAAGGAAAAAATTCAAAAGGATAGTGTAGTTGATGTATATATCAATTTTAATAATAAATATAATATATACAATAAATCAAAAGAAATAGCTAATGTTTTAAAATTATACAATGGAGACGAGCAAATAGAATATAATTCAGAACTTTTACAGTATATGGGCTTGTTTAATTTAAAAAATGAGAAAGACATTAAAATTTTATATACAGTAATATTTTTCATAGCATTAATTATATTTACAGCTATAGCTTTTTTATATTCTGTATTTAACATTTCTATTTTAGAAAGAAAAAAGGAATTTCGGAAATTTGCAATCACTTGGAGCTACCAAGAAACAAGTAGTAAATATCATAATCAAAGAAGGAACAATACTGCTTGTTATTTCGATTTTTATTGGTGTATTTTTAAGTATAATATTAGCTCAAACAATAGTGGAGTATATAGATAGAAATATAAGTAGTCAAATTACAATAAATATATTATCACAAAATGTGTTATATTTTTGCATTGATATTTTACTAATAGTTATAACCGTTTATATTGCGATATTAATTTCTACAACAAAAATATTTAAAAATACTATAATAGATTCAATAAAAAATAATTATAATAAAAGTACATACAAAATTAAAACAAATAAACCAATAGAAAAAGTGATTGCTATTAAGAACTTCAAACAAAATAATAGTAAATACAAAATGGTAGTTTTAACAGTGATGCTTAGTGTTATTTTACTTTTAACAACAAACGGATATATAAGTAATGTGCATCGTAAATCAGAATCAATACCAGATAATTATATTGTTCAATTATATAATCCTGAATTAATTGATGATATAACCAAACAATTTAATCAAACAGGGTATATCAACAGTATAAGCATATACAATGAAATGCAGTTATGGACAAGTGTTCCAAAAGAAAATATAAGTAAAAGTATAAGAAATGCAATAGAAAAGATGCCTGAATTAAAAAATAAAATATTTGAGACAACAGAAGGCGAATTTCAATGTGAATTGATAGCTTTAAGAGAAAATTCTTATAAAAAATACTTACAAGATTTAGGTCTAAAAGAATTAGAGGAAGATGAGTGTATATATGTAAATTATGATGATTCAGTAAAAACAAAATATTATGATGGAATAGATATAACAAATTATAAAGTTAATGACAAGATAGAAATATATTTACAATCAAAAAAATCAGGATATTCTAATGCGGAAATTAGTTCGAATTTTAATTCTTTAAATAACTTAGAATATATAGAATATGGAGATAATCAGGAAAAAGTAGAATTAAAAATTGCAAATATATCAACCAGATTGCCAAAAGGAATAAAAAGAAACTCTAATACAATTACGCCAGTTATATATATTATTGTTAATGAAGATACATTTAATAATACATATTTCAAACTATATAATATAGATAAGGAAAAAGATGAATATAGAATAGCAACGACTTTATCTATTAATTCAAGCAATAGAGAACTATTAGATAAAGAATTGGAGCAGATTGCATATAAGCATAATATTGCTAATTACGAACTTGCATCGACAATGCATATAGATGATGGAAATAATAAAGCTCAGAAAAAGCAAATTACTCAATTGGTTTTATATACTTTTATAGTTTTTATTATGATTATCACAGTAATTAACATTGCAAATGTTGTTATAAACGATATTAATTTTAGACAAAGAGATTTTGCCATATTAAAAGCAATTGGAATGGATAAAAAACAATTTAATAAAATGTTGTTTTTAGAGTATTTTAAGTATATAGGAACAGCTACTGTATTAGGGATTGCTATAAGTATATTTATTATATATACAATTTATATTTTAACAGAGAATTATCAATTTTATAATTTTCAGATACCATATATAGAAATTATGTTTGTGATAATTAGTGTTATAATTTTATTAAAATGTATTATTAAATATGCAAACAAAAAAATAAATAAAAATAGTATTATTAAATTAATAAATTAGTAGGAGTAAAAATGAATAGTATACAAAATATAATAATTAAAGAACTAACAATTATAGGTTATGATATCACTCATAGTGGAACTAGATATTTGGTAGAGATAATAAATAATATTTATGATAAAAATTTAGTGAATTGCATTAATCTTGAAAAGGATATTTATCCATTGTTAGCAAAAAAATATAGAAAAAGTCCTAGCGCCATAAAAGCAAGTATAGATTATGCAACAACATTAATGTATTTTAAATGTGATGCAAATAGACTAATGAAATACTTTAATTTTTACAATGATAAATATAAACCGACAACAAAAACTGTTATATATACAGTTTTGAATAAAATTTAGAATATACAACTTTTTATAACTTTTTTTATAAAAATATAAAAAGATTGAATTTTAATATATAATATTTATTAATAATTCCAAATGGAATTATATATTTATATTGATTGAAGATTTTCAATCAATATAAATAATAAGGATACTGCAAGTGCAATACAACATGGAGGAATTTATAATGAAAAATATTAAACGGAAGTTCATGGCGTTTCTTTTGACACTGACGATGCTGGTCACTACGAGTACTGTAGCGATGGCGGCTGAAGTAGAACCATTGAATGACACATGTGGGGAAGAAGTTACTCATATGTTTGATGGGAAGAATGTACAGGTTTTAAAGGAAATTGAAGTTGCAATTAATGAAGAAGGAATTGTGACTTATAGCGGTGAAATCGGAGATCCGGTAGTATTAAATTTGTCTAATACTGCGTCGACTACTTTCACCAAGAACTTTGGCACAAAATACGAAAATGTGTATGCAATTTTTGTAGGCAAACTTAAAAATGGCAATAAAAGTTCTGGACATTTTACGTTGAACTTTAACGGTAAAAGTATCTCTATGACGGCAGATGGCAACGGATACCATTATTATGTTGGAACCGTTAACAAGGGAAACCATACAGGTAAGGTTACCTACATCGGAGGAACAAAGGGAGAATACTTGGGAGTTATTCAATTTGTTGTAACAAAGTAAGTTTACCAAGTAAATAGAAAAACAACACAGTATCCTTATTATAAAAAAGATAGATTATCTTTCTTGGAATGCATAACAAATGTAATGCATTCCAAGTTTTTATGTATAAAATTAAAATATATGTTATAATTAATCAGGTGATTATATGAAAAAAATTATATTTTTAGAGGATAATGAGAGTATTGCAAGTGGAATTGATTATGCTCTTAAAAAAGAAGGGTTTGAAGTTACAATATGTAAAAGTATAAAAGAAGCAAAAAAATGTATTAAAGAAAAATTATATAATTTGGCATTATTGGATATTATACTGCCTGATGGAAGCGGAGTAGATTTTTATAGATATATAAATTCAAACCAATATAATATTCCTACTATTTTTATTACGGCTAAAAATGAAGAAGATGATATAGTAGATGGTCTAGAAATAGGAGCAGATGATTATATAACAAAGCCTTTTAGATTGAGAGAGCTTATATCAAGAATAAAAAAAGTTATCAAAAGATATGACGTAACAGAAAATATACAAATTGGAAATATTGAATTTAATGAACAAAATAATGTTGTACTAAAAAATAATGTACAGATTGAATTAACTGCTTTGGAATATAGGTTATTGAGCATATTGCTAGAAAATAGAGGAAAAATAATTACAAGAGAGTATCTATTGAGTAGAATATGGGATATATCATATAATTTTGTTAATGATAATACGCTAACGGTATATATGAAGAGATTAAGAGAAAAGATTGAAGATGATCCAAATCATCCAAAGATTATAAAAACTGTAAGGGGAATAGGATATAAAATAGAAAATGATAAAATATTATAGAAAAAAATTAAATGCATTAATAAAAATTATAACAATAACCATAATAATAATGCCTATAATTGCCATTATTATTTTTGATAAAATAAATAAAATGAATATTGAAGCAATTTCTGATAAATATAATGTTAATATAAATGAGACAGTAGCAATATATGAATTACAAGACAACATAGAAATATATATGGGTATATCAATATTGTTTATCTTAATAATAGGAGCTATATGGCTTGTAAGTGGTTATATTTCAATTAGACGTGAAGAAAGAAGCATAAATGATATGGAGATAAACATTAATAAAATATATAAAAAAGATTATAATTTTTTAATAAATCTTAATGAAGAAACTTCAATTAGTTCATTTCAAAACGAGGTGTATAAAACGACTATAAGACTGCAAGAATATGCTAAAGAAATTGAAAATGAAAAGAAAAATTTAGCTTCATATATATCAGATATATCACATCAGTTGAGAACACCACTTCTATCTATTACAATTTTAACAGATAATTTACTTGAAAATTCAGCACAAATACCTTTAGATGAAAGAAAAATGATATGTCAAATATCTATACAAATAGATAACATGAAATGGCTAGTTGAAAATTTGCTTAAGATGGCTCAACTAGATACAAATAATGTAACATTAAAAAGAAGTACTATTAATGTTGGTAAGCTTTTAAAAGATGTACATTCCAATGTTAAAGTATTGTTAGAATTAAAAAATCAAAGTTTAGAGATAAATGGAAATGATGATGTTTCATTTTTGGGAGACTATAAATGGAATATAGAGGCCATTACAAATATTGTTAAAAATGCAATAGAGTATTCAAAAGAGAATGATGTGATACACATATATTATGAAATGAATCATTTATATACACAAATTATAATTGAAGATACTGGAGAAGGAATATCCGAAAATGAAATAAATCATATATTTGATAGATTTTATAAAGGCAAAGAACATAATGATAGCTTTGGAATAGGTCTAACACTTGCTAAAAAAATTATTGAGGCACATAATGGCGAAATAAAAGTAGAAAGCAAGATAGGCAAGGGCACAAAATTTATTATAAGGTATATGAATTAAATCATTAGTAGTTAAATAAAAAAATAATAAGGATAGAAAAAGGATTAGTCTTTTTTGTGTTATAGGTAATTTCTTAGTGAAAGATGTTTTAAATAAAGATAAAATTTGATATAATATGTAAAGTGAGAAAAACTGTTACAAAATTTAAGACAGATTATTCACATAAGGGGGAAATATGTTCAAGTTACATTCAGAATATAAGCCAACTGGGGACCAACCACAGGCGATAGAATATTTAAGTAAAGGTATAGAAGCGGGAAAAAAATATCAAACGCTTTTAGGCGTTACAGGATCACGGAAAAACATTTACAATGGCAAATATAATAAATACTGTACAAAAGCCAACACTTGTACTGGCACACAATAAAACATTAGCAGGACAGTTATATTCAGAATTTAAAGAATTCTTTCCTGAAAATAGAGTTGAATATTTTGTATCGTTTTATGATTATTATCAACCAGAAGCATATATAGCTCAATCTGATACATATATAGAGAAAGACTCTTCTATAAATGATGAGATAGATAAGCTACGTCATTCTGCAACTGCATCATTATTTGAAACACGTGATGTTATAATTGTTGCATCAGTTTCTTGCATATATGGTTTGGGAGATCCAATAGACTACGAACATATGATTGTATCATTAAGGCCTGGAATGAAAAAGGAAAGAAATGAGATAATGAAAAAGCTTATTAATATGCAATACAGTAGAAATGAGCTTGATTTTAAAAGAGGTACATTTAGGGCTAAAGGTGATATACTTGAGATATATCCTTCAAATGAAGGGGAGATGGCAATTCGTGTAGAATTCTGGGATGATGAAATAGAGAAAATATCTGAAATTAATCCTTTAACAGGTAAGACTATTTCTACGAGAAATCATGTAATGATATTCCCAAACTCACACTATGTAACAACAAAAGAGAAGATGGAAAGAGCAATAGAAGGGATAGAAAAAGAGAAAGAGGAGAGAATACAGTATTTTAAAGATAACAATAAATTAATAGAGGCACAGAGGATAGAGGAAAGAACAAATTTTGATATAGAAATGATGAAGGAAACAGGTTTTTGCCAAGGTATAGAAAACTATTCTAGACATATTAGTGGAAGAGAAGCGGGAAGTCCACCATTTACTTTATTTGATTATTTTCCAAAGGATTATTTGTTATTAGTAGATGAATCTCATGCAACTATACCACAGGTAAAAGCAATGTATAATGGGGATAGAGCAAGAAAAGAATCACTTGTAAAATATGGCTTTAGACTTCCATCAGCTTTTGACAATAGACCTCTTAAATTTGAGGAATTTGAAAAAAGGGTAAATCAAGTTGTATTTGTTTCTGCAACACCTGCAGAGTATGAATTAGAACATTCAAAGGATAATATTGTTGAACAAATTATAAGACCTACTGGTCTACTTGATCCAAAGATAGAAGTTAAACCTGTTATGAATCAGATAGATGATTTAATTGACCAAATTCATGAAAGAGTAGAAAAGAAAGAGAGAGTACTTGTTACTACATTAACAAAGAAAATGGCAGAAGATTTAACAGATTATTTATCAGGACTTGATATAAAGGTTAAATACATGCATTCTGACATTAAAGCATTAGAGAGAATGGAAATAATCCGTAATTTAAGACTTGGAGAGTTTGATGTTTTAGTTGGAATTAACCTTTTAAGAGAAGGTCTTGACATACCAGAGGTTTCTTTAGTTGCTATACTTGATGCAGACAAGGAAGGATTTCTTCGTTCTGAAAGATCACTAATACAAACAATTGGTCGTGCTGCTAGAAATACAGATGGAAAAGTTATAATGTATGCTGATGAGCTTACTGATTCTATGGAGAAAGCTATATCAGAAACAAACAGAAGAAGGAAAATACAACAAGCATATAATAAGGAACATGGAATTGTGCCTAAAACAATTCAAAAATCTGTTAGAGATACTATTAGAGCAAGTATTATAGAAGAAGCGGAAACTAAGTATAATATTAGCAAAGAAGAAAGTATAGAAGATGTAATAAATAAATTGACAGATGAAATGCTTAAATATGCAGCAAATATGGAATTTGAAAAAGCTGCTGAATTAAGAGATAAGATTAAGGAACTAGAAAATAATATGTAATTTTATAAATTATAGTATGAACAAAGTAATTTTTTGCTGCCTTTTGTTTTTACTGAGTATAAGAAAAAAGACCCTCACATTGTGAAGGTCTTTTTTGGAACTTTAGTCCATGCTGTACGGCGGATTGAGGGGTTCTGCCTCAGAGGAAATAATCCCTTTCTGCTTGCGAACCTTCATGGCTGTGTCATAGAGCTGCTGAGAAAGGGTGCCGGGAACCGGAATCGAAAAGTCGATCTCATATCGAATTTCTCCTTCTCTTCCAGTGGGTACAGGATTGTGAAGAACAATGCCCTGCCTCTGCAGGCTCTTAGCCTTGGAGTTCCACAATTTGAGTGTAAAACCACCCAACTGGCCTTTCGCTGCGAAAGACTCTAACCGATCTTCAATAGTGATGCTATAGTTCATAGATGTACCTCCTAAAAAATATTGAAGATTGCGTTCGATATTGTATTACAGTATTAACTGATAATACTAAAACATATATCGCAATAGTTATTATAATACATATAAGATATTATGTCAATACTGATATTGACAAACACAAACTTATGTTTTATAATGAGTTTATTGAGGAAAAAGGAATGTGATTTATTATGCAAAATAGTATTATTATAAAAGGTGCAAAAGAGCACAATTTAAAGAATATAAATTTAGTGATACCACGCGATAAACTTGTTGTTATTACTGGACTTTCAGGCTCTGGAAAATCATCTTTAGCATTTGATACACTATATGCTGAAGGACAAAGAAGATATGTTGAAAGTTTATCTTCATATGCAAGACAATTTTTAGGTTTAATGGAAAAACCTGATGTAGAATTGATAGAAGGATTATCTCCTGCTATATCAATTGACCAAAAGACTACTTCTAAAAATCCACGCTCTACTGTTGGTACAGTTACAGAAATTTATGATTATATTCGTCTATTGTATGCACGTATTGGTGTTCCATATTGTCCAAAATGTGGCAAGAAAATAGAAAAGCAAACAATAGATCAAATAGTTGATAATATTCTTGAACTTGAACAAGGAACTAAAATTCAAGTTCTTGCTCCTGTTATAAGAGGAAGAAAGGGTGAATTTACTAAATTATTAGAAGATTTTCAAAAAGAAGGATTTGTTCGCGCAAGAATAGATGGAGAAATAGTAGAATTATCTGATGATATTAGTATAGATAGAAAAAAGAAACATAATGTTGAAATTGTTGTTGATAGGTTAGTTATAAAACCTGACATCAGAAGCAGATTAACTGAATCTGTTGAAATTGCACTAAAACATGCAAACAATTTAGTAAGCATAGATATTTCTGGAAAAGAAACAAAATTATATAGTCAAAATTATGCTTGTCCAGATTGCGGAATTAGTTTTGATGAATTATCTCCACGTATGTTTTCTTTTAACAATCCTTTTGGAGCTTGCCCAGCATGTACAGGTATAGGATATTTGATGAAAATGGATCCAGACTTAATTATTCCAGACAAAAATAAAACATTATATGATGGAGTTAAGGCATTTGGTTCAAGCACAATGAAAAAAGGCGAAACAATGGCTAAGATGTATTTTGAAAGTATTGCAAGACATTATGGAGTTGATATTTCTGTTCCTATAAAGAAACTTCCAAAAGACTTTTTAGATAAAATTTTATATGGAACGGGAACAGAAGAAATTGATTTTGAGTATGCTTCTGCAGCAGGTGTAAGGAGATTTACTACACCATTTGAAGGCGTAATTCCAACACTTGAAAGAAGACATAATGAAACAAAATCTCAAGGGATGAGAGATTTTTACGAATATTATATGAGTGAAAGTGAATGCCCAGAATGTAATGGAGCAAGATTAAAAAAAGAAGTACTTGCAGTAAGAGTTGGAGATAAAAATATAAATGAATTAACAAGTATGTCAATTGATAAGATAAAGGACTATTTAAATTCATTACAATTAAGTGAAAAAGATCAAATGATTGCAGACCAAATATTTAAAGAACTTAATAAAAGACTTCAATTTTTGATGGATGTTGGTCTTGAATACCTAACTCTTTCTAGAAGTGCTGGAACATTATCAGGTGGAGAAGCACAACGTATTAGACTTGCAACACAAATAGGCTCTGGTTTAACAGGAGTACTTTATATACTTGATGAGCCAAGTATAGGACTTCATCAAAGAGATAATGAAAAACTTATTGCTACTTTAAAAAAACTTAGAGATTTAGGCAATACAGTGCTTGTGGTTGAACATGATGAAGATACAATGTATGCAGCAGACCAAATTATAGACATTGGCCCTGGTGCAGGGATGCATGGTGGAAATGTTATGGCACAAGGAACAGCAGAGGAAATAAAACTTGTAGCTGATTCTATAACAGGACAATATTTAAGTGGAAAAAAACAAATTCCTGTGCCTAAAAAGAGAAGAAAATCAAATGGAAAAGCCATTGAAGTAAAAGGAGCTTCAGAAAACAATTTAAAAAATATAAATGTTAAATTTCCACTTGGACAATTTGTATGTGTGACAGGAGTTTCAGGTTCTGGAAAAAGTACGCTTGTAAACGAAATACTTTATAAGACAGTTGCAAAAGA
Source organism: uncultured Clostridia bacterium (assembly GCA_934101145.1). Classification (GTDB taxonomy): domain Bacteria; phylum Bacillota; class Clostridia; order TANB77; family CAG-508; genus CALXVA01. The sequence goes on from CAKOPZ010000021.1 coordinate 18,295, forward strand.
ACTAAATGGTTCAACAGAAAAACCAGGAAAATGCAAAGAAATAAAAGGACTTCATAATATTGATAAAATAATAAATATTGACCAATCTCCAATAGGAAGGACACCGCGTTCAAATCCTGCAACATATACAGGTGCATTTGATATTATACGTGATATTTTTGCAGGTACAAATGAAGCAAAAATGAGAGGTTATGAAAAAGGAAGATTTAGTTTTAATGTTCAAGGAGGAAGGTGTGAAGCTTGTAATGGAGATGGAATATTAAAAATAGAAATGCACTTTTTGCCAGATATTTATGTACCATGCGAAGTATGTAAGGGAAAAAGATATAATAAGGAAACCTTAGAGGTTAAATATAAAGGAAAGACAATAGCAGATGTACTTGATATGACTGTTGAAGAAGCTTTAGTATTTTTTGAAAATATTCCAAGAATAAAACAAAAAATACAAACTTTGTATGATGTTGGACTTGGATATATTAAATTAGGACAACCATCTACAACACTATCAGGTGGAGAGGCACAACGTATTAAACTTGCAACAGAGCTTTCTAAAAAAGCTACAGGAAAGACATTGTATATATTAGATGAGCCTACAACAGGACTTCATATTGCAGATGTTCATAAATTGGTGGAAATACTTCAAAGACTTGTTGACACAGGAAACAGTGTAATTGTAATAGAACACAATTTGGATTTAATAAAAACAGCTGATTATATAATAGACCTTGGGCCAGAAGGCGGAGATAATGGAGGACAAATTGTTGCAGTTGGATCACCCGAACATATATGCAGAAATGAACAAAGTTATACAGGCAAGTTCTTAAAGAAATATCTGGAACAATAAATTAACTGATAAAATATGTACTGGTAAAAGAAAAATATGCAAAAGCAGAAGTTTAGAGCTATATTCTTAAAAAGATTAGCTTAAAACTTCTGCTTTTATAATACAAAAACTAACTATTTATTGTTATTGTTATTATTATCTATTCTTTCATTGTTTTGCTCATTTCTATTATTATTTTTGTTATTTTTCTTATTTTCTTTTTTATTTTTTTCTGACATAATCAAAAGCACCTCCAATCTTAAATTCAATTATATTTTTTACAAATTTTCAAAAAAATATTCAAGTAGTTGTGATTTTTTTTATGTTATGATAGAATAACTTTTGTAAAAATACAAATAATAAAAAAGGAATGTGATTTTTAAATGGAACATATTGTTATAGGAATAGAAGGACTTGTTGGAGCAGGCAAAACATCTATATCAAGAGAGCTTTTAAATAAAATACCAAATAGCATTATTTTGCATGGTGGAAATCTATATAGAGGAATTGTTTATGCTTTAATGCAATTTAAAAAAAGTGAAACGAATATTGCAAATTTAGAAAGCAATTTGCACAATATAGATATAAAAAATTTAATGGATAAATTACAAGTAAAAATAGAAATAGAAAATAGAGAAAGCGTGGTATATGTTGCAGGAAAAAAAATTGATGAAGAGGAACTTCAATCTCCTGAAAACTCTCTAGCTGTATCTATTGCAGGAAAAACAGCGAATAACACCCATTTATATATGTTTGCAAGAGGCCTTATAGATGCATATAAGCAAAAATATAATGTTATCGTATCAGGTAGAGATTTGATGAAAATTTATCCTGATATGAATTACCATTTTTTGATAACAGCATCTTTAGATGAACGTGTTAGAAGAAAGTGCATACAATATAACGAAGCAGAAAAAATAGAAGAAATTAGACAAAACATCATTAAAAGAGATAAATTACAAGAAGAAGCAGGTTTTTATAAAAAATATAAAAATACAATTGAAGTTGATGTAACAGAATGTAAGGATGCAACTGAAGGAGCAGAAAAAATAATATCATATATAAAAGAACTATAATAGGGAGGAAATAAAAGTGGATAATACAAACTTAGAAGAATTTGAAAGATACGCAAGAGGAAAAAAAGTTGCAATAATTGGAATAGGTGTAAGTAATCTGCCACTACTTGAATATTTTTATGATTTAAATGCACGTGTAACAATATTTGACTCAAAGGAAAGTAATCAAATTAGTGTGGAAGCAATGCAAAAAATAGAAAAATATGGATTTGAATTTATAGGAGGAAAGGATTCTTTAAGTAGACTAAAAGGATTTGATATTATCTTTAGATCACCAAGCTGTATGCCTGACAGACCAGAACTTGTAGAGGCTGTTGAAAATGGAGCTGTTTTAACATCAGAGATTGAAATGGTTTTAAAACTTGCACCTTGCAAAGTAATTGGTGTTACTGGAACAGAAGGCAAAACGACAACAACAACATTAATTAATGAAATTGTAAAAAAATCTGGAAGAAAAACATATTTAGGTGGGAATATGGGAAAACCTATATTTACAAAGATAAGAAATATTAAACCTGAAAACATTATAATACTTGAATTAAGTAGTTTTCAATTATCGGATATGGATATTAGCCCTGATATTTCTGTTGTTACAAATATTTATCCAGATCATTTGAATGTACATAAATCATATGAAGAATATAGAGAAGCTAAGAAAAATATATTCGAATATCAATCAGAAAACGGAATTGTAGTGCTAAATTATGATAATGAATTTACAAGAGAATTTGCTAAAGAAGCAAATGGAAAAGTAATTTTCTTTAGTAGTAAAGAGAAACTAGATGATGGATTTATATATGATAAGGCAGATGGCACAATAAAATATTGCGAAGATGGTGTAAGAAGACATATTATAAAAAAAGAGGATATAAAATTAAGAGGAATACACAACTATGAAAATATTTGTGCTGCTCTTGCTGCAACAAGTTCGATAGTTGATGTTGATACACAAATAAAAGCAATAGAGGAATTTACAGGAGTAGAACATAGACTTGAATTTGTGCGTGAACTTAATAATGTGAAATGGTATAATGATTCAATTGGAACAAGTCCAGCAAGTACAATTGCAGGATTAAATTCATTTGATGAAGATATAATTTTACTTGCAGGAGGCTCTGACAAAGGACTTGATTATGAAGAAGTAGGGAAGACAATTGCAAGAAAAGTAAGAGCTTTAATTTTGACTGGTCCTACATCAGAAAAGATAGAAAATGCTACAAAACAAGCTTTAAATGGCAAAAGCATAGAAATATATTATACAAGTAATATGCAAGAATCTGTAAATCTTGCAAAAGATATTGCAAAAGCAGGAGATGTGGTACTACTTTCACCAGCAAGTGCAAGTTTTGATTTGTATAAAAATTTTGAAGAAAGAGGACATCAATTTAAAGACTATGTAAATAATTTATAGTAACAATTTATTTGATAAAAACATATTATATTGAAGAATAAATAAATAGGAGGAATAATATGTTTTATCAAAATTATGAAGACTACATTAGAAGTATATTAGGTTATCCAGTTGAATCAAATACATATGAAGCATATATGAGACAGCCATTATACGAAGCAAGAGAACAATATAATTTTCAAAGTACGGATAATAGTGAATTAATGAAACTTTATCCTGAAATATACAATGTAGTAAATCCCATGGTTAGGAAAATATGTGAGGGGAACACAAAGACTGTTGATAGAGACTTGATAGAAAAAATGAGTAGTGAAATTTATTCAAACTTAGAAATGCAACCAGACAAAAATGGAGGCAAAGAGGTAAGGCAAGCAGCTGTAAACAATAATATTCTTCAAGATTTAATTAAGATATTATTATTAAATCAACTGCTAAATCAAAATAGACCACCAAGACCTGGACCACCACCTCCTCCAAGACCTCCGATGCCACCAAGGCCACCTAGACCTCCCTTTCCACGTGAAGATAGGAGTTACAACAATTATTTAAGATTTTAAAATTAGAAAAATTTTCCAAGATATACAATTATAAGTTGTATATCTTTATTTTTTTTGCAGACAATATTAATATCATTTAAAATTTTAAATGGTACTATTGGAAAGGCGGTAATAGTATGAAAGTTAAAGATTGTATGTGTCATGAAGTTGCATATGTAAATCCTGATTGTTCTGTAGAAGAATGTGCTAAATTAATGTGTAATAATCATGTAGGTTGTATACCTGTATGTAACACAAACAAGGAAGTTGTTGGACTTGTAACAGATAGAGATATATTACTTCGTACAGTTGGATGTTCAAAAGATATTAAACAAACACCTGTAAGTGATATTATGACTTGTAAAGTATGCTGTTGTACTCCAGAAGCAGATATTTCTGATGCAGAAAAAATAATGTCTGAAAATCAGATAAGAAGATTGCCAGTTATAAATGACAATAAAATAGTTGGTATATTAACTTTAGGAGATTTAGCTGCAAATTCAGAAGTAGAGAGCAAAGGAGTATGTGATACTTTGGAAGATATATGCGACTGTAGTAAAAAGAACGCACAGTAGTACAAAATAAATGGACAAATATTAATATTTAATAAAATGGGGCATAATATTTATATAGAAATATATGTCCCATTTACAATATTTATAGAAAAGAGAGTGCGTACATAAATGATTGTTGATTTGAATTATTGCTATAGAGTTGCAAGAAATATAATAATATTACTCTTAAGTATTTTAGGCGTATTTATTGGTTTTAAATTTGCTATATTTTATATGCCTTTTTTAGTTGCTTTTATTATATCAATTATGATAGAACCAATAATAAAATTTATCATGAAGAAAACTAAATTAAAACGAAGGACGAGTTCTATAATAGTTTTCATTATAGCATTAGGAATTATTATAGGAATAATTACACTTGCTATAACATCATTGATAACAGAAACATCGGAAATAATGACGAATTTTAATGAATATGCTGAAACTGTATATAATATGACGCAAAATTTTATGCAGAGTTTTGATTTTAAAAAATTAAAAATACCAGAAAATGTAATTCAAACAGTTCAAAACTCTATGAATGAATTATTGCAAACTGCCACAGTTTGGACTAAAGGAGCTCTAAGCGGAGTGATAAACTTTATAACATCAATTCCTACTATTGGAATTTGCACCATGGTAACACTTCTTGCATTATATTTTATATGTGTTGATAAAATATATATGATAGATCAAATAGAACATCACTTACCAGAAACATGGGTAAAAAAGATAGGAGTGCATTTGCGTGATTTAATAAAAACACTTGGAGGATACTTAAAGGCGGAAGTAATATTAATAGTTATTTCTTTTATAATATCATTAATTGGACTGTATATATTTCACTTTATGGGATTAAATGTAGAATATCCTTTTTTGATTGCTTTGCTAATTGGGTTTGTTGATGCTCTGCCAATATTTGGTTCTGGAACTGTAATGATACCATGGGCAGTATTTACAGCATTTATGGGAGATTTAAAATTAGCACTTGCAATATTTATTTTATGGACAATAATGTCTATTGTAAGACAATTTATAGAACCTAGAATAGTAAGTGGCCATATTGGGATACATCCGATTTTTACTCTTATTGCAATGTATACTGGATTTAAACTTATAGGAGTAATAGGAATGTTTGTAGGCCCAATTGTTTTGATTATATTAAAAAATATCTATCAAACATTGATAGATAAAGGAGTTGTAAAATCTATATTTGAAAGATAAGAAAAGTGGTACTTTTGGGGGAATGCCCCAAAAGTACTACTTTTTTATTGCAAAAGGAAAAATCGTAGATTTTTACTATTGCAACAAGGTTAAGTTACTATAGGTAGTGCATGTTTGCGAAGCAAAATGCACATATGGCGAAGCCACTTTTCTTATAATACTGTTGAAGTTACTACAAATGAGCTATCTGGAGGATATACACATTCTTCATTTGGCTTATTTACCTTGTTAATGCTTTCTACTTCTATAATTGGCATATCGCCATAATAGTTTCCTTTTGTAATGGTTCCAGTGATTTCAACCCATGTATTGTCATCAAAATTTTTAGCATCTGGACTTGAACATAGAAAACCAACTACAACAGTTTGAAAATCAGATGTTACAATCATATCTCTTGCAAGAACAAATTGGTTTTCGTCAAAGTCGTATAAACGATAAATGTATCCTGCAAATTTTATTTTTTGACCAACATATGTATCAATATTCAAATGTACATTTTCAAGAACACTTGTATAATTTTGAGCTGTTAGTTCATACACTTTGTTTTTATCACTTGGCAAGGTATCATTTGTTTTAAAGAAGCTATTTGAGATTAAGCGATAGCAAACTATAAAAGTTATTATTAAAATAATTACACATAAAATTCCCATTATAATTTTAAAGAACTTATTTCCATCTAATTTCATGTTAAAAATGAACATATTGACCTCCATAAAAGTAATTAAATATACATTAATAAATATCTATGTAGTTTTTTTATAAAAATGACAAAGTTTTACTTAATTTATATTGCGGTTTTTCACAAAAAGTGATATAGTATCATTAATTTCGTGTGCATATACATGAAAAGGAGATACACAATAGGAAGGAAGAGAAGAATGGGTTTATTTAAAACATACAGTGAAAAAGAAGTTAAAAGAATAATGCCAATTGTAAGAAAAATCAATGAATTAGAGCCTGATATGGAAAAATTATCAGACAGTGAATTAAGAGGAAAGACAGATGAATTAAAGAAAAAATTACAAGAGGGCAAAACTTTAGATGATATATTACCAGAAGCTTTTGCAGTTGTTAGAGAAGCTTCTAAAAGAGTATTGGGCATGCGTCACTTTGATGTACAATTAATAGGTGGAATTATACTTCATCAAGGTAGAATTGCAGAAATGAAAACAGGTGAAGGTAAAACTTTAGTTGCTACACTTCCTGTTTACCTTAATGCTTTAACAGGAAAAGGAGTTCATGTTGTAACAGTTAATGACTACTTAGCTAAAAGAGATAGCGAATGGATGGGAAAGGTATATAAATTTTTAGGATTAACTGTTGGACTTGTTATTGCAGGAATGGAACCACACGAAAAAAGACAAGCATATGCTTGTGATGTAACATATGGAACAAACAACGAATTTGGATTTGATTATCTAAGAGACAATATGGTTATATATAAAGATCAATTAGTTCAAAGAGAATTAAATTATGCAATAGTTGATGAGATTGATAGTATTTTGATTGATGAGGCTCGTACACCTCTTATTATTTCAGGTAGAGGAGAGCAATCATCTGATTTATACAAAAAAGCCAATTCCTTTGTTACAAAATTAACACCAAAAGTAATTGTTGAGGAAGATGTAAAAGACTTTGAACAAGCAGAAGATAACGAAAATTATGATTATATTGTTGACTTAAAAGCAAAATCAGCATCTCTAACACAAAAAGGTATTAAAAAAGCTGAAAAAGAATTTGGACTTGAAAACTTTAATGATATAGAAAATTCTGAATTAGTACATAATGTAAATCAAGCACTTCGTGCACATGGAATTATGAAAAAAGATATTGACTATATCGTAAAAGATGGCGAGGTTTTAATTGTTGATGAATTTACAGGAAGAATTATGTATGGAAGAAGATACAATAATGGACTTCATCAAGCAATTGAAGCAAAGGAACACGTTAAAATTGCAGATGAATCTAAAACACTTGCTACAATTACATTCCAAAATTACTTTAGAATGTATGATAAATTGTCTGGTATGACAGGTACAGCTATGACAGAAGAAGCAGAGTTTGAAGAAATCTATAAATTAGATGTTATAGAAATACCTACAAATAAACCAATGCTTAGAAAAGATGGGCATGACATCATTTATAAAAATGAACCTGCAAAATTTAGAGCTGTAATAAAAGACATAAAGGAAAGTCATCAAAAGGGACAACCAGTTCTAGTAGGTACAGTATCAATTGAAAAATCTGAAAAATTAAGCAAATTACTTGATAAAGAAGGAATAAAACATACTGTATTAAATGCTAAATTCCATGAAAAAGAAGCAGAAATAGTTGCACAAGCTGGTAAATTTGGAGCAGTTACAATTGCTACAAACATGGCTGGACGTGGTACTGATATTATGCTTGGTGGTAACAGTGAATTCTTAGCAAAACAAGAAATGAGAAGACAAAGATATACACTTGATCAAATAGAACAAGCAAATGCATTTAATGAAACATCTGATGAAACTGTAATAGAAGCAAGAAATAAATTTAAAGAGTTAAAAGATAAATTTGATGAAGAAATAAAAGAAGAGAAAGAAAAAGTTATTGCAGCTGGTGGCTTAAAAATAATTGGTACAGAAAGACATGAATCAAGAAGAATTGACAACCAGTTAAGAGGACGTAGTGGACGTCAAGGAGATCCAGGAGAATCAAGATTTTACATCGGACTTGATGATGATTTAATGAAAATCTTTGGTGGAGACATGATAGCTAAAGTTTATGACAACTTAAAAGTAGATGAGGATATGCCAATTGAAAACAAAATGATTTCTAAAACTGTAGAAAGAGCACAAAAAAGAGTTGAGGGAAGAAACTTTAGTATAAGAAAGAATGTATTACAATATGATGATGTTATGAATGCACAAAGAGAAATTATATACAAACAAAGAAGACAAGTTCTTGATGGCGAGAATATGAAGGAAAATGTATTTAACATGATTGATACATTAGCAGAAGAAATGGTAAATGGATATGCTACTGAGGATGGAGTAAATGCCGAATCATTGATGTCAGAAGTTGAAGCAACATATGGTATATCTAAATTAGAGAGTTTATCAGAAGCTAAATTAAACACTCAAAATGTTATCTCTGAATTACAAGAAAAAGCTCATAAAATTTATGATGAAAAAGAAGAAGAATTTGGTTCAGACAACTTAAGAGAACTTGAAAGAGTTGTTATGTTAAAGATAGTTGATGAAAGATGGATGGACCATATTGATGCAATGGATGAGTTAAAAGATGGAATTGGACTTCAAGCATATGGACAAAAAGATCCAGTTGTTCAATATAGAATAGAAGGATTTGATATGTTTGATCAAATGATTGCAGATATCAAGTTAAATGTTGTAAAAATACTTATGAATGCACGAAAAAGAGAGGGTGCACCTGCTAGAAAAGAATCTGTAAAGATTACAAGTGAGGGAAGAGAAGAAGCTACATTAAACTTATCAGAAAATACTGCTCCAAGTGCATCATCAGGACCAAAAACACCATATGTAAAAAAAGATGTGGAAGTTGGAAGAAACGATCCATGTCCATGTGGAAGTGGCAAAAAGTACAAAAACTGTTGTGGTAAATAACCCATAAAATAAGGAATTGTGAGATTTTGAAAAGTTCAAAAAAGTGCTAAAAATAGCAAAATGTTTGCAATTTGTTTGCAAACAAAAAAAATTGAAAACAAAATCGTCGAAAAGCCTTGTAAAATAAGGAAATCTCCATGCAAACATTTTTGCAAACAATATAAAGTTGGCATTCGTGCCAACTTTTTCATTTACTCAAATGTAAATGGAGGTTATTTTGTAACAGAAGAAGTAAAGGGAGCAACACCGGGAAATCAACATTGGGTTGCAGTCACAGGAGAGATAGCCTTGATACATAATTAAATTATATTACAAAATTGTAATATTGAGTAATATTAGAATGACGACTTATATGATAA
>CAKOPZ010000022.1 GCA_934101145.1 uncultured Clostridia bacterium
CTTTGTTTTTTGGTAGTTAATACTACCGCTTTTATTGGTTTCTCAAAGTTTATTGTTTACTTTTCAATGTACTTTTTTGTTCTTGTCTTTCTGTTGAAGACAAGACTTATTTTAGCACAAATCATTATTCAATGTCAATACTTTTTTTAATTTTTTTAAATATTTTTTTGTGCTATGTTTTATTACTTTTAAATGTAATTTAAAGTAATAAAACAGCCTCTTGCGAAGCTGTTTTATATATTATCATCTTTGTTTAATAAAGTCAACACTTTTTTTAAATTTTTTATAATATTTTTATTAATATTTAATTATGTTATAAAATATAAGTATTGAAACATAAGCTTTTTTCCTACTTTATTGTGCAGTATCAATTGTCATTTCACCAATATTGCTCTGTCCTTGCATAATGCTTGCAGCAATTCCTGTCATTCCTGCTATTCCTACATCTGATATATTAAATCCATTTGCGTTAATAATACTTGTAGATGATGTTGCAATTATTGCTAGCAATTTATATGTTGCATTTTCACTTGCTACACTTCCATTTACATTTTGATTTGCTTGATTTGATAAGTCAATTCCAAGTTGTGCAAATTTTGCAGGAATAACTTGTTGTGCTTTTAATACCACTTGGCCTAAGAAAGGAAGCAATTGTTCTTTTGAGTAATTATTTGCAATTACTGTGTTTGAATTTTTAAGTTCCATTATCTCGTTTACTTGTTCTGCTTTTTCTATTGTTTGGTTATATGATGATTGTATTGTTTGTACATTAATTCCGTCTGAGCTAATATTTGCTGTCACATCACTTGAATTATTTATAGAATTTCCATTTTCACTTCCAATTGTTGTTGTAACTGTAAAAGTTTGTGCTGCATTATTTGTATTTGGAATTACTGTAATTTCATTTATAATTCTTGAATCTGATTGACTTTTTGAAAGTGAAATTTGCATTGTATTTGTTTCATCGCTACTTGTTCCTTGAGAACTATTTTTAGTTTCGTTACTTAAAATAGTTATATCTGCATTTTTTGTACTACCATTTGTTGTTGTATCTATTGTTATATTATATGTATTGTTTGTTGTATTTTCTTGTACTGCTTGAGTGCTATTTTCTATAATATTATCACTTGATAATATCTCTTCTGTATTATTTTCATTTAATTCTATTTCTGTTCTAACATTTTTTCCTTTATTTTCATATACTGTTATTGATATATTTGTATCATTTGAATTATCTTGCTGTATTTTTGTTATGATATCGCTCACTTTATTTGATAGTTTAGTTATATCTGTATAATTTTCATCCAATCCTAATGCTGCAAATTTGTTACTAAGTACTACAAGTGTCGCATTATCATCTTTTAATGTTGTTAAACAATTTGTTACAATTTGTTTTAAAATATCTCCATCAATTTCTACCTTGTATGCATTTGTATTGTAATTTGCGCCACCAACTGTTATGTCTTTTTTTCCAATTTTAGTGTATTTATCTTTTGAAATACTTTCTTGTATTGTTTTAGAATATGTATTTATTATATGTTGTTTTTGTTCCTCTGTAATATCAGAAATTGAAGATAATATTGTAAAATCAACACTGCTTGGAACTTTTGAAACATCAGACACTCCCATATTTTGCATAAACTGATTTAACCCATTATTTCTTATTCCAATATAATTAGCTATAATATCATCACATTTTATTGCATATATATCTTCACTATTAATATATGAAAACTTTAACGTATCAGCATCTCCGTTTTTTAGTGTTAATTCACTATATGTTCTACCTGTTTGAGTATCATGTCTTGCAGCTGTTGTTGCTTTAATCTCTTGTATATTGCTTCCATCTTGCAGAGTTGTAGTTAAGTCTCCTGTCATGTTATATGTATTGTTCTTTTTAAATTCATTTAATGTTTTTGTATTTTCATTTTCTAACATAGAAAACAATTCTCCATTTTGAACAAAATATTTTGAAAATAATTGTTCATTTGATTTGAACATATCTGTTGTAAAATATAATATAGCTAAAAGTCCTAAAACAATTATTACAAATATAATAGGTAATACAATTAATAATATTTTTTTCTTTTTCATTTTTTATCAAATCCTTTCCTTTAATTTATGTACGTTGTTTTACCGCTTCGTATATTACTATCCCTGCGGAAACAGATGCATTAAGCGAAGTTATTTTGCCTTTCATTGGAATTTTAACTAAAAAGTCGCAATTTTCTTTTACAAGTCTGCTCATTCCAAATCCTTCGCTTCCAATTACGATTGCAATTGGTCCTGTATAATCTTCTTGATAGTAATATTTTTTAGCATCCATATCTGTTCCGCAAATCCATACATCATTTTCTTTCAAATATCTTATAGTTTCATTTATATTATTTACCCTTGCAATTTTCATATGTTCTACAGCTCCTGCTGAAACTTTGCTAACAGTTGAATTTACAGATGCTGACCTTCTTTTTGGTATAATAATTCCATGAACTCCTGCTGTTTCTGCTGTTCTTATGATTGAACCAAGATTGTGTGGATCTTCTATTCCATCTAATATAAGAATAAATGGTTTTTCTTCTCTTTGCTTTGCATTTTCTAATATATCTTCTACTTCACAATAATCAAATGGTGGAACAATAGCGATAACTCCTTGATTATTTTCTGTTTGAGCCATTTGATTTAATTTTGTTTTATTTACCATTGTCAAAACAATTTTTCTTTCTTTTGCCATAGCAATTATTTTGTTTATTGAACCATGGCGTTCTCCTTCTAATATAAATATCTTATTTATATCTCTGCCTGATTCTAACAATTCTATTACAGCATTTCTGCCTTCTACTTGGTCTTCGTATTTTTCTTCTTTCATCATTTTTCCTTCCTATATTATTTATCATCCAATTTTAAAACACTTAAAAACGCTTCTTGTGGGATTTCTACATTTCCAATTTCACGCATTTTCTTTTTTCCACGTTTTTGCTTTTCAAGCAATTTCTTTTTTCTTGTTATATCTCCACCATAGCATTTGGCCAAAACGTCTTTTCTCATTGCAGAAATTGTTTCTCTTGCAATTACCTTTCCTCCAATTACAGCTTGTATAGGTATAATAAATAATTGTCTTGGTATCACTTCTTTTAATTTTTCAACCATCTTTTTGCCTCTGTCATAGCTATTGTCTTTATGAACTATAAACGACAAAGCATCCACTCCTTCTCCATTTATCCAAATATCTAATTTCACAAGTTCTGATCTTTTATATTCTTTAAATTCATAGTCAAAAGATGCATATCCTTTTGTTTTTGATTTTAATTGATCAAAGAAATCATAGATAATTTCATTTAATGGCAATTCATAAATAAGCGTAACCCTGTTTTCATCTAAATATTTCATATCAACATAAATCCCACGTCTGTTTTGGCATATTTCCATGATATTTCCAACAAATTCTTTTGGTGTTAAAATTTCAGCAGTAACCATAGGTTCTTCAATATATGATATTTCTGTTTGTGGTGGCAAATCTGATGGATTATATAGTTCAATTACCGTTCCATCTGTTTTGTGTACTCTATATATAACCGATGGTGATGTTGTAATTAGACTTAAATCAAATTCTCTATCTAGCCTTTCTTCAATAATCTCCAAATGTAATAGTCCTAAAAATCCACATCTAAATCCAAAGCCTAATGCTCCAGATGTTTCAGGTTCATATTCAAGTGCCGCATCATTTAATTGTAATTTTTCAAGTGCTACTTTTAAATTTTCATAATCACTTCCATCCATTGGATATATTCCACAATATACCATAGGATTTACCTTTTTGTATCCTGGAAGTGGCTCTTCTGCTTTATTCTCTTTTAGTGTAATTGTATCTCCAACTCTAATATCTGATAAACTCTTAATACTTGCTGCAATATATCCAACCTCACCTGCTTCAAGTTCACTACATGGAGCATATGTTCCTGGTTCAAAATGTCCAACTTCTGTTACTGTAAAAGTTTTATTGTTTGACATAAGCATTATTTCGTCCCCAACTTTTACTTTGCCATCTTTCACTCTTACATATGCAATTGCTCCTTTATATTCATTATATATAGAATCAAAAATCAAACATTTTAATGGTGCATTTTCATCTCCTGTTGGTGCTGGCAAATCTGTAACTATTCTTTCTAATACTTCATCAACATTAAGTCCTGTTTTTGCAGATATACATGGTGCATCTTGTGCAGGAATTCCAATAATGTCTTCAATTTCTTGTTTTACCTCATCTGGTCTTGCATTTGGAAGATCAACTTTGTTTATAACAGGCAAAATTTCAAGGTTATTATCTATTGCTAAATATACATTTGCAAGTGTTTGAGCTTCTACTCCTTGGCTACTGTCAACAACAAGTATTGCTCCATCACACGCAGCCAAACTTCTTGATACTTCATAATTAAAATCTACATGTCCTGGAGTATCTATTAAATTTAGCTCATAGACATGTCCATCCTTTGCTTTATATTCCATCTTTACTGCTTGTGATTTTATTGTTATTCCTCTTTCACGTTCAATGTCCATATTATCAAGAACTTGACTTTCCATTTCTCGCTTTGAAAGAACACCAGTCATTTCAATAAGTCTATCTGCAAGTGTTGATTTTCCATGATCTATATGTGCAATAATACTAAAATTACGAATATATTTTTTTCTGTCTTCTGGCATACTCTTCTATATAGTTTTTAAACTATATCTCTCCTTTCTTTAATTTCCAATAATTCAATTTATTTTAACATACTAATTACAAAAATACAAGAAAATATCTTCACTTTACAAAATGGTCTATTTATTGTAAAATAGATATGTACATCTATTAATAAGAGGTGAAAATATTGGATAAATTTATTTCAAAAAACGAACAAGATACAATTTCATTTGCAAAAGATTTTGCATCAAATTTGCATAAAGGTGATATTATAGTCTTATCCGGAGAACTTGGTTCTCGGAAAAACAAAATTCGTTCAAGGTATACTTGAATATTTTGGCTTAGAAAATGAAATTTCAAGTCCAACATTTACAATTGTAAATGAATACCACAAAAACGATACAAATATATATCATTTTGATGTCTACCGTTTAGCTGATGTTGATGAATTTTATGCTATGGGCGGAGACGAATATTTTTCAAATGGAATTTGTTTAATCGAGTGGGGTGAAATGATAGAAAGCATTTTACCCAAACACTATACAAAAATTACATTTAAGAAAAATGATCAAAATGTAGATTATAGAGAATTAATCATTGATAGAAAATAAGGAGAATCATATATGAAAATACTTGCAATAGATACATCTTCTAAAAATTGTAGTGTAGCAATAACAGAAGATGAAGAAAAAATTATAGAATTACATAGTAATGACGAAAAAACACATTCAGTTAAATTAATGCCTATGATAGACGAAGCATTTCAAAAAAGTAATCTATCTTTAAATGATATGGACTTACTTGCATGTTGTTTAGGACCTGGATCTTTTACAGGAGTTCGTATAGGTATTTCAACAATAAAAGCGTTTACAGATGTAACAAACATTCCAGTTGTTGGAGTTAGCTCTCTAGAGGGACTTGCATACAATGCCATTGACAATTTAAGTTCAAATATAATGATTTCAAGTACCTTTTACTGTTCAATCATTGACGCAAAAAATGATAACGTTTATTGTGGATTATATCGTTACTATAATAATTGCCTAAATCAAGTAACTGATTTGATTGCAGAAGATATTGATACAGTTGTTTCCAAAATAAATACTATAATGCATACTTTTGAGCATCAATTTAATCAAATAATTTTTGTTGGTGATGGTTCAACATTGTACCAAAATAAAATCAAATCCGAAGTAAAATATGATAACATTATATTTGCAGATACAGCAAAAAATGATGCAAATAGTGTATCAATAGCAATTTCAGCATACAGTAAATATAAAAATGGTGAGTCAGGAGATACACATGTACTTTCTCCTCTTTATCTTAGAAAGTCACAAGCAGAACGTGCTCTAGAAGAAAAGAACATAAAAGATATTTAATTTTTTTATAAGCGAGCAATATAATAATTTTTTTGCACCTTGCCGTTCGCAGCCAATCCAAAAGATTGACGGCTGCTCGAATCGCACTCAGCCTTCGGCTTCGTTTGGTCGCTGCGCGGTGCTTGAAAATTATTATATTGCTCGCTTTATTAATAGTAATTGAAAGGAAAAATTTATGAACTCAAAATCAAATATTAAAATATGTCACATGTCACAAAAAGATATTGATTCAATAAAAGAAAACTTTTCATCTGATTTCGATAAGTTTTGGTCTTATGAAACTTTATCTCAAGACTTCAAATCAAATGATTCTACATATTTTGCCTGCAAGACTGTAGATGATATCGTTGTAGGATTTATTGGATTAAAAATTGTTTTAGATAATGCAGATATTATGAACATAGCAGTAAAAAAAGATCATAGAAATCATGGAATCGGCTCTTTGCTTCTTAAACAAGCAATTTTACATGCAATGTCTAAAAACTGTATGCAAATAATGTTAGAAGTAAATTCTACCAACTCTCCTGCTATTTCCCTTTACGAAAAATTTTGCTTTCAAAAAATCTCTGTAAGAAAAAAATACTATAATCAAATAGATGATGCAATAATAATGCAAAAAAATTTATAATATTATTTACAAAATCACAATATTCATATAAAATATGTTTGAATATTGTGATTTTTCGCATACGTTTACAAAAATTTAACATACTAAATATAAATATTTTTGGAGGAGATACAAATGAAAAATAAAAACGAATTAAGCTATAAAGATTTAAAACTTACATGTGATTCTAAAATATTTGATTTTACCACAACCGATGAGCTCGAACCAATAATTACGGGAATTGGTCAAGAGCGTGGTATCAAAGCATTAGAATTTGGCTTAAATGTAGATTCAAATGGATACAATCTTTATATTGAAGGTCCTTATGGTGTTGGTAAAACTTCTTATACTAAAAATGCTCTACAGACAATTTCAAAAAAGAAAAAAGTTCCAAATGATTGGTGCTATATTTATAACTTTGATAATCCAAATGAGCCTTTGGCAGTTTCTCTACCTGCAGGTCAAGGTAAAGAATTTGAAACAGATATGCATACTTTTATAAATGACATAAAAGTTGATATAAAAAATACTTTCAATAATGAGGATTTTGAAAAAGAGAAAAATTTAATTAAACAAGAATTCCAAAATAAGCGTGAACTTCTTCTGCAAGAGCTTAATAAAAAATCGGCAGAATATGGATTTCAAGTTAAATCAGCTCAAAATGGAATATACATGATGCCAGTTATAGACGGAAAACCAATTGTCGAAGAAGAATTTAATAAATTAGATGAAAAAATAAGAAAAGAATTTGAAGATAAATCTTCTATCGTTCAAGAACATATTATGCAAGCAATTGGCGAAATAAAATCAATTGAAAGAGAGTCTGATAAACGTGTTGAAGAATGGCAAGCAAATATTGCACTTCTTACTATTAATACACACTTAAATACGATAAAAAATAAATACAAAAAGGAAAAAAGAATTGTTAAGTTTTTAGATGATGTTAAAACAGATATTTTAAAGAATATCGACTGTTTCATAACAGATCAAACATCTACAAAATCACAAACACCACAGCAAATGTCTAGACCTGAACTACAAAAACCATGGCTTAACTATAGAGTAAATCTTTTTGTAGATAACAGCAAACTTGATGGTGCCCCTGTAATTGCAGACACTAATTATTCTTATCACAACATATTTGGTAAATTGGAATATGAAAACTATTATGGAGCATTAAAAACAGATTTTACAATGTTAAAACCTGGCCTACTTCATATTGCAAATGGTGGTTATTTAATCTTCCAAGCAAATGACCTACTTACAAATAGCTTATGCTATGATGCATTAAAAAAAGTTCTTCGTAGCAAACAACTTGGAATAGAAAATGCTGCAGATCCTCGTTCATCTATGGTAATGATTTCATTAAAACCTGAACCTATACCTCTTTATTTAAAAGTAATATTAATAGGTGATGAAAATATTTATCAAACATTACTTGCTATGGACCCTGATTTTAGAAAGTTATTTAAAATGAAAGTTGAATTTGCAGATGATGCACCCATGAATAAAGACAACGCAAATAAACTTGCAAGATTTGTAAAAGGATACTGTGAACATGAGCATTTGCCACCTCTAGATAATACAGCAATGGCTAAAATAGTAGAATATGCATCTAAACTTGCTGATGATCAAACTAAACTTTCTACAAGATTTACTGATTTATCACAAATTGTTGCAGAAGCTGCTACATGGGCTAAACTTTCAAGAGCTAAAATAATTACTGGAGAATTTATCACAAAAGCTTTAACAGAAAAAACAAACCGTGTTAGAAAATATGATGAAAAATATGTAGAAATGATAAAAGAGCACACTCTTTTAATTGATACAACAGGAGAAAAAGTTGGACAAATAAACGGACTAACAATAATGAATGTTGGAGATTATACATTTGGGAAACCAGTAAAAATTACAGCAAACACATATACTGGAAAAAATGGAGTAATAAATATCGAGCGTGAAGTTGAACTTTCGGGTTCTACACATTCAAAAGGAATATTAATTCTTAGCGCATATATCGGAGAAATGTTTGCACAAGATATACCTCTTTCTCTTACAGCAAGTATTTGTTTTGAGCAGTTATACAATGGAGTAGATGGAGATAGTGCTTCTTCAACAGAATTGTATGCTATACTTTCAAGTTTATCTGGAATACCTATAAATCAATCTTTAGCTGTTACTGGTTCTGTAAATCAAAAAGGTGAAATTCAACCTATCGGCGGAGCTAATGATAAAATTGAAGGCTTTTATCAAATATGCAAAATGAGGGGACTTGATGGTTCACATGGAGTTATTATTCCAAGACAAAATGTTCATAATCTAAATCTCTCTACAGAAGTTGTAGAAAGTGTAAAAAATGGATTATTCCACATTTATGCAATTTCTACAATTGAGGAAGGAATTGAAATTTTAACAGGAGTTCCTTCTGGAAAAAAAGATGAATATGGTAACTTCCCCGCTGGAACAATTAATTACTTAGCTTATCAAAGACTAAAACGATATGCAGACGCAAGTAAAATGATGAGATAGTAATCTTTTGACTTTCCCCAGCTTTAATGGTATAATTAAGTGTACTGTTCTGTGAATAGTATTATTATTCTACTATAAACTAATAGGAGGAAAAAATTTTTTTATGGACTATTCAAAGATTTTATTTCGGCTAATGTATGAAACTCCTACTCCATGTGGGACTTCTACAAAAGAAGTACCACTGCTGCGTCAATCTTATAGTGAGCATCGTTTCTCCGACCATTTCATATATGGTTATCGTGATGGTTACATTGATGTTTACGAAAAAGATTCGCTGAAATTCATTTTACAACCTTGCACCTTTGCTCAAGTAATAGAATTTCAGCAAAAGTTTCTTTTAGTTCAAGATATGAAAACTAAGCTTTGGGAAGCATATGATTTTACTGGCAAGATTGTCTCAAAAACAAAGTTTAGTACTCAACAAGAACTTATTGGTTATTTACTTTATTCTGATGTACAGTAAATTTAAATTGCCACTCAACTTACATTAATTCCGATTTGTTCTGTTTTTGAATTGTTCAAAAAATGGCACCGTGTACGGTGCCATTTTGTTATATATTATTCAGCTGTTGTTTCTGTTGTCTCTTCTACTGCTGGTTCTTCAGCAGGTAGTTCTTCTTTGATAACGATTTCTCTATTTTCAATTCTAGCTGTAACATCTTCTTTAGTCTTAGCAGCTTTACCAATTCTATCTCTTAGATAGTATAATTTAGCACGTCTTGCTTTACCAACTCTAACAACTTCAACTTTTTCAACCATTGGTGAATGAACTAGGAATGTTTTTTCAACACCAACACCGTAAGCTACACGTCTTACTGTAAATGTTGCATTTACTCCTCCACCTTGTTTTTTAATTATAATTCCTTCAAATACTTGTATTCTTTCTCTATTTCCTTCTTTAATTCTTTGGTGTACTCTTACTGTATTACCAACTTTTAATTCAGGTATCTTGTTTTTAAGTTGTTCGTGTTCGATTGATTTTATGATATCCATTATGATATCCTCCTTTCTTTAATTTAATGTATCGGTTTGTCTTACAAACTTGCATACTATTTTAATAAATCTGGGCGATTTTTTTTAGTAATCTCTAAGGATTTTTCTTCTCGCCATTTTTTTATATTTTCATGATGTCCAGAAATTAAAACCTCTGGCACCTTTTTACCTCTAAATTCTTCTGGTCTTGTATATTGAGGATACTCCAAAAGTCCATCTGAAAATGATTCTTCCGAAGTTGACCCTTCTGATAAAACACCTTCAACATATCTACTAACACTGTCTACAAGTACCATTGCTGGTATCTCTCCACCTGTTAGTACATAATCTCCTATTGAAATTTCTTCATCTACAATCTCATCTAAAACTCTTTGGTCAATTCCTTCGTAATGCCCACATAAGATAATTAAATGATTTTCCTTTGATAGTGCTTTTACTTTTTCTTGGTTAAGAACCTTACCTTTGGGTGACATGTATATAATTTTTGCATTTTCATCTTTTACAGCTTCATATGCATCATATACAACATCCGGTCTAATGACCATTCCTTTTCCCCCACCATAAGGTGTATCATCAACTTTTTTGTGTTTATCTTTTGAAAAGTCTCTGATATTTGTTAAATTTATTTCAATTCGATTATTTTCTACCGCTCTTCCTATAATGCTTTGCTCAAGTGGAGCAAACATTTCTGGAAAAAGAGTAAGTATATCAAATTTCATATTTTCACCTATCTTAATCCTTCTAATAAATGTACTATTATTTTTTCATTCTCTATATCTACATGTTTTATTACTTCATCAATTCCAGGTAAAAGAATTTGCTTTCCAAGTTCATTTTTAACAACATAAATATCACTACTTTTGTTATTATAAATGTCATCTACTTTTCCAAGTAACTCGCCTTCTTCTGTATATACACTTGCACCTATAAGGTCTGCAATAAAATATGTTCCTTCTGGAAGCTTTCTTGCATCTTTTCTATGAATTTTTAAATAACAACCTTTTAGCTTTTCAGCATCATTCATATTATTTACGCCTTTTAGCTTTAATAACACTACTGTTTGCCTATATTTAACTTCTTCAATTTGCATCTCTATTAGTTCTTTGTTTTTTACAACAAGTACACTTTTTAGTTCTTCAAATCTTTCCATATCATCTGTAAAAGGTTTAACTTTTACAAATCCCTTAATTCCAAATGTATTAACTATTTGGCCAACTTCGAAATATTCTTGTTTCATATTACCCTTCTTTTTTTGTAGTAATTAATCTACAAATTCTATTGTTATTTTTTTCTTTTCCTTTGCACCTAATGATTTCATAAGAGTACGTATTGCTTTTGCAATTTTACCTTGCTTTCCAATTACTCTTCCCATGTCATTGTTTGCAACCTTTACAGAGTAAACAATATTTTCGCCATCTATTTTTTCTGAAATAGAAACTGCATCTCTATCATCTACAATGTTAAATATGATACTTTCTAAGATATCTTTCATTAGCTTTTCTCCTATATATAGTATCTAAAATTAGTTAGCTTTTTCAATTAAAGCTTTTACTGTATCTGTTGGTTTTGCACCATTTTTAATCCATTTTTCTACTTTTTCTTTATCAAGAACAACTGTAGCTGGATCTGTCATTGGATTGTATGAACCAATTTTTTCGATGATTTTTCCATCTCTTGGGCTTCTTGAATCTGCAACAACAATATGATAGAATGGAGCTTTTTTAGCACCTTGTCTTTGTAATCTGATTTTTACCATAATATTCACCTCCTGAAATTTGCGTAAGATTTAAGTCTAGCTTAAATCTTAATATATATTAAAAATTAAAAACTAAATTATTTAATGCTATTTAAGCATTCCTTTTAAATCATTTGGGTTAATTCCCTTCATCATTTTTTTAAGATTTTTTTCATTTTGCATTTTTTTCATCATTTTTTGAGTCATTTCAAAAGATTTCATGAATTTGTTAATGTCTTGAACTGTAGTTCCACTTCCTCTTGCTATTCTTAAGCGTCTATTTCCATTTAATAATCTTGGATTTTTTCTTTCTTCTTTTGTCATTGAAGAAATCATTGCTTCTATTCTAATAAATTCTTTGTCATCAACTTTTACATCTTTTAATTGATTCATACCTGGTATCATTTTTAATAATGATGAAAATGAACCCATTTTTTTGATTTGTTTCAATTGAGCTAAATAATCATCTAGGTCTAATTCTTTTTTCTGTTTCATTTGTTTCTCAAGCTTTTCTGCCTCTTCCATATCAAATGATTCTTCAGCTTTTTCTATAATTGAAAGTACATCCCCCATTCCTAAAATTCTTGATGCCATTCTGTCTGGATGAAATACTTCTATATCACTTAATTTTTCGCCAGTTGCTGCAAACTTAATTGGTCTTCCTGTAACTTTCTTTACAGAAATTGCAGCACCACCACGTGTATCACCATCAAGTTTTGTTAAAACAACTCCATCAATTCCTAAACTATCATTAAATGCTTTTGCAACATTTACAGCATCTTGACCTGTCATAGAATCTACAACCAATAAAATTTCATGTGGCTTAACATTTGCTTTTACATTTTTAAGCTCATTCATTAGTTCTTCATCTATATGAAGTCTACCTGCTGTATCTAATATAACAACATCATTTAATTTGCTTATTGCTGTATCAATTGCTTGTCTTGCAATTTTCACAACATCTTTTGAATTCTCATTTGCAAAAACTGGTATGCTTAGCTGTCCTCCAACAACTTGAAGTTGCTTGATTGCAGCTGGTCTGTAAACATCACACGCAACAAGTAGTGGCTTTTTACCTTGTTTTCTTAAAAGATTGGCAAGCTTACCTGCAGTAGTAGTTTTTCCGTGAACCTTGAAGTCCAACTAGCATAATTATTGTTGGTGGATTTGGAGTAAAATTAATTTTGCTTTCTGTTCCACCAAGAAGTTCTATAAGTTCATCTTTTACAATTTTTATTACTTGTTGACCAGGTGTTAAAGATTTTAAAACATCCTGTCCTAAAGCTTTTTCTTGTATTGTATTTATAAATTCTTTTACTATTGCATAGTTAACGTCAGCTTCTAGTAATGCAAGTTTTACTTCTCTAAGCATTTCTTTTAAGTCTGATTCAGTAATTCTTGATTTACCTCTTAATTTTCTTGTTACTGCTTGAAGTTTTTCAGATAATCCCTCAAATGCCATTATACTTGCTCCTCCTCTTTACATATACTAATTTAAACAAATTAGTTCTTTTCTAATGTTATTCAAAATCTTTTCAATCTTTTTATCTGATGCTGTTTCTTCTATTTTGCTTAATTGTGTTAAGATTTGTTGTATTTGTTTTTCTTGATTTAATGTTCTTTTCATAACCAAAAGCTTTTCTTCGTATTCGAAAAGTTTGTTTTCCCCCTTTTTTAGTATATCTCTTACTGCTTGTCTTGTTATATTATTATTTTCAGCAATTTCAGATAGTGATAAATCATTATTATAATAATCATTAATAATTTCATATTGTTTTTGTGTTAAAAGCTTTCCATATATATCGCAAAGCATACCTATTTCAATATGTTTTTCCATCTTATCACTTCCTATTTTTAGTTGCAAAACAAATAAAGTATATTAGCATAATTTGTAATGCTAATATACTTTACACCATTTTTATTGATTTGTCAAGTGTTTTGCCTCTTTTTTGTTTAAAAATTCCTCATATTTTACAAGTTCTTCATTCCATGATTGATAATTTTCATCATTTTTATGATTTGGAATATCATAATTTGAATTTATAAATTTACCGACAAACTCTGTAAATTTTTGTGCGCCTTTTACATTTAAATGAGTTCCTCCATCAGATGTATCAGTTTTCCAATTAATTTTTAATCCTTCAGAGCTTTTATTTGCATCTAAAAATTTCACATTATTGGTGTCAGCCCATCTTTGCACACTTGTATTTTTTTCTTCAGACCAATTTTTAGGTGTAGGTGGAAATAATATCATTAATTCAATATTATTTTTGTCACACAATTCCTTAATTTTATCTAAATATCTTTCAGCATTTTGAGTTATTAGATTATTTTGTTGTCTTTTTGTATTTTTAGGTGCATTATATGCTTTTGTAGTCTTTCCAAGCCAACATCCTTTAAATACTTCATTATTGTGATATGCTTGACCAAATGCTCCTGCAAAATCATCTTCTGTTAATTTTTTCCATCTATCGTGAAATCTAAGTAATGGCATCACAAATGATAGCTGTCTTGATGTTGAAATATTCCCCTGTGGATCTCTTAATGCCTTAATTTTATTTTTTCCAAATTTCATATTATCAAATAAATGTCTTTGATATCCATTTTTCATTGGTTTTGAATCAAATAAACTTTCAGCATTTATTGCAACTAATTTTGGTTTTTGATATTGCAAAGCTTCTTTTAAGCAGTAATACTGATCCCATGTTTTTTGTGCTGGTGATGAAAAATCATATCCTGCATATCCATATTCTTTCCACAATTGCATTGGTGAAATTCCTCTATAAATAGAGCTATCTCCCATAAATAATATATCTAATGAATCTTGTGGTTCTTCATAAAATTCTTTTATAATTGTTGTATATTCTGTTTTTGGAATAAATATATTTTGTAATATCAAAAACAATATAATTCCTATAATGCCAAATGTTACTACTCGTAGTATTATCTTTAATTTATCCATTTCTATCTTGTTCCTTTCTCTATGTTAAATTGTAATTTTTATATTTAGAATTGACCATAAATAAAGTCACTAACATTATATCCAGGTCCATAAATTCCAAATAAAATTATTGCAAAAATAATCATATAGTATAAACACCATCTAAATGGAATATTTTGTTTTGATATTGTTTCTCTAATATTATATCCTTTTTCTTGTAGTAAGCTTACAACAAACATAATTATCATACCAATTATAAGAACAATAAAATCTGCTCCTGTAAATCCTATGTTATATAATCTTCCATCAAATATCATTCCTATATTTTGAGATGTAAACATGGACATAAACATTTGATTTGCATTTTCTAAGCTTGTTGCTCTAAATATTAGCATTCCAAACAATACAAATGCAGTAGTTCTTAGCATTTGCCATAATCTATATCCAAAACAATCTTTATCTATTTTAAATATTTTTACTATCTTGTCTCCAAGTGGTTCAAATAACATTCCTAAAATCATTATTACGTAATAATATAATCCATAACAAATGTACTTAACACTTGCACCATGCCAGATTCCATTGCCAAGCCATACAAAGAATAATGCAAAGGCTGCTGGAATTAATTTTGAAATATAGCTTTTCTTAAATATTTTCTTTGCACCATTTGTAACATGAACTGTAGCTTTTGATAAAGATACTGGATAGAAAACGTAATCTTTTAGCCATGTTCCAAGAGTAATGTGCCATCTTCTCCAAAACTCTTGTACTGATTTTGAGAAAAATGGTCTTCTAAAGTTTTCTGCCATTTTTATTCCCATTATTTGAGCTGTACCTGTTACTATGTCCATACAACCTGAAAATTCTGCGTATATTTGAAGCGTGTAAAATACAACTGCAACAAATATAGGAATTCCTGAATATTCCTGATAGTTTCCAAAAACAGTATTTACAAAAAGAGCTGCTCTATCTGCAATTACCATCTTTTTAAAATATCCCCATAACATCAATTGTATTCCATATTTTGCATTTTCATAGCTAAATTTATGTGGTTCATATAATTGATGAGCTAGGTCATCATATCTTCCAATTGGTCCTTCAACCATTTGTGGGAAGAATGATACAAATAATGCAACTCTTGCAAAATTTTTATCGGCTTCGTATTTTCCTCTATATACATCTATAACATAGCTTATTGCTTGCAATGTATAATATGAAATACCAAGTGGTAATATTATTTTAGCAAAAGGCATTTGGAAATTTAAGTGCAGTATTGAATTTAAACTTCCAACCAAGAAATTTGAATATTTTAAATATGTTAAAATTCCAAAATTAATAAGTACTAAAAAGAAAACTATCCATTTTTTCTTTTTCTTTGCTTGTTTTTTTATTTTCTTTTTTTCATCTTTGTTGTCTATTGTTTTACATTTTGCTTTTGCTGTTTTCTCAGTTTTATCAAGCAGCAATGCTCCTAAATAAATACTGATGGTTGTAATTAGCATATATGCAATTAGTTTGTTGCTAGAAAGCCAATAAAAAGCATAGCTTGAAGCAAGAAGTACAAACCATTTTGCCTTTTTAGGAAACACAAAATACAAAACACATGTTATAACAACAAAAGCTATAAATCCTATTGAATTGATTGCCATTTCTATTTTCTCCTTTTATTTTTGCTCATTTACAAGTTCAAATAGAGCAAGTATCCGAGCTATTCGCTTTCCAAGGAACAGTTCAAACGCTATGCTCTATTTAATCTTATTACTCTTCTTCTAATCTTTGGATTAATTCATACATTGCTTCTGCTGAATTGAAGTTTTCTGGAATAATATCACCAGGTTTAATTTCAACATCAAATTGATCGTTAATCGCTGCAACTATTGTTACAATATCAAATGAGTCTAATTCCTCATCATCAATTAAATGTTCATTGTTTTCAAAATCAACCTCAGGTTTAATTCCATTTAATAATTCTATTAATTCTTCCATTTTTCTATCCTTTCTATAAATTATGATAATCTATTTTTTAATTCTTTTCTATCTATTTTCCCATTAGCATTATATGGCATTCTGTCAATACAATGTATTTCATTTGGGCACATATAATTTGGAAGTTTTGCTTTTGCTTGTTCTAGTAAATCCTTTTCTTCAAGTTTATTTCCTTGGTAGAATAGAACTATTTTAGAATTTTTTTCATCATATACACAAGCACATGCAATAATTCCTTCTATAGCATTTATTGCTGTCTCAATCTCTCCAAGCTCAATTCTATATCCCATATGTTTTATTTGAAAATCTTTTCTCGAAATATAAATTATTTCTCCTCTTTCATTTTCCTTAACAATGTCTCCTGTTTTATATATAATTTCAGGATATGCTTTATTTAATGGATTTTGAACAAATACAGAATTTGTTTTCTCAGGATTATTATAATAACCCATTGCAAGAAATGAGCCTCTTGCACAAAGTTCGCCTTCTTCTCCTTTACCTGCTCTTGTTCCATCATCTTTTATTATCATTACATCACAATTGTTACAGTGTTTTCCAATAGGTAATGTTTCTGTATTTTCAAATTCTCTATCAACAATGTAATATGTGCAAATATCAGTTGTTTCTGTCGGACCATAGAGGTTTGCAAACATAACATCTGGAAATTTTTTTCTCCACATATTAAGTTGTTTCATAGGCATTACTTCCCCTGCAAACATTACTTTGCTTAGTCTTGGTAAATCCGCTTCTGCAAGTGCACCTAAATTTGCAACTATACATAGTGCTGATGGCACCCAATAAATTGTATTTATTTCTTTTTCTTTTAAATATTCAAGAAGTTTAACTGGGAAAGAAAAATACATTTTTGGTATTACATATAGTGTTGCACCTGTTAAAATTGTAGAAAATACATCTGTTATTGACATACTAAAATAAAAAGGTGTTTGATTGCCAAACTTTGTTTCCTCTGTTATATCAAATGTATCTCTTACCCATGTAGCATATGCAAGCACAGCCTTGTGTGAAATAACTGTTCCTTTTGGCACTCCTGTAGAGCCAGATGTAAATAAAATATACATTGGATCTGTGTCAATTATTTCATTTGATATTTCCTTTAGTAATTCTTCATTTTCTTCTTCACATACTAAATCTTCATACACAAATATTGGTCCATTAAATTCAAGTGCTCTTGCTTTTTTCTCATTTTTCTTATCTGTTACAATTGCAATAGGACTTAAAGTATTAAATATATGATGAATTCTTTCTTCAGGTGATTTATTATCAAGCACTGTATAGAAGTTTCCACTATATAAAATACCCATCATAGTCTCTAAGCATGCAACTGACTTATCCATAAAAATAGCAATAGGCTTATTAATTTTATTTAATTTTGTAAGTCCTGTTCCTACTTTTCTACAATTTTCTGTAAATTCCTTGTATGTAGCTCCTCTATTTATATCTTCAAAAGCTAGTTTATTTGGAAACTTTTTTGTTGTATTTTCCAAACACTGTAATATGCTTTTCTCCATTTCTTTGTTTCCTTTCCTAAATATCTCTAATTTATCATTTTATTTTATAAAGTGATATCTAAAATAAGATATCACTAAAATTCTTCTACTATATTACCCTATTTTATCAAACTTTGCAATAGCTATTAATTAATAATTTATTAATTTTTTACTTATTTCTTATATATGTTATAAAATCATAATCATATACATTTTTTTCATCTTTTATTCCTGCAATTTTTTTTGTCATAGTCCACTCATTTTCATCAATTACGGGAAAATATGTGTCACCATCAAATTTTTCATAAATTCTTGTAATATACATTTTATCCGCTTTTGACATTAATTGTCTATATACAATTGCTCCACCTATCACAAAATTTTCTTCTTCTGAATTTATATATGATTCTAATTTATTTATATCATTAACTATTTTTACATTTTCATTATCCACTCTATATGTTGTATCATGTGTTAATACTATATGTGTTCTATTTGGAAGTACTCCTCCTAGAGATTCAAATGTTTTTCTTCCCATTATTATATTATGTCCTGTTGTAAGTTCCTTAAATCTTTTTAAATCTTCTGGCAAACTCCATGCCAAACTATTATCTTTTCCTATTATATTATTATCCGCTACTGCTGCTATAATACTTAACATATTCCTTCATCCTTTCTCTTTTAAATTGCTACAGGTATTTTTCCTATATTTACATCATGGTTGTAGTCATAACCATCTATTTCAAAATCTTCTACTTTAAAATCATAAAAATTCTTTGTTGAATTTCTTATTATAAGTTTTGGCTTTACATCCATTGGTTTTTCTTCAATTAATTTTTCTATAATTGGTATGTGTCTATCATATATATGACAATCACCTATATTATGTGTTAAAGTACCAACTTCTAATCCTGAAACTTGTGCAAACATACACAAAAGAGCTGCATATTGCATTGTGTTCCAACCATTGGCTGCAAGCATATCCTGTGAACGTTGATTTAATATCAAATGAAGTTTTCCGCCTTTTACAAGCCATTGAGTTGAATATGCACAAGGCTCTAGGTTCATATCTTTTAGTTCTTCATGATTAAATATATTTGTCATAATTCTTCTACTTGCCGGATCATTTTTTAATAGATATAGAACATAATCAACTTGGTCCATTTCTTTTATTCCTTCTTTTGTTTTAAATTTATATTTCTTTCCAAGTTGGTATCCATATGCTTTACCTATTGTTCCATCTTCTCCTGCCCATTGATCCCATATATGAGAATTTAAATCACATATTTTATTTGATTTTTTTTGCCAAATCCAAAGTATTTCATCAATTGCACGCATAACTGTTTTACTGTTATTTCTAAGTGTAATCATTGGGAATTCTTTTCCTACATCATATACATTAGATACCCCCACCAAAGAGATATAATTTGCCTCTTCCCCATCTTGCCATCTTGTTCTTACCCCAGTTCCTTCTGAAGAATATCCTTCTTTGATAATACGCCTGCAAGTTTCTATAAAATGTTTATCTGCCTGTGTCATTTGTTTTCCTCCTATTTTTTATTACCTGTATTATATATATAAGTTTTAATATTGTAAATACTATTTTAAAATGTTAAGTCGAAATTTGGCACATATTCTTCTTCATGCTCTCCAAGTTCTTGCATATATCCATTTTCTAGACCTAATGTATATAAATAATTTTCAACTTTCTTATATTCCTTTTTAGTAATTTTTCTGTTTAATAATTCATCTGCTTTTGCTTTATACGTTGGAAAATATTGTGCCATAATGCTCACATATACATCATTTGGCATATTTTCCTTTATCCATTTCAAAATATGTTTAGTATTTTGAATATGATTTGGGAGAATTAAATGACGTATAATTAAACCTTTTTGCATAATACCATCTTCATCAAATTTGCTACTTCCCACTTGTCTATACATTTCCTTTATAGCACTTGTTGCAATTTCAAAATAATTATCTATTTTAGAATATTTTCTACAAATATCATTAGAATAATATTTCAAATCAGGTAGATAAATATCAATATATCCGTCCAATGCTTTTATTGTTTCAATATTTTCATATCCATTTGTGTTATAGATTATAGGAATATGTAAACCATTTTTTCTTGCAATTTTAATTGCCTCTATAATTTGATAAGCATACATAGTTGGAGTTACTAAATTGATGTTATTTACTCCTTTTAACTGCTGTTTAATCATTATTTTAGCAAGTTCTTCGATTGTTACATCTTTTCCTTTTTCCATTTGACTTATCTCATAATTTTGACAATATATACAATTTAAATTACAATTTGTAAAAAATATTGTACCAGATCCATTTATTTCACTTAAACACGGTTCTTCATAATTATGTACTGATGCAAGTGCAATCTTTATCCTATCATCACATCTGCACCTTCCTTTTATTCCAATGTTCCTATTAATCTTGCATTTATGTGGACATATCTCACATTTTTCTAATTCCTTCATAACTTTTTCCTCTTTATACAAATTATCAAAAACATTATAGCACAAACCTGTCTTTTTTTCATATTTTATGATATAATTTTTTCATTGGAGGTTATGATAATGGCAATTTTTTCAAAAAACTATACAGTAGGAATTTCTGATATTTCACAAAATACGTCTATAACAAATATAGGAATACTTAATATATTAGAAGATATAGCATGTAGGCATTCAGATAAGACAGGGTACGGAATTTTAGATATACCTCAAACAAATTTATCTTGGATTTTACTTGCATGGAAAGTAAAAATATTAAAAAGAGTATCATATGGAGATGTTTTAAAAGTTAATACATGGTCGAGAGGGACAAAAAAGTTTTATACATATCGTGAATTTGAAGTATATGATGAAACCGGTGCACTTGTATGCATTGCATCATCAAAATGGACTTTGATTAACACTGTAAAAAATTCTATTACACCTATTACTGATGAAATAATATCATGTTACGAGCCAGAAGATAAATCAGTGTTTGAAAATTCAAATATTGATAAGATTGTGGAGCCTGAAAATTATGATTTAAGTTTTAAATATACTGTACAAAGACGAGATATAGATGTAAATCATCATATGAACAATATAAATTATCTTAATGTTGCATACGAATTTTTGCCAGATGATATATATTTTGCAAATGAATGTAACAATATTGAAATAATGTATAAAAAAGGAATAAAGCTTGGCGAAACAATAAATTGTCTATATTGCAAAAAAGATAATACAAACTATGTTACATTAAAAAGTGATGATATGCAAACATTACATGCTATTATAAAGTTATATTAAGAAAATCCAAAATTATTAGATTTTTATTTCTAATAGTTTTGGATTATTAATTTATTTTTTTAATTCTTTTTTATCTTTTTCATTATTTTTAAATGAATTAATTAAGCTTTCTTTTGTAAGAGAAAAAACAGCGGTTAAAGTTTGTGAAATTATTTTTTTGCTTTCTTCATCAGATGTTTGATATGCTTTTAAAACTTTACCAGCATTTTTAACCCAGTTGCTACTTAATTCACTTAATGTTTCTGCATCAGTAGAAGAAATTATCTGATACAAAATATTTACAAATTCCTCTCTTTGTTTTGGTGTAACACCATCTAACCAGCTCTTAATTACTTTGTCAACAATTTCACTACCATTAGTAACCTCATCTAATGTAACAAATTTTTGACCTAACACTTGCCAAGAATAAAGATCATGTTGCATTATACCCTTTTCAACACTTTGTATTACAGTGTACTGTTCTTCGTGATATAATAGCCTTCCTATCACAGAAGATTGAGGAACATAAGTATGTATTTTCTTTACAGAATTTTTATACTGTTTTGTTTCAATAACCATGCTATTCATTCCAGGTCCATCATGGTTATATACTTCAATAATACGTTTTTTAGCCTCTCGGCCACAAAAAATTCCTGTATAAACAGCCAAATTTCCGCCCTTTGAATGTCCACCTATCATTATTTTTCCATTTAATTTCTTTGCAACTCTCTCTAAATAATCTACAGCATCATGTTGTGATGGAACATCAGAATCAAAGCTTAAATTAAAATCTTCTTTCCAGCCCACAAGCGTATTGTCTGTTCCTCTGTATGACACATACATTACATTGTTTGGAAGAAGTATTGTAACCGCACAAAACTGTTTTTCTTCTTCTTTATCAATTTTATTTATAAAATCTGTAATATATAAATCACCAAATCTTGTACTTTTTGCCATTGCAGGAAATAGTTGTAAGTCTTCAGCCTGCAAAATTCTACAATTCTTTTCACCTTTCTCCAAAAATCTTTCGTATGCTTCTTTTATTGTTATCTTTTTATCATTTTTAAATAATCCGTCAAGTGGAAAATATGAAAATCTTGATAAAATCAAACTATCTATCTCATTAAATTTTGCTTTCTTAAAATCTAAATCTCCTCGCCACTCTAAGTAATCCAAAATATTTGCCATATCTTTTGCTCCTTTCTTTTTTAGCAATTCTATCAATACTCATCAAAAAAATCAATATTTTTATCTATTTTTCATGGTACTTTTTGGAGGCGGTCTTCAAAAGGTCCCATCGAGATGTAGTGTGGTACTTTTTGAGTCCGTCCCAAAAAGTACCTGCGACAAATTTTGATTTTTTTCTTTACTTATTTTACCTCAAATGATATACTAAAAGCAGGATATAATACTAAAGAGGTGAGATAAATGTCAGATGTAAATACTATTGATAAAGAAATTAATATTAGTAATACAAATTTCTCAGAAGAAACAAATCATATAGATGTGCAAGATGTTTCAATCTCTGATAAATCACAAGACTTTGTAGCTCCAGAGCAATCAGCTACAAATGACTCACCTTCTGATGATAACACTCAATCAAACACAATTTTTAATCCTAATGAACTTACATTCAATGACGCACCAGAGCCAAATTGTTTAGCACTTACAGTAAAAAAAGATTATAATTTAACAATCGTTAAGAATGTGTTTACAACAACTGGACGTCTATCTTGGAAAATTGCATTAGTTACCGCAATTATAAATATATTAAATATGTTATTTTAAAAAGCTTACCTATTTTAAGGTAAGCTTATGTTTTTAGAAATGACGCTATTTTTTTGAAAATTTTCATTATTTTATTTTCAGTTACAGCAACCAATGCATTGGCATTTTTTGTTTTATTTATTTCATATATCTGTTTGTTCATTTTTTTTGCAAGTTCTTGCATATATGTATCAAAAAATTCATTTGAACTATTTCCATTTCTTAAATCAGTTCCCATTAAATTTCTGTAATATATTGCCTTTGTTTCATATTTATCCACTTCTTCAAGCGTGGTAAGTCTTGGGCAAATTTTGTTAAAATATGTAGTAAATATAATATTTTGAGTTTCTATATATGTACTTGCAATTTTATCTTGTAATAATTTTATTTCTGTTTCGTCCTGCTCTTCATTAAGTCTATTGTTATATTCCAAAATCATATCAAACGATTTTATTATTTTTCTTGTTTTTTCTTCAAATGTATCTAATAAAACATCTTCAAATTTATTACTTCCTTCGAATATAGCTTTAACAACAACTTTTTCTCCTAAAAGATAAACAATTTGATCCATAAGATTTGTCAAAAAAGGATAATATTTAGGCGTTATTGTCTTAATCCTTACCCCAAATCTCTCAATTATTTCAGGAGTTTCATCAACTGCTTTTGCAGAAATATATTGAACTGCTGCTTCATTTATTCCAATTCCATAAACTTTAAAATCAGAGAAATTACATAGTCCTATTTTCTTATTTTTTATTGTTCTTCTATCTTGCAAATAGTGGATACACTCATGCATTATCTGTTCATTAACTGTATCTATATTAATCTCTTCATCAATATATATACTATTATTTTCGTAAATATAATTTACTTTTGAAATAGGTTTAACAATACTTGCTGTATACATATCACAATTTTCAAGTCTTAAGTAAACCTTTTCAAATTCCTCCTTCATGTTTGGAGAAGCATTTTCTAAAGCTTCTACAACATTTTTTGCAATTTTTTTAATGGATTCAATATTTAATTTTTTTATATTTACAATTCCAAGCATTTCAAGCTTTTTTTCTATATTCATTTAATCCTCCATTATCTTATGTATGCTTTTAATATTTTATCAATAGCACATATACATGTCAATAATTTTTGAAAATTTTATGTCACTATCGTTACTATATAATACAACAGAACAAAGCACTCTGATTATCAAAGTGCTTTTTTGAGCTATTAACTTATTCAATTTACGAAGTTCATAAGTTTAGAAATCCTTTCTTTCACTCTTTTTAATATTTGATGCCGTCATACACTTCATGGAATAAAATTTTATTCTCTATTTTCACAACTGCTATATGAAGGATAAATGAAAAGAAATAAGACAGGAGTTTTTATGTAAACATTTCAAAATTGATATTACTTTCTCCTGTCTTGTTTCTATACATTTAATAATTTAAATTATCTATTTCATTATACATCTGCTTTTCTATGAACGTGGAATATAATAAATAATTTTAATTACATCTGATGGAAGTGCTCCATGATTTTTCACATATTCATTTGCATCCCATATAATTTGTTTATTATTTGAAATTGTTAATCCATAATCAGATAATTTATTTTTGTCTGTACATTCAAATAATATTTTTTCAACATCCTTACCATTTTCATTAACAATATAAGTTGCTTTAATTGGGCACTCACTTGTTATCTTTATAGCATCAGATGCTTCATCTAATGTAACTACGCCTTCTTCACTTATAGTTGTTTTTTCAGTACCTGTTGCTTCTGCTGCAATTTCATCAAATGCTTTTAATAAACCATCTGCATCTTTAGCATCATGACATTTTCCATCTGTTGCAATTTTCTTTAAAGAACTAGCATTATAGCCATTTCCAAATCCTATTGAATAAATATCATCAACCATTCCTTCTAGCGTATTATATTTTTTTCCATTATAAGCATCATTGAAACCTCCATCAGCTAAAACAATTACAATATTTTTCTTTGTGTTGCTTAAATATTTTTCTTTATTATTAATAATCAAATCATAAGCAGGTACTATATTCGTTCCAAGCCCACCTTGGTCATCACTAATTGTGATATTATCTACAGCTGTTATTAAATTAGCATTTGAAGTTGAGTTTGTTCCTACAGATATGGCTCCTGTGTCGATTGCTTTCTCTTCAAATGTATAATAATTATTATCTGATGCCTTTACAACTTCTACCCAATTTCCGTTAACTTTTGCCCATCCATTATAAACTTGGTTTTTATCTACTTTATCTTTTAACACTTTTAATGTTACTTTATTTTGATTACTTGGAGTATTAAATGTTATAACTCTCATATCTGTATTTTTACCATTTTGTTTAGCAATAAATTTTTTGATAGCTTCTTTTGCATCATATAATTTTGTTTTATTTCTATCAGATGGTGCTACTGGGCAATACGAATCTTTATTTGCATAAGTTTTGCCAGCTGTAGGTCCATTCATACTTGATGAATTATCTACTACGAATATAATATTTAAATCAGTACCTTTTCTTCCTTCTTTAAATTCATTATATTTAACTGTAATTTCTTTAACTTCAGTATTTGCATCACTTGTTTTTGTCTTATTTCCTTCTGTTAAAACTGCTTTATTTTTTACTGTTTTTCCGATATAATCTTCTGCTGTTCTAGCTTTAAAAGTAATTGTTTTTGTAACAACTTTGTTATTGTTTGATGCAGCTTCAAGTTCAATATTCCATTTTAATGTTTGTATGTTATTAGCATCTGTTGTAATATCAGGTTTAATATTAGCTGAATTTTCAACATAAGTTGTTTCTTTTAGCTCATCTGTTACAGTTACCGTACTTGAAACATATCCTTTATTTGTTACAGTGATTGTATAATCAATTACTTCTCCTGCTCTAACTTGTGATGTCGCTGTTTTATTAATTTCCACTTCAGATTTACCATAGTAAACTTTTATTAAGTTTTCTCCATTTATTGCCTCAACTGGCATAGCATTTTTCTCATCATTGAATTCATAATATCCAAGATATTGATATTCGCCTATTTCATCTGGTTTTTCAAATGGAATCTCTTTTCCTAGAAGTACTGTTCCTGTTGTATCAGCTTTTATTTTGGTATCATGTACTCCATTAAAATAATACTCTACTTTGTAGTTTACTTCTGGAATTTTTTCATAGTATATGTTTATTATGTTTTCAGTTTCATCTGCACTTATTGTTATACTCTCTGGATTTGAATATATATATTTATATCCTTCGATATTAACTATTTCATCTTTTGCATTTATAACCTCTTCAAATGTAGCCTGATCAGTCTTAGCACTTCGTAACACTTGATCTGTATCTTTTTCTAAGTAGTTTACAGTATATTTTAAGTCTGTTCTCTTTGTATAGTATAGATTTAAAACATTCTTACTTTCATCTGTTGCAATAACTATTCTATCTGGATTAGCAAGTTTATATGTGTATCCAGGTATTTCAATTTTTTCTTCCATTGCTGTTATTACGTCAGCAAATGTTGCTTCAGCTGTTTTTCTAGTTTGTAATACTTTATTTGTATCTAATTCTAAGTAGTTTACTGTATATTTTAAGTCTGCTCTTTTTGTATAGTATAGGTTAATTACATTTTGACTTTCATCTGTTCCTACTACTATGTTTACTGGATTTGCACTATCATATACATATCCATCTATTTCTACTTTTTCACTTTCTGCTGTTACTTCTGTTTTAAATGTTACATTCTCTACTGTCTTAGCATTTTGTAATACATTGTTTGTATCTTTTTCAAGATAGTTTACTGTATATTTTAAGTCCGCTCTCTTTGTATAGTATAGGTTGATTACATTCTTACTTGCATCTGTTCCTACTGTTATACTATCTGGATTTGCACTATCATATACATATCCATCTATTTCTACTTTTTCATCTATTGCTTTTACTTCTGTTTTAAATGTTACATTTTCTACTGTTTTAGCAGGTTGTAATACATTATTTGTATCTTTCTCTAGATAGTTTACTGTATATTTTAAATCTGCTCTCTTTGTATAGTATAGGTTAATTACATTCTTACTTGCATCTGTTCCTACTGTTATACTATCTGGACTTGCACTATCATATACATATCCATCTATTTCTACTTTTTCACTTTCTGCTGTTACTTCTGTTTTAAATGTTACATTTTCTACTGTTTTAGCAGGTTGTAATACATTATTTGTATCTTTTTCTAGATAGTTTACTGTATATTTTAAATCTGCTCT
>CAKOPZ010000023.1 GCA_934101145.1 uncultured Clostridia bacterium
TTATCTTGTTTTATTCTATATTTTTCAAATTCTGTTAATGCTTTATCACAAGCTATTTCATGTGATATTTTTCCAGTTGGTGAATTTTTCCAAGAAGTAGGCCCCATATGTTCCTTTTCTGAATTTGCTCTATTACCCTCATTTTGAACTAGTAAGAATTTCTTACTAGTTGAATTTTTTTCTAATTCATAGCTATCATATATATCATTAATATGCATAGTAATATTATTTCTGGTTGTATTAAAAAGTTCTCCAATAGCTTTTTGAGTTAGCCATAAATCACCTTCTTCAAATCTAACTTGAATTCCTTTATCGTGTGTTTGACTTTCAAATATTAAGAATTCCGCACTACTACTTCTTATAATTAAATCTTTTGTCATTTTCAGCATCTCCTATATTTAAAATATTAGTTTTACATCTTCTAAATACATTACCTCTTTGCCAAGCTTTTTAGCATATTCAATTTCTTTAGCTGTTGAATTTCCAATATATCCATCAACATTAACTACATAAATTGCATCACTAATTTCAATTTTATTATAATGTAAATCAGCTAAAATCTGTTGTTCTTCTTCACTAAAACTATCATTACTATAAACGCATTGTATAACAACATATTTCTTTTTTATTTCTAATTCTTTAGCTATTTCCATCATCTTCTCTTTATATTTCATACTACCGCAAATTGTAACTATTTTATTCATCTCAATCTCCCTTTTTACAAATTATTGCAAAGAAATTTAACAACATCATTTTCACCTTCTTGTGCTACCATCTTGTCTTCTTCTGTCATATCAGTAAAATATTTATTTAATTTTTTATTTATTGATATTGTATTTAGCGGATATCCTGAATTAATTTTATTTGATGGCTTATCAACTATATAAAAATCTTCTTTACTCCAAGTATATGTAGATTCTTTACCATTTTTTATAACTGCAATACCATAAACCCATCTACATGTTAGCTTTCCATTTTTTCCATATTCATGTGCTAAATTCGAATAATGTTCTATCATTTCATTATCATTTAGTCTTTTTCCATTTACCCTTCTTACATACATTCCTGGTTGTTTGTCTTCAGGTATATCGTCAATATATAAATTATCATCCATAGCAAACACTGGTAAATCATATACATTAGCATATGCTCTTGCTTTAATTAAAGCATTTTCGATTGCGTCTTTTCCATTTTCTTCAATATTTATATTCTTTTCTATGTCATTTAGCGTTATTATTTCAATATCATTTTCTAAAAGTCCTTTTTTAAATCTTTTAGCTTTACTTTCATTTCCAGTTGCAAATAATACCTTTTTCATCACATTACTCCTTTATAGCAATATTTTGCCATTTTTCAATCACTTGTTCTATTTTAACATAAAAATAAGTGGTTTTCAACTAACCACTTACTTTTATGTAACCTTGTATACTTTCTAAAACGAAATAATTCCTAAATGTTCTAATAATATCTTAAACCCTAATAATACCAATATAATTCCACCCATTAATTCTGCTTTGTTTTGATATTTATCCCCAAATCTATTTCCTATCTTTACTCCAAAAATAGAAATAATAAATGTTATAATTCCAATTATAGATACAGCAAGTACGGTATTAACATCAAAAAACGCAAAAGTTATTCCAACTGCTAGTGCATCTATGCTTGTAGCCAAAGACAAAACTACCATCGTTTTAAAATCGACTTTGTCATTTTTCTTTTCATCCTCACTATCAAAAGATTCCTTTATCATGCCTCCTCCAATTAGAGTTAATAATGCAAAAGCAACCCAATGATCAAATGATGTTACAATACTTTCAAAAGTCATCCCTAAAAAATAGCCTATAAGTGGCATTAATGCTTGAAATATTCCAAAATATAATGCAATTATTATAGCATTTTTCCAGTTCATTTTTTTTATTGAAAGTCCCTTACAAATTGATACGGCAAAAGCGTCCATTGCAAGTCCTATACCTAATAAAAGAATCTCAAATATCCCCATAATTTACTCCTTGTTTTTTACTATTAATATTACTAATCATTGCTCAATATGCGTAATTTCAATTATATGAAAAAAACTACTTTTTTCAAGTAGTTTTTTAATTTCATTTTTATTTAACATTTTGTTGTACTTTATCTATATTTTAAATCATCTGATCTGCATCTCTTAACACAAATACTTTTTGATCATACCTTAGAAGTTCATTTTTTAGTTTGTCCTTATATCTTTCAGCTTCATCAGTTTCTTTGTATTCTTCTCTTAATGTTTTTATGTTTGGTTTATAATCGCATTCTTCTATTTTTAACTTCTGCTTGATAAATCTATAAAACAACCTTCTTTTTCTAACATGCAATGGCGTATCTAAGTAAATAATAATATCAGCAAGTTTTAATAAATTGTACATATTGTCACTTAAATTTCCCGCTATTATCCAACTAGGTTGACTATTTATTCTTTCTATTTCTTCCTGCTGTTCCTCATCAGTCCTTCTTAGTCCATTTTTATAATCTTTTATTATGGAATCAATTTCATAATAATTAATATTATTCTCCACAGACATTCTTTTAGCTAAAGTTGTTTTTCCGCTTGCGACTACACCTAATATCAAAATTTTCATATTTGTAGTCCTACCTTTTGTTTCTTATTTTATTATATATTATTCTATTATAATGTTCTATAATTGTTTTTATCTGCCCTATCGTCTAATTTTCTATCAAAATCTTTATTTTTGTAAAACCAGTCTGTCTTTTTATCTGTTGGATGAGCTTTTCTGTTCTTATCAAGTAATACATCAAATAATGCTGCAAGTGGTATTATAAGCCCTATAAATTCAAAAAGTACAGTCATATACATTGTTATATCTAGTGTTCCCTCTGTTATCTGCATAAAATGAGAAATAAAGCTTGGTGCAAAATATATGTATTGACCTGCTAAGTAAATCAAAGTAGCCCATAATCTTCTTTTTATAATAAAGCATATGCAAATAAATGATACAAAAAGAATTGTTACTTCCATCGTTAAGTCTGATGGAACAAACATAAAATCATTTCCAAGAGATGACATTACAGTTCCAACTAACCTTAGTCCCCAATACATAAATGCAAAAATTGCAATAAGCCAACTAGAAAAATTCTTCATTTGTTCTCCTCCCTCTCAATTTTTCACATTATTATTTTACCATACTTTTTTTATTTTGCAATACAATTAAAGCAAAAATGACTCTATTTGACAAAAAAATAGAGCATATTTTTATATATACTCTATCTTTAAATTAAATTAATCTATGAAATTGAATTCATCTTTAAATTTTTCTTTGAAAATTTCAAAAACATTATTTAGTATTTCTTCATCTTCAACACTTACATATGACTCTTCGTCTTCTGAATCTGTGTCTTCTAATTTTAGTATTAAAACTTCTCCTGCATCTTCATCCTCATCATCATTTGGAAGTAGAACAACGTATTCTTCTCCATCATATTCGATTAAATCTAAAAATTCAAATTCAACCTCATTTCCATCTTCATCATTTAATACAACAATATTATCTAATTCTTCTCCATCTTGCATATTTTCTGGGATGTTATTTACATCATCACTCATTTTATTTCTCCTTTCAAATTTATATTTATTTGTATTTCTACAATATTAATAACTTTATATATATTGTTTACATTTTCATTTAATATATACTAATTTTCATTCTTAAGCCTATTCATATATGTTTCTAAAATATATACAGCCGAAATTGTATCTACAATATTTCGTTTATTTGTTTTATTTATATTTAAGTAATTCATAGTTTTATGTGCTGCAACCGTTGTAAGCCTTTCATCAACTTGTTCTATTGGAATTTTTGAAAATTTGCATTTTAATTTATGAATAAACTTATTTGTTATATCAACTCTCTCTGCTTTACTTCCATTCATATTTAATGGCATCCCAATTACAATTGTATCTATTTCATACTCATTAAATATCTCTTCTAATCTTTTAAGTGCAATTTTGTCATTTCCATTGTGATGAATAGTCTCCAATCCTTGAACAGTAATTCCTAGTGGATCCGTAATTGCAACACCAATTCTACTATCACCATAATCTAAACCAATTTTTCTCATACTATTCATCAATTCCTATATAATTTTTAACCATTTTTTCAAGTAACTCATCACGTTCAACCTGTCTTATTAAATTTCTAGCGTTATTATGACTTGTTATATATGTTGGATCTCCTGATAAAATATATCCAACAATTTGGTTAATTGGATTATATCCTTTTTCCTCTAGAGCTTGATAAACCTCTTTTAATATTTCTTTTGCTTTAATATTTTTATCTCTTTCAACTTTAAAGCTTACTGTTTCATCAAATTTTGACATTAGCTACCTCCTTATAAATAATTAATTAAGCTTTCATGTCTTTCTGCTTTGTCTAAATATTCCTCCATTTTTTTCATTACGCCTTCTAAGGCTGTTCCTTTGTAATATGTAGTAACTACGATATTTATTTTTGGAGATGCAACAACTTGTTCATTTCCTTCAAATTCAACATCTACAGGTTCTATTTCAATTGCTTCAACTTTCTTTTTCATTTCTTCTAAAAAGTTACCAACACCATTAGTTTCGATTCCAGAAAATACAATAGCAAATTTTGGTCCCATATATCTTACAAATATATATTCCTCTGAAAGTTCCTTTTTTATAGCATCACAGACTTTTGTTATAATTGTATCACCTGTTTTACGGCTAATATCTTCATTTATCTGTTCTAGGTTAATTATCTTAAACATACATACAGTAGATGTAGTATATTTATCAATAACCTTTCTTCCTTCGCCGTATAAATATTCAGCACTTTTTAATTTGCTATACTCATCATCTCTAACAATGTTTTCTATAATTTTTTGATTTGAAACTGTTTGAAGTACCCCAACAATATTATTTTTAACAACCTCTAACACAGTTGTATCTATGTTATCAAACTCATGTGGTGTATTGCCTTCTATTATCCAATAACCTATATAAACATTATCAATAAAAAGTGGAAAGAACATTGCTGATTTTGCTCTACCAAACTCCATCTTTTGATAAGGCAATCTTTCACTTTCATTTTCTACGGTAATATATTTTGGAGTTGCAGTTTGTATACTATCCTTAAATATCTCCTCATTATGTAGATTGCTTAATGTATCCCAATGTTTTTGATCTACATTTGAAGCCTTAACTACATATTGAACACCATCATATACAACAATAGTAGAATATTTTATATTATATCGTTCAATTAATATATCGTTTATTTTGTTTATCTTTTCATCTACACTGGTATACTCACTAAGTGTATTCATAAAATCTTGCAAGATATTTAATCCCGTTATTTTTTGATTTAAGTTTTTAAAGCTCTCTATTTTCTTGTTAACGGCCATATTATATACAGTTAGTAAAATTATTATAATAACAA
This sequence comes from uncultured Clostridia bacterium, assembly GCA_934101145.1. GTDB lineage: Bacteria > Bacillota > Clostridia > TANB77 > CAG-508 > CALXVA01. Next base: position 5,454 of record CAKOPZ010000023.1, read on the forward strand.
GTATAACAATAATTGCTAGTGTCAAAATGTATCACCCCTATTCCAATTGATTAGTGTTTAATAATTATTTTTCATTTTATTTAATGTTGCATTTATATTATTTGAAAATCCATTTGTGCCGTATGAATTTCTTTTTTCTTGATATACACTTCCATTTGATATTAAAGGATATACCATATTTGATAATTTATCTAAACTCATCATAAAATTTTTAGAATATCCATTTGTTGTTATTTGGCAATTAATTAATCCTTCAAGATATCTTGAATATGTCTGCTCCTCAAATGGTATTGTACAATATTTAATAGAATCTTTATTAAATAATTCTGTCATAAATGACATTGCTGGATCATTGTAAAACGCCATACCACCTATAATTGTTCTCTCAGTTAAGCTTCTAACTCTTAATACCTTGTTTAACACAATCCTCAATTTTTCTGGGTTTAATATATTTTTTGTTTTTAAATCCCTTAAAAAAGCTGTTAAAGGCTGAATTGTTAATATATCAAAACTTTGTACTAAATAGATTTCTTGTGCATTGTTAAAGTATCCAAAATTAGTTTCAAAATCGCAATCCATCAATACAAGAGAATAATTTTTTGCAAGTGTTGCAAGAATATTTTGATAATCATCAAAATCATAATCCTCGTCTGGAAGAGTTGTGTATACTGTTAAATTTTTATTAACTTGAATTCCATCAGCTATTCCTTCTCTTAAATTTTTAATACATGAATATGCTTTTTTCCTTAAGCTTTCTTCATTCTCTGTATAAATATAATATGCATTTTTATTTTTTGTTAAATCTAAAATTGCAGTATTAATTCCTTTTTTAGCCATTACTTCTGCAAGATTATTTACAAGGAAAGATGTTCCATTTTTAGAAGTTCCAACAAAAGCAACTATTTTCTTATCTCTTGTTAGTAAACTATCTAAATCAGCATCATAATACTGTTTTGTATCTTCTATCTCTTTTGATGAAGTATTGTTTTGTTGTCTATAATCATAACTATCATATCCATTTGAAGTAGAAATACTATTTTTTTCTATTCTTTGAACTGGTGTTATCGGTTCATTATGATTTGTATACTGTGGCTCGCTTCTATCATCTGCTTCATCAAAACCAGGTAATATAATGCCTCCTGTTTGTTCTTGTGGTTCATCTTGGCCTAATCCAAACAAATTAACTTCTTCACTTGCTTTAGGAGCAGGAGTCTCTTCTATATCATCAAATCCTGGAAGAACACTTTCTATCTCCTCTGGTTGTACTTTTCTAGGTCTTCCTCTTCTTTTCTTTGGAGCCTCATTTTCTGCTTTTACCTCTTTTACAGTTGGCATCTCTTCTTCTGGTTGTACTTTTTTAGGCCTTCCTCTTCTCTTTTTTGGAACTTCTTCATTTTGACTTTCCACTGTGCTTTGCAAATTAGATATAACATCTGCAAAAGCCTTATCCATATCTGTAACTTCCACTTGTGGCTTAACAGGTGCTGGTACATCAACCTTTTTAACGTTTGTAATACTTCTTGAAGATGGAATTACAACTGGTTTTGTCAAATTTGATTTTCCAATATTCTTTTCTATTACATCTAATTGACTACCACTGTTTACTTGAGTGTTTGCTCTAGATATAGCTTTTTGCATTTGATAATCACTATTTGGAACGTACTTTTCTTTTTTAGTTTTAAATTCTTTTTGTGCTGTGCTAGGTGTAACAGTTCCAAATGTAATAAGTTCTTGATACTTTGGTGAATATTGTTCAAGTACAGCTTTAACTCCTATTGGTAAAAATCTACAAATAACTCTAAGCTGTGCATCTGTATATTGTGCCGCAATATTATCAAAACTTGTAACATATTGTTCTTCATTTTTTCCTATTTTTTTATAATGATTTAATATGTTTTGAATCTCAATTTCACTTACATCGCCTTCACCCTCTGAAACATATCCAGAATTTTCTGAATCTACGCGATAATAAATTTTAGCATCTTTTTTACTACGAGGTTTATTAATCAATTCACATACATTACTTACACTTCTATCTTGTCCTAAAAGTGCACTATAAATACCAATTCCAAATATTTTACTAAGCAATGGATCTGATTTTTCTCTTCTATCAGCACATATTAAAACAATCGGAATGTCTTGTCCATTATTTGAAGTAGCCTCATCACTAATACTATCCAATTTTTCAAATATAAACTTATCTATTACTTCATAATTGTTATTTGCAAAAGGCTCTAAATCTTCACTTATAACTATTCTGTCATAAGATTTATCTTTTTGTAATTCCTTTACAATTGCATTAAAATAATAAACATTTTTACCTGATATAATCTCTTTGTATTGTTGTTGATATTTCTTTATAATTGAATCAGAAATATTTTCATTACTAACTGCAAATAATACCTTCATTTGTTTAACCCCTCCAGCCTTTTACTACTATGGCAAAAATTAATGGTAGCACTTGGCAAATTACCATAACAGTAATAATACCAATCATTGCTCCAAAACCTTTATCTCTAACATCTAATTTTCTTATTCCTATAACATATCTGTAAATACCACTTATAGCAATACCAACAAATCCAAAAGGAATACTATAAATTCTTATTATATTTAAAGCATAGGCTGCTATTCCGTATGTATCATTTCCATAAGACTCTTTGTAATCTTCAAGTGTCTTTAATTCTTTATCTTTAATTTTAACTAGGTTTACTGTTGAATCTGTTGTTAGCTCTGCTTTTGTATTAGTTCTTGGAGTAGTACTTGATGCATAAATTGCTATACTTCCAAACATGCACATAATTATCATAAATATTGCAATAATTTTCTTCTTCATATAGTTAAAACCCTCCTACTTTTATTTAACTTTAATTATTCTATAATACAATAAACAAAATAGCAATAGCCAAAATTGTTTTTATCTAATTTTTTGTAAGGTAAAAATTTACCCAATTTGAATATAATTTGTCACCATTTTCCTTCCAACTAAAATTTGGTTCATTATTATAATCATCATCTTTATAATAATTTTTTGGCATTTCAATTTTAAGCCCTTTTGATAAATCTCTTCTATATTCTTTATCTAGTGTATATTGGTCATATTCTACATGACCTGTAACATAAATTTCATTTTTATCCTTATTCTCTACAATAAATACTCCTGCCTCATCAGATTCTGAAACAATTGTAAGTTCACTGTGTTTCTCTATATTTTCTCTTCGTACTGTTGTATGTCTTGAATGTGGGGCTACAAACCCATCTTCAAATCCATAAAGCAATTTTGAAGATTTGTCTAGTATATGATGTGAAAAAACTCCAAACTTCTTATCATCCATAAGTTCTTTATTTATTCCATAATTATAATAAAGTCCAGCTTGAGCTCCCCAACAAATATAAATAGTAGATTTCACATTTGTTTTTGACCAATCTATAATTCTGGTAAGTTCTCCCCAATACGCAACAGCTTCAAAATCCATTTGTTCGACTGGTGCTCCTGTTATAATAAGTCCATCAAAATACTTGTCCTTTAGTTCTTCAAATGTTGAATAATACTTTTCCATATGTTCTGGATTTGTATTCTTTCCAATATAAGAAATAACATTGAAAAATGTTATTTTTATATTCTTTTGCGCTTTTGATAATTTTCGTAAAAGCTGCAATTCTGTGTCTTCCTTTAATGGCATTAAATTAAGTATTGCTATCTGTAATACTTTCTCTGACCCGCTACATCCATCAGCAAGTTCTTCTAAAATTTGTATTTTTTCCTCTCTTAAAATATCATTTGCGGGTAATCCCTTTTTTGTAATAATTGGCATATTAATCACCATATATAAAATGTTTTAAAAAATATATAATTATATATTTTTTTACTCAAATATTGTATCATTTGTCAAAGTATAAATCAAGGCTTTTTCACTTATTTTGTAGCAAGAATTTTTTCGGTCATGCACAATAAAAAATATTGCTCATATAATTTAAGAAAAAAAACACTTGGAGGTGCATTTATGTTTACAGCACTTTTTAGTTCAGCCGGAATTATAGGATTTATAAGTTTTCTAAAATCAGCTATTTTTCTTGTTGGATATATATCAAACAATCAATTATTTCCCGAGCCATTATCATCAGAAGAAGAACGAAAATATTTAGATCTCATGGCACAAGGAGATGAAGAAGCCAAAAATATTTTAATAGAGAGAAATCTTAGACTAGTTGCACATATTTGTAAAAAATATACAACGACAAATGTTGAACAAGACGATTTAATTTCCATTGGAACAATTGGATTAATAAAAGGAATTAATAGTTTTGAACCCACAAAAGGAGTTCGACTTGCTACATATGTGGCAAGATGTATAGATAACGAAATCTTGATGCACCTTAGAAGTATAAAAAAACTTGGAGCAGAAGTATATTTAGATGATCCTATTGGAAAAGATAAAGACGACAACACAGTTACTCTTCAGGAAGTTCTTGAAAACAATGAAAAAAACATAGAAGATGAAATAGATACAAAATTTAAAATAAAAGCAATGTATAAAAAGATGAAAGAAGTCTTAAAACTTCGTGAAAAAACAATTTTAGAATTACGTTTTGGATTAGATGGAAAAAAGCCCAAAACTCAAAATCAAATTGCAGAAATGATGGGAATTTCACGTTCATATGTTTCAAGAATTGAAACAAAAGCAATTCATAAACTATCTCAAGAAATTAAAGACGAATATTAATTTCAACTCTGAATATATTTAATGTATGAAAAGTTTAAGTTTTATTAAAGATTTTTTTAAAGGAATATGTATTGGAGCAGGAGCAATACTTCCGGGAATTAGCAGTGGCGTTTTTTGTGTTATTTTAGGTATATACGATAAACTCGTAAACAGTGTTTTAAATCTTTTTAAAGACTTCAAAAAAAACTTTCTATACCTTCTTCCTTTTGGAATTGGAGCATTTATAGGTATAGTTCTTTTTGGCAATCTTTTAAAATTTTTATACACATCATATCCTATGCAAACAAAATATTCATTTATAGGCTTAATTTTAGGCAGTATTCCACTTATGATTAAAGATGCACATAAAAGCCGAGTTTTCAAGAAAAAATACATTTTATACACTATAATTGCCTTTCTAATTGGAACAATTATGGTAATCTTAGAAAAAAATAATTTTTCTTTAGGTTCTAATTTTGGAATTACAGTAAACAGTCTGCTTGATAATTTCTCAAGGACAAATATTTACGCAAATTCTTTAAAAACATATCTATTTATTGCTGTCTGTGGGTTCTTTATGTCTATTGGCATTGTTGTGCCTGGTATTAGTAGTACACTAATTTTGATGTGTTTTGGAGTTTATGCAAAATACTTAGAAGCAGTAAGTAGTTTAAACATATTATTCCTTATACCTCTTGGTATTGGTATATGTATTGGTGGAATAATATTTTTAAAACTCATCAAATTTTTATTTGATGAGTTTTATATCCAAACATTTTATTCAATTATTGGTTTTACTCTTGGCTCAATACTTGTCTTGTATGAACCAATAAGCTTTGATATTGCTGGTATTACTTCCATACTTTTATTTTTAGTATGTAGCTACATTGCTAATTTGTTTTCTTTCTCCTTATAATCCAGCCATAATCACATTTGATAGGTAGATGCATTTTAGTTGTTTGTCCAGCCCTGCCTGGATTAACATGGTCTACCTCTTCTTCTGTTTCTGGATCCCATAATTTATCTATTGTAAATTCATATGGTTCGATTTCATTTGGTATTAAAATTTGCATAGTATCTCCAACCATTAGCTTATTTTTTATTTCGATTACAGATTTATCTTCATTGTATTCAAGTACTTTACCACCAAACTCATAATCAGGATTATATTGTTTTCCTTCATATTCTTGAAAATCTTTGTTATCTCTACTTTCAAAATAGAATTTTGTAAGACCTCTTGTTTTTGTTTTTTCAAGCTCTTTCATATATTTTGAAGCATCAAAATTCTTAATATCATTCATGCAATCATCAATTGCTGTTCTATAAGCATTTACCACGCTTGCTAAATAATACTCTGTTTTTAATCTTCCCTCTATTTTTAAGCTATCAATTCCCATTTGAATTATTTCTGGTAAATTTTCAACTAAGCACATATCTTTAGAAGAAAATATGTATGTGCCATGCTCGTCTGTTTCAACAGGCATTAAGTTTCCAGGTTTATTATGCTCTTCTACATAAACATTATATGCCCATCTGCAACTTTGTGCACAATCGCCTAAGTTTGCACTTCTTGAAGCCAAGAAATCACTCAAAAAGCATCTTCCAGAATATCCAAAACAAATAGCTCCATGAATAAACATCTCAACTTCTAAGTCTTTAGGTTTATTCTCCATTATATTTCTTATCTGTTCTTTGTTCATTTCTCTTCCAAGTATTACTCTTTTTGCTCCATTTTTATACCAAAAATTTGCAGCATGCAAACTTACTGTATTTGCCTGTGTGCTCACATGAATTTCTACATCTGGTGCATATTCTTTTAATACTTCTATTACACCACCATCTGATGCAATGATTGCGTCAACTTTTAAATCATTAAGCATTTGTGCTTGTTTTTTTATTTCTTCATAATATTCATCCCACGCATATATATTTATTGCAGCATATACTTTTTTCCCAATGCTATGAGCATATTTTATAGTTTTTGCTAAATCATCATCATCTACCTCTGCTCTACTTCTTAGTGACAATGAACCTGTTCCACAATATACTGCATCTGCTCCATATAAAAATGCTGTTTTTGCCTTTTCAAAAGAACCTGCTGGTGCTAAAAGTTCTGGTTTTTTCATATTTTATTACATTCCTTTCAATTTTTACTTGCTATACTATTTTACACCAGTTTAACATAAAAATCAAGGAGCATTATGCTCCTATTCTTTTTGTGCGTTATGTTTTTCCTTATTAACATATACAATAAATATAACTGAGGAAATTGCAGAAATCATATATGCCATTTTTTCTATTATTGTACCTGTGTACTTAAAATATATTTCTCCATAATCTATATCCCTTGGAATTGTAATTTGCACAAACCCATTTTCTGACTCTTTTTCATTTATTTTTATTTCGTTTTCTCCTGCTTTCAATTCTATTTCGTATCCTGGATAATAAAAATATGGAAGTTCAAGTATGTCTCCTTCCTTAGCATTATTTATTTTAGCCTGCATACTTAATCCATCTTTGTTCATGTTTTCAATTACAGTATTTCCTTTTAGTACATATATTGTATCTAGTCTTGTATCAACATAAGTATATTGCTTTTTTATTGCTTTATATGGCATGTAATCTCTATTAAGCGAAAAATGAGATATTTGTGGATTGTCTTCTATGCTTTGTACATATTTTTCATCAAGCTGGCTATCCTCGTATTTATAGCTTGCTGTTTTTACGCACGCTGTAGCTATTATTATAGTTACACATATCACATATATACAATACTTTACTTTCTCATTTTTTATTTTATCTAATAATGTACATATATTAATAGCAAATATCGGGGTTAAGAAGAACATTACAAATCCAATCATTCGCCATGGATATTGAATATTACATAAAAATTGTGGCATTATTTTCCATGGAAAAAATTTTGTACACATGTCTATACATATACAAGCAAATATAAAAAATGTTATATACAAATCTTTATATTCTTTCTTTATTTTTCTCCATGCAAGCACTGTAATTGCAAACATAAATACCGCTACAACTCCAACATTATATGAAAGTGTGCTTTCATAAATATTATCGCTAAACAACTGCCTTATATCAATTGCCATGCTTTGTGCATATTCTCCATTTGTACTTATTACATTTGGCATAAAAATTGCATATTGAGCCTGTGATTTATATTCAATAAGTGGAATTACAAACATACTAGACATTAGTAAAATAAACACACCATTAATTATACATGTTTTTACCGTTTCTTTATTCCATACTTTTCTAAAGTTCAATAATAGATAAATAATACAAAAAACCATTGTATATACTGTTGTAATTGTATGTGAAAGTAATAATCCAGTCCCTCCAATTGCTATATAAAAATGTTTCTTTCTATCTCCATTTACAAGGCTATATAACCCTTCAAACACAATTGGAAGAAAAACAAAAGCAGTAAATTCTCCAATTGCAAACCTTACAAATATATCTTCAAATCTATACCAAATTGTCATATATATAATAGCAGATAAAAATGAAATATCTTTTCTGCTAGTAACTTCTTTTACAAAATTATACATAAAAATTCCCGAAAGTGGTATTGTGAGAATTGCATATATTTTCAAGCCTAAACTAAAAGAATTAACAATCATTGCAAATAAATACGGAATATATGCCACAAGTTGCGGATATAAAGAACACATGCTATATCCAAAATCTCTACAATAATAAGGTTGAATTAAAAAAGGAAATGTAGATTTTTCCATACTATTTTTTAGGCCAATTATTCTCAATATGTGCATTTTTCCATCATGCGTATCAAGTATTTGTATGTTTAGCATCGGAATTGCAATTAATATTCCAACTACAAAAATTGCAATGTATATGCTCCACTTATTTTTTGTGATTTTCTTTACTACATTTTTCATATGTTTCATCCATTCTTCATATTTTCTTTATTGCAATTTATATTATCACAACACTTGCACATTTGCAATAAATTTGATAATATATCTACACAAGGAGAATGTCGTATGGAAATTTCAGAAAATAAATCTACAAGAAAACGCCTTCCAAAATTTTACATATATTTTATGTATTTTTTAATATTTGCATTTTTAGGTTGGCTGTTAGAAACATTTTATAGTTTATACGAACTTGGACATTTTACCAAGCGTGGATTTTTATATGGGCCAATTTGTCCAATATATGGATTTGGAGCATTAATCTTAATTTTGCATTTTACTAAATATAGAGGAAAAAGTTTAAAATTATTTTTCTACAGTGCTATTATTTTTTCTATATTTGAATATTTTGTAAGCTATTTTTTAGATGCACTATTCGCACAAAAATGGTGGGATTATACAAATGAATTTTTTAATCTAAACGGACGAATAAGTATATTTTATTCATTTGTTTGGGGAATTGCTGCAATATTATTTGTTAATCATTTATATCCATTTTTCAAAAGAAAGATAAATACATTAATTTCAAAAATACCTTATAATATACAATTATATACACTTAATTTATTTGCAGTAATACTTCTTAGTGATGTTGTTTTATCAGTTTTAAGGCATTTAAGTTTTATGTAAATTGTTCTAGACTTGAAAGAATATATATGTTATAATACATGTATGTTATTTTTATAACATATATTTTATATGAGGAGGTATCTTTTATGTCATACAGGCAAACTTATGGTATGCGGATGGCATGCTGGGAAGATGAAAAAGATCGGCACGATTGGGTAGCTGCCTTTAACCGGGCTGTAGAAAGTCGAGATTACAAGCTTGTTGAAGAGCTGATTTCTGACGGAATTGAGAACGGCTATACTTTCCCTAGTGTAACTGACTCCACCATTATGAAGCTTTTCAAAAAGCATCATATCTCTGACTAATCACTCTAATCACCGAAATGAATTTATCCTCATAAAAAGGAACTTAGTTTAATTCTAAGTTCCTTTTATTTGTTTTGTTGTTCTTATTTTTTTCTTGCAATAGCAAGTCCATCTCCTACTTCTAGCACTTCAACTTCAAGTTCTTCGTTGTCATCAAGTTCTTTTAAAAACTCTCTTAAATTTCTTACAGCTGTACGTTGTTTATGTTTATTGTAATCACTCATTACATATCCTTTATATAAAACATTATCTGCAAGTATTATGCCATTATCAGCAAGCATTCTCAATGCTTCTTTTAAGAAAAATGGGTACTTTCCTTTTGCAGCATCAATAAATATAACATCATACTTATCATTTAATGTTGGAAGTATTTCAACAGCATCTCCAAATAAAATGTTTATTTTTTCTTCCACTTCAGCTCTTTTTATATTTTCATTGGCCTGAATAACTCTGTCCTCTTCTCTTTCAATTGTATCAATTCTTCCGTTTTCTTTTAAATATTTAGAAAAACATATCACAGAATATCCAACAGCTGTACCAATTTCAAGTATTTTTTCTGGCTTGTCTTTACTTAAAATCTTATCAATTACCTCTAATGTGTCATCCATAATAATTGGAATTTTATCTTCTAATGCTTTTTGCTTTATTTTTCCTAATTCTATCTCGTTCATACTTATTACTCAATCAATTCCATCAATTGGTATGATTATTCCTTTCCTAATTGTTTCAAAGATAAAGCCACGAATACAATCGTGGCCTTAAAAATTTAATTATGATTGTGCACGTCTTGCTTCTCTTTCACGTGTTTTGCTATCTAATATTTTCTTTCTTAAACGAATATTTTTTGGTGTAACTTCTACAAGTTCATCATCTTGTATAAATTCAATTGCTTTTTCAAGTGATAATTGAATTGGTGGTACTAAACGAAGTGCGTCATCAGAACCAGAAGCTCTTGTATTTGTTAAATGTTTTTCTTTACATACATTTATAGAAATATCTTCATTTCTTGAATTCATACCAACAATCATACCTTCGTAAACTTCTACACCAGCACCAATGAATAATTCTCCTCTTTCTTGTGCATTATATAAACCATATGTTACAGATGTACCTTGTTCAAATGCAACTAAAACTCCTCTTGTTCTTGATTGAACTTCTCCCTTAAATGGTTCATAGCAATCAAAGATACTGTTCATCGTTCCTTCACCTTTTGTATCTGTTAAGAATTCTGTTCTATATCCAATTAATCCTCTTGCTGGAATTTTAAACTCAACTTTAGTATGACCTGCTTCAGCTGGTTCCATGTTAATCATTTCAGCTTTTCTTCTACCTAATTTTTCGATAACATTTCCTATAGAATCATCAGGAACATTTACAACTAATCTTTCGATTGGCTCACATTTTACTCCATCAATCTCTTTAAAGATAACTTTTGGACGAGAAACTAAAAGCTCAAATCCTTCTCTTCTCATTGTTTCAATAAGAACTGATAAATGAAGTTCTCCACGTCCGCAAACTTCAAAACTATCTGCAGAATCTGTTTCTTTTACTCTTAAACTTACATTTCTTTCAAGCTCTCTAAATAACCTATCACGAATATGTCTTGATGTAACAAATTGTCCTTCTTTACCTGCAAAAGGTCCATTGTTTACACTAAATGTCATAGATACTGTTGGCTCGTCAATATCCACAAAAGGTATTTTTTCTGGATTGTTTACATCACAAATTGTATCTCCAATGTTAATATCAGAAATACCTGATAGACAAACAATATCTCCAGCTTTTGCTTCTTCAACTTCAACTCTTTTTAATCCCATATATGTGAATAATTTTGCAATTTTTCCTTGCTCTGTTTTATCTTTTTTGCAAACTGCTACTGTGCTTCCTGCTTTAATTGTTCCTCTTTCCACTCTACCAACAGCAAGTCTACCAAGATATTCATCATAATCAATATTAGATACAAGCATTTGTGTATCTCCATCCATGTCACATGCAGGTGGTTCAATATTTTTTATAATTGTATCAAAAATGCAATTTACATTATCAGATTCATCTTCCAAATGCATTTTAGCAATTCCATTTTTAGCAGATGCATAAATTACAGGGAAATCAAGTTGTTCGTCATTTGCATTTAATTCAATAAATAGCTCTAGAACTTGGTCAACAACTTTAAGCGGATTTGCACCAGGTCTATCAATTTTATTTATAATTACAATTGGTTTTAAATTAAGTGATAAAGATTTTTTCAAAACCTCTCTTGTTTGTGGCATTGGTCCTTCAAAAGCATCAACTAAAAGTAAAACACCATCAACCATTTTTAAAACACGTTCTACTTCTCCACCAAAGTCAGCATGTCCTGGTGTATCAACAATATTTATTTTTACATCATTGTACATAACAGATGTATTTTTAGAAAGAATTGTGATACCTCTTTCTTTTTCAAGATCATTTGAATCCATTACTCTTTCATCAACTTGCTCATTATCTCTAAAAACATGGCTTTGTTTTAATAAAGCATCTACAAGTGTTGTTTTTCCGTGATCAACGTGTGCTATAATTGCTACGTTTCTAATATTTTTGTTATTCATTTATATTACCCCTTCTCTTTTTTCTCATAAAAATCTAATTCCATATTATACTCTAACTTTCCTTCTTTGTCAACATAACTATTTGATCCATAATCAATTTTGTAGCTTCATCTTGTAGCTCTTTATCTTTACCTTTGTAACTACTTAAATCAATAGGCTCTCCATAATTTACATACACTTTAGAAAATGGCTTAAAGCTACCATAAATTCCAACCGGAATAACAGGCACTCCAGTTTTTATTGCCATATATGCAGCACCATTTTTTGCTTTCATATTTTTAGCCATTCCTTTTCGTGTTCCCTCTGGAAAAATTCCAAGTACACCACCAGATTTTACTACTTTAAGACATCTTTTCATTGCTTCCATGTCTTGCATATTTCTTTTTATAGGAATAATATCAAAAACATGTGCAAGCCAATTTAATATTCTAAATCTAAATAAATCTTCTTTTCCAACAAAATTAACCATTCTTTTATTAAGTAATACAATTGCAGCAGCATCAAGATAATTTATGTGATTTGCACAAACAATATATGCACCTTCATCAGGAATTTTCCCTGTAACCTTTACTCTAAATGCAATATGATAAAGCCCTGCTAAAAAGACTTTCGTACATGTTCTTACAAACTTTTTCCATGGTGTTTCAGGTCTAATAGAATATATTTTTTCAAGCTTTCTTTGGCTTTTCTTCTTTGCTTTTATAACTTTTTCTATTTTTGAAACAACCTCTTTAATTGTCATATTTGTAGTATCAATTACAACTGCATCTGTTGCAACTTTAAGAGCACCAATTTCTTTGTTTTTGTCATTTTCATCTCTTTTTTTGATATTTTCCAAAATCTCGTCATAGCTCATATCTATTCCTTTTTCTTGATTTTGTTTATATCTTCTTTTAGCTCTTTCTTCCACATCAGCATCTAAATAAATTTTAACATCAGCAAGAGGAAATACATATGTTCCAATGTCTCTTCCTTCCATTATAACTTCTCTGCCTTCTGCCATTTTTCTTTGAAGGCCAGACATTGCAAGCCTTACCTCTTTTATACTTGATACTTGTGATACCATTTTTGTAACTTCTTTGCTTCTTATTTTTTCAGTTACATCTTCTCCATCAAGAAAAACTTTCTGTTTTCCTTTTTCTTGTTTTAGTTCTATTTTTATATTTTCTAATAATTCTTTTATTGCATCTAAATCTTCAAGTTTTACATTTTTACTTTGCATAGCAAGTGTTACACATCTGTATGTAGCACCTGTATCAATATTTACTAAATTTAATTTTTTAGCAAGTTTTGCTGTAACAGTTCCTTTTCCAGTTCCTGCAGGTCCATCTATTGCAACTACAAATGACATCTATTTTTCCTCACTTTCTGGCATATATACACCTTTTGCCATAACTGACACTTCTTGTATATTCATTGTTGTTAATCTTTCAATTTCTTTTTTTGTTTTTTGTTTAAATTCCCTTAAAACATTTACAATATTGTATCCATAAACCACATATACTTCCATATAAATAATCATTCCACTTATTCTACTCTCTACTCTTATTCTTGAAAGTCTTTTTATTCCTTCTGTTTTTTTGGCAACATATTCAGCAATTTGCCTAAAAACAGTATCCGAAATTGTAAAATTGCCCATATAGCTAAAAGTTGGCCTAATTATTGATTTTTCGGCTATGTATGGTTCATTTGTTTTAGAGTTAAACTTAAAAATTTGAAGTGGATCTAAAATATATCCAGAAAAATCTCTTTTTATCTCAAATGTTGGAACAGGAATAACATGTTTTCCTTCTGTTGTACGAATTCTTTTAGCTGTTTCCATCTCTGTTTCTGTCGCAACTTGATGTATGTATATTGTTTTTTCTGGAACTTCTAATCCTAAATTTGTAGCAATTTTTTCTACCATATCATCAGACGTTCCTAAGATTAAAATTGATTCAGGCTTAAACTTTTTTAGGGCCTCTCTCATTTCATTTCTTTCTTTTTCATCAATAAAAATTGCTCTTTTTACAGTTTCTATTTTTGTTGGTGCTTTTTTTGCGCTAACTCCTGCAATAACATCATTATCACGTACAAGCAAACCATCATCTATAATATAATGTATGTCATTTTCACCAGCAACCATTTGTGCGCGATAGCTTTTGCCTGTACCTGATGGTCCTACAAAAGCATACACTTTAGTTTTATTTGCCATTTAATCTCATTCCTTCCATATGGCATATATTTTAAATGTACGGTTGCATACTTTTAGATAGTATGTAACCGTAATCTTTGCTTTAATAATATTTTGTTATGTGAAAATTACAAAAGTAATTTTCACATACAACAAAGTAATTTCGTTTTCTAATCTCTTGCAAAAGTTTCAACTTCATGTTTAACTTTTTCGATAAATTCATCTTGATTCATTTGTCCTATATCTCCGTCTTTTCTTGAACGTACTCCAACAGAACCATTTTCAATTTCTTTATCTCCAATAACAAGCATGTATGGAATTTTTTGCATTTGAGCTTCACGAATTTTGTATCCAATTTTTTCATTTCTATCATCAACTTCAACACGAATATCATCATCCATCATTTTTTGAGCTAGCTCTTTTGCATATTCATGTTGTCTATCTGTAATAGGAAGTATTTTTACTTGCACTGGTGCAAGCCATGTTGGGAATGCACCTTTTGTTTCTTCAATTAAGAAAGAAATAAATCTATCAAAAGTTCCAAGAATTGCTCTATGGATAACTATTGGTCTGTGTGCCTTTCCATCTTCTCCAATATATTCAAGTTCAAATCTTTGTGGTAATAAGAAGTCAAGTTGACAAGTAGAAATTGTTACATCATGTCCAATTGCTGTTTTTATTTGAACATCAAGTTTTGGTCCATAAAATGCAGCTTCTCCCTTTGCTTCGTAGAAGTCAAGATTTAATTCTGTTAAAATTTCTCTTAATTGTCCCTCTGCTGTCTCCCACATTTCATCATCATCAAAGTATTTTTCTTTATTTTCTTTATCTCTTAAAGATAATCTGAATTTATAATCTTTAAATCCAAAATCTTTGTATACAGAAAGAATTAAATTAACAACCTCTCCAAATACAGATTTAATTTGCTCAGGTGTTACAAAAATGTGAGCATCATTTTGACACATTTCTCTAACTCTTTCAAGTCCACAAACACTACCACTTGCTTCATATCTAAAATCATGCGCAAGCTCTCCAATTTTAATAGGTAAATCTCTATATGAGTGCATTGCATTTTTATAAATTAACATATGATGTGGGCAGTTCATAGGTCTTAAAACCATTTCTTCTGTATCCATTTTCATAACAGGGAACATATCCTCTTTGTAGTGATCCCAGTGTCCACTTGTTTTGTATAGTGCAACATTTGCAAGTGATGGAGTATATACATGTTGATATCCAAGTTTAACTTCTTTTTTCAAAATGTATTGTTCAAGTAATCTTCTTATTGTTGCTCCATGAGGCAAATACATTGGAAGACCTGAACCAACAAGTTCATGAGTCATAAATAGGTCAAGCTGTTTTCCTATTTTTCTGTGATCTCTTTCTTTTGCTTCTTGAAGTAAAGCCATATGTTCTTCTAACTGACTAGCTTTAGGGAATGAAACGCCATAAATTCTCTGAAGCATTTTGTTTTTTTCGCTTCCTCTCCAATACGCACCTGATGATGATAAAAGTTTTATGCTTTTAACCTTTCCTGTACTCATCAAATGTGGACCAGCACATAAATCTGTGAATTCACCTTGTTTATAAAATGAAATTTCTTCTCCTTCTGGAAGTTCATTTATTAATTCTACCTTGTAAGGCTCATCTTTCATAAGTTCTAAAGCTTCTACTTTTGGCAAAGAAAATCTTTCAATTGGTAAATCCTCTTTTATAATTTTCTTCATTTCTTCTTCTATTTTTGCTTTGTCCTCATCAGAAAATGCTTTTTCAATATCAAAGTCATAATAAAATCCCTCATCTATTGATGGACCAATTGCAAGTTTAACATCATTTCCAAATATTCTTTTAATTGCTTGTGCCATTATATGTGATGTTGTATGCCAATATGCTTTTTTACCATCTAAGTCATTTTCAAATGTTAATATTTCAACATTTGCTCCATCTTCTTCAATTTTATATCTTAAATCTTTTACCTCTCCATTAACTCTTCCTGCTGTTGCAACTCTTGCAAGTCCTTCACTAATTTTTTTAGCAAGTTCTAAAATACTAATTCCTTTTTCGGCTTCAATACTTGAGCCATCTTTTAAAATAATTTTCATAACGTCCTCCCATTATTTAATATTATATATTCAGAGTAAAACTTATATTATATTAGGAATAAAACACGCCCCTCTAAGCCAAAGACTTCTTCAGCTTAGAGGGGCGCTTATATTAAGCTCGGTTCCACCCTTATTTTTTTACTTATAACATAGCTTTTAACGCAAGCATTACGTCTGTTTTTGTCAGAAACAACGAGGTAGTTTTTCAAATATGTTTATTTAAATAGCTTTCAGCCATGGCTATTTTTCTCTATCAACAACCTTTATTTTACTTTGTCTCGTTTATGTTTTTATCTTTATCTCATAGCAAATATTATACTACTTTGAGATTATACTTGTCAACACTTTCTATTTCGTCCTCATATATTTTATGTCAAATGACCAATCAGGCGCATTTAATTTATTTACATTCTTTTTAATCCTTATTATTCTAATATTTGCATCATTATTAGTATTATCAATATTCTTTACAAATTACAACACTTTTTTCTTACGGAATATTACTTATTCTATATATTTATTTACTTAGTTGGATGAGTGCACTTTCCTTCATATGCACTTAGATCTAAATTTAATGCTTTCATTGCTTTTCTAAAATTGGTTTGGCTTAGTACTTCTATTTTCATATGTGTTACTTGTCCTAATTGTGCAATTGGTGTATTTGGATACATTGTTGGTCGTGGCAGCATCATGACAAAGCCATTTTTTGCGTAATCGTCATTTACCCATGCAAGCATATTTTCAAAATCCCCTTGTCCTTCCCCTTTGCTAAACTCTGGTTTGAGAGTGTTAAACCATTCTTTTAAATTAAAACTCACCTCATAATTCACTGAAAACGGTAATGGAATAACTCCTCCAGGTTTTTGTTCATCATTAGGACATGAAAAATCAAATAATACTAAACTTGGTTCTTTTACAGTTGCTGTTACTGTTGTACCGATAAAAAGTACTTTCCATACTTCCATCATTCTTTTGAGATTCTTTTATTGCATCTTCCATCTCATCATATATTTTTACAAGTCCCATTTCTTTTGCTTTGTCATATATTTCCCTTACTTTTCCACATTCACATTTTGCTACATCTATTGATGTATATTTTTCTCCACTTATATCGTAAACATACTTTCCATTATTATATATCAAATTATTATTTTCATATTTTGCAGTCTTCTTATTTATATCATTTGTCGTACCTGCAACATCACTATTAAAAACTTCTAATCTTGCATCCAAGTTTTTTAATTTTTCCATTCTTTCTAATGCGGTTATTTTCTTCCACTCTGGATCTTCTTTATCGCCTTCACCATTTTCGTCTATGGTATTATCCTTTCCATGTTCTTCATTTTTCATATAATTTCCTATATATTTTGTATAATCATCTAACCTATTCTCTTCTGTTGATTTTCCTTTCTCATGCATCCTTTTTGCTTCTTGTGCCTTTACTATTATTCCATTATCTCCAAACACTGCAAACATGCTAATTGTTGCTAAAATTATCAATACTACAATAGTAACAATTAATGCTATCAATGTTATTCCTTTCTCTTTCTTGTTTCTTCCATTCATTTTTTAAATTCCTCCTTCTTTTGTAACACATAAAACTTTGTTTTTCATTTCTTTTGTGTGCCCCAAATTGTACCAAATTGTACACAAACTTGTACAAAGCTATGATATCTTCCTCATAAAAGAATATATTTTGAATTTTAATTTTATGGGAGCTTTTGCTATTGTTATTCTTACAATTTTATTTACCATGCACTCCATTCTATTTATTAAACCATATTTATATAGTTTGTTTTCAATTTCTTTTATTCCTTTTATATAATTCTTGCTCGAACGTTTTTTGTACATTCTTATTCCAGTTCTGTTTTTTGAAAGTACAACTGGCATGTTCGCCATTTGAGCATTTTTCAATATCATTCTTGCCAACAGATCATAGTCTTCTATTATAGTTTCATCATAATTGCCTACTTCTAGCAATTTAGCTTTTTTTATTATTGTCGTTCCATGGTTCATTGGACACTCGAATTTTATTGCTTTTTTTATCTCTTCATTTGTAAGTGGAACTTTTTTTGTAGTCAATTTTACTTCAAGATTTTCGTCATACTCCTCAATATATCCTCCTAAAACATCAAGTTCACTATGTCCGTTCAAATATCCAACTTGTTTTTCTAACCTATCTGGAACATAGAAATCATCCGAATCCATTCTCGCAATGTACTCATAATTGCACTTTTTAACTCCATACGCCAAGGCTTTTCCAAGTCCCACGTGTTCATTAATGTCATATATTTTGATTAATGATTTATAGTTACTTTCATACTTTTTCAAAATATTCTCAAGTTCTTCATTTAATATTCCATCTTTTACTATGACTATTTCATCTGGCATTAACGTTTGACTCACAATGCTTTTAAGTGCCACATCAAGATATTCACATTTTTCTTTATTGTACACGGACATTAGTACCGATATTTTCATTTTTCTCCCTCCTCTATGTGCTTTTTTTACTTTAGATAATATTTTTATATTCTAATTTTTCATAAGCTACTTTACACTATCATTCTGTCTAAATATTCTTTATACACTTCTTGCTTTTCAGCTTTATACCTACATTTTTTATAGTCTAATATACTCTCTCTTTTTGCATCAATTTCATACTTTAATTGATTTTTAAACCATTCAGCTTCTTCATCGTTTAACATTTCAATAATATACTTTAAATTTTTTAATCTTTCTATTTGAAAATTTGGATTATATTTTTCATACATCTGTGTACTTTTTATATATTCAATTGCAAAGTTTAAAGTTTCCTCACTTTTTTCTGCATTTATATATTTTTTTATATTTTCTAAACTTACATTTTCATAAACGTATGGCTCATTTTCGACAAATTTTTTCAAGATATCTCTTGTTAATTTTTTATCTTCTTTATTTATATATCTTATTCTTTTTTCCTCTATCTCTCTGCTGAAAGGCAGTTTCTTGTAATACTCATTATAAACATCAAATTCGGTTTTAATTGAGCTCACAAATATCACCTTTGTATTCTCTTTATATACCATTTCAACTATTGGTACATATATATTACAGCATGATGTAACAATTAAGACAATGTATAAAGCCATCCCATTTAGCTTGATACTCTTACTTTTTCTAAATAACCATGCAAACACAATAAATGTTAGTAATAGCACATAATAAAATTCCATGTCGAAATCTAGCAAACTGTGTATTAATATAAGTGAAATTGCCATTATAAGACCAGAATCTTCAATTTGATTATTTTTCAATAGCTCAATTGACTTTCTTACAAATACAACAATTATCGCCAAAACTGCTAAAGTTCCAATCAGTCCATTCTCCATTGCGACCTGTAAATAGAAGCAATGCATAGACTCCGTATAATAATTGTATTCTTGTACATCATATTGCTTATGTTTCCAGGCATGTCCACCGAGTCCAAACAACCAGTTATCCTTTATCAATTTTAATCCATCTTTTACAAATACAAATCTTTCCCATGCACTCTTATTCTTTAGGCTAATTCCTTCAACCTTTTGAACCACTTTCGTTGGTAACAACTTATATGAAAGTATCAAATTTTCACCATTAACTTCTGATTTTTCAATACTCAACTTTGATTTTTTATTTTTTACCTCTATATTTAAATAGATTACCTCTGTGCTATCTGATGTGTGAACTTTAATTTCTTTTGTTCCTTTATATGTACCAAAAGAAATCTCTGTCGAACTAACATCATCAAAATATTCGTCTTTTTCTGTAATCCTTATTACAAAATCATCATCCTTTTCTGCCTCAGCCACCACATCAAATTTAAATACATAGTCCAAATTAGAGTTTATAGAATAAAATATCCTTTGATAATTTTCCGTTATTTTTGTTGGTTTCCCAACATTTAACCCAATAGCAACATATATAATAGCACCCAAAAGCACTAGCCCAATGCTTATAAATAAATTTTTATTTATCTTGCCTTTTTTTGCTAGCAAAACAATTATATAAAAAGCAAGCATAGCAAAAAACATTATATAAACAAGTCTGCTGTATGTAAGAATTAACGTTATTCCCATGACTGCAATCGCTACTATATAAAGAGCTTTTAAATTTTTACTATTTTGTGTAATCACTTCCTCCAGGCACAGAAATATTCCTGCCCCAGCAACAACAGCCATCACATTTGGATACGCAAATAGCGAGCCAATTCTCACCTCATCATACATTACATATCTGAACCCTATAAAATTTTTTACTTTTCCTAACAAATTCAAAGTGATTTCATCAAGTCCAAATACACACAAAATTAAAATGCTTATTATAATTGTATTTTTTAAAACTTTGCCAAACCCTTGATCTTTTTTGCATTCTTCACTAGTAATTAGATAGATGCTTAAAATGCTAAAATATTTTAAAATAGTATGTATTGTATCATTCAAACTTACATATGTCTTAAAAATTAATGAAATTATTGCTGAAAAAGCAAGTACAATTACAGCAATATCAAGGGCGTTTAGCTCTATTTTTTCTTTTTTTATTATCTTAATTACATAAAAAATTATATTATATAAACTTAAAGCAATGTACAAAGGATATACATTGCTTTCATTTATTGGCGTGCCTATTAAAAAGGTTACTAATAATATTATTGTTATTATAAATATTTTATTAAAATTTTTGATTAACGCTTTCAAGTATGTTCTCCTTGCTATAAAGTTTGGTTCCAATAGACTTTAGTTGTATCATCTGATTTACACCACTCTTCATTCCATCCTTCTGTTTTTTCTCTTGCCTCTTGTGCCTTTTTTACAATGCCACTATCTCCAAACACTGCAAATATGCTAATTGAAGCAAGTATTATTAGTACCACTATAGTAACTACTAGCGCTATTAATGTTATTCCCTTTTCTTTCTTGGGATGTGTCAAGTAATTGTTTGCGACACTCCTTAATGTTGATTTTTTATTCATTTTTTTATTTCTCCTTCGTATGTATAAAAGATAAAATTTATACAAATATTATATGAGTTTTTTATGATTTTTGTCAATGATTTTTGACATTTTTTCTACTTTTTTTTAAATATTTTTTATTAAATTATGCAATCTAATTCACTAATCGGTGTTAGCTGTAATGCTTGATATATTGGGCTTTGTTTATCTAAATATACAGTATTATTTTTTTGATTACTTTCTTCGTTGTTCAATTTTATCAAT
>CAKOPZ010000024.1 GCA_934101145.1 uncultured Clostridia bacterium
TCTACTGTTTTAGCAGGTTGTAATACATTATTTGTATCTTTTTCTAGATAGTTTACTGTATATTTTAAATCTGCTCTCTTTGTATAGTATAGGTTAATTACATTTTGACTTGCATCTGTTCTAATTATTATACTATCTTTTTCTGCTCTTGAAAAAACATATCCATCTATATCTATAATTTCATCTTTAGAATTTATAATGTTTCCTGCTTCAATATCATCAACAGACTTTGAATCACTTATATTATTGTTAGTTTCTTCTTCAATATAATTTACTGTATATTTAGAAACATCTCTTACTATCTTTTTATTAGCTAAAGATGTACTTGCACTTAAAGATACAGTATTCCATGCTACAGTATAATCTTCTCCAACCAAAACATTCTCTATATGTTCTACTCTTTCTGAAACATATTCCTGATTTGGAACATTATTATTTGTTGTCTCTGTTGTTGTACCTGTATTGTTAGAACCTGATGTAGTTGTATTTGTTCTATTATCTGTATTTGAAACACCATTATTATTTGATAAATTATTTTCTGTATTTTTCGTTGTTGAATTTGTGTTTTCTATATTAGGTGTAATAGCATTTTCGGCTTTTGTATCTTGCATTTGATCTGTATTATCATTTTTACTTATATCATCTGCTTGATCTGCTTGTGCTCCACCTTGAGAAAACGCCTGTGACTTATCTTCATTTCCTCTTGTAAAGAAATATGTACTTACAGCAATCACCGCAATTAAAGCCACAATAATTAAAGAAATTATAAGATTTCTTTTACTCTTATAGCTGAGTTTTGCTTTCATTTCATTGCCCCCTTTTTAGTATTTTACATTTTAACACTCTCTGGCTTTAGTAATTAGTCTATTACTTCTACCATTTTTACATGTAATTAAAGTAATTTCCCTTGTTTCAGGATCAACACTATTTACACATGTAACATCATCTGGATCAATAATATATTGACTAAAGACTTCATATTCTATTGTTTTTCCTGATAAATCTGTCATTTCAATTTTATCCCCAACTTTTAATTTATCAGTAGCTCCAAACATGGTATCATCAATATTATTATGTCCTGCCATAGTGAAATTTCCTATATCATTTACATTGTTTCCCCAAAATTTTGTTATAGAAATTTTCATTGATTTTTCATTTGTTACATCCAAAATCGGATATTCAATTCCAATCTTTGGTATTGAAATAATTCCAACCACATTATATCCATAATACTGTGCTTTTACTTGTTTCTTTTCAGAATCTTTTTTTGCACTATTTATCTCAATCTGTGTCCTTACATCACTTACAACTTCTTTAACATTATTCTCATTAATGTGATTCTTTGTATATTTAATAATAATTAATGTTAAAGTAGTCACAAATAGCAATATCAATATTACCAAAATAATATTATAAATCTTACTTTTCATCTTTTTTGTTTTTAACTTTCAAAATCACAATAGCTATAATAGCTACTAATAAAATACCTGCAATTATAAATAATATTACGTTATCATATGTTATTGGTAATTTTGATGTTTGTTTAATAACTATATCCTTATCTTCATATGAAGGAGTATATTCATCACTACAATTCATTACTTGTAAATCAATTATAGTACCTTCTTTTGAATCTTTTTGTATCCAAACTAAATATTGATCACCTTTCTTTGAATCCTCAGGTTGCTCAATTGTATAGTTTTCTACTTTTTGCCAATTTTTATCATTTTCACTTGGTTTTAAAGATGTATATAATTCTTTAAAATTGTTGTATAAAGAAAGTTTTTCTATCATGTTTCTTTCGCTTGAACTATTTAAGTCTTTAATTAATTGTGCTAGTTTCTCTGTATTGCTTCCAGCCGTTATTTTAACAAGTTTATACATATAAGAACTTTCCTTATCATCAGTTATTTTTATCGTTCCTATAGTATGATTAATTTTTACTCCATCCTTGTTTGTTTCTGTAGGCAATTCTTTTTTTCCAATTTCTATGTTTATCTTTTTCGTAATTTGATTTAAGTCCTGAATATCTTCCTCACTTAATGCACTACTTAGTTCAATTTTTACCGTCTTTGCCTCTGTATTTTCTTTTTTTACAAATAAGTATGTTTCATCTTTATCTTTGAAATAAGTATTATGTATATTCTCATCTATGTACGCTATATTATTTCCATTTTCTTCATCTTTTGCAGAATCCATATAAGCAAGGCTTTCGTCATCTACATTAGAATTATTTGAAAATGCAAATTCAAACTTTTCTTCAGCTAATCCTGATATATATAGTATATATTCATTTTTATTCTTTAGTTTAATGATTTGGATTTCCTCACTTTTTGCAAGTGAATTAACTTGAAGTAATGTTATTAATACCATTAAAAAAATGATACAAACCATCATCTTCTTAAAAAAAGCTTTCTTCATTTTTCTTCCCCCTTCTTTTTTATTTAAGCCTTTCTTTTTTTGCACCATAATTATATAATATTTTAGGATTATTGTAAACAGATTGTGAAAATTTTAAACATTTTTTTCCAATTATATTTACATTTTATCACATAATTTAAACTTTTAATAAAATTATCGTACGTATAGATATAGTAAAGTCATTTTTGTAAACATTCACTGTTATATATAATTTATATTTATTCTTCATTAAATATATGTTGTAATATCTTTATAATTACACATTTAGAAAGTAAAAATAATTAAAACAAAGCGGTTTACATCGCTTTGTTTCTTATAATCTATTTTATTGAAGTTGTTTTGAATTTCAAATTTTATTCTCTATTTTCACAACTACAATCACAGTTATTTTGCATACTGTTCATGTAAAATTTCTTTTCTGCAAGTTTATCTTGTACTCCACGAAGTGTTTCTCCAAATCTTTGGAAGTGAACAATTTCTCTTTGTCTTAAGAAACGAAGTGGATCAATAACATCTGGATCATCCTTACACAAATCTATTAATTTTTCATATGTTGCCCTTGCTTTTTGCTCCGCAGCCAAATCTTCCTGCAAGTTTGCAATTGGATCTCCTTTACATGCTAAGCAATTTGCATTAAACGCCATACCTGCTGCTGATTGAGGATATACATCCACTCCATGATCTGTATAATATGCTCCAAGTCCTGCTCTTTCAAGTTCTTCTGCACTACATCCTTTAGTTAATTGATGTACAATTGAACCAACCATTTCTAAGTGAGCCAACTCCTCTGTACCAATATCATTTAATATTGCCTTTGATTTTTGATCAGGCATACCAAACCTTTGTGACAAATATCTAAGAGATGCAGCAAGTTCTCCATCAGGACCACCATATTGAGATATAATAAATTTAGCAAGTCTTGGATTTGAACATTTTATATTTACTGGGTATTGTAACACTTTATTATAAGTCCACATTAAAATCACTCCTTTCCCAAGGCCATGGCTCCTCTAACCATCTCCATTTATTACATGGGCAATAAATAGATAATGGTCCAAATATTTTTTGATATTTTTCTTTTACTTGATTATATTTATTACAATATTCTCTGTGTAAGCATAGAGCTTTTTGATCAGTTGGATGTGTATCTAAATATTCTGCAAGTTCAACAATTGCAAAATTCAAGCATTTAATTTGTCTCATCATTTCTTCTCTTACAGCATCTCTATTTTTCCAACACTCATCTGTATTGTTTGAACAATTACAATTCAATTCATCAGACAAGCTTGCTGTGTTATATCCAAATGCAGCATTTATTCCATCTGGTGTATAATTACAATTCATGCTATCCATCATTTTGCCACATCCACATTTTCTGTTTTCTTCACTATTATCTTCCATTATCTGTTACACCCCTCTCCTATTTCATTTCTTGCTCTTAAATAATTATCAAATTCCATGCTTTGTCCTGGTCTATAAGGACTTACAAGCTCTGGAAAAATTGTTCCCATTTTTAAACCACAGCATGGTGTAAAAGTTTTATCCATATATTGCATTGGAACATAACTTTGTGCAAGCATTGGATTGTCTGGGAATAAATTCATATCTTCATCAAATCCACAACCACAACTCATAGTATTATCCATTTCTTGATAACAACATGGTGTATCACTATATTGCACTGCATTTGAATTTACATCATCGCAAATATCTTCTAATACATGATTACTGATATTGTTTTGGTTGTAACATCCGGCAGTGTCTATTATATCTAGTATACATATTTTTTTGCCTCCTTTAATATAACTATATTACATATTATGACAAAAAAATAAGAAGTGTGATAACTTAATTTAAGTTTCACACTTCTTTAATTATGTTATATTTTTAATATTCCACCAATTGTTTTATTCATTGAATGATTATCTCCATCTTCTAATATTGATGCACCACCAGCTACAGCTACTAAATCTTCTTCTTTAATAGCCCCAACTTGTTTAACAATATCTACACCTTCTTTAATCATGTTTTCTATAGAATCTTTTGTCTCTACATATATTGGTCTTACACCAAATATTAAAGCTAATTGTTTATATGTTATTCTATTATCTGTAATTGCATATATTGGACATTTTGGTAAAAACTCTGCTAAATTTCTAGCTGTTCTTCCTGTATGTGTATATGCAAAAATTGCTTTAGTATCCATTCTCATAGCAGTTAAACATGTAGAATAATTTAAGTTGTACTCATAATCTTTATGATTAATTTCATATTCTCTTTTGCTAAACCTCTTCCAATATTTGATTGACCCTTCAACAGATCTTGCTATTTTGTCCATTGTCTCAACACATTGAACTGGATACTTTCCTGCTGCTGATTCTGCAGAAAGCATTATTGCACTTGTTTGATCATAAACTGCATTTGCAACATCACTTACTTCTGCTCTTGTAGGTCTTGGATTGTTTACCATAGACTCTAACATTTGAGTTGCAGTTACAACCGGTTTTCCTGCTTGACAACATTTTCTAATAAATTCTTTTTGTCTAATTGGTACTTCTTCCATAGGAATTTCAACACCTAAATCTCCTCTTGCAACCATAATTCCATCTGCTACCTCAAGAATTTTATCAAAGTTATCAATACCTTGTCTATTTTCTATCTTAGCTATAACTTTTATATGGCTTCCACCATTTTCTTCTAATACTTTTTTAATATTTACTATATCTTCTGGCTTTCTTATAAATGAAGCAGCTATATAGTCAAATCCTTTTTCAACACCAAATTTTATATCTGATATATCTTTATCTGTTAAACTTGGTAAATTTATTTTAGAGTTTGGAATATTGATGCTCTTCTTATTAGTTAGTCTTCCTCCATTAATAACTTCACAAACAACGTCTTTACCTTTTATTTCTTTAACTTTAACTTCTATTAATCCGTCATTAATTAATATTCTTGTTCCTATTGGTACTTCATTTGCTAAATTTTTATATGTTACAGAAACTTTTGTATCATCTCCATCAATATCTTCATTTAATAAAGTAAAAGTATCTCCGGCCTTTAAATTAGCTTCTCCTGTAGCAAATTTTCCAATTCTGATTTCTGGACCCTTTGTATCAAGTAACATTGCTACTGGGGCTCCTGTATTTTCTCTTGCTTGTTTAAATAATTCAATTCTATCTGCTTGCTCCTCATAGTCTCCATGAGAAAAATTGAATCTTGCTACATTCATACCAGCATTAATTAATTCTTCTAATTTATTAACATCATCAACTGCTGGTCCTAAAGTACAAATAATTTTTGTTTTTCTTAACATTTTGCATCATTTCCTTTCTCTATTTTATAACGCTTTTCTAGTATACCATATTTTTTTTCAAATTTCTACAAAAAAACCCATTTTGTTTAAATTTCTCTAACGTTTTGTATCATTTTATACGTTTTACAAATATTACATTCCTTGCAAATATAAATTCTATCTTCAAAAATTAACTTCAAAGTATTAATAAATTCATCTTCACCGCAAATAAGATGTATTTCTATATTTCGAGGTAATATGCTAAGGAGTGTATTTAATGCATAATCATTTGAAGAAAATGAAATATCAGATAAATATTTTGCCTTTGTGATATTGTCTGATAATGGAATTATATTTTTTTCTTCATCAAGTAATATTGACTCTCCATTTGTATAAATTAAATGTACTAAATCAGCACCTGTTTTTGCAGTATTTACATATGCTTTTAATAAATTTATAAATTCATTATATTCCTTTTCTATGATGTATTGATTTACAGCCATATCAACAATATTATCAAGTTCTTTTATATATTCTTTAATTCTGAAATTCACAATTCCTTCAAGTACTATATTCTTGCTTTCATTTATATACTCATATACCTGTTTATATAAAATTTCTTTTTTATTGCTTCCTTCAATTTCACATAAATCTTCGCAATTTTGAAGTATCATTTTTCTTTCAAAATTATCAAAATAAAAATAGTTACTATTTATAATCCTTTCAAGTATTTTTTTTTCATAAAAGTTTATAATAGTATCAGAAACAATCTCTGATACAAAATTTTCAAAATTTTTTATATTATTTCCTACATAATGAATTATGACATTTTTATATAAAACAAATTTCTTATAGCAATAATATATGTTTTCAAAATCAATTTTCTCAATTCTATCTAGCAAATAATTTATTATATTTTCATTATTAGTTTTTATGCAATATGACTTCATACATTGAAATCTCCCTTCGTATATGTAATATTATCTGCTAAAACCATGCTAGATATACATATTTTATTCTATATTTTTATAAACGTGATTAAAGGGATGTAAACTTACATTTTACATCCCATCTAACCCATTTTTTAAACTGTACACATTAGTATACCCCATATTTTCCAATTTTTCTTTTGCTTGTCTGCTTCTATATCCACTTGCGCAATATACAATAATAGTATTTTGTTTATTTTTTGGCAATTTTACACTTTGAGTTTCTATTTCATATAATGGAATATTGCTACTAGCTGGCAAATGCCCTTCAGAATATTCTTGTCTACTTCTAACATCAATCAACACACTATTACTATCTTCTTGCATAATTTCTTTTATTTTTTTATATGGCACATCTCTTATATCAAAACTTCTATATAAAATCTCCTTCATTTTTCTAAACATTTGAAATCACTTCCTATATAAAACAGGGGCTTTAGGTATTTAAAGGCAAAGAAAAAAGGAACAATACTAATATATTATATTAATATCATCCTTTTTAGTTACAAAATATTCGATTATTTTTTCTTTTCTTCTGCAATTTTCTCTTCAAGTTTTTGTTCATTTTTAAAACTTAATGTTGTAAATATAACAATCATTATTGCAAGTCCAATTGGAATAACAAATCTGTTTATAGGAAATCTTGTAATTGCAAGTAATCCAAAATATACCCCTTCAACAAATAGTAAGTATCCTAAATAGCTTATAACTATTTTTAATATTCCAAGTTTTCTGTATCTTATGCCTGCAAAAACAAGTATAATTAATGTACTTATTGCAATTGGCAATATATATGGCTTAATAATACTTGATAATCTTATTTTTGGATTATGCACTATTGTAATATCATTGTCTGCTTTCAATTCTGTAGAATATTTTTCATTTAATTTACTTACAAATTGTTCCACTTTTTCATTTAATTCTTCATCAGACTTGTCCTTCATAGTAATTGAAAACATATCATCAAATAGTTCAATTTTTTGTACTATCATTTTTTCTCCGCCGAAAACTTCTTTAGCAATTTGCTTAATATCTTTTATATCTGCTGTTTTGCCTATATATGCATCTATTTCAACATTCTTGCTATATACAATATCTACGTTTAGTCCTATTGTAGCTGTGATAATTATTCCTACAACAATAACACAAGCTAAAATTCCATATATAACTTTTTTCATATTTAATCTCATCCTTTTTTATTATTTTTTTGTATTTACTACCATCAATGTTCTTGTTACAACAGTGTTGTATATAAATATTGTAAGCAATCCCCAAAACATTAATGCTCCAAAACTATAAATTGGCATCCAACTTGCAAAACATAATGAAATTGCTATAACAAATGCTGGAATTAATACAAATAACATTTCTTTAGCAGTTTGATTAAATGCTTTTTTAGCATCTTCAGCTTGCATTTTTTTAAGTAAGTTTATTCCAAAAATATAATTTAAAACTATAGAAACAAGAATTCCACATATTCCTTCAAGTGTTAAAATAACATTTGTATAACGAATAAGTATTAATAAAATAGCTAAATATCCAATAGTTGAAATTCCTACTAAAATACCGTTTTTCTTATATAATATGCCAAGTACAATAGCTCCAACTACAACAGCTGATAATATAATAACTCCTGCTATTTTTAAATTATCTGTTGTAATATCAGATGAAACAAATCTATTTTGTGATAAAGTATATGTTATAGGCAAGCTTCCATCATTTATTAATATTGCAATATTTCTTGCTTCTGCTAAATAACTGTTTATAGTAGTTGCATCTGTACTTGCACTTCCTACTGAAATTTGTAACATTCCGTTTGATATTTCCTCATCAAATGTTGTACTTGCAATTGTACTATCATCAATTTTCATTGTTATTTTCTTTGATTTTTCTGTACCAGATTCATCTGCTGTTTTTACATATGTATTACTTATTTCTTTTAATTTTTCTACAGAATCTTTATTAAATTCAATTGTTAAATATACAGTTGTGCCTGATTTTGTTGTATTATATGAAGCTGATGCTTTCTTTACATTTGTTTCATCAAGTAGCACCTCTCCATCTTCATTAGTAATTGTAAATTTTCCTGTCATATAAATATACTGAACTGCTAAATCTGTAAAATTATCTTCTGGAATTTGTACTGTCATTTTTCCTGTATTTTCATTTAATCTTATTAAATATTCTGAAATTCCATAATCACTTAGTCTTTTTTCAACTATACTCTTTGTTTTTAGGTAGTTTTCTTTTGTTAAGCTTTCTTCACTATTTATTGCAACTTCCTTTTTACTTCCACCTTCAGCTTCT
Source organism: uncultured Clostridia bacterium (assembly GCA_934101145.1). Classification (GTDB taxonomy): domain Bacteria; phylum Bacillota; class Clostridia; order TANB77; family CAG-508; genus CALXVA01. Next base: position 9,013 of record CAKOPZ010000024.1, read on the forward strand.
TCTTTAACTTCTTTTCCATCTTTATCATAATAAATAGTTTTATTACCTGTTTCTACATTTGTAGTTACAACTCTGCTTCCATCTAAATCCATACCTAATTGATAATCTTTTAACACATTTATCATTGCTTTTTTATCTTGAACATATAATCCTAAAAAAGAAATTATACAAACCAATACAATTAATAATATAATTAATGCTATTTTTAATCCTTTATCTATTTTCACTTGTTTTTCCTCCTTATAATAATTTTGTATCATTTATGATTAATTCAAACCATATTCCTAAGTATTTTGCTGCATATTTACTCATCATAGTCCTGTCCATAAAAATCTCAAAATAATCAAGTACAGGAGAAATTTTGGTATCAATTGTTAAATCAAGTGTAACCTTTCTTTCTTCTTTACTAAGTATAAATTTTGATTCAGTTACCGCATAATTAACCTTATCATGTTTATCAAATGATGAAATATTTTTATTTACAACTCTACTTCTATGTGCATCAGACTTATCTGCAAGAATTAATGCTGCTGATATATCAGATACAGCTGTTCCTGTTTGTTCATCATGGTTTCCTATAGCCATCATAATTTCAGTTCTATGTTTTATATCCATTCCCATATCTTTTAATATCTGATATGCAAGTATTGCTCCACTATGTGCATGGTCAACTCTATTTACACAATTTCCTATATCATGCATATATCCAGCAATTTTAGCAAGTTCTATTCTCTCTTCTGGATATCCAAGTGTTTGTAAAACCTCCCCTGCTCTATTAGATACAATTGTAATATGTCTTGTTGAATGTTCTGTATAACCAAGTGCATCAAGTTGTACTTGTGAACTTCTAATCAGTTCTTTTATTTCTGGGTTGTTTTTAACATCTTCTAATGTAATCATCTTCTCCTCCGTAAAATCAAAATTATTTCTTATCAATTCTATATTAAAATCGCAAAAAATTCAACTACTTTCGTTAAAAAAGTTTTCCCCTTTTTTTGACAAAGAAAATAGCAGGTAATTTACCTACTACAAATTTACAAATTAACCCCAATTATTCCACCTATCATTCCAGTAATTATGGAAACAACGAGCATAATAATTGAATTAAGATTAAGCTCAAAACCAACAAATATAATACTTGAAAGCAAATACAATGCCGTTATATATATTAGTCCTACTAAGGCTCCATTTATTATTCCTTGCTTTTTTATTTTAAAACTACTGATCGAACTTCCTATTAATATACTCACTCCTGAAACAGTAATTACAACAGCTGTCATTGTATTTTCTGAAATGTTTGTGCTTGTAAGTAATATCGCATAAATAAGCAAAAATATTGTCGTTATTAAAATTGCAAAAATACTTTCCTTCACTACTCGTACTATATTTCTATCAGTTTTAATATTAACACCCATTTTCATTCCCCCATGTTTAATATATAATATTTGTATGCATATTAAACATATTTAAGAACGAAAAGAACACCTTTTATCTAAATATATAAAAGATGTTCTTTTTTATTATTGTCCATTTTGCTTTACTACTGGTTTAGTCTCATTAGTCATTGGTAATGTACTTGTTTGATTCTGAGTTGATGTTTGACCTTGTGATGATGTAACCGTATTTGCGTTAGCATTAGCATTATTATTATTATCTGTACTTGCACTTGGTTTTTGTTTTCCATTTTGTTGTAACCATTCTATAACATTACGTCTTACTGTTGTTTGTTCATTTTTTATTTGTTCCATATAATAAATGTCTTGACCTGATGTTCTAACAGAATAAATTTTATCTAAAACACATCCAATAAGTACTTCTCCTCTAGAATTTACAAGTCCGTATTTTTTATTGTTATTTTGTGCATCAGTTGCACCAACAACTATAGCTTCATAATCCGGTATAATAAGTAAATTTTGGTTACTTGTTCCCTCTTGTGTACCAATTACACATCCGATTTCAGCATATTTATTTTCTACAATTTGTTTTCCTGTTTTATCAAAGAATCCCCATTTTTTATCTCTTAAAACAGGTATACAATAATCAAATAATAAATATTGATTTTTGATATTATTACTTTCAAATTGTGTTGTATCAACACCAATCTGATCATACTCTGTATAAATTATAACATTGCCTTGTTGATTTATTACACCATATTTATTGTTATTCTTTACTAGGTATAAATTCAAGTTTTTATCAATTTGTTTTATTTCGTCATATGCAGGAGCTATCTTGGTTGCACCTTTTGAAGACATAATTCCCATTTTTCCATTTTCTGTTTCAACTATAAATTCACTTGTACTTTCTAAAAATTTAAGACTTTTATATTTTGTACCAATTATTTCAGTTCCGTCTGCACTTTTTACTCCATAGTTTCCTGTAGGTTTTCCATCTGCATCTAAGCTTCTTACAACAACCATATTATATAAAAGGGCTTTTTTATTACTAAAATCTGCATTTTCTTCTGCTAAGTCAGAATCTAAAAATTTTTGAGTATATAGTTTTACCAAATATGGTAAAGTATATACTGTAAATTTTTTATTATTTGCATCATAAGAAATTGCACAGTTAGTTGCTATTTGAACTCCTGATAAATCCATATATAATTTATCATTTTGAATTTTAACAGGTTTATCAAGTGTGTAGTACTCATTATCATTTGTTTCTAATATTTTTTTATATAACTTATTTGAATTTAAAGTATATGAAGCTTCTTCATTGTCATTTTGTATATATCCCTTTGACAAGCCTTCTGATGTGTAATCTCCATTATAACCCTTATAGCCTACAAGTTCAGCAAAATCTCTTATAGAAACATATACCGTATCATCCTCAATTAAAAATAATGAATCACTAATTTTTGAAATTGATTTTTCATCAATCGTAAGTTTAATCATATTTTTTTGAACATTTTGAATTTGCCAAAGTACAACTGCACCCAAAATCATTAAAACGACTATACACGCTATAATAATTCCCATAATTATCTTAGTGTTTTTGTTCTTCCTTATTTGTTCTTCATTTTCTAACAAATTCATATAAAACCTCCCATTTTATTCTTTTGTATAACCGTACTTTTGATAAAATTCATTTTTAAATCCTATCAAATTATCATTCTCTATCTCTATTCTAACTCTTTCCATCAATTTCGTCAAGAACCTTAAGTTATGAATTGAAAGCAATCTTACTCCTAATATTTCATTTGCTTTTACTAAGTGCCTTATATAAGCTCTTGTATAATTTTTGCAAGTATAACAGTCACACTCTGGATCAAGTGGTGTAAAATCTCTTGCATAATTTGCATTTCTTACAACAACTTTTCCATTCCATGTCATTGCAGTTCCATTTCTTGCAATTCTTGTTGGAAGAACACAATCACACATATCAATTCCAGCAAGTGCTGCCTCTACCAAATAATCTGGTGTTCCAACTCCCATTAAATACCTTGGTTTATTTTCTGGCATTAATGGTGCTGTATAATATAGCATTTTTAAATATTCTTCTTTAGGCTCTCCAACACTTATTCCACCAATTGCATATCCAGGAAAATCAAGATCAATTAAATCTTTTGCGCTTTGCTCTCTTAGATCTTCATAAAATCCACCTTGAATAATTCCAAATAATCCCTGCTTGTCCACTGTAGTATGAGCATCTTTACATCTCTTAGCCCATCTTGTAGTTCTTTCCATTGATTGCTTTGTGTATTCATATGTAGAAGGATATGGACAACACTCATCAAATGCCATAATAATATCTGCACCAAGTGCTTCTTCTATTTCCATAACTTTTTCTGGTGTAAACATATGCTTACTTCCATCTAAATGTGATTTAAATTCTACTCCATCTTCTGAAATTGTTCTTAAATCACTTAAACTAAATACTTGAAAGCCACCACAATCTGTAAGTATCGGTCTATCCCATCTCATAAAATTGTGAAGTCCACCCGCTTCTTTTACAAGCTCATGTCCAGGTCGTAAATATAAATGATATGTATTTGATAAAATAATTTGTGCTCCTACTTCATCTTTTAGCTCTTCAGGTGTAAGCGATTTAACTGTTGCTTGTGTTCCAACAGGCATAAATACTGGTGTTTGTATATCACCATGTGGAGTATGTACAACTCCTCTTCTTGCGCCTGAATTCTTGTCTTTATGTATTAGTTCATATGTAATTGCTGGTTTTGACATTTCTTTCTCCCTTCATTTATATAATTAACATAGCATCTCCAAAACTAAAGAAATGGTATCTTTCTTTTACTGCTTCATTATATGCTCTCATAATAAAATCTCTATTTGCAAATGCAGAAACAAGCATTATAAGTGTAGATTCTGGAAGATGGAAATTTGTAATTAATCCATCTATACATTTGAATTTGTATCCTGGATAAATAAATATTCCTGTATCTCCTTCTACTGTGTGCACAAGTCCTGTTTTTTCATCTGCAATACTTTCAAGCACTCTACATGAAGTTGTTCCTACTGCAATTATTCTTCCTCCATTTTGTTTTGCCCTGTTAATCTTTTCTACATCTTCTTGTTTAATATAATAATGCTCTGTGTGCATATGATGTTCTTCTATATTTTCTACTTTTACAGGTCTAAATGTTCCAATTCCAACATGAAGTGTAACATTTGCAATTTCAATACCTTTTTTCTTAATTTCCTCTAATAGTTCATCTGTAAAGTGAAGGCCAGCTGTTGGTGCAGCTGCAGAGCCTTCATATTTTGCATATACAGTTTGATATCTATCATTTTCTTTTAAAGATTCATGAATATATGGTGGAAGTGGCATTAAACCTATTTGGTCCAAAATTTCATTAAATATTCCTTCATATTCAAATCTAACTTTTCTATTTCCACCTTCCATACTTCCAAGTATCTCCGCTTTTAAAAGACCATCTCCAAATGTAACCTTAGCTCCTTCTTTTAAACGTCTACCAGGCTTTACCATAACTTCCCAAATTTCTTCATTTTTATTTGAATCATTTATTCTTTTTCCCTCAAGTCTGTTTAAAAGCAAAAACTCTACTTGTATACCTGTTTCATCTTTAATTCCATATAATCTTGCAGGAATTACTTTTGTATTATTTCTTACCAAGCAGTCTCCAGGTTTTAGATAATCAATTACATCTTTAAAAATCTTATGCTCTATTGTTTCATCATTTTTGTGTAACACCATAAGTCTAGAAGCTGACCTATCTTTTATTGGTACTTGTGCTATTAATTCTTCTGGTAGTTCATAATTAAAATCTGATACTTTCATTATTATCCCTTTCTATTTTAAAGCTTCACTACATCTATGGCAAATTGTTAGATTTTCTTTATCTTCTCCTACAGTTGTAGAATACATCCAGCATCTTTCACATTTTTCACCAGGTGCTTGTTCAACTTTAATTCCAAGTTTTTCTTCATCTTTTCTTTCATTTTCTAGAACTTCTAAATCAGAAATTATAAATACTGTTCTTAAAAGTTCTATATTTTCCTTTAAGAAATTGTACTCATCATCATTTGCAAAAATTGTAACTTTTGCATTTAAAGAATGACCAATTGTTTTTTCTGCTCTAGCATTTCCAAGCTCTTTTGCAACTAAATCTTTAAGTTTTAATATCTTATCCCATTTTGCAGATAATTCTTCATTATCATACATATCATTTGCTTTTGGAAAATCTGTAAGCATTACACTTTCAACTTGTTCATCTGATTTATGTTTCATAGCTTTCCAAATTTCTTCTGCTGTAAAACAAATCATTGGTGTTAATATTTTAACTAAAGCATCTAGAATTATATACATTGTTGTTTGAGCTGATCTTCTTTCTTTTGAATCGGGTTTAGATGTATATAATCTATCTTTTATAATATCTAGATAGAAGTTACTCATATCTGATACGCAGAATTGATTTATATCATGATAACAACTACTAAAGTTATAATTATCATAATTATTTGTACAATCTTTAATTAATTTATTCAATCTTGTTAGAGCCCATTTATCTATTTCTTCTAAGTCTTTATATTCAACTGGCTCATCTGGATTGTAATCTGATGTGTTTCCTAAAATATATCTTGCAGTATTTCTTATCTTTCTATATACTTCTGCAGATTGTTTAAGAATATCATCTGATAGGCTTACATCACCTGTATAGTCTGAAGAAAGTGCCCATAGTCTTAAAATATCTGCTCCAAATTTATTTGCTACATCACTTGGTGCAACACCATTTCCAAGGCTCTTTGACATTTTTCTGCCTTGTCCATCTGTAACAAATCCATGTGTTAGAACTTGTTTATATGGTGCAATACCATTTGTTGCAACTGATGTTAATAGTGAAGATTGGAACCAGCCTCTATATTGATCATTTCCTTCCAAATACATATCTGCTGGATATGGCAATCCTCTTTCTACTAAAACACTTTGATGTGTTGAACCAGAATCAAACCAAACATCCATTATGTCTTTTTCCTTTGTAAAATGTGTGCATCCGCATTTTTCACATTTTGCACCTTCTGGAAGTAATTCTTCTTCACTCTTTGCATACCAAGCATTTGAGCCTTCTTTTGCAAATATATCTTGTATTTTCTTTATAGACTCATCTGTAACATATGGTGTTTTACAATCATCACAATAGAAAATTGGAAGTGGAACTCCCCATGTACGTTGTCTTGAAATACACCAATCAGCTCTATCACGAATCATACTAGAAATTCTTTCTTCTCCCCAAGCTGGGTACCATTTTACACCTTTGATTGCCTCTAGTGCTTTTGCTCTAAATCCTTCTACTGATGCAAACCATTGCTTTGTAGCTCTAAATATAACAGGCTTTTTGCATCTCCAGCAATGTGGATATGAGTGCGAGATTTCTCTTGCTTTTAGTAAATATCCATTTTCATCAAGCCATTTTGTAATTTCTTTGTTAGATTTAGCATAGAACATTCCAGCAAATTGTCCTGCTCCTTCTGTTTGATGGCCTTTTCCATCAACTGTAACTATAATGTCAAGTCCATTTTTTAGTCCTGCTAAATAGTCTTCTTTACCATAGCTTGGTGCAGTATGTACAGCACCTGTACCTTCTGTAAGCTCTACATTTACAGTGTCTTCGCTACCCATTATAACTCTAGAGTCTCTATCTAAGAATGGATGTCTGCAAAGTATTCCTTCTAGCTCTGCTCCTTTAACTTGTTTTACCTCTTTGTATTCTTCAATTTCTGCTATTTTCATAACAGTTTCAACCAAATCTGTAGCAATTACTAATTTTTCTTTTCCAGTATCAACTATGCTGTAATCAAAATCTTTTCCAACTGTGATTCCTGTATTGCCAGGAAGTGTCCATGGAGTAGTTGTCCAAATAACGATAAATGTATCTGTATCAAGAACTCCTTTTCCATCTCTTACAGGGAATTTTACATATATAGATGTAGAAGTTACATCTTTGTACTCAATCTCTGCCTCAGCAAGTGCTGTTTCGCAATCAGTACACCAATATACAGGCTTTAATCCTTGATAAATGTATCCTTTTTTGTACATATCTCCAAAAACACCAATTTGTCTTGCTTCCATCTTTGGATCAAATGTAATGTATGGATGTTCCCAATCGCCTAAAACTCCAAGTCTTTTAAATCCTGTTATTTGGTCATTTTTATATGTATCTGTAAACCCTTTGCAAGTATCTCTAAATTCTGTTACAGGAATTTTTTCTCTATCAAGTCCAAGTTTTTCAATGGCTTTTTTCTCTGTTGGCATTCCGTGTGTATCAAATCCAGGAATGTATGGGCTGTAAAAACCTTGCATTGATTTATATCTAACAATAGTGTCTTTTAAAATTTTATTAAGTGCGTGTCCCGCATGAATTTCTCCGTTAGCATATGGAGGACCATCATGTAAAATAAAAGTTTTATGTCCTTCATTCTTTTTAAGTATTTTTTCATACAAACCATTTTCAAAAATATCCTTTTGAATTGTAGGTTCTCTCTCTGGCAAACTTGCTCTCATTGGAAAGTCTGTCTTTGGCAAATTTAATGTCTTACCATAATCTTTTTCCATTTTCTTTCTCCTCCTATTTCTTATTTAAACAATGATTTTATTTTTTGTATTTTAATTGTATTTTTATTCTTGTGCTATAAATATTTTTGACTATTTCTTTGCATATCTATTTATAATATATACGAATAAAGCTGTTTCATCCTTATATTAGGACGAAACAGCTTTTACTTCTTTTTCCGTGGTACCACCTATATTAAAAACATATATATGTTTTTCACTCTAATCTTTTAACGCAAGAATACGGTTTGATTTACTTTTATTTCAATCAAATAACTAAAAGGTGATAATAAATATACACTGTATCTGCTAAACTTCCACCTACATTAGCTCTCTATTAGATGTTATATATCTATCTTGTCCTTCATCATTGTTTTTCTATATCAATGTTATAATCATAACACAACTTACCATAAAATGCAAGGAAAATTTTATTGCAAATATAATTGACATATATGATATAATCCTCTTAAAATTTATCATAGGAGAAAATTTATATGACCAGTTTTATATTAAAAATAATAGCAATTAGCACAATGTTTTGCGACCACTTTGGATATGCTTTTTTTCACCATTTAAGTTTTTTAAATTATATTGGAAGAATTGCATTTCCCGTATTTGCATTTCAAATTTCACAAGGATTTAAATACACAAAAAATTTAAAAAATTATTGTATTAGGCTATTGATCTTTGCATTAATCTCACAGATACCTTTTAGTTTGTATATACATAAATTCTTGCCAAATTCTAGCTCAAGTTTAAATATATTTTTCACATTGTTCCTCGGTTTGCTTGCAATAATCGTGTATAATTATTTTGAAAAGCAAGACAGTAAAGAACTTAATTATAAAATACTAGGTATTTCTTATAAATATATTCTTGGAATTATGTTTGTGCTATTTATAGCATATATAGGAGAGCTAATTCATGTTGATTATGGCTTCTTAGGAGTTATCGTTATATTTAGTTTTTATTTGTTTCGAAATAGCAAACTTGCAACCACTATTTCATACATTTTAATTTGTGCATGTAAGTATGGCTTTAGCATTTTAATGTACGGCTTTCATATAGAATATATTTATCTTATGCTTGCGACAATGCTTCCTATAATTTTCATATTACTTTATAACGGCAAACAAGGATATAAGATAAAATATTTACTATACCTATTTTATCCGCTTCATCTTCTTGCATTGTATCTTATATTTTAATGGTACTTTTTTAGGCAGACTCAAAAGGTACCAAAAAGAAATAAAAAATTGGTACTTTTTGAATACCGTCTTCAAAAAGTACCATTTTTTATTTCTTTGTTTTATTTTTTATATCTTCTTTTATTGCTTCGGTCTTTTGTCTTATTTCCTCTTTTTTCTTTTTTAGTATTGTTTGCAAATCTGGGTATGCATTAACAAGTCTTCTATGAAGTATGGATTTTTTGCGAAGTGCTTCTTTTACCTTCGCTGTTATTTCTTCTGTGTTATCCATAGTCTTTCCTGAATCTTCTTTATTTAATTTTGTTGATGTAGATCTTACATTTGATACTACAACAAGTGATACTAATCCATCTATACTAAATACTATAAATAATACAATTGCAATAATATTTAATGTATGTTCTGAAACTTTTGCAAATCCTGCTAAAATTAATGGATTTGTAACATACATAACAGCTAGTCCCAAAATTCCAAATGGTATAAGTGTCTCTAAACACACTCTACCATTTATATTATACTTTCTCCTACTATAATCCCACCATCTTGCATGAAATAGCTTTTCCATTACATAGCTTGTTAGATATTCAAGTATTCCGCATGTAATAACAGACATAAGGAATAATACAATCCAATCATCTGTATATCGATGAAGCAATACTGTTATAAATATTGCTCCCCATCCATATATTGGGCAATATGGTCCTATCATAAATCCTCTATTTATAAACTTTTTTGCTTCTATTGATTTGCAAGTTACTTCCATTATCCAGCCAGCTACAGCATAAACCATAAAAAGCAAAAAATATGTTGCTAAACTATATTCCACTTTTGTTTATTCCTTCCACTATTTTTTATTCCAGTCTTCCTTGTTTGTTTGACGCTCTCTTGCTATTGCTAAAGCATAATCTGGAACATCTTCTGTAATTGTTGAACCTGCTGCAATAAACACTTCATTTCCTATTGTAACTGGTGCAACTAGGTTACTATTAGAACCAATAAAAGTATTATCTCCAATAATTGTTTTGCTCTTATGTAATCCATCGTAATTACATGTAATTGTTCCACAGCCAATATTACATTTTTTGCCTACTTCACTATCTCCAAGATAAATGAAATGAGGTACTTTTGTTTCTTCTCCTATAATTGCTTTTTTAATTTCTACAAAGTTTCCTATTTTCACTTTGTCTGCAAGTGTGCATCCCTCACGAATATATGCATTTGGACCAATTTCGCAATCCTCACCAATTACAACATCTGATTTAATCATAGTATTTGGGTGAATTACTGTATCCATACCAATTTCTACATCATCATAAATATATGTTGTGTTAATATCTTCTATTGTTACTCCTTTTTTCATATGTTCTGTATTAATACGCATTTGAAGTACTTTTGTAAGCATTTCAAGTTGAATTCTATCATTTACACCTAAAATTTCTGTATTATCTTCTACTATCACAGCACCTGTTTTTAATCCTTTTGAGTTCATAATTTCAATTACATCTGTAATATAGTACTCCCCTTGTGCATTGTTTGGCTTTATTTCTTTTAAAGCATCAAGTAATGCCTCTATATCAAAACAATAAATTCCAGCATTAATTTCTTTTATTTGTTTTTGTTCTTCTGTTGTGTCTTTTTCCTCAACTATTGCCTCAATATTTCCACCTTCATCTCTAACAATCCTTCCATATCCTGTTGGATTATCATATATCGCTGTTAGTAGTGTTGCACATTCTTTGTTTTCTATACTTTTATTTAATAATCTGTTTAATGTTTCTGGTCTTAAAAGTGGAACATCTCCATTAAGTACTAAAACTTTACCTTTTTTGCCTTCTAAATATTTTTGAGCTTGCATAACTGCATGACCTGTTCCAAGCATTTCTTCTTGAAATGCATATTTCACATCCATTCCAAGCACATCCATAACTTCTTCTTTCATGTATCCAACAACAGCAACAATATTATGAACTCCTGCTTTTTTAGCATTTTCCACTGCTCTTTTTACAATTTCTTTACCATATATTTTTTGTACTAATTTTGATTTCTTTGACTTCATTCTTGTGCCTTTTCCAGCTGCCATTATAATTGCCATCATATCATTTTCCATATTCAATTTACCTCCAAACTAAACATTATATACATATCATATTCATGTTTTATCAAATTGACCTTATTCTATCACACTACAAAAAAAATGGCAACAATTTATATTTTTTAGTATAAGCCTTCCTCTTGCAATTGATACATATTTACCTTTTTAAGCCAAAATAAAAAATGTAGTTTTTCCTACATTTTTATGTTGGAAAAAAACTACATTTTTATTATCTCATAAGAGAGTGTATAATATGGTATGAATTAACACACCATATTATACACTCTCCGAAACCTCAAAATTTTGCCGTTTTATCTAAGTATCTCCGATTCGCTCTTACTACGAACCTGTTCATATACCTCTTTATTCTTAATACACTATCAATCCATTTTATCACTATTAGCGCTCAGGGTTACTTTACATAAAGTGTGGACCTACAACTACGGTAGCTATAACTAGAGGTCGGAAGGTTGCTGATACGACTGCTAGCTGGACTATTCGAAGCTGTAACGTTGTAAGCACCTCCACGTGCAACACGATAATCCGTATCGTTGGCCTCCATTGTCCAATCATATACATTTCCTGCCATATCATATATGTTATTTACTGAATAACTACTGTTTGATCCTGTTGGTATTGGTGCATTTCCATTTGTATCTCTGTAATTTCCTTTTCCAGTTGAATTTGTTGGAAAATTTGCTACCTCTGAATTTGTACTTGTTTGCATCCATCTTAATGTTGCATCCCATTGACATCCCCACAACATACTTGTTGCCACATTATCATTTGCCTTTATTGTTTTACACATCTTATACATTGTATACCATGTCTGATTATTTATATCAGAATTATTCTTTTGTACAACTGCCTTTGTACTATTACTTAAATTTCCTGTTTCATATCTACCAATATAAAACCCTCCATATGTTTTTGCGCTTTTTATCATCTCATTAAACTCATTTTGCAATTGTGTCTTAAATGTACTTGCCGTTGCTGTACTTGACATCCCTGCTTGTTGTAAATTAGTACTTTCTGCATCATAACTACTACCACTTGAACTATCTGAACCTGAACTTGCTCCTGTTACTACATCTGGCTCTCTACGTCCACTATTTTTTGTTGTTGGATATGTTATTTTCACTGCTGGATTCTTAGGTGATGAACTTGTTCCAAAATCCCACAACTGTCCTGCATTATTTGCTTCATCATATATATC
>CAKOPZ010000025.1 GCA_934101145.1 uncultured Clostridia bacterium
ATCTATGTTTTTTCAATATTAAATTTAAAAAATGTAGACAAAACTTTTATTTTTGCCTACATTAATTTTACACTTACTCTTTTCAAATATTCTTCTAACTCTGATAATTTTATCTTTTTAGATAAGTTTGAAATATACACATCATTTGAATAATTGAAAACTAAAAAAGTAATACTTTTAATAATCACTTTATGTGGCTCAATATATGTAAGATTAGTTTTTTCTAATTTCCTAATGCTACCATTTATAAAAGTAGGGGTAACTTTAGCAAATTCACATATAAATTCAAGTCTCTGTTTTAGACATTCTTCAAATTGTAATTCTTGTTTAATTATTTTCAATTTTAACACCATCCTTTCATTTGGATGATTTTTATATTGTTTTTAGACAACAAAAAAATCAACCAGATTTTATTTTCTGATTGATTTTTGTATCTATCTGTTTATTAGTTCGAACAGATACGTCATTGGTGGAGATGAGGAGAGTCGAACTCCTTTCCAATATCTCTTCCATATAAAACTCTCCGAGTGCAGTTTATTGATAAATTTTCCTAAAAGTAGTTCAACAAACAAATCTATCTTTTAGGTAGTCAGATTATACCCGCTATTTTGATGACGCAAAATAGGTTCGTTCCCCACTAATCGTCGCCTTATTCTAAACCGTGGGCAGAAAAGATAAGACGTCACTGCAACTAGGCAGCGTATGCTAATTCTCTATTATCAGCGTTTATAATTTAATTTTGCTTTTTTTAAGTGGCCAAAGCAACCATCCACTACTCGCTATTTATACTTCTAAAATACTGTCGAAACCAAATACATCCCCTTATTTAACTACATCTTTATTGCAATAAAGTTAAATTTCCTTAGGCCATGCACACTTGTGAATCTACTTTTTTATTATACTCTATTTTACCTGCTAAATCAATCAGAATTTTATTTAATTTTAAATTTTTTTAATTTTCCCTTGCACAATTTAATAATGTATGCTAATATAATAAAGTAACTTTAGGGGTATAGTGTCAATGGTAGCACATCGGTCTCCAAAACCGCCTGTGAGGGTTCGAATCCTTCTACCCCTGCCACAATATAATAAAACGAGTGATGATAATGGAAAAAATAAAAGACTTAATTAAAAAGCTATGTACAAAAGAAGTTATATTTTATGCAGTTTTTGGGGTATTAACAACTATCATAAATATAGGTTCTTTTTACTTACTTACAAAATATCTACATATGGAAGATAATTCTGCAAATATGATTGCTATATCTCTTGCAGTTATTGTCGCATATTTTACAAATAAAGATCTTGTTTTTCACTCAGAAGCTGATGAATTTGGAGAAAAAGTTGTAGAATTCTGCAAGTTCATTTTAGGTAGACTATTTACTATGGCATTTGAATACATAGGCTGTGCCTTACTTTTTAAATTTGTACCTATTCCAGCAGTTATAAGTAAATGCATAATAACAATATTCGTTATTATTTTAAACTTTTTTATTAGTAAATTTTTTGCATTTAAATCAAAAGAAGAGATAATATAAATATATTTCGGGGGCTATTAGATAGGAGATTATATATGTCTAATAGTTTTTTTATGTCTATTTTTAGTTCAAAAAATTCTATATTTTCTAAATTAATTATCTTAATTGTTATCATAACCTTTTTTATATGTCTGCTCTTTATCCCATTCTTTAATAAATCTTTGTCCATGACAGAAACTCCAACTGATGCAGATTCTTTTATCATATCAAATGATGAATTTGTTTGGCCAATTCCAGGTTATACATCTGTCACTTCCCCCTTTGGAAAAAGATATTCTCCAACTGCTGGTGCATCTTCATATCACAAAGGAATTGATATTGGTGCTCCAAAAGGGACATCCTTATACGCTGTATGTGACGGAGAAATTACATTTGCAGGATTTTTAGGAGGTGGTGGCTATACAATAACACTTACATCTGGTTTAACAAAATTTACTTATTGTCATGTATCTCCTACATACATTGTACATATAGGTGACTTAATAAAAAAAGGGCAGTTAATAGGTTTTGTTGGCCCTAAGAATGTTTATGGAGTACCTGGAAATACATATAAAGACTCTCAAGGAAATCCAACAAATGGTGCTACAACCGGACCTCATCTCCATTTTGGAGTTCGAAAAAATGATAAATACATTAATCCATTAAGTTTATTTGAATAAAAAAATGAAGATATATTACATATCTTCATCCTCATTTTCATCATTATTTTCTTCTTCATCATCCAATTGATACTCTTCTCCGTCTTCTGCAACACATCCTGCACAATGTGAGCAACTTCCAGAGCATCCACCTTCTTCTTCCATATTCCAATCAAGTTCGATTGTATTATGACATTCTGGGCATTGGATTTCCTCTTTGCTTTCATCTTCAATGTCTGCAGTAAACTCATAATTACAATATGGGCATACAATTTCAAACTCATAATTTTCATCATCTTCGTAAATATCTTTTTCTATTCCATCTACTGCAGATTGCACAGAATTAATTCTGTTTAAAATTTCCATTTGTTTTTCTTCTATCTCTTGAACTTTGTTATCTGTAAGTTTTGTAACTCTGTCTAGCATATCAACAAAAAGTATTGATAAATCTGCAACTTTTTCTTTTACAAATTCTAATGTTTCAGGATCTTTTACATTCTCTTCAAGATCTTTAATTATTTGTTTATATTTTCCACTCATTTCAGACATTAAATTTACTTCCTTCCTATACTCTTTCCATATATTCGCCAGTTCTTGTGTCTATTCTAACAACATCACCTATATTAACGAACATTGGAACCATTAATTCGTAACCATTTTCAAGTGTAGCTGGTTTTCCTGAAGTTGTTGTTGTGTTTCCAGCAAATCCAGGTTCTGTATATGTAACTTCAAGTTCAACAAACATTGGTGGCTCAACTGAAAATACATTTCCTTTAAAAGATAACATTTTTACATTCATGTTTTCTTTTAAGAATTTTAATCCATCACCTATTTGATCTTTATTTAAAGGCATTTGTTCGTATGTTTCATTATCCATAAAATAATATAGATCGCCATCATTATATAGATATTGCATTTCTCTTTTTTCAATTTCTGCTCCTGGATATTTTTCTGATGGGTTAAATGTTTTTTCTAGAACTGCTCCTGTAATAACATTTTTTAATTTTGTTCTAACAAAAGCTGCTCCTTTTCCTGGTTTTACATGTTGAAATTCAACTACTTTAAAAACATTTCCGTCCATTTCAAATGTTGTTCCGTTTCTAAAATCTCCTGCCATATATACTTCTGCCATAATTATTTCCTCCCTTTATCTCTTATTATTTACATAATTTAATTAGCTTTTAAATTTTACCACATTTTTAGGCTTAAATCAAGTATTATCTACTATAATATAATTTTTATCAGATTTCGTTAAATTTATGCATCCATTTTTTGTAATTAAAACTGTATCTTCTATTCTAACTCCAAAACGATTAGGAATATAAATTCCTGGCTCTGATGTAACAACCATATTTTCCTTTAAAACTCCATCACTTTTACCACTTATTATTGGTATTTCATGAATATCAAGTCCAACTCCATGACCCAAAGCATGAACTAGACTATAGCCATTTATTTTAAAATCTCCCTCAACCATTCTGCTAAGTAAACGTACACTTGTACCTTCTTTCATTTCTTTTAATGTTTGAATTTGATTTTTCAAAACTAAATCATATACACTTTTAACTTGTATTGGCATAAATCCTGCAAATATTGTCCTAGTCATATCTGATGCATATCCCTTATATTTACAGCCCATATCAATTGTAATTGTATCTCCTGCTTCTATCTTCTTATCTGTTGGTACTCCATGTGGTTTAGACGAATTTTTACCCGAAACCACAATCGTCTCAAAAGATGGACCTTCTGCTCCATTCTCTACAAAAAAATTATCAATTTCAAAAGCAATTTCTTTTTCAGTTTTTCCAATTTTTATAAAATTGCAAATATGTTTAAAACATTCATCAGTAATATCACATGCTTTTTTTATTAAATTAATTTCTTCTTCATCTTTTATCATACGTTGTTTTTCAAATAAATATTCTGTTTCTTCTAAATTATGAATCTTATATCTTTGCATATATTTTTTATACATTGCATATGTAACATAATTTTCTTCAAATCCTACATTCTCGCAAAACATAAAAAAGTTTTCGTAGTCATCTGCAGAAGTATTTGCAATATTATTTACAATAATTCCATCATCTATTGTAAGTGTTGCTTGTACATCTTCTAAATATCTTGCATCTGTTATAAAAAAATTTTCTTTTCTTGTTATTAGTAGTGTACCCTCTGCATCAAGTCCTGTTAAATACTTTATATTAATAGGGTTTGACACAATCATTCCTTGCAAATTTAAAAGACTCATTTTATTTCTTAACCACTGAATTTTTTCATTCATAAAAGTACCCCCTTTGATATTTTAAATCATACCTAGTGAAAATACCTTCAGTAAAGTCATAATCAACATATTAAATGGTACATATATTGCAATTACTGTACCTGCAACTATAAATGGTCCAAACGGAATATATTCATTTGCTTTCTTTCTTCTTAAAATAAGTATTACTATACTTACTATTGCTGCAAATAAAAACGCCATTACAGAAATCATAATAATATACATACATCCAAAATATAATCCAAGTGCTCCCATAAGTTTTACATCGCCAAATCCCATTGCTTCTTTTCCTGCAATAAGACCTCCAACAAATGTAATAATCAAAAATATTCCAGCTCCTATAACCATTCCTAAAATATTATCTATAAAAATACTTATTCCTGTATTCAAATTAGTAATTGCACTTAAAACTGTAAAAAATAATCCACTCTCAAGCATTGTAAGTGTTAGTCTGTTTGGTATTATTTGTAATTTCAAGTCAATGCAAAAACTACTTAAAAGCATTGGCATTAACACTGCGTATCTAACCATTCTTATCGTAAATCCAAATCTGTAAAGTAAAATAACATACGCTATTGCCATCAGTAGCATAAATAAATATTTCGGTTTACAATTTTTTAAATACTCCGAAAAAAATTCTCTTGTAAATACTTTTTTATATTCTGGAAGTCGAATATTACACCAATCAACAAATTGGCCTACTGCAACTCCAATCATACCAAGTAAAACATACCATAATATATGTATTTCATTTATATACATTTCTTAACTTCCTTTCATTTTTCATATGTTTGTACAATTTCAATATAATATTATCAATACTACCTCTTATTGTCAAGTATCTTTAATGGTGACTTTTGAGTCCGTCCCAAAAGTCACCAAAATCACCTATTTTTCAAATATCTTTTTATTATGATATTTTCTAAAGGTCTTTTTATTTTCGTAATAAGATAATCTTTTTCTTCTATTGGTTTTACCAAAATAGAAAACATTTTACTCCTGTTTGCTCCAATTACATCTGTCATTATTTGATCGCCAACTACAGCAATTTCATTGCTTTGCAAATCCAGTATTTTTTTTGCTTTATTAAACCCAAATTTCAATGGTTTTTTTGCAAAATATATAAATGGGATATCAAGTGTTTCTGCTACTTTCTTAACTTTTTCAATTTTATTACTATTTGATAAAATACAGCACTTAATTCCTTGTTTTTTTACCTCATCTATCCATTCTTTAGTACCATCTGGCATATTTTTGCTAAAATCTATCAATGTATTATCAACATCTAAAATTATTCCTTTTATATTATTCTTTTTTAGCAAATCTATACTTATTTTCCTTACATTCTCAACATATTCTCGTGGATATATCATACTTTACCTCCATTTATTTTCTTTTGTTTTCCTTTATTACAAAACTCATAACTTTTCCAACAGCATGAACAATTTGTGTTGAGTTTTTTTGTGCAAAATTTTTGCCAAGTGCTTTACCTCCTACAGTTAGTGAAGCTACCATAGCACTTAAAATAAACTGAAGATTAAATGAAATTCCATACTGGCTTGCCATTTTGCTTGCAACAATAGCACTTATTGCACCAGAAAGTACCCCACATATATCTCCTATTACATCTGCACATATATTTGCAACTTTTGCTGAATTACGTATCAAAAATATCGAAGCTTTTGAGCCTTTAGCTTTTTTAGTTGCCTTTGCATGAAATTCATGTTCATTTGCAACAGTAATTGCAACTCCAATTATATCAAAAACTATACCAACTAAAATAACTGCAATTAATATTACAATTGCAGGTAAAACTTCCAAACTATTTAAAGCATTTGTTGATATATATGAAAATGTTATTGATAATACAAATGTTGTTATAAAAATTATAATAAACCATCTCAGGCTATCTTTGTTCATTTTTTATCGTCTAATTAATCTATTTTTTGATTAATCCCTTTCTCTTAAATAATTTACAAGTGGTAGAAATACAGGTAAATTTTACGGTTTAGGTCTGGTTGAATTTCTCTATTTTGAGACTTAGTATTACTACTAAGCTGTTTCCATTTAACCAAATATCTTTATATTTCAAAAGATACCAGATTGCCACTTAAATCCGTACCTTAATCCCTATATTTCCATGCTTTTTAAGTAAAGCAAACATTCTAGAAGTTTTCCTTAATATATTTTAATCTATTATTAGTCTCTTTTGCAATGCAAATTTCATAACTAACTTCTATAAAATAAATGGCCATAATTATTTTATAGATACACCATCAATCCCAATAACATCACTCAAGACAGGCTACTCTATGTATTGTGTCTTGGCACTTTACATAGGTTTAACTTAAAGTATTATAATTAAATCTATTTAAGCCTCCGCGAAAATAGGGACGATATATATGTATGCCATTACATATTGCCCTACTTTCTTTACTCCCTGAATGCACACATAACTGGGCGTTTTGCGCACGAACAAGAAACTTCAACGATGTGCCCTTTAGTGGATTTTTAGCCCCACCCTCGTAATAGATAATATAACTAGAATAATGCACCACTGAAAAATATTGTACCATATTTTTCTAATTTCTGCAAATTATTTTCTTATTTTCCTTAATATACATCAAGTAAATGTAGGCAATTTCTTATTTTGCCTACATTGTTTTAGCATTTCTATCTTCCACCACATCCACAGTTATTTGTAAATAGTAGTAAAAATATTAAAATAAAGAATAACATACTGTTGTCTTGGCATCCACAACCTCCAAATAGGTTTCCTAAAAATCCACCATTACCGCAATTGTTTTCGCAACCACAATTTCTCATATCGTCTTGCATATATTCTCCTCCTTTCAAATTCATTTACTATATTAGTATGCAAAATAGCTTTTTTGTGTTACAATTATTGTAGTTGTAATTTATGTAGAAAGGATGTATCAATGAAAAAAATAGAACTATTATCACCAGTTGGTGATTTTGAATGTTTAAAAGCAGCTGTGCAAAATGGTGCAGACAGTGTATATTTTGGTGGAAGTTTATTTAATGCAAGAGCTTCTGCAAGTAATTTTGATTCTGATGAATTAAAAAAAGCTATTGACTATTGCACAGTTAGAAATGTAAAAACACATTTAACACTAAATACACTTTTAAAAGATGCAGAGTTTGATGAAGCAGTAAATCTAGCTTTGGAAGCATACAAACTTGGTATTGATGCAATAATTGTACAAGATATTGGACTTGCAAAATATTTAATAAATCTACTACCTGACCTTCCTCTTCATGCAAGTACACAAATGAGTATTCACAATTTAGAAGGTGCTTTAGAAGCAGAAAAACTTGGCTTTAAAAGAGCAGTTCTTTCAAGAGAACTTTCACTTGAAGAAATTGAATATATTTGCAATAATTCTAATATTGAAATAGAAGCATTTGTTCATGGTGCATTATGTATTTGTTATTCAGGTCAATGTCTATTTTCTAGTTTAGTTGGAGGACGATCACGGAAACCGTGGTAAATGTGCTCAGCCTTGTAGACTTCCATATTCTTTAGTTCAAGATGACATTAATTCTAATTCAGAAAAGACAATTGATAAGGGATATTTAATAAGTCCAAAAGATCTATGCAGTTTGCAATATCTTCCTTCTTTAATAAATGCAGGTATCACTTGTTTTAAAATTGAAGGTAGACTAAAAAGTCCTGAATATGTTGCAACTGTAACTCGCATATATCGTAAATACATAGATAAAATAATGGCTGGATGTACTAATTATCAAATAGATGAAAAAGATATGAAAGACTTAATGCAGGTATTTAATCGTGGTGGATTTAGTAGTGGTCATTTAGGTCATAATCCAAACCGACATTTAATATTTAAAGAAAAATCAAATAATATGGGAATTGAAATTGGAACTGTAGAAAATTACAATCCAAACAAAGGTCATATAAAACTTAAATTAAAAGATTCAGTTTCTATTGGAGATACAATCAGTTTCGAAAAAGAGCCAAGTAAATATACTATTTCTGAACTTATGCAAAATAATTCAAATTTTACAACATTAGGTTCTGGAAAAAAAGTAACAATTGGTAGAATGAAAGGAAATATTTCTGTTGGTAATAAAGTGTATAAACTTGCAAGTAAAGAATTAGCAACTACTGCAAGGCAAAGTTTTGAAAATGTAGAAAATAAAAAGATACTTATAAACGGAGTTGTATCAATAAAAAAAGGGCAACCAATGTGTATGCAAATTATCTGCACAAATGCACGTCATCCATCAGGTAATTTTCATAATATAAAAATAAACGTAAAATCATCTATTATCGCAGAGGAGGCTCAAAATAATCCTTTAACATCAGAAAGAGTAGAAAAACAAATTCGAAAAACAGGAAATACACCATTTGAATTTGAAAATATAAAAATTGAACTGGATGACAATTGCTATATTCCAAGTATTAGTTCTTTAAATGAACTTAGAAGAACAGCTCTTGAAATGTTAGAGGCCAAAGTAATTGAGGAAAAGCAAAAAAATATTGAAATTAATCACTCTGAATTTCCATGTGATACATCACTTTCAATACCTACACTACCTCCTAAAATTTCACTATCACTTAGAAACCTATATACTCATTATGATTATACTAAACTCGATAGTAGTAAAATAGATAAAATTTATCTTGCTTTAAAATTATTTTCAGATAAAGATTATTCAGATATAATCAAATATTTAACAGATAATTATGATGTATACATATATTTACCTATCATCATAAAACCAAATTATAAAAATATAGTTTTAAATGTTTTAAATGATTCTATACAAAAATATAGAATACGTGGATTTATTGTTTCAAATATAGCAGATTTTGAAGCATTAGAACAATATAAGAAAAAATATGAATTAATTGGAAATTACTCATTAAATGTATTTAATATAAACACTATGAAAGAATATTACAAATTAGGACTAAATCGTGTTACATTTTCCCGTGAGCTTAGTAAAGATGCAATAAATGAATTAACTACTCAAGCAGACAAAAACAAAATTGACACAGAATTAATTGTATATGGAAATCTTCCAATTATGGCAATGAGCTATTGCCTACTTGGCAAAACCAATAAATGTTATCCAAATTGTGGCCTTCATTGTAAAGATTCAAAAAATTATTCTTTAAAAGATAGACTAGGATTAAAGTTTAAAATAATTCCTGACAATCTTCAAACAGTCACTCTACTATGTAATAGCAAAACTTTATCGATTCAAACAAATGATATCAATATAAAAAATGTTAGAGTTGATATGATGGATGAAAATATAGATGAAATAAATCATATTTTAAATACTGTATATAACCGAGATAAATTAGAAGGTCAAAATTATACAAACGGAAATCTAAACAGAGAAGTTTAATAATGAACAATAGCTTTATAATATAGTTTTAACGCAAGCCACCATCTCTTTTATGACGTGAAAATACCCTACTCACATTTATATGTAAGTAGGGTATTTATTTTTTTAACATTACAATCTCAATTTTATAATTTGCCTAAATATGATTTGCTGTAAGTTTTATAATCAAGTCCATGTTGTCATCATTTGCAGCTTTATTCTTTCTTATTTTACCGCATTTTTTACATCTAAACACAATTACATATCCTTTTTTGCTATCAAGTTCAACTTGGATTGGCTCTAGGTCACCATGACAATTTTCTGCTCTATCTCCAGGATTTATATCAACATGTTTAGAATGAAGACAATGTGGGCAATGATTTCTGCAAGAATAGCCTAATTTTTCCACTTTTTCTCCACAATTCTCGCATATAAATTCTTCATCTATTTCAGTAAATTTTCTTTCCATCTTCTCTCCCATTTTTCAATAAACTATACTTCGAAAATACTTCCACCAATAAATTCTCTAATTAATGAATTTTTAGGAACAAATTCATCTGATATATCATCAAAATATTTCAAAAACTCATACAAGCTCTTAGCTTCTGAATACTCTGGGTGAGTATTGTCAATTGCCTTTAAAAGTGGCATAGCGTACTTTTTAAGTACACAAATTTCGTATATAAGTGATGAGTTAAACATACTATCCGCTTCTTCTTGGAAAGGAAAAATGTTTGACTCCTCTCCTTTATTTACAGAATTCCATGTTTGCAATGTATGTAGTGCACTATATCCTCTAAAGTTATAGTCACGTACCATTCTTCTTATAAGTCTTGTATCTGTTGTAGAAATTCTGTTGTAATAATCTATATTTAAAACAGTAAGGGCACTAATATATACTTTGTATTTTTGTTCTCTTGGAATAGATGCTGTTAATTTATCATTTAGACAATGAATTCCCTCTATAACAAGAACTTCATTATCTTTTATTTTCATTGTCTCGCCATTGTATTCTTTATGTCCTGTTTTAAAATTAAATGTAGGAACAGGAATTTCTTCTCCATTTAAAAGTTTAGTTAAATGTTCATTAAACAATTTTAAATCAATTGCTTCAATACATTCAAAGTTATATTCTCCGTTTTCATCTCTTGGTGTTTGTTCTCTTTCAACAAAATAATTATCAACAGATATTGTAATTGGTTTAATACCATTTAATTGAAGTTGAATTCCAAGTCTTTTTGCAAATGTAGTTTTTCCAGATGATGATGGTCCTGCTATAAGCACCATTTTTACACCTTTACGTTTTACTATTTTATCTGCAATATCAGAGATTTTCTTTTCATGTAATGCTTCAGCTAAAAGTATAATATCTTTTTCTTTTCCTTGTTCAATTTTCTTATTTAATTTGTATATTGTATTTATGTCAAGTACTGTATGAATATCTTCATAATCTTCAAGTGTTCTTAATAATTTTTTTGTTTCCTTATACTTTTCTATTTTATCAGGTGCTTTCTTATCTGGGTATCTAAGTAAAAATCCATCATGATATTTTACTATATCATAATATTTTATATATCCTGTACTAATAGGCATAACACCATAAAAATAGTTGTAATAGTCCTCACAAAAATATAGTGAAACTTCATCTTTATATTTATTTTCAAGTTGCAATCTTCCACGTAGACTCTTTTCTTTTTCATAGAATTTTTCAGCCTCTTCCTTAGGCATTTCAACCTTTTTTATCGGAATATCTTTTGCAACTATTTCTTGCATTTTTATACGTATTTTTTCAATTACCTCATCTGTGACTTTCATATTTTCTATTGTACAATATATAGAATTTGAAAGTTGAAAGTTAACTGTAAGTAAAGCTTTAGGATATATCTCATTAAAAGCTTTACCCATTATGTATAAAATTCCTCTTTGGTAAATTCTTCTACCATCCCTTACAGTCATATCTAAAGGCTCTACTTTGTCTCCATCTTTTATCTCGATATTTAAAGACTTTACCTCGTTATTAACTTTACATGCAATAGCATTTTTTCTATCTTTTTCAGTTAATTTTTCTATAGCTTTCATAATATCCTCTCTTTCCTAAGGCATAAATCTAGCACTATTTTAGCCCTTTTCCTTTTGTATTATTAACTCATTTTCTCCTTTATCTTCACAATTGCATTAAGTGCATCAATAGGTGTTAATTCATTAACATTAATTTTATCTATTTCATGAGCTATTTCAGCCAATTTGTAATTATATAAATCAAGCTGTCCTGATGCAACTTGTTTATTTTCTTTTTCTTGCTGTTTTTCACCAAGAGCACTCTTTCTTTCAAGTGACTTCAAAATTTCATTAGCTCTTTTAGTTACAATTTGTGGTACTCCTGCAAGTTTTGCAACATGAACCCCATAACTTTCATCAGTACCTCCAGGAATTATTTTTCTTAGGAATATAACATCTTCTCCCTTTTCTTTAACAGCAATAGAATAATTTTTTACTCCTTCTAGTTTATCTTCAAGTTTAGTAAGCTCATGATAATGTGTTGCAAATAATGTTTTTGCTCCACATTTTTCGCTGTCAGAAATGTATTCTGCAACAGCCCAAGCAATAGACAATCCATCATATGTTGAAGTTCCTCTACCTATTTCATCAAGAATTACCAAGCTATTTGCTGTAGCCTCTTTTAAAATAGTTGCAACTTCCATCATTTCAACCATAAATGTACTTTGTCCCATGCTCAAATCGTCAGATGCACCAACCCTTGTGAAAATTTTATCTACGACTCCGATGTGTGCATAAGATGCAGGTACAAAACTTCCACATTGCGCCATAAGTGTTATTAATGCAACTTGTCTCATATATGTAGATTTACCTGCCATATTTGGACCTGTTATAATAGATAATCTATTTTCATTCTTATCCAAATATGTATCATTTTGAACAAAACTTCCACTTGGTAATATCTTTTCAATTACAGGATGTCTTCCATCTTTTATATCTATAATTCCACTATTATCAACTTGTGGTTTAACATATTCTTGATTTTCTGCAACTATTGCAAATGAACATAAAACATCTAAAATAGATACTACATTTGCAGTTTTTTGAATTCTTTGAAGTTGTCTTTCAATTTTTTCTCTTACATCTACAAATGCATTATATTCAAGTTGTATAACTTTTTCCTCAGCACCTAAAATTTGATTTTCCAAATTTTTAAGCTCTTCTGTTATATATCTTTCTCCTGTTGTTAATGTTTGTTTTCTAATATATCTATCAGGCACAAGTCCTACATTTGACTTACTTACCTCAATATAATATCCAAATACTCTGTTATATCCAACTTTTAGATTTTTAATACCAGTTTCTTCTTTCTCTCTTGCCTCTAATTCAACAAGCCATTTTTTTCCATCTGTTGTAGCTGTTTTTAGTTTATCTATCTCTTCATTATATCCAAGCTTAATCAGTCCACCTTCTTTTGTGCTAATAGGTGGTTCATCAACTATTGTCTCATCAATAAGTGCATATATATCTTGCAAGGTATCTAATGATTCAAATAATTCTCTAAGCATTTTAGAATTTGTATTTGATAAAATATTTTTTATTTCTGGAAGTTGACTTGCAGAATTTTTTAGCGAAATCAATTCCCTTCCATTTACACTTCCATATGCAATTTTTCCTGCTAAACGCTCTATATCATAAACTTTTTTAAGAGCTTCTGTTATATCTCCACGAAGTATGATATTATTTTTAAGTTCTTCAACTGAATTAAGCCTTTTATTTATCTGCACTTCATCTACAAGTGGATCACTAAGCCATCTTCTAAGCATCCTTCCACCCATTGCAGTAGCTGTTTTATCAAGTACCCATAAAAGTGTACCCTTCTTGCTCTTATCTCTAAGCTTTTCAGTTATTTCCAAATTTCTTCTAGCATTAATGTCAAGCGACATATATTTTGTAACATTATATATAACAAGCTTATTTATATGGTCCAAATTCGTTTTTTGTGTATCTTTTAAATATTTTGTCATTGCATTTGTAGAAAACCTGCAAAGTTCCATACCATCAAAAGAATCTACATCATCGTCATTATCATTTACAAGCCTATACTTCATACAACTAGAGTCATCTGTTATCACAAACTCCTCTTCTTCAAGTTTTGAAATATACACATCAAAACGTGTTTTTATTTTGTCTATTTCCTCACTACATTCATACATCATAGGATTAACAATCAATTCAGCAGGAGAATATCTTGAAATTTCATCCATAAGTAACGCGAAATTATTATTATCTTTTATTTGAGTAGTTCTAAAATCACCAGTTGATACATCACACACAGTTACTCCATAAAAAATACCACTTTTATAAATACTCATTAAATAATTGTTTTTCTTTTCTTCAAGCAAATTGCTTTCCATTACAGTTCCAGGTGTTACAACTCTTATAACATCTCTTTTTACTATTCCCTTTGCTTTTTTAGGATCTTCAAGTTGCTCACAAATTGCAACTTTATACCCCTTGCTAATTAGTCTTGAAATATAAGTTTCTGCAGCATGATAAGGAATTCCACACATAGGTGCCCTTTCCTCTTGTCCACATTCCTTTCCTGTTAATGTAAGTTCCAATTCTCTTGATACATTTATTGCATCATCAAAAAACATTTCATAAAAATCGCCTAATCTATAAAATAAAATGCAATCTTTGTATTCCTCTTTTGTTTGTAAATAATGTTGCATCATAGGTGAATATTCTGCCATATATCATCTCTTCCTTCCTTGCTACATTTATTATTCTACTACTTCTCCCTTTAAATACCACATATGTTCTGAAGTGATTTTTACTAAAATAGTTTTTCCAATTAAATTCTGGTCTCCTGCAAAAACAACCACCTTGTTTGAATCTGTTCTTCCTGTTAACATTTCTTCATTATTTTTGCTACATCCCTCTACAAGTATTTTTTCAGTTTTATCAATATATTTTTTATTGTTTACTTTTACACTATCTTCATATAATTTCTTTAATCTATCAAAACGTTTATGTTTAATCTCATCAGGAACTTGGTTTGGCATTTTTTCACCAGGTGTACCAACACGAATAGAATAAATAAACATAAATATTTGTTCAAAATTTACTTTTCTTACTACATCTAAAGTATCCTCAAAATCCTCCTCAGTTTCTCCAGCAAACCCAACAATAATATCTGTTGAGAATTTAACATTTGGTATTCTTTCCTTCATTTTTTGTACCAAATTTAAATATTGTTCTTTTGTATATTTACGGTTCATAAGCTTAAGCATTTTTGTGCTTCCAGATTGAAGTGGCAAATGTACAAGTTTGCTTACTTTTTCGCATTTAGCAATTGCATCTATAACATCATCTGTAAAGTCCTTTGGATGAGGAGAAACAAAACGTATTTTATCAATTCCATCTATTTCATTTGCCGCAATCAAAAGTTTAGCAAATGTATCAATTGGAGCAATTCCTTTATATGAATTAACATTTTGTCCAAGAAGTGTAATCTCCTTATAACCTTGTTTTGCAAGCTCTTTAATTTCATTTAAAATATCTTGTGGATCTCTACTTCTCTCTCTTCCTCTAACATAAGGTACAATACAATAACTACAAAAATTATTACATCCATTCATTATTGTAACAGAAGCCTTTATATTGTCATCTCTTTTAATTGGTAGCCCTTCTATTATGTCTCCATCTATATCTAGAATATCATTAATCTTCTTATTTTCTACTATCGCACAATATAAATCATGTGGAAATTTGTGAAGTGTATGTGTTCCAAATATTACATCATATTGATAACTACTTTTTATTTTATTAACAATATGTTCTTCTTGCATCATACAACCACCAATTGCAACTATTGTACTATTTTGCTCTCTTAATTTCTTAACTTCACCAAGCTTACCAAATAGTTTTTCTTCTGCATTTTCACGAACACAGCATGTATTAAAAATAACTAAATTTGCATCTGTAAGGATATCTGTTTTAGTATAATTCATTTCTTCAAGCATACCGCATAGCTTTTCTGAATCATTTTCATTTAGTTGACATCCCATTGTCATAATGTAATATTTTAGCTTCTTTCCGTCATTTAGCTCTTTTACTTTTTGTATATATTTTAATTCATCTGTTATATCTAATTTTTCCATTTAAACTCATTCCTTTACCTTTTTGTAGCCTATATATTTTATACTAAAATGGCGTTTTTTTCAAGTGTATTCAAAACAAAAAAATACAATGCAGAAATATGTATTCTACATTGTATTACAATTTATAAATAAAAATTTACCACACCAGACTTGACAAGGTCTGACAAGGTCGCCGTTTTCGCGTATCTCCGATTCGCTCTTACTACGAATCTGTTCATATACCTCTTTATTCTTAATACACTATCAATCCATTTTATCGCTATTAGCGCTCAGGGTTACTTTATGTAAAGTGTGAGCCTGAACGAAAGGATGTCGTTGTAGAGATTCGGACCGGTGCCGCGGCGATCGTTGACTGGAAGAGCATAGTAGTAACTACCTCCGCGCCTAACACGATTAAGCGTATCGTAGGCCTCCATTGTCCATTCCCAACAATTCCCTGCTAAATCATATATGTTTTTTGATACATCTGTGCTAACACTTCCTGTTAATTCTGGTGCATCTTTTGTAGAAGCTGTTCTTTGACTATCTCCTATATATCTACACATTGCATCCCACTCACATCCATATGTTAATGTACTTGTTACACTTGTATAGTTATGTTGGCTAGCAAAGTTTTTGGCAAGATATACTGCTCCACTCTTTCCTGATATTTCACTTGCATCACTCATACTTGTTCCCCATGGTACATAATTATATGGTGCTACTCCTCTTTTACATACCACAGTTTGTGCTGTTGTAACTCCTTTTCTTAATGCTGTATCATTTACTCCTGCTTCATATCTTCCTATATAAAATCCCCCATATTTTAATACTTGTGTTCTCATTGTATTATATTCGCTTGCTTCTGTTGAATATCCGCTTGCATATGGCTCTGAACAATTTGTTACATTTTGTCCACTTGTAGATACGTTAGTAGTAGGTTGTCCATTTGAATCAAAATTAGTCCTTGTCAAATCAGCTTCTCCTGATACTGGTATCCATACAAATTGATTTCCCATACTTGTTCCAGATGCGTCCATTGTATCATTTTGTTTATCTGATATAACTAATCCTGTATTTATATCTCCTCCTACATAGTAAAAACCATTTGGAAGTGGCACTGTTCCTCCATTTCCATCTGCTATTG
>CAKOPZ010000026.1 GCA_934101145.1 uncultured Clostridia bacterium
GATATATTGGGCTTTGTTTATCTAAATATACAGTATTATTTTTTTGATTACTTTCTTCGTTGTTCAATTTTATCAATACTCTTTACAAATTACAACACTTTTTTCTATCTTCCTTACATTTCTTTTCCAAGTAATTTAAACATATTCATTTTGTATTTTTCTACACCAGGTTGGTCGAATGGGTTAACTCCAAGAATTTTGCCGGACATTGCACAA
Organism: uncultured Clostridia bacterium; assembly: GCA_934101145.1. Classification (GTDB taxonomy): domain Bacteria; phylum Bacillota; class Clostridia; order TANB77; family CAG-508; genus CALXVA01. The sequence continues at coordinate 217 of CAKOPZ010000026.1, forward strand.
GCAAGTTCAAAGAAATATATCAAATGTCCTAATGTCTCTGCATCAAGTCTTTCCATTGTAATTAAAATATTAGGTACATCTCCATCCACATGAGCTTGAATTGTTCCTTCCATTGCTTTTTTATTTACAAAATCTAATGTTTTGCCTGTTAAGTAATTCAATCCATCTAAATTATCTTCATCAAACATAATTTTCAAATCACTATCTGAATGTTTGATATTTATAACTGTCTCAAATAAATTTCGTCTTCCTTGTTGTATGTATTGTCCAAGTGAGTGTAAGTCTGTCGTAAATTCAGCTCCTGCTGGAAAAATTCCTTTTTCTTCTTTTCCCTCACTTTCTCCAAATAATTGTTTCCACCATTCAATCATATAGTGCATTTTGGGTTCATATGTTACCAAAAGCTCTATATTTTTATCTTTTTGATATAACACATTTCTAAGTACTGCATATTTGTAGCACTCATTGTATTTTAGGTTTTCATCTGAATATTTATCTTGTGCAATTTGGGCCCCTTTCATTAATTTATCAATATCAATTCCTGCTGTTGCAATTGGAAGTAACCCAACTGCTGTAAGTACAGAATATCTACCACCTATATTGTTTGGTATAACAAATGTTGTATATCTTTCTTTAGATGCAAGTTGTTTTAAAGCACCATTTTTAGCATCTGTTGTAACAAAAATTCTCTTTTTAGCTTCTTTTATTCCATACCTATTTTCAATTATATCTCTAAAAATTCTAAATGCAATAGCAGGCTCTGTAGTCGTTCCAGATTTAGATATAACATTTATTGAAAAATCTCTGTTGCCAATTAAATCAATTATATCATTTATATAGTTAGGGCTTAGATTATTACCTACAAATAATATTTGAGGTGATTTTCTTACATCTTTATCTTGCATATTGTAAAATGTATTTGTAAGAGATTCAATAACAGCCCTTGCACCTAAATAAGATCCTCCTATTCCAATAACAAGAAGTACCTCACTATTATCTCTTATTTTTTGTGCTGATTTCTTTATTTTCTCAAATTCTTTTTTGTCATAATTAGTAGGTAAATTTAGCCATCCAAGAGGCTCTTTTCTTCCTTTTACCTTTTGCCAAAGCTCTTTATGAATATTTTCAACTGTTTCTGCATATTCCATTATATGTTTTTCAAAAACACGCGCATTTTTAAAATCTATTTTTATATTTCCCATACATTTTCCTCCTTTGCAAACGTAAAACGTCAAAATATATGTATATATTATAATAATCCTATACTTAATGCAACATTTTTTTAAAAAAATATAGGGTAAAACAATTCTCTTACAAAAATTGTCAATTATATTTTATATATTTCTTTTATTTCAACTCCATCTTTTTTTACTTCACCTACAGCCCATATAGCTTTTCCTTCACTTCTATATAATATATCTGCTATATCATTATATTCAGTAAGCGGTCAATAAATCAAACATCTTACTAAAACTCATAATATTTTCACCACCTGCTTCTCTTCTTATCGCGTATCTTACGATTCGCTCTTAATGCGAACCTGTTCATATTTCTATCTTATTCCCTATTACACTACTAGCAAACTTTATCGCTATTAGTGTTCAGGGTTACTTTATATAAAGTGTGGACCTACAGCCATAATAGCTATCGGTCGGATAGATGCCAGCACGAAGGCTAGCTGGAGCCTCCGAAGCCGTACCAGAGCAACTACCTCCGCGCTTAGCACGGCTATTTGTATAGAAGGCCTCCATTGTCCACTCAAATACATTTCCTGCCATATCATATATGTTATTTACTGCATAGTCACTATTTGATCCTGTTGCTTTTTTTGAACCTGAATAATTTCCCTTTCCTTCTGAATTTGTTGGAAAATTAGCTACCTCTGAATTACTACTTGTTTGCATCCATCTTAATGTTGCATCCCATTGACATCCCCACAACATACTTGTTTCTACATTTTCATTTGCCTTTATTGTTTTACATACCTTATACATTGTATACCAAGCTTTGTCTCCAATATCTGTATTATTCTTTTGCACAACTGCCTTTGTTTGACTTAAATTTCCTGTTTCATATCTTCCTATATAAAATCCACCATATGTTTTTACACTTTTTATCATTTCATTAAACTCTGTTTGCAATTGTGTCTTAAAATCACTTGCTGTTGCTGTACTTGACATACCTGCTTGTTGTAAATTAGTACTTACTGCATCATATTGAGAACCATTTGCACTATCCGAACTTGACCTTGCTCCTGTTACTACATCTGGTTCTCTATATCCATCGTTTTTCGTTGTTGGATATGTCTTCTTTGTAGATGTTGTTCCACTAAAATCCCATAATTGTCCTGCATTATTTGCTTCATCATATATATCTGATATATTACTTACAGGCACCCATACAAATTCATTTATTCCTGATGTTGCTCCTCCATTACTTCCTTCTTTTATTACAAATCCTGTTGATACACTCTTTTCCCCTTCTACTGTTGATGTTGTATATCCTTTTGGTACTGGCACAACTATATTATCTTCACTTGTAACTTTATTTACCTTGTCTAAATCCCAATTTTTTGTTGGATCAATATCTCCTGTTGAACCTCCTGCATTATACTGTGCCATTTCATTTAATAACTTCTGCATTGCTGTATCTTCTGCTTTCACACTCTTTTCATATGACTCCTTCGCCTGTTTTGCTTTCCCTATTATTCCATTTTGTCCTAGCACTGCATTTATACTTACTGTTGCAAGTACTATTAACACTACAATAGTTACAACTAACACTATTAGCGTAATACCACTATTTTTGTTCGAATATTTTAAGCAATCCTTCGTACTCCCCTCTAAATTTCCTTTTTCCTTCATTTCCTAAATCCTCCTTTTTCTTTAGCATACAAAATCAAATATCAAAATTACTTCAAGGAAAAAAGTATAAAATGATAATTTCAAATATTTTTCATCTTTTGCATACCATATTTTCTTATTTTGAAGCACACTAAAAGACAGAAATTAAGCTATTTGAACAAACATGCTTTTACTTGCTCTTTGTTCCTGCCAACATAAATTTTTATGCAAAACATAGAAATCTAAGTTAGCAATAGCTTTATTTCTGCCTTTTAATCTATCACAAATAAAGACAAACTCTGTGCCTTTATCTTCTGTTTTATTTATTTTACTAAACTGTGGCTCTCTCTCTCTCTCTCTCTTACAGCCTCAACGTTTTCAAGATTTATCATTTCTTTTGTGTACTCCTTTTTTATTTTACATTCTTATTCTACCATTTCTATTACATAAATTGCAATATATTTTTGTCATTTATTTATAATTAATTTTTTTGTAACACAATTGTAATATTTTTTCTGTTTATTTTTGTCAAAGAATTATTTTACCCTATAAAAATAGTGTAACTTTTTGAGCACTTTTCAAAAGGTAACATCAAATTTCGCTAAGAACTTTGGAAAAGAATTTCATGCTAGTTAAGCATTGCTCCAAAGTATTGCCTGTTGCGCCTACTTCTATTATGCTTGCACCATTTGCCAAATGCTGATTGTATCTGCTATTCCTTAACACAATCGGTTTAAATAGCCCTGGATATAGTTCATTTGCCTTTTCTTGTATTTTTATTGCAAATTTTAAATTTTTCGTCCAATTATCGTGCTGTGCTCCGCTTCCATTGCTTCCTATTACAAACATAATTTGTGCTGCATATTCGTCCCCTATTTTTACTGTTGGAGCATATGAGCTATCTGCGATTGCATCTCTATGTAAATCAAATAATACCTCTGTACCTTTATTTTTATCAAGCAATTTTGATACTCCTGTATATGATCTTGAATATGATCCATTATATGCAGGATAATCATAAAGTGAAGTGTCATGTATCACTTTATATCCATATTGTTTCATATATGCTTCAAGTTCAGTTCCCACTCGTATAACTGATCTATCTTTATCAGTTGTTCTAAAATTTCCTGTTTTTTTATACGAATATTTTTCCGTTTGTGTATAGCTTTCACAAGAATGTGTATGATAAATTAATATGGTTTTTGTATTAAGCTTTACATCTGGTTTCATCATTTCCTTTGTAAGTTTTATGTCTGTGTTATTTTTAATTTTTACTGTATTATATGTTGTTGTAAAGTTCTGTGGTACATTGCTTTCCACTACCTTGGTTTCAAGTCCTGTTTGAGCCAGTTCCTTTTTCTCATCTGTTTTAGTTTTTTGTTCTTGTTCTTCTTTTTCTACTTCATTTTTATTTTTTAATGAATTCATCATTCCTAATTCAACTTGCAATGCTTTTTTTAATGGCTCTTGTTTATTATTATCTTCATCTTTATTATTTACCTGTTTTATGGCTGGCACAGTTGTATCAAAGCAAATTGTAAATGATTTGCTACCTAGTTTCATTGTAACATTTTGCATATTGTTCTTACCTGAAAAAAAATATCTAGTAAGAGCATATATAATTGTTACTACAATCATTATTCTTACTAGATATTTTGCAATATCTTTTATTTCTATAACTGCTAGATTAATCATTTTATTTACTCCTTTGTCCCAAGTATTATATACTAATATATTCTTGTACAAAGTTTTTTATGACAAATCTATTTAAGTTTTTCTATTACTTCCTGTATGTTCAAGCTTTCTTGTTCACCTGTTCTCATATCTTTAAGTGCAATTTTTTCATTTGCAATCTCATCATCACCAATTACCGCAACATATGGTATTTGAAGCCTATCTGCATATTTGAATTTTGCTTTTATTTTTTTATCTTCCAAATAAATTTCTGTTGGAATTTCCGCTTCTCTAATAGCACTTCCTATTTCAATTACCTTTTCTATATTTTCTGTCATAGGCAACACAAGAAGTTTAGCCATAGATTTCTTATTTGCATCTATCGCATTAAGCTCATTTAATTTATAGAACAGACGTGTCAATCCTATTGATACTCCAACTCCAGGTAACTTTCTATCTGTGTAAAATTCAGCTAAATTGTCATATCTTCCTCCTGAACAAACACTTCCTATTTCTCTATATTTATTTAAAAATGTCTCATATACAGTTCCTGTGTAATAATCAAGTCCTCTTGCAATAGTTAAGTCTACTTTAAAGTTGCTATCTGGAACACCAAATGCTCTAACATATGTTACAACTTGTTTTAATTCTTGCAAACCTTGTTTAAATAGCTTGCTTGTAAATCCTAAATTTTCAAGTTCTTGCAATTTTTCATCAGTTGTTCCATCTATTCTTATAAATCTCATTATTTTATCTATTGAGTCCTCGTTTACTCCTAATTCAGCTAAAGAAGCTTTTACATTTTCTTCTCCTATTTTTTCAAGTTTATCAATTATTCTCATAATATCTACTGATAATTCTTCTTGATTTAGTTCTTGGAAAAGTCCATTTAAAATCTTTCTATTATTTATACATATTGTAAAATCTTCAAATCCAAGTTCTCTTATTGTGTTATAAATAATACTTGGAATTTCTGCATCGTTTATAATTGAAAGTTCTCCATCTCCAATTATATCTATATCACATTGATAAAATTCACGAAATCTACCTTTTTGTGGTCTTTCTCCACGGTATACTTTTCCTATTTGATATCTTCTAAAAGGAAAACTAAGCTCATTGTAATATTCTGTTACGTATTTTGCAAGTGGCACAGTTAAATCAAATCTTAGTGCTAAGTCATTATCACCTTTTTGAAAACGATATATTTGCTTTTCTGTTTCTCCACCAGCCTTTGCTAAAAGTACATTTGACATTTCAATTACTGGTGTGTCTAATGGTAAAAATCCAAATTTTTCATATGACTTTTGTATCTTTTCTTTCATTTGATTAAATAAAATTTGCTCTTTTGGAAGCAATTCCATAAAACCTGGTAATGTTCTTGGTTCTACTTTCATACTTACTTTTGCTCCTTTCTTAGTGCATCAGAATTATTCTTCTCCTGGCATTAAATTATAATATATTGGTTCTTCATCTCTTATTCTAGTAGTTTCTCCATGACCTGGATATACAATAGTATCATCAGGAAGGACAAGCAATTTATTACAAATAGATTGCATTATTTTGTTAAAATCACTTGTTGGAAGATCTGTTCTTCCCCATGTTCCTTTAAACAATGTATCTCCTGTAAATACTAATCTTTCTTTTTCAAGATACAAACTACTTCCCCCTGCAGTGTGTCCAGGTGTATGTATAACTTTGCATTTTATATTTCCAACATGAAGTATATCATTATCATCTACACGAGAGTCAGCTTCTAAGTATTCCTTTGGAAGCCCTATATGTTCTCTTAAATTAATTTCTGGATTATATAGTCCTTCAGCATCTGCTCTATGTATTAATATTTTTCCGCCTTTTCTCTCTTTTAATTCTTTTACTCCTGCTATATGGTCTCCATGGCAATGAGTTAAATAAATGTATTTTATTTTAGCATCTAAAATATCCAATAATTCACAAATTCTTTCAACTTCACCACCTGGATCTATAACCATAGCCTCTTTCGTGTTTTCATCTTCTACTATATAGCAATTTGTTTTTTCTACAAAACCATTGTCCACTCTCAAAATCTTTAGTATCATAATTATTCTTCTTTCTCTTTATTTATTTTTTTCTCTTCACTTCATAAACACTATCAACTTTACGTAATGATTTTAGTACTTTGTTCAATTCCTCTATGTTCTCTACCTCTATTGTTAACTCTGTTATTGCAATTTTTTCTTTAGTTGCTCTTGAAGAAACTGCAATTAATTTACTCTTTGTAGTATTCATTACACTTATTATATCAGCAAGTAATCCGCTTCTATCATTTGCATAAATTTCTATTGTTACATCATATGTTGTCTTATTTCCAGTGTACCAATAAACATCAATAATTCTATTTTCTTCTGATATAAGGCTTTTCATATTTACACAATCTGCTCTATGAACAGAAACACCTCTACCTTTTGTAATATAACCTACAATTTCATCACCTGGTACTGGATTGCAACATCTTGAAAGTTTTACCAAACAATTGTCTATTCCTTTTACAACAACTCCGTTGTTTGAAGGTCTATTTTTATGCACTCTTTCTTTTGATAATTCTTCAAGTGTTTTTTCCAAGTTCTCTTCATGATGTACTTTTCTATATTCTTCAAGTGTTCTTGCTACAATTTTACCTGATGAAATAGATCCAAACCCTACACTTGCATACATATCATCAAGAGAGGCAAATTTATACCTATTAAGTGCTGCTGATATAAATTCTGGTCTAAACAAATCATCATGTTTCATACCAATTTTCTTTAATTCTTTTTCAATTAATTCCTTACCTTTTGATATGTTTTCTTCTCTTAAATTCTTTTTAAACCACGAATTTATTTTGTTTCTTGCACCTGAACTCTTAACAAACTTAAGCCAATCTCTACTTGGTCCTTTTGATTGATCAGATGTAATGATTTCAACAATATCTCCACTTTTTAAAGGAGTTATTATAGGCATCATTTGACTATTTATTTTTGCTCCAACCATATGATGTCCTATCTCTGCGTGGATTTGATATGCAAAATCTATTGGTGTACTACCCTTTGGCAATACTTTTATCGCACCCTTTGGAGTAAACACATACACTTCATCTTCAAAAAGTTCTTTTTTTAATGTTTGCATAAATTCCTCTGGATCTTGCATATCTTTTTGCCATTCTAGTGTTTCTCTAATCCATGATAGTTTATCTTCTTCAACTTTTACATTTGCCTTTTTGCCACTGCTAAAGCTTTTTTCTTTATAAGCCCAATGTGCAGCAATACCATATTCTGCTATACGATGCATATCCCATGTACGAATTTGTACTTCAAATGGAGTTCCTTTTGGTCCAATTAAAGTTGTATGCAAAGATTGATACATATTTGGTTTTGGCATAGCAATATAATCTTTAAATCTACCTGGCATTGGGTTATATAAATCATGTACAACTCCAAGTGCTGCATAACAATCTTTTACAGAATTAACAATTATTCTAAGTGCAAATAAATCATACACTTGATCAAGTGTTAAATTATCTCTCTTCATTTTACGATAAATACTATACAAATGTTTAGCACGACCACTCACTTCTGCAACAATTTTTTGTTTTTTAAGTTCTCCCTTTATTTGGTCCATTATTAAATCAATAAATTTTAGTCTTTCTTCTCTTTTTTTATTTATTCCTTCAACTATTTCCCTATATTCTTCTGGATATAAATATTTAAAAGACAAGTCCTCAAGCTCCCATTTTAGTGAATACACACCAAGACGGTTTGCAAGTGGTGCATACAAATTCATTGTTTCTTTTGCATTTGCAATTTGCCTATCACGTGTAAGATATTTAAGTGTTCTCATATTATGAAGTCTATCTGCAAGTTTAATTAATATGACTCTTATATCTTTTCCCATTGCAAGAAACATTTTTCTGTAGTTTTCTACTTGTTGCTCTTCAACACTTGTATAACTTAATTTTCCAAGCTTTGTTACTCCATCAACCATATCTGCAACTTCTTTGTTAAATTCACGTTCTAGGTCTTCTTTAGTTGTATCTGTGTCTTCTAATACGTCATGAAGCAATGCTGCACAAATTGTATTTTCATCCATATTTAATGTTGCAAGTGTATATGCCACCTGAACTGGGTGTATTATATATGGTTCACCTGATCTTCTTAATTGGTCACCATGTTTTGCTTTTGCATATTCATATGCTCTCATAACAAGTTTTGTATCTGCTCTCCAGCTATTCTTTTTCATAGTTGAAATAATATCTTCAATTACCGCATCTTTATGTTCTGACATAGCGTAAGTTCACCCCCGTTTATTCCTATTGTAATATACTTTAATACGATTTTCTTATATCTTTTAAAGTTATTTGTATACTCTCATTTCCATTGAAATTATTTATATCAAGGCTTCCTACAACATCTACTTTATCGTCAAGCAAATATTGATTTGCAAGATCCCCCATATTAAATCCTATTGCATCAATCATGTAATTGTCACTCTTTAATTTTAATTTTAAATGTTTTCCATCTGATAATGTTCTTATTGCATTAATTTTTAAATTCTTAAATAAAAATATTGGCATTTTATTTGCCTCTCCAAATGGTTCTAACAGTTTAATGCTTCTAACATCATCTATGCAAATATCTTTTAAATTTACTTCTTCATCAATTTGCACTACAGGAACAATCTCACTTATATTGCAACTTTTTGCATATTCTTCAAATTCTTGCTTGAACTCTTCAAATTTATCCTTTTTAACAGTTATTCCTATAGCCATAGAATGTCCACCAAATTTTTCTATTGTATCACTACATTTCATTAATGCTTCATGAAGATCAAATCCAGGGATACTTCTTCCTGAACCTTTTCCCTCATCTCCTTCAAAACAAATCAAAATGCTAGGTTTAAAATACATTTCGGTAACTTTTGATGAAACAATACCAATAATTCCATGATGCCAATTCTCATGTCCAAGTACAATACATGTTTTGTCTTTTTCTCCAGCTTCTATTTGTTCTACAACTTGCTCACATATAGATCTCTCTTTTGCTTGTCTTTCTTGATTAAATGCATTTAATCGTGTTGCAATCTCTTTTGCCTCGTTTGCATCATCACACAAGAACAAGTCTAGGGCCTCTTGCGCATGCCCCATTCTACCACAAGCATTTATTCTGGGTGCAACTCCAAATGAAATAACTGATGAATTAATTTCTTTAAATCCAATTGAATCAATCAATGTTTTAAGTCCAATATTTCTTGTAACTTCTACAAGTTTTAATCCTAATTTTGCAATTACCCTGTTTTCATCAACAAGCGGAACTATATCTGATATTGTTCCAACACAAACAAAATCCAAATATTTTAAGTAATCTTTTTCTTCAAGTCCAAGTTTTTGGGATATAGCCTGAATTACTTTAAATACCACTCCAACTCCTGCAAGTTGATTAAATGGATATTCATTGTCTTTTCTCTTTGCATCAATAACAGCATATGCATTAGGTAAGCTTTCTGCTGGTTCGTGATGATCAGTTATAATTGTCTCCATTCCCAAGCTATTTGCATATTCAACTTCTTCTATTCCTGAAATTCCACAATCAACTGTAATCATCAAAGTATATCCTTGCTCAAATATTTGCTTTATAGCCTCTTTATTTAGTCCATAACCTTCATTTAATCTGTTTGGAATATATGTGCCAACTTCCATCCCTCTCTCATTCAAGAATTTTTTTAGCACAGTTATACTTGTTATCCCATCTGCATCATAATCTCCAAAAATCATTATTTTTTGATTATCTTCAATCGCTTTAATTAATCTTTGAACTGCCTTGTCCATATCAGGCATCAAAAATGGATCATGAAAATCATATCTTGTTGGACTTAAAAACTTATCTATATTTTCAATATTTCTTTTTACTAAAATATTTGCCAAAATGCTACTTAATTTGTACTTCTCAATTAATTCATTTACCTTAGTTTCATCTGCACTACTGCATTCCCATTTTTTATTCATTGCATCTCTCCTTAAACGCAAATAATTATATCATTTATAGGGTGTTTTTGCAATATTGCCTGAAGAAAAAAAGTCAAAGTAATAGTTTTATAAAACTTCACTTTGACTTTTTCTTTTTCAAATAATTTTATTGAAATTTCTATTTACTTTATTTTAAGTAATAACTCCAATAATACTTAAAATAATCACTTTAATAATTACTTTACAAAATAATAAAAAATTTGTCATAGGTATTCCTATTTTATTTAGTTTTTCATACCCATCTACTAATACTTTAATCTCATCATCAGATATTATATTTGAACCTTTCATATACATCTCAGCCAAGTATTTTGCTTTTGTCATTGCATCTGTTTCTAAATAACTTCTTACAAAATAAAATATCATTCCCATCAAAAAAGCAATAAAAACTTGTAAAGTAGAAAGCTCTATTATTTTCAAAATACTAAGAATGCATACAACTATAAAATAAATTAAATAAATATTTGAAAATATAAAATTAAATAATAGCAATCTTCTATTTTGTATTGAGTGCAAACATTCGTGGGCTATTGTTTGCACTCTTGTAAATGTATCCTTTATATTTGTGATAATTATACTATTTGAAATCACAGAATAATATGTAAGGCTCTTATTCTGATCTTCTACTACATCAATTTTAATACTATCATTGTCAACCATCTTTAAAATAGTTTCACATATTATTTTATTATTTGGTAATTTACTTGCTATATTATTAAATTTTTTGTCATTTCCTATTTTCTTTATTTCATTTATATTTTTTATTTTAATTCCAAATGCAAATTTTAGAACTATTAAAGTAATTATACTAATTATTATAATAACCATATATTGCATATTTTTTCTCCCTTCCTTTAAGGGATAATAACATTATTTTTTATAAAACATCTTTTATTGCTTCTGCAATAATTTTGTTAACATCAGCTATCATGATGTTAAATTTAACTTCTAAATCAAAATATTCCTTTACTTGCTTATCTTCAACTAAAACAGTATACATCTCTTGCAATTTCTTCTCTTTTTCAGAATCTTTATTTTCACCTGTATATTCAATTAATTGAACTTCATATCTTAATTTTTCAAAATCTTCTATTTTCTTTTTTGTTTCGCTATTACTCATCAAACTGTCTTTCAATTTTTTATATTCAACATATTCTGAAGATGTGCGTATTTCTTGAGCTAGTCTATTTGCTGTATCATAAACATTCATAAATTCACCATTTCTAATATAAAATTAGCCTTTCTAGATTTAAGCATAAGCATGTTTTTTCTTAAAGCTTAATAAATTTGTAATTTCCTTGTCTGTATTTTTTGCTTTTGTTGCTTTTTTTGCCTTCTCTTGCTCAATTTGCTCCGCTTGTCTTTGTGACATTGTTTTGCAAATTGCTTGTTCATAAATATAATGTGTATCTTGTGCAATTTTATTCCAATTGAATTCTTCTTTTACCTTTTGTTTTGCTTTTTTAGAAACATTTGCTGCAAGTTGTTTATCATAAAGCAAGCTTATTACAGAGTCCGCAATTGAATTACAATTTCCTGCATAGCTTTTCATTCCATTTATTCCATGATCAACAATTTCATTAAGACCACCTATATCAGATACAACAGTTGGTACTCCTGCAAGCATTGCCTCTAGTGCAACAATTCCAAAAGGTTCATATGTACTTGGAAAAACAGCAACATCAGCACATTTATACATTTTTTGTACTTGCTTAGAATTTAAGTAACCTGTAAAATATACTTTATTTGAAAGACCCATTGCCTCAGCCTGTCCCTTTAATTCATCGAGCATTCCACCTTTTCCAGCAATAATAAGTTTTGCATCATGATAATTTTCAAGTATTTTTGGCATCGCCGAAATTAAGTGTTGAACACCTTTTTCATATACTAGCCTTCCAACATATAAAATAATCTTTTCATTGTCCATTGCATATTGTCTTCTGAAATCATAGTCTCTTTCAATACCATTAAAATTAGTTAAATTTATTCCATTTGGTATAACATTTATTTTATCAAAAGGAAGTCCAAAAAGACCTTGAACATGGTTTTTCATATAATTACTATTAACAATAACCTCTGTAGACTCATATGTTAAAAGCCATTCTGTATCATTAATATATCTTTGTGTATCATCATGTATTCCAGAATTTCTTCCCGCTTCTGTTGCATGTATAGTCGATACAATTGGAATATCAAAAGCATTTTTTAATGCTTTTGCAGCATTTGCAACAAGCCAATCATGTGCATGAATAACATCAAACTTTCCCTCTTTTTGTATAATTTCTGATGCCTTAGCAATTAAATTAAAATTTAGTTGCATAATCCAATCAATAAAATTGTTTGGATGAATCATATAATTTTCTACACGATAAACTTGTACTCCTTTATCGTTTTCATAGGCTGGTACATCTCCATCTTTGTAAGTTACAACTGTAACTTCATGACCATCCTTAATTAATCTTTTTGATAAGTCGTGAACAACTCGTGCAATTCCACCTACAATTCTTGGTGGATATTCCCATGTCAACATTAAAATCTTCATTTTAGTAATTGCCTCTCTTTCTTTTTCTTTTGCATATAACTACGACTATTGTATACAAAAAAAATACAAAAGTAAACAATTTTTGCTAAAAAATATTAAATTTTATCATGTTCAAATTGTGACTGAGCTTTTGGCACAAAAATAAACCAAACCATTAAACTTAATCAGTCTAATAATTTAGTTTATTATCTAACTTGGTGCCGTTGGCGTAGATATCTACAACTTTTTCAGCTCTCATAACGATTGATACAAATATCAATCAATTTACTAAAGTATATCATATTTTTTATAAAATACAATACAAAAGCAAAAAATATTTTAGATAAAAAATACCTAGAATCAACGAATGACTCTAGGCTATTGAATGACTTAGAGCTTCAAAAGTTTTCTAAGCACCACTCCATACTATTTTATTCAAATTTAATAGATATTATACCTCATATCCCATTATTCTTAAAATATCATTTATATCAATAACAATTAACTTTTCCTTTAGTTTTTCTATTTCCTTAGTAAGCAAACAATCAAATTCTTGATATTTATCTTCATCAAGTAATACTTGCATACATTTTATAATCATATATAAATTACACAAGTTTTCTTTTCTATTATAATCTTTTTCAATATTTTTAAAGCTAATATCATATTTGTTTCTATAAGTAAATAATCTATCTGAGTGTGCAGAGATATTTCTTACCATAGTTAAATTTATTAAGATTTGTTTTAATAATTTATCTGCTAGCTTAAAATATTTACTTATTTTTTGTCTATCACTTTGCTTAAGTAAACTATAATACTTACTAATAGCTCCAAAAGTTAAAATTTTAGTTAAAACAAAAGGTGGAACAAAGTCATAAGTATCTTTATAGTGCTTAATAGCTGTATGTTTTATATAATTATCATCAATTTCTTTTTCTATTTTTTCTATAAAATCATTTATTAAATCTTCATTAGCAGTATCGTCAAGATTGTCTAATTTCAAATAGTCTTCTACACCATATTGTTCAGCTAAAGTATTTGCTATAAGTGATTTTATTACAACTTCTATTTCTAAAATATACTTTAAAAATATAGCCTTAATATTTTTATCAAATTCGTATAATGCGAATATTTCTTCAAATGAAGTATTTTCTTTATAGTTATTATCTTCATCTTTAAAAACAGCTTTATATCCATTTATAATAGAATAATAAGAATATTTTTCTATATTCTTTAAAGCTTTTTCTTTATCATTTACAATTACATTTTTTGATATAAGATAATTTATAAGTTCTTCATTGTTTTTGTATTCTTTCATTATACCTCCGAATAAATATAAAAAATGACTCAAGGCTTCGAAAGTTTCTTGAGCACCACTCAATATACTTATACCATAATTTTAGTAGAATTTCAAGATTTTTAATAAAAAATTACTAAAATTTATCATTAATATCATTTATCTATTCTTTAAACATATAGTTATTTATATATTTAAACTTACTTTTGATATATAATTTTTCTAACCTTTTTTTATTTTCTTTTACAAGATATTCGTTTTGTAACTTTCTAACTTCCAAATTTCCACACTTTTCAATTGGCATTGGTAATAATACAATAATATTAACATCAAAATTTAAAGAATACTTTAATATTTGAGGCAGATTTTTTAAAATATATGAACCAATCCCAATCCCTCTATATTTTTCTTCAATATAAATGGCATCAATATATAAAATATTTTTCTTGTGTTTTATAATGTCATTCTTTATATTTTTAGGAAGCAAACTTAATTCATTCGCCATTCTTTTTAAACTCTCACTTTTATAATTGCAAACATTATATAATCCTTCTTCTGAATCAATAAATTTTGCATCAATAAAATTGCATTTTACAAATCCTGCTTCTTCTTGTTCTTCTATATCACACATTCTATATCTATTGTAATAGATATGTCTGTTATGCCTGTATCATCAAATTGTTTCCATTCCCAAAAGGTTTTAGATAATGATACATAATTTAAAAAAGTTTTTTCAGATTCAACCTTTAAAAATATATTTTTTTCTTTCATATTATGCTCCTAATTTATGATATTCATAAAATAAATCTATTTTAATTTAATTCGTTTAATAATTTTCTTTTAGTATTTTTGTATTCTTCTTCATCTATTAATCCATCTTCATATAATGTCTTTAATTCGAGTAGTTTATCTTTTATGTTCTCTTTATCAATTTCTTGTTCTTCTACTCTATTATTTTGATGAGATAATAGATAAGTATCACTTTTGGTTGGTAATTCTTTTTTTATAAATTCATCAAAATTGAAATATTCACAAAAGAATGTTTTTTGAACATTAAACATTTTTACTGCATCATTTGTATCTTTATAATAAATGTATACTTTTCTATCATCTTTTTCTTCTATATCAGTATCTATATCATTTCTATCTTTTGTTGCACCAATTATCATACCAGCTGGTCCTGCTACAATTCCTCCAACAACAGCACCAGATAAAGACACTTTCTTACCAGTATTATTTATTTTTGATATATATTGTATAGAACCATCTAATGTATACATTTCAATTTTATCTAAATCAATTTTAAAAGATTTATTTCTTCCAACAAAGCATAATTGATTTTGATCAATCCAATATAGAGCAGGATCTATGCATCCTTCAGAACTAATCAGTGCAATTTCATTTGTATAATCATATTTATATCCAAAATTATCAGGTAATGTTATTTTTATTGCTTTTGGCTCTTGATATGTTATTTTATCTCTCATACACACTTCTTTTATATCTTCTAAAAAACTCTCCTCATTTTTTTCAGCTGTTCTTTCTTGACTTCCATCTATAAGATTTACTAATGCCATACATACAACAAAAACAATAATACATCCAACAAAAAATCCCATAATAATCCCCCTTATTACAAAAAATAATTTATAAGTATTATAATATAAAATTATACAAATTTCAACAAAATGATATATTTTCTAGTTCAAACGTATGTGTCAAGTAAATGTAGGCAATTTTTTTATCTTTTTTTCTAATCCATACATATCAATTATTTCAACACTTTATTACTTTTTTTGTTCACTTAATAAACATAGCCTAAAAACTACATCTCATTTCATCAAATCCTTTCATTTTTAATATTTCTTTCATGAATTTTACTCTCTTTTTTATACCACTCTCTTCAACTTCATACATAGCTCTTTGATATTCTACTTCACCCATTATTGTTTTTATTGTATTTCTTCTTAATCCCTT
>CAKOPZ010000027.1 GCA_934101145.1 uncultured Clostridia bacterium
TCTATGTTTTTTCAATATTAAATTTAAAAAATGTAGACAAAACTTTTATTTTTGCCTACATTAATTTTACACTTACAATTATTTACTAAAAAATCTTGTTATAAATTTCCATACTTTTTTATACCATTTAATATTGCTTATTTCTATTAAAGCTAATTTTTGCTCTTGTTTGGTACCATCTAAATTAATTTTTTTCTCATTATTCTTAAAAAGATTATCATAATTGTATCTTTCTTTCTTTTTTTCTTCTAATTGCTTTCTATCGTAATTTTGTTTAGTAATAATTTTTTCTTTTTGTATTTCAGTAGCCCAATAATCTCTAAATAAAATTGCAATAATTGCTTTTGCTGTTTTGGATACATTTTGCTCATCTAAAGTTTTATTTGGATTATATTTAAATATATATTCTTTATTATGATTTGTTTCAAAAAGCTCGATTTTAGAATTTGGTATTTTTTCATAATCTTCTTTGGAAATGTATTTTAAAATTTCTAAAACTTCACTATAAGCATTTGCATATTCAACACTTACCATTTTATCCTCCTATAGTTGCTTGATTTTCCTTTGTTTTATCTAAATCTCTTTCTTGACTTTCAATTGTTCTTTCAGTTTTGTCTATTAAAATAGTATCAGATATTTCATCAAAAACTTGTTTTCCTAATTTTTGTCCATTTGTTAATTGAATATCTTTAAATCTATCTTTACACATCTCTATAAATTCTAAATGAGTAAAAATCTTTTTATAGTCCATTCCAAACTCTTGCAACCACTTCTGAATTCTTTCTTTGTTTTCTTCTGTTGTAATTATTCCAACAAATCTGTCATCATCTTCTTTAAAATCAATTGATTGAACTCCTCCTGGTACTTCAGAGCCAAAATTTTCTAAACCTTTATAAATTTCATCTTTTTTTGGGTAAAATGCAAATATAGCCCCATAAGGTCTGGCTGAGTCGATTCCTGGGTCTGCAAATTCAACAGGAACATGAATATCATGTTTATTAGCAACATCAATTTGTGTAGCAAACGATTTGAAATCTACACCTCTTTCTTCAGGTGTTTTTAGTCCACCAGACTTTAATATTTCATATATTGTTGCAATATCATTATTTCCATGAAATACCATAGGAATGCCATCTGGTATAATTTCAGCAACTTGATTGCTAAATGACTGACGAATTTTTTTCCTTTCTTCTAAATCTTCTGGAATGTCTTCTCTCATATATGAAAGTTGATTTTCTAGCTCATTTATTCTTCTTTTTATCTTTTCAACTCGACTACCATATACCTCTGCTTTTCTTGTTTCATTACTCTTTATCGCTTCATTATACATTGTTTTATATTTTGTTAAACTATTTTTCTGACTTTCTAAATTTTTTCTAACATACATTTTTTTATTCTCAAGCATAATTGTTTGATTCCTTTCTAAGCCAGAGTATAAGCCTGCATACCTTGTTTGAGCTATCTCTCTTTGCAATCCTTGTTCATAAGTTTTTCTATTAGTTCTTTCTAAATTATGATCTAATGTATCACTTATAGACCAATATGTTATTCCATCTAACTGTACCCCAGTTTCTTCAATAGCTTTTGAAATTTCATCCATTCTCATTGATTTAAACTCTGCTATACTTCCAATAGTAATACCACTTTTACTTATTTTACTATTAATAAGTTCTACCAAATCCTGCTCAGAACGTATTTTTCCATTTTCATCAAACATAAATCTTTCTGGTAAACACATATCAAATTCTGTTATTTGAGTTCCAATTCCTAATTGTTCTAATCTTTTAAAGCCCTCAAAACATTGTCTAATATCATCTATATTTTGTGTCATCTCAATATGCATCTGTGTACCAATTGTATCAATTAATCCAGGAGCTAGTTCGTTAATTCGAGATAATTGTTCTATTACAACTTGTCTTCTTTCAGGATTTTCCAAAAACGGTTCATTATATACATACGTTACTCCATCTGGTTTGTTTTCTAATGCATACTGAAAAATGCTAACTAATTCTTCGTTGGAAATTCCGTATAATTCTTGCCACATATTTCTGTATGGTTCATCAAAAGAAATTATCTCATTAAGCAAATCTACAGAACATATTACTCCTTTTCCATTTATCTTATGCTCCTCATTATATTTTGAAATAAAATCTATAGATTTCTTTACATATTTTTGCAGTTCTCCTAAAACATATTCTTTTTGCTTGCCTATTAAATGTTCTTCCATAGTTTGTTTATCTAATAATGTATGATATCTTGCATACATTCCATTTTTATAACAAAAATCTAGACCCCTTTGAGCATAATAAAAATCATATTTTTCCATATTTGGTATATGTTCATCATACATTTTTTTTGTAACATCATAATATCTTCCTGCTCCTATTAGAAGAGTATTATGATTAGATAAAATATAATTTAATCCAGATAATTCTTCATAAGTTATGCTTGTCATTTGATCTCTTTCTGTTCCAATAAATCTATGAGCTTTTTCTGTAAAAATATCATAACTTTCAGGGTGTTCTGCTTTTAATTTTTTCTTAATACCTTCATAACCATTATTTTGAAATACTGAAATGTATGAATCTACTTCATCAGCAGTAATTCCTGAATGCTTTAATGCTAATTCCAAAACACTTCTTCTGTTTTTAATACTTTGTTCCATTGATACTAATGTGCTCTTATATTGTTCGACAAGCATTCTTTTTATATCTTCAATATCTTTATCATTCCAACTAGTTAAATCTTCTTCAGAAATATTTAACTGTGAACAATTAATTGCAAAATCTTTTAATTCTTCTATATTTTTACATTGAATTATACTTAATAATTCAATAGTTTCTGAATTCAAATAAATTCCATTTATTTGACTCTCTAACTTTAATGAAAATTCTTGCATTTTTTCACCTTCTATTGTTTAATTCAAAAATATTATATCAATAACTTTTAATTTTTACAATAATTGAAAACTAAAAAAGTAATACTTTTAATAATCACTTTATGTGGTTCAATATATGTAAGATTAGTTTTTTCTAATTTCTTAATGCTACCATTTATAAAAGTAGGGGTAACTTTAGCAAATTCACATATAAATTCAAGTCTTTGTTTTAGACATTCTTAAAATTGTAATTCTTGTTTAATTATTTTCAATTTATACACCATCCTTTCGTTTGGATGATTTTAATATTGTTTTAGACAACAAAAAAATCAACCAGATTTATTTACTGATTGATTTTCATATCTATCTGTTCTATTAGTTCGAACAGATACGTCATTGGTGCGGATGAGAGGACTCGAACCTCCACGCCGTTGGCACTGGTTCCTAAGACCAGCGCGTCTGCCAGTTCCGCCACATCCGCAGGTGTATAAAGTGTTACTTCATGCACTTCACATATAATAGCACACTTTTATTAATGATGTCAATAGTAAATTAAAAAAAATTAATTTTTTTAATTTACTCATACCAACTACTATAAAACTTTTTATCATAAAATCTAATTGCACTAAGCTTATAATTTTAGCTTAGTGCAAATCTTCTTTTAACTATAACAAATTATCTTCCTTTTGATATCCTAAAATTGGTTGAAATATAATAGGCAATATTGCAAGTCCTATCGTAAAACCTCTTTCTTTGTTAAACATTTTGGCTAGTTCTATATTTGAAATTATGTATATAATGGCAGATGCAATTAAAATAATACCACCAATAATACATGTTAATATAAACATAAATGAACCAATTACAACTCCTAAAGAGACGCCCAATAAGATTATAGCAACTCCAATTAATGGTAATGCTGCAAACGCTTCTTTCATTCCGATAGCTTTAAAATATTTACCTAAGGATACAATTCCCATAATTGCCATACCAAATGAAATTATCATTTTTATGATATTTGGTAAAAGATTACACACTTCCATAACAAATGGATATGCTATCATAAATTTTACAGTCCAATCTGGCATATTCAATTTTTTATATAATTTTGCAATACCGATATTAATTATTACCGCAATTATAAAATTAATTATATTTCTAACAATATTGAACGTTCGATTTCCTCTAATCAATATAATATTCGATATAATATTCGATTTTAAATAATTATTTGATTTTGTTTTATTGCCACTAGTCGTATAATCATAATCTTTTACACTTGAACTTTTATCTAAATATTCTTTGGTTTTCTCTGACAACGAATTTGAATATTCCACATAATTATCTTGTTTATTCTTAGACATAAATACCTTAATTCCCATTATTACACCTAATACCACTACTATAATTATTAGAATCAAAATTATACTAACACCATTTTCTTTTCTTAAGTTTTTCATTTGCTTTCCCCTTTTCAATATTTCTATTCTTCTACTTTTTCTTCCTTATTACCCGCTTCTAAATCCTTCATAGTAAGATTTATTCTACCTTGGTTGTCAATTTCATATACTTTTACAGTAACTTCATCTCCAACAGATAGTACGTCTTCTACTTTTTCTACTCTTTTACTTGATATTTTAGAAATATGAAGTAATCCTTCTTTTCCTCCACCAATATCAACAAAGGCTCCAAATGACATTATCTTTGTAATAACACCATCATAAATTCCACCAACTTCAATTTCTCTTGCAATTGTTTCTATCATTTTCATTGCTTTTTTAGCAGACTCTATATCATTGCTATATACGCACACACTTCCGTCTTCTTCAATGTCAATTTTCACACCTGTTGCATCAATAATTTTGTTTATCATTTTTCCACCAGGTCCGATTACATCTTTTATTTTATCAACACTTATTTTTGATGTCATTATTTTTGGTGCATATTTTGAAACTTCTTTTCTTGGCTCAGAAATAACTGGTAGCATAATTTCATCAAGTATATAATCTCTTGCTACTTTTGTTCTTTCAAAAGCTTCTTTTATAATGTCATATGTTAATCCATCAATTTTGATATCAACTTGTATAGCTGTTATACCATCTTTTGTTCCACCAACTTTAAAGTCCATATCTCCAAAGAAGTCTTCTATTCCTTGAATATCTGTAAGCATAATATATCTGCTCTTGTCATTTTTGTCTGTTACAAGTCCTGTAGAAATACCAGCAACTGGCTTTTTAATTGGAACACCTGCTGCCATTAATGATAATGTACTTCCACAAATACTTGCTTGTGATGTTGAACCATTTGAAGATAATACTTCTGATACAACTCTTATTGCATATGGAAATTCTTCTTCTGAAGGAAGTACTGGCACAAGTGCTTTTTCTGCTAAAGCTCCATGTCCGATTTCCCTTCTACCAGGTCCTCTTGATGGTCTTGCTTCTCCAACACTGTATGATGGGAAGTTGTATTGGTGCATATATCTTTTTCCTGTTTCTTCATCAAGTCCATCTAGCATTTGTTCTTCACTCTTCATGCCAAGTGTTACAACAGACATAACTTGTGTTTGTCCTCTTGTAAATATTGCACTACCATGTACTCTTGGAAGTACATCAATTTCACAAGATAGTGGACGAATTTCATCAATTTTTCTTCCATCTGGACGTTTGTGTTCTTCTAATATCATTTCTCTTACACATGCTTTTTCCAAATCATGTACACTATCTGCTATATCTGTTTTTCTTTCTTCTGCGATATCTTCTCCATATTTTTCTGTAACATATGCTGTAATATCTTCTGTAATTTTATCAATATTTGCATCTCTAACTTCTTTATCAGTAGCTTGTACATCTTGATACATTCTATCTTTGAAGTTTGCTACTATTTCTTGATAAAACTCTGGATCAACTGCAAAAGATTTATATTCAAATTTTGGTTTTCCAATTTCAGCTTGAATATCAGCTATAAAATGGCAAACATTTTTGATTTCTTCATGAGCTTTTTTTATTGCTTCAAGCATTGTTTCGTTTGGTATTTCATCTGCTCCTGCTTCAATCATTGTAATTTTTTCTAAAGTGCCTGCAACTGTAGCTGTTAATCTGCTTCTTTCTCTTTGAGCCACTGTAGGGTTTATAACTATCTCCCCATCTACCCATCCAACTGCAACTGCTGCTGTTGGTCCATTAAATGGAATATCTGAAATTGCAAGTGCTGCTGATGCACCTATCATTGCACATACTTCTGGGCTATTATCTTGTTCTACAGAAAGTACTGTTGTTGTAACACAAACATCATTTCTGAAATCTTTTGGGAACAATGGACGAAGTGGTCTATCAATTGCTCTTGATGTTAAAATAGCCTTGTCTGAAGGTTTTCCTTCTCTTTTTGTAAAACTTCCTGGTATTTTTCCTACTGCATATAGTTTTTCTTCATAATCTACTGACAATGGGAAAAAATCTATTCCTTCTTTTGGTTCTTTTGATGCAGTAACATTTGCCATAACAACAGTGTCTCCATATTTTACCACAACACTACCATTTGCAAGTCCTGCAATTTTTCCTGTTTCGATTGTTAATTCTCTTCCTGCTAGTTTTGTTGAATAACTTTTAAACATATTCTATCCTCCTAATTTTATATATTTTCAATATTTGAATTAGGGTAACCTCTATTATGTATCAATCAATTGGTACATAATACAAGCTACTTACTAATTTCAAATATTGTTTTAAACATTTTTATATTCAATAAATAAAGCTATGAATATTTCTAATATATTTGCAAATTGGACGCTTAAGCAAATGCCAAACGTCCAATGCAAAATAATACTATTTTCTTAATCCTAATTTTTCAACGATATCTCTATATCTTTGAACATCTTTTTTAGCCAAATAGTTTAATAGGCTTCTTCTTGAACCAACCATTTTTAAAAGACCTCTTCTTGAGTGATTATCTTTTTTGTGAACTTTTAAGTGTTCTGTTAGTTCATTGATTCTTTCTGTTAAAAGAGCGATTTGAACTTCTGGAGAACCAGTATCTTTTTCATCTCTTCTATATGTTTCGATAACTTCTTGTTTTCTTTCCTTTGTCATAATTACACCTCCTGTATTTTTATATTTGCCTTAAACTGAGCACAAGTGGTGTTTTTCTCCTTCTGCTAAGTATAAGGTATTAAACTAACAATACCTATTTTAACACGTTTTGCCACCATTTGCAAGCAAAATTTAAAAATTCTGGCATAGTCGCTTCTTTCTAATAAATTATTATAACATACGTTTTAAATGTACATATAGAGAATTTTCGACTTTTTTGTCGTTTTATAAACTCTTTCAAACTTGCTTATTTTTAATATTCATTATATAATACCAAATATAATTTAAAAAGCAAGGAGGAAAATACTATGTTAATTGCCTTTGCTGGAATTACCGGAATTGGTAAATCCTACTACAAAGATAAACTTGTAGAAAAGCTTGGCTTTGATAAAATAAAAATAATAACAACTCGTCAAATACGAGATGGTGAAAAAAATAATGACGATAAAGTTTTTATAAACATGCAAGAACTTGAACATCTTAAAAAAGAAAATAAAATTGCATACGAATTTGAAATGCTTGGTAATATATATGCTTACTCTAAAGATGAGCTATTTTCAGATAAAAATACTGTTTTCGAATTGCATTACAGCACAATTTTTGACTTAAAGAAAATTTGTCCTAACCTTTGCGTTATATATCTTATGCCAAAAGATATTAATAAGGCAAAAGAAAAAACAATTCAAAGAAATCTACCAAAGGATGTTGAAAAAAAACGTCTTGCAGAAATTGATGAACATTATCATAATGTTACTTGCGATAAAAAGCTTCGCAGTATGTTTGACTATATCGTATATAATGATTATGATAAACAATCAGAAGATGAAATATTATCACTTGTTTCTCATCTGATTAATCAAAATTAAGGAAGGAATTATATATATGAATAAAAATTATTTTTCAATAGATGAAGATTTTAATAACATAATAAGTAATGTGCTTTCTAATAAAAACATTGTCTCAATAAATCCTATATCTACAGGATGGACAAATATTGTATTTGAAGTAATAACTGATGAAGGAAATTTCTTTTTCCGTTTTCCAAGAGATGATTTCTGGATTAGAACAATTGTGAAAGACTACGAATTTTCAAAATACATATATGGCAAAACCGATTTTAACACTGTAAAACTTGAACTATTTTATGATAATGGTAGACCATTTAGTATGCATAAAAAAATTGAAGGAACTGTTTTAGCAGATAAAATGAATGAATTAACACCTGACGAAATCAGGCTTGTAGCACAAGATATTTCTAAATTTATGTATCAGCTTCATCATATTTCTTTTGATTCTAATAAAATATTTGATGTTAAAAATATTGGTGTAAATTTAGTTGATTTTATTGATGAGCTTTTGGATGTTCATGTTGCTAATCAAAATAAAGTATTTTGGAAATATGAAGATTTTTCTTCTAAACCACATAACTGTCTTGTTCACGGTGACTTAAATTCAAGCAATGTACTACTTGATAGCAATAATAGAGTAACAGCATTTATTGATTTTGGTTTTGGTGGTTTTGGAAATGAATATTTTGATATTGCACGTATAATTGGCAGATGCCCTGAAAGCTTTAAATCTGATATTATAAAAAGCTATGAAAGCCTTGCAAATGAGAGCCTTGATAAAAATTTACTAGATAATGAAATTAAGATTTGGTCAGATATCGATAATGCCTATATTAATTATATGAAAGATGTAGGTATTTTTCATTAATTTTTAACTTTTAGTATTGAATTTCTAATGATATTGATATATGATTAATTGAAAATATGAAAGAAAAAATTGGAGGAAAAAATGCCAAGAAAAGCTAAAGAAAAAGATGTTGAATTAAATAATAAAATTAATGAAAGAAAGACGGCTAAAACTACTAAAAAAGTAGCAAAAACAACAACAGCTACTAAAAAAAGTGCTACTGCTAAAGCAACCACAAAAAGAAGTGCTAGTTCTACCAAAATGGCTTCAAAAAAAGATACCAAAAGCACAAAATCTACTAAAACTGTAGAGACAAAACCAGCTACAAGGTCTAAGCAAAAAAAAGTCCAGCCAATTGTAGAATATTACGATCTTCCTTTTAGATATAATCAAACAGTTGTAAAAATTTTAGCACAAACCCCAAATATTTTATTTATATATTGGGATATTTCTGATGAAGATAGAAAAAATTATGAAAAAGAATATGGAAGCAATTTCTTTGAGAAGACAAAACCATATTTGATAATTACAAATAAAACAAAAAATTATACTTTTGAAGTTGAAATAAATGATTTTGCAAATAGCTGGTACTTACATGTAAATGACGCAGATTGTGACTATCAAGTTGAACTTGGTAGAAAATTTATCGAAAATTCTGTTGCTTCTGCTGAAGAAACAACTTCATATTATGCAAATGACTATCTACCTATTACTTCTTCAAATGATATTGAAATGCCAAATAACCATATTTTATTTGATAAACTTGGAAAATCTATATTCTTTAGAAATACTAAAACAAATATAGTAACTAAAAAAGACATTTCCTCTATTTCATTTATGCAAAATATGGGAAAAGTATATAATATATATGATTTATACAAAGAAATTTACAAAGATGAATTTGCAGGAGATAATATGGTAGAACTTGATTTTCCTTCATCAAATAGTACTTTTAAGGAGGACACATATAATGGCTAAAGAAAAAGGATATGTTAGCTTTGTGCTTCATGCACATTTGCCTTTTATACATCATCCAGAAAGTGAAGATTATTTAGAGGAGCAGTGGTTATATGAGGCAATGTCTGAAACATATATACCACTTCTTATGAATTTTAAAAAATTAGAGGAGGAAAAAGTTGATTTTAGACTTACAATGTCAATGACTCCCCCTCTTTTAAATATGCTTGATAATAAATTATTGCAAAGACGATATATAAAATATCTAAAAAAACACATTGAACTTGCAAAAAAAGAACTTGTAAGGACTAAGGATGATAAACGATTAAATGAACTTGCAAAATATTATTTTGATAGATATTCAAATGATTTACATATTTTTAAAGATGTATATAATTGTAATTTAATACAAGGTTTTAAATATTTTCAAGATATTGGTGTTTTAGAGATTATAACATGTGGTGCAACACATGGCTATTTTCCTATTTTATATATAACAGAGCAAACTGTAAAAGCTCAAATAGCAGTTGGTGTACAAACATACAAAAAATACTTTGGCAAAGCTCCTCGTGGAATTTGGCTTCCAGAATGTGGCTATGTTCCAGAAGCTGACAAATATTTGAAAGAATTTGGAATTGACTATATTATAACAGAGTCACATGGTATTTTATATGCAAACCCTACTCCTGTGTATGGCACATTTGCACCTATTGTTTCTCCTGAAGGAGTTATAGCATTTGGACGCGATATCGAATCTTCAAGACAAGTTTGGAGTTCAATAAATGGTTACCCAGGTGATTTTAATTATCGTGAATTTTACAGAGATATTGGTTATGATGCACCTTACGACTATATAAAACCATATATTGCATCAAATGGTGTTAGAGTACATACAGGAATAAAATATTACAGAATTACAGGAAAAGATTGTGAAAAAGATTATTACAATCCACAATGGGCTATGGATTCAGCTGAAAAACAAGCCGGACATTTTTTTGATAGTAGAGAAAAACAAATAGACAAGCTTGCACCTCTTATGGGCAACCCTCCTATTATTTTATGTCCTTATGATGCGGAATTATATGGTCATTGGTGGTACGAAGGTCCATATTGGCTATATATTTTGTTTAAGAAAATCTACTATGATGAGTGTAATTTTAAATTAATTACTCCAAGCGAATATATTGATAAATATCCATTAATGCAAGTTGCAACACCTTGTCGTTCAAGCTGGGGTGCAAACGGATATAGTGAAGTATGGCTTAATCAAACAAATGACTATGTTCATAGACACTTGCATGTTGCAGGTGACAGAATGGTAGAACTTGCAAATCTGTATCCAAATGAGAAAAAAACATCATTAAGACGAAAGGCCCTAAATCAATGTGCACGAGAATTACTTCTTGCACAAAGTAGTGATTGGTTGTTTATTATTACAAATGGAACAATGGTAGATTACGCTAAAAAAAGAATAAAAGATCATATTGGAAGATTTACTAAACTATATTACCAGATAAAAGATGATAACATTGATGAAGAATTTTTAAAACAAATACATAAACAAGACTGCATCTTCCCTGAAATTGATTATACTATTTATAAATGATTGGCATATTAATTGCTAAAGCCTTCCGCTCCAATCTTTTACATTTAACAAAAAACTATATGAGATTTCCTCTCATATAGTTTTTCTTTTTTCTAATTTGTAATCCATTTAACTAAATCTAAGTTTGCACTTTCAAGTAGCATATCATGTTTTGGCATTACTCTAAATGTATAACCATAATTTCCGCCATTCATAAGTTGTACCTTTGCAGCAAAAGTGTAAATTTTAGCATCTCTATCTTCTTCTATAAGTTTCATAGGAATAATAGAAATATCATCAACTACCCCATTTTTTTGTATTCTACCATAATATACTTGTGCCTCGATATTTTCTATTGAAATGTTTGGAAGTCTTACCTTGCATTTAACATCTATATTATTTCCTGCATCTATTGTAATATTATCAAGATTATCCTTTTCTTGTGTAATTACAATATCTTCCCAGTTAGTATACAAATCCTTTTTCCAAGACTCAAATTCAGCAACATTATTTAGGTTTGTATAATATGTTTTATACAAATTGCAAAGTGGTATATACAATTTATCTACATAGTCTGTAAGCATTCTTGCTGTGCTATATCTTCCCCCTGTAGAAATTATAGAATTTTTCATTATATTAACCCATTGTTTAGACATTCCATTTTCATCTTTTGCATAATATATTGGAATAATTTTGTTTTCCAAAGTATCATATATGCTGTTACTGTCTGCCTTATCTTGTTCTTCATAATTACTATATTCTGCATTAGTTCCAATTGTCCATCCATTTTTTGAATTGTATCCTTCAGCCCACCATCCATCAAGTACACTAAAGTTTATAACACCATTTGCAGAAGCCTTTTGACCACTTGTACCAGATGCTTCCATTGGACGTCTTGGAGTATTTAGCCAAACATCAACACCACTTACTAAATATCTTGATGTAGCTATATTATAATTTTCAAGTAAGAATATTTTTCCTTTAAATTGTGGTTTCATAGATATTTCGTGAATATATTTTATTAAATCCTGACCTTCTTTATCTGCTGGATGTGCTTTTCCTGCAAATATAATTTGTATAGGTCTATCACTATTACTAAATAATTGTGTAATTCTTTCTAAATCTTTAAAAATAAGTGTTGCTCTTTTATATGTAGCAAATCTTCTTGCAAAACCTATTGTTAAAGCATTTGGATTAAGCATTGATGTAATTTTATTTATTTCTTCATAACTATATCCACAACGATGAAGTCTTGCAGTTGTATTCTTTTTAACTAAATTTAATAGTTTTTCTTTTCTTTCTTGATGAACTCTCCATAGCTCTTCATCAGGGATACTATTTATCTTCTCCCATGTTTGATCATTTTGGATATTATCTTGCCAATATGGCATTAAATATTCATTATATAAATCCTTAATATTTGATGCAAGCCATGAGCATGTGTGAATTCCGTTTGTTACATATGTAATTGGAGATTCATTTGCTGCAATATGAGGCCATGCATCCCCAAAAAGTTCTCTTGAAACAGCTCCATGAAGTTTGCTTACTCCATTTTTCTTACCTGCAACTTTTAATGCAAGTATTCCCATATCGAATCCATCGTCAGCTCCCGCGTTTGGTCTTTCTCCCATTTTAAAGAATTCTTGCTTTGTAATTCCAAGTTTATTCCAATAATCCTTAAAATATTTTTCCATTAATTCTAGAGAAAAAATATCATTTCCAGCTGGAACTGGTGTATGTGTTGTAAATACTGTTTTTGAGCTAACTATATCTCTTGCAATATCAAATGAAACTTTTTTATCATTTATTGTATTTTCAATTAATTTTAAAATTAGGAATGATGAATGTCCCTCATTCATATGGTATACAGTTGGTTTAACTCCCAGCCTTCTTAAAAGTTCTACACCTGCCATACCAAGAACAATCTCTTGAGAAATACGCATTTCTCTATCTCCACCATAAAGTGTTTTTGTTATATCTCTGTATTCTGCAATATTTGCATCTATATCAGAATCCATTAGATATAATGTGACTCTTCCTACTTTTATCTCCCACACTTTAAGGTATAGCTTTTTCTTTGGCATTTGTACAGAAATAAGTAAATCTTTGCCATCAACATCCTTAACAGGTAAAATTGGCATATTAGCAAGATCTAATTCTTTATATTCTGTCTCTTGTACCCCTTGACCATTTATTTTTTGATTAAAATATCCATTTTTGTATAAAAGTCCCACTGCAACAAGTGGTACACCTAAGTCACTTGCTGATTTTAAGTGATCACCTGATAAAATTCCAAGTCCTCCTGAATATATTGGAATTGTTTCATCAAGGCCATATTCAGCTGAGAAATATGCAATTAAATCATTTGTATTATCTGGATATTTTTTATTAAACCATGTATTTTTACTTTTAATATATCCATCAAAATCTTCTACAAATTTATCATATTTTTTCAATAGTTCTTGATTTTCACACGCCTGTTCTAATTTTTCTTGTGATACTTGTTTTAAAAATTTAACAGGATTTTTATCAACTCTTTCCCATAAATCAATATCAATTTCTTTAAAGATTTTCAAAAAATCTGTATTCCATGCCCACCATAGATTATTTGCTATATCAGAAAGCCTACCTATACTCTTAGGTAATTGCGGATTTACCGTAATTTTATTAAAAACATACATATTATTTTTTCCTCCTTGGTTGTTTCGTTTTTTTGCCTTTTTTTTCTTTGTAATTTTCTTTTTAAATTTTATCAATAGAGCTAATAAAAGTCAATAAAATAATATAATATTTTTATCAAAGTATAATTAAAACCTCATCAATTAATTTATTTCGTAAGCGCTCAAAGAAACGTCGTATTTAAAATCATAAATATTAGCATTTATTGAAGTGAACCCCAATTATTAGACAAAAAAGGTTAATAAGGAGGGTTCAGTACATTATCTAATAATCCCTGATTTTATTTTTTATTTTCTACAGCTGGTTCATTGAAATCAAAATCTAACATACCATAAGTTGCAATCATATCATCTTTTACCCATGCTCTAAATGTAGCTTCAGGAATTGAATGTTCTCTTGCATATTCGGTTTTAGATTTTCCACTTGCTCTGTACTGGTCTAGATGCATCTGTTTTTCTTCATCACTATATATATTTGCCATGAAAAAACCTCCTTAAATTTTATAGCTATATGTTACTACAAAATTTAAAGAGGCTTCAATAATCCGTTTCGTTGAGCTCTTACTGGCAAATCAAACATTTTACTAAAACTCATAATATATTCCACCACCTGCTTATATATTTTTTGCGCCATTTTGGCATTTCAGAGCTCTGAAATGCAGAAATGGCGCCACTCTAGTGGCGCCACGCTAGGCATAATTTTGGTTTTACCAAGCTTACCGCTTGCGAAACCTCAAAATTTTGCCATTTTCGCGTATCTTACGATTCGCTCTTAATGCGAACCTGTTCATATATATATCTTATTTTTCATACACTATCAACCCACTTTATCGCTATTAGCGCTCAGGGTTACTTTACATAAAGTGTGGACCTACAACCAATGTCGCTAATACTAGCGGTCGGAAGGTTGCCGTTGCCACGAAAGCTAGCTGGACAACTCAAAGCTGTATAGCCGTAACCACCTCCACGTATAACGTGCATATTCGTATAGTAGGCCTCAATTGTCCAATCCCAAACATTTCCTGCCATATCATATATGTTATTTACTGCATAGGCACTGTTTGATCCTGTTGGTATTGGTGACGATGTACCATAATTTCCCTTTCCAGTTGAATTTGTTGGAAAATTTGCTACCTCTGAATTTGTACTTGTTTGCATCCATCTCATTGTTGCATCCCATTGACATCCCCATATCATGCTTGTTGCTACATTTTCATTTGCCTTTATTGTTTTACATACCTTATACATCGTATACCATGTTTGACTTCCTGTATCTGTATTATTCTTTTGTACAACTGCCTTTGTTTGACTTAGATTTCCTGTTTCATATCTTCCTATATAAAATCCTCCATATGTTTTTACGCTTTTTATCAT
>CAKOPZ010000028.1 GCA_934101145.1 uncultured Clostridia bacterium
CTTTGTTTTTTGGTAGTTAATACTACCGCTTTTATTGGTTTCTCAAAGTTTATTGTTTACTTTTCAATGTACTTTTTGTGTTCCTTGTTTTTTGTTGGAACGTTTTGTATTATACTATGTAATTTTGAAATTGTCAACACTTTTTTTAAAAGTTTTTTAAATATTTTTTATTGTATTTTTAATAACTTTTTAAAGCGCAAAATAATAAACTAGTAATGCTGTTTTTTCTTTCTTTTTGCTCTTACTTACTAATTTAATAAGATGTTTTTCATACGTTACTTAGTACATTTACTATGTTACCATTTTTCTTGAATAAAGTCAAGCATTTTTTGTAGAAATTTGTAGTTTTTTTATATTTTTATTTTTGCTACCAAAAGCTTCCATTTTCATATCCTAAAAAGCCTTATATTTCAACTAAAATCACATCATCTCCTATACACTTTATTTTTTGCCAATCTATTACAATTTCATTTCCTCCTGAAAACATTCCCATAAACTTATTATTTCCTGGCACAATTATTGATGTAATTGTACCACTTTCTAAATCCGCACACACATCTTGTACATATCCAAGTCTTTTTCCATCATTTATATTAATAACTTCTTTATGTTTAAAATCCATACCTTTACTCCCCATAATATTTTCCTTTCAAAAAAGCTATTCTTTCATCATACATTATTATATGAAACAAATTAAATTTTGATTACATATAATAAAAGATTTAGAATAGCTTTTTATTGTAACAATGCTAATTCGTTTTAGGTCATTCCATATTTGTGGAGTAAAGCACAACCTTTCATTTATCTATTTATTATCCCCGTTTGATATTCATATACTTTCTTTCCAAATTTCACTTCATCTAATTTCTTTTGTATCTCCATAATTAAAATAGGGCTTAATGATATCATCCAAGTATATAGCCATTGGCTTCTATTTAATGGTACTAATTTAAATACATTTGCAAAAGTAGGTACTACTACTACAATTATTTGTAGTAACGCCCCTAACATAAAAGCCAAAATTAAATATTTATTTTCTAAAATGCCACTTTTAAATATCGATTGTTCACTTTTTATATTAAAGCTATGTATTAGTTCAAGTAATCCAAGTGACACAAAAGTCATTGTTCTTGCAACTTCTTTTCCATACATTTTATTTCCAATACTATAACTTATTATTGTAAGCATTCCTATCATTATACCTTCTACAAATATTTTACTCCAAAGTCCATCTGCAAAAATGCTTTTCTTGCTATCTCTTGGCTTCTTTTCCATTATATCTTTTTCTGGCTTTTCAAGTCCAAGTGCAATTGCAGGAAAAGAATCTGTAACTAAATTTACCCACAAAAGCTGTATTGCAAGAAGTGGTGACTTTATGCCAAGCAAAAGTCCGCACAAATATTGTTACTATTTCTCCAATATTTGTTGCAAGTAAAAAATGAATTGCCTTCTTTATATTATCAAAAATATTTCTTCCCTGTTTTACTGCTTCTACTATTGTAACAAAATTATCATCTGTAAGAATCATATCAGAAGCATTTTTTGCAACATCAGTTCCGTTTTGTCCCATCGCAATTCCTATATCAGCATTTTTTAAAGCAGGAGCATCATTTACTCCGTCACCTGTCATTGCAACAACTGCACCTGTACTTTGAAAGGCTTTTACTATTCTTACTTTATGCTCAGGTGTTACCCTTGCAAAAACACTGTAGGCCATTATATTTTTTTCTAATTCTTTTTGATTTATTTTATCAAGTTCTGCTCCTGTTATTGCAAGATTGTTTCCTTTCAAAATTCCAAGCTCTTTTGCAATTGCTTTTGCAGTTGCAATATGATCGCCTGTTATCATAACAGTTTTTATTCCTGCTCTTCTGCATGTTGCAACAGCTTCCTTTACTCCTTCTCTTGGTGGATCTATCATTCCTATTAATCCAACAAAAATCAAATTATTTTCAATAGTAGTTGAATCTATTTTACTTGGAAGTGAATTTAATTCACTATACGCAACCGCAATTACTCTTAAAGCTTTCTCTGCCATATCATTATTTTCTTGTTCAATTTTTAATCTTCTACTACTATCAAATGAAATTATATTTCCATTGTCATAATATTTTGTACACCTTTTTAATAATACATCTGGCGCCCCTTTTGTTATAACTCGATATTTTCCATTTGCCAAGTGCACTGTTGTCATCATTTTTCTATCAGAATCAAAAGGAAGTTCATTTACTCTTTTCATATTTATATATAGATCATTTTTATTTTTATTATTTCGCAGTGCGCAAGATGTAATTGCAACTTCGGTTGCTTCTCCATCTATATTAAATCCCTCTTGTGTTTTTTCTATCTGTGTATCTGTACACATTGTAGCAAGTTCAAGTATGAATTCTTTGGTTTGATTAAGTGCTTCTCCCTTACCATTTGTAATTTTAGTTACCTGCATTTTATTTTGTGTTAGGGTTCCTGTTTTATCCGAACATATTACACTACTGCTTCCAAGTGTTTCAACTGCAGGTAGTTTCCTTATAATACTATTTTTTCTTGCCATTCTTGTAACTCCAATAGAAAGCATAATTGTAACAATAGCAGGCAATCCTTCTGGAATTGCTGCAACTGCAAGTCCAACAGATGTCATAAACATTTCCACAGGTTCAATCTTTTTAAGAAGTCCTATTACAAAAATTACTGCGCAGATAATTAAACATACAATTCCAAGTGTTTTTCCAACCTCGCCAAGTTTCTTTTGAATTGGTGTCTGTGGTGCTTCATCTGTTATAATCATTTTTGCAATTTGTCCAACTTTTGTGTGCATTCCAGTTTCTGTAACAATTGCTTCTGCATGTCCGTTTACTACAATTGTTGTTGCAAAGGCCATATTGGTCATATCTCCAAGTGCAGTATTTTCAGCTAAAATACTTCCTGCTTCTTTTAGCATTGGTACTGTTTCGCCCGTCAAGCTTGATTCTTCTATTTTTAAATTATGACTATTTATAAGTCTACAATCAGCTGGTACATAATTTCCGGCTTCAAGTTCAATAATGTCTCCAGGCACAAGCTCTGATGATTTTACAACTATCATCCTTCCATTTCTTTTAACCTTTGCAACAGGTGCAGACATATTTTTTAAAGCTTCAAGCGATTTTTCTGCCTTAGCCTCTTGCACTACTCCCATGATGCTATTAAGTACAACTATGGCAATTATAATAATTGAATCTATATAGTCTCCTGTACCTTGCATTTTAGCAACAACTGCAGATATAACTGCAGCAACAAGCAAAATAATAATCATGAAGTCATTAAATTGTTTTATAAATCTTTTAAGCAAACTTTCTTTTTTCTGTTCATCTAATTTATTTTCTCCATACTTGTCCCTTCGTTTTTTTACTTCATCTTCTGTTAGTCCTGTATTAATATTACTGCCAAGTTTTCTTGCAACTTCTTCAACATAAAAACAATGCCACATATATATTAACCTCCATTTGTTTAAGATAATTAATATATATGTGGCAAGTCCAATTTTTAGAACTAATTTTTAAGCAAGTCTCATTGATAAAAGTTTGCTAACTCCATTTTCCTCCATTGTAACACCATAAACTGTGTCTGCTGCTTCCATTGTTCCTTTTCTATGTGTTATAACTAAGAATTGAGTTTCCTCGCTAAATTTTTTCAAATATTCTGCAAATCTGTATACATTTACATCATCAAGTGCTGCCTCTATCTCATCAAGTATGCAGAATGGTGCAGGATTTATCTTTAATATAGCAAATAAAAGTGCTATTGCTGTAAATGCCTTTTCTCCACCAGAAAGAAGCATCATATTTTGCAATTTCTTACCTGTTGGTTGTACTTGAATATCAATTCCACATTCAAGAATGTTTTCTTCATCTTCAAGTATTAATTCTGCTTTTCCACCACCAAATAACTCAACAAAAACCTCATTAAAGTTTTTATTAATCAATTTCATTTTCTCTGCAAATTGAACTTTCATAGTCTCTGTCATCTCAGAAATAACTCCTCTAAGTTTTGTTGCAGTATTATCTAAGTCAAGTCTTTGTTCGCACATAAAGTCATATCTTTCTTTTGTCTTTTTATATTCTTCTATTGAATCTATATTTATACTTCCCAAATCCCTTATTTTATTTCTTAGGTAATTTACTTGTTTTTGAGTATCTTGTACATTATTTGGTTTCTTGTATTCTCCAGCACTATTTGGAGTAAGTTCATATTCTTCCCAAAGTTTATTTACAACTTGCTCTAAATCTTGCTCAAGTTTTGTTTTCTTAACATCAATTTTTACAATTTGCTCTTTTAAGCCTTCCAATGTTTCAAATTCAGAATTAATTTCATTTTCTGTTTTTGCTAATCTTTCATTTTTAGCATTTCTTTCATTTTTTAATTCTTCAACTTTACTTCCACTGTCTTGAACATTTTGTTTTATTTGCTCAATCTCGTTTTCTTTTTTAGTTATAGCATCCTTTAACTCTTCATTTTCCTTGTTCATTTCTTCAATATTTGCATTTTTATTTTCAATGCTCTTAGTGTTATTACCAATATCAAGTTTAATTCTTTCAAGCATTTCGTCTATCGAAGTTCCACTCTCATCAAATGAAGATACAGAAATTTTTAAATTTGTAATGTCAAAATTCAAATCATCAATATATTTCTGATTTTCTTTATTACCATTTGCAAATTCCTCTACCTCAAGATTTAGCTCATCTATTTGTTTTGTCAATTCTTCTATTTGTTTTTGTTTTTCTTCTTTTATATTATTGGCTTGTTCTTTTTGTTCTTCAAGTTCTGCATTTTCTTCTTTTAATTTTTCTCTTCTTGTAGTAAGTTTTGCAATATTTTCTTCAATTGCAACCATTTTCTGATTTTCAGTAGCATATATAATCTCTATATCTTGCAAGCTTTTTTCAAGTCTGCTTACCTCTTCTATAATATCGGCAGATGATTCACTATATTGTGCCTTTTCTTTTTCAATCTTGTCTATTTTTTCATTAATAGATTTGATATTTTTTTCAAGATCGCTTATTTCTCTACTTCTACCTAAAATATTAACTGTTTTTGTTTGTACACTACCACCACTTATTGCACCTGATGGGCTTATAATATCTCCATCAATTGTAACTATTCTAAATGAATACGAATTTTGTTTTGCAAGAGCAATTGCCATATCCATATTTTCTACAACAACTGTTCTTCCCAAAAGACTTAGAACAATTTGTTCATACTTTTTATCATATTTTACAAGGTCTGATGCAATTTCTACAATTCCATCTATTTTGCTTTTGTTAATCTTATCAAGTTTTCTGCCTTTAACTGCAGATATTGGCAAAAATGATGCTCTTCCCAAATTATTTTTTCTTAAATGTTCAACCAATCTTTTTGCATCTTGCTCTGTTTGTGTTACTACATTTTGAAGAGCCTGTCCAAGACACATTTCAATTGCTGTTTCATATTTTTTATCAACAGAAATTAAATTTGCAAGCACACCCTCCATTCCATCTTTTAGGCTTGGCTCTTTTTCTGTATCTTTAAGTAGTGCTTTTACACTTTTGATGTATCCTTCTTTTTCTTTTTCAGTCTCTTGCAAAAATTTTAGTCTTGAATCTTTCATTCTAAGTTCATATGAAAGCCTATTTGACTCTTCATCAAATGCTTTTATTTTTTCCATGCATTTTGCTTTTTCTTCTGTTTTAGATTTTAATGTTTCCTCTGCTTTTTGCTTTTGAGATTGAATTTCTAAAAATCCTTTGCTTAGTTCTTGTTTTGACATTCTAGTATTATCAAGTTCAAGTGTTATACTATCAATCTCGCCTTTAACATTCTTCTGCCTTTTTTCTAAATTCTCAAAATTTACTTCTTGATTACTTATAGTCTCTGATGCCTCATATCTTAAATCTATATTTTTTTCAATTGTTTGCTTCTTAGCTTCTATTTCAAGTTCTTTATCAGACATCTTTTTAGTAATTTCATCAAGTTCTTTTTGTTTTTCATTTAATTCATTTTCAAACTTAACTTTATTTTGTGTTAAATTATCCTTCTTTATCTCTTTTTGTTTGCTCTCTTCTTCGAGTTCTGCAATTCTTTTCTTTACTTCTTCAATTTCGCCTTGCAATCTTTCTATATTTGAGCTATTGTTTTGAATTCTTTCATTTGAAATTCCTATTTCAGAATTTATCTTCTCTATTTTATTTGTACTTTCAAATCCCAAATTTTGATATTCTTCTATACTAATTGTTATAGAATCAATCTGTCTTTTTAGTTTTTCTTT
Source organism: uncultured Clostridia bacterium (assembly GCA_934101145.1). Lineage (GTDB taxonomy): Bacteria > Bacillota > Clostridia > TANB77 > CAG-508 > CALXVA01. The sequence continues at coordinate 6,278 of CAKOPZ010000028.1, forward strand.
TAATTCTTGAAAATCAGCCATTTTCTTATCTTCATCTTGTTTTTGTTCTTTTAAAATGTCTTCATCTTTTACAACTTGCTCAAGTTTTTCTTTGTATGTTTCAATATTATATAAAAATAGGCCTATCTCAATTCCTTTTAACTCTTCTCTTAAATCCAAAAATTGTTTAGCTTTTTCTGATTGTAATTTTAAAGGCTCGATACTTGCTTCAATCTCAGATAAAATATCATTTATACGAAGCAAGTTAAGTTTTGTTTGTTCAAGTTTTTTCTCTGATTCTGCTTTCCTTGTTCTATATTTTACAATACCTGCAGCTTCCTCAAAAATACGTCTTCTATCCTCTGATTTGTTACTTAATATTTCGTCAATCTTTCCCTGACCAATAATACTATATCCATCTCTACCTATACCTGTATCCATAAATAGCTCTAGTATATCTTTTAACCTGCATGGTGTCTTATTTATAAAATAACCTGTTTCACCACTTCTGTAAATTTTTCTTGTAACTGTAACTTCAGAATATTCTATTGGAAGCTTTCCATCTTGGTTATCAAATACAATAGACACTTCAGCAAAACCTAGTGATTTTCTTGCTTGTGTTCCTGCAAATATGATATCTTCCGATTTTGCACCTCTTAAAGATTTCATACTTTGCTCTCCAAGAACCCATCTAATTGCATCTGATATATTGCTTTTTCCTGAACCATTTGGTCCAATTACTGATGTGATTCCATTTTTAAACTCTAATACTGTTTTATCTGCAAAGGATTTAAATCCCTGTAATTCTAATCTTTTTAAATACATTTTTTCACCTGTTTTCCATAAAAATAAAGTTATATACTTTCTACCTTGTAGATTATATATAACTTTACCTCATTTTTCAACAAAAAAACTAAAAATATTTTTCCTCTTATGAAATACTTCTATTAAAATACTCAATCATATGTATAATTGTTTCTTTGTTGTTTTCTTTTAGCTTTCTAAATCCATATAAACTTTCTTCTATAAATTTATCATCTTCCACAGTTAAATATTCGCTAAAAATCATATCCATACCAATATTAAAAGTATTACAAATTCTTACCAATACTTCATAAGATGGTTTAGACCTGTCTTGTTCTATATCTCCAATGTATCTTGTTGAGCATTCAATTTTTTCGGCCAATTCTTCTTGAGTATACCCAAATGCCTTTCTGATATTTTTTATCTTTCTTCCAATTAGGACTGTTTTTGGTTTTTTCATTTACCTCACCCTATCATATTTTTCTTTATATGATAGCAAAGGAAATGTTTTTGTAGAACGAATTAACAGCGTATCTTGTACCGATATGTTTCTCCTTAAAATTCTTATTGTCAATGTTTTTCGACATTTTTCGACTTTTTAATTAATTCAAAATTTTATGAATTTTTTCTATAATTTCCTCAATATTTATATTTTTTAACCTTCTTGCTTCCATTAAAATGTTCCCTTTTACAATTGTGGTATCTACATCTCTTCCACAAGTATTGTAAACAAGGTTAGATATAATATCATTATTTGGAAGCTTTGTAATGTTATCTAAACTTTGAGACATATCAACTAAGATAATATCCGCATCTTTTCCTTCTTCTATGCTTCCAACCTTATCATCTATTTTTAAAAGTTTTGCTCCATTAATCGTAGCCATTTTTATAGCATCTTTTGAAGTAAGTCTATCCTCATTTTCGTGTATTCCACCTTGAATTAAACATGCTGTTCTTAAGGCTTCAAACATATCTAGGTTATTTCCTGAACCTTGTCCATCTGTCCCAAGTGCAACATTTATATTATTTTTTGTATATTTTGTAGTATCTGCTATCTTACAGCCAAGTCTTAAATTTGAAATTGGATTATGTGCAATACCAATATCCATATTTTTTAATTCTTCTATATCCTCATCATTTAATTTTACACCATGTGCAAGTATTGTATGAATACCACCAAAATATCTTTTTAAAACATCTACTCCTGTCATGCCATGCATCTTTTTAATATCATCAATTTCATCTATGCTTTCTAAAAAGTGCACATGTACAGGTAAATTATATTTTCTTGCAAGGCTAGACGCTTTCTCTAGACATTTAGACGAACAAGTATATAGCCCATGTGGAGATACTGTATATGTTATTAAATCATTGTTTTCATCACGTGTCTGATAGAATCTTTCAAATTCATCTATACGTGTTTGTCCTGCATCATCTCCATCTGTATCCATAAGAACTCTAGTCAAAACCGCTCTCATTCCTGTTTCTTCTACTGCTTTTTTCGTTTCTTCTGCAAAGAAATAATGGTCATTAAAGCATGTTGTTCCTGTTGAAATCATTTCTGCAATTGAAAGCATACTTGCATTATATACATCTTCTCTTGTAAGTTTTGCTTCAATTGGCCAAATTTTTTCATTAAGCCACGTATATAGACTACATCCTTCAAATGTTCCTCTAAAAATACTCATTGCAATATGTGTATGTGTATTTATAAGGCCTGGCATAACAACTTTTTCTTTTGCATCAATCACTTTTTCTCCATCTTCTAATTCAAGATTATTGTCTATTTTAACAATTTTTCCATCTTTTATCTTAACATCAGTCTTCTCAATTACAACATCATTATCTTTAAATAACAATACATTTCCATTTTTTATAATCATATAATATCCTCCCTCATTTATGTTGTATTTAGGAATACATTCTATATCGAATTCATTCCTAAATATAGCTAAAATTACAAATGACGCCACATTGGCGCCATTTATAAATATTGTCAAGTTTCTTTATATATGTTAGGCAAAATGGTTTTACCAAGCTTCGCTTGCTTTCGCCTCAAAATTTTGCCATTTTATCTAAGTATCTTACGATTCGCTCTTACTGCGAACCTGTTCATATACATCTCTTTTTCTTAATACACTATCAACTAACTTTATCGCCATTAGCGCTCAGGGTTACTTTATGTAAAGTGTGGTTCTGAATGAACCGACGCCGACGTTGTTAATCGGACCGCCGCCGCCACGATTGCTGACATGACCAGCAGCGGCGTAAGCACCTCCGCGTAGAACACGATAATTCGTACTGTAGGCCTCCATTGTCCATTCCCAACAATTTCCTGCTAAATCATATATGTTTTTTGATACATCATCTGCTACACTTCCTGTAAGTTCTGGTGCAGATTTTTTTTGTGTAGTTCTTTGGGCATCTCCTATATATCTACACATTGCATCCCACTCACATCCATATGTTAATGTACTTGTTACACTTGTATAGTTATGTTGGCTAGCAAAGTTTTTGGCAAGATATACTGCTCCACTCTTTCCTGATATTTCACTTGCATCACTCATACTTGTTCCCCATGGTACATAATTATATGGTGCTACTCCTTTTTTACATACTACTGTTTGTGCAGTTGTAACTCCTTTTCTTAATGCTGTATCATTTACTCCTGCCTCGAATCTTCCTATATAAAATCCTCCATATTTTAATACCTGTGCTCTCATTGTATTATATTCACTTGCTTCCCCATTATATCCATTTGCATATGGCTCGGTATATTTTGTAGTATCTAATCCTGTTGTAGGCTGTCCTGTTGTTGTATCAAATTTAGTCCTTGTCAAATCTGCCTCACTTGATACTGGTATCCATACAAATTGATTTCCCATACTTGTTCCTGATGCATTCATTGTATCATTTTGTTTATCTGATATAACTAGTCCTGTATTTATATCTCCTCCTACATAGTAAAAACCATTTGGAAGTGGCACTGTTCCTCCATTTCCATCTGCTATTGGTGTTACTTGACTGCTTGTCCATGTTCCAGGTTTTGTTACCGTTGTTCCTGCTACTGGCTTTGTTGGAGTATCACTTCCTCCACCTGAACCTCCACCATTTGTGTCATCCTCTGCCATTTCATTTAATAGTCTATCCATTTCTTCATTATCTTTCGCTATACTATTTGAATACATCTCTTTCGCCTGTTTTGCTTTTTTTATTATTCCATTTTGTCCTAGCACTGCATTTATACTTACTGTTGCAAGTATTATCAATACTACAATAGTTACTACTAAAGCAATAAGCGTGATACCTTTGTTTTCTTGTATTCTTCTTTCTTTATGTTTCATATATTATATCTCCTTTTCTATTTTTTATTGATTATACATTATATTTTGTGTATGCACAATGTTTTTACTAATTTGTAATATTTTTGTAACATATATGTAATATTCTTTCTAAAATATATGTTTTTTATATATTTTAGCCATTATAATTCTTTTCTATTCCCTTTTATTACAAATTTCTTTTTTCTCTTCTTTTCATATCACCTCTTTTTTATTACAAAGCACACAAATTTATATTTTCGTATTCTTATTTTCCGTTGTTTCATCTCAATCAATTGCAAATTTCATAACATTTTACCTCATATTATTTTTCCACAGCCACACAAAAAAGACAGCAAACAAACTATACTGCAATTGCATTAACTTCAAAAACTCCCCAGTCTTCTTGATTAATACAATTAGTTTGTTTTCTGTCTTTTTCTCTATCACAAATAGAGGCTTTTATACCCCTATGTTCTTCTATATTTATTTTACTAAACTGTGGCTCTCTCTCTCTCTCTCTCTCTCTCTCTCTCTCTCTTACAGCCTCAACGGTTTCGTCTTTCATTTCTTTTGTGTACTCCTTTTGTTTATTTTTTACACATTTATTTTAGCAATCCCACATCTCATTGTCAACAACTTTTTCTTATTTCTTGACTTTATCAATATAAATCAGAATATAATAAACAAAGAAAAAGAAAAACCAAAATATAATAAGGAAACCTTTTAGGCAATGGAAGATATCAAAAACGGAAAAAATTTAAGTAAAGCTTTTTATAGTGTAGATGAAATGTTTGAGGAGTTGGATAAATAGTGCTAAAAAGCAATAGAGCATAATATTGTGTGAATTAGCACACCATATTATACACTCTCAATTAACCTAATAAAAAAGCTGGTGCAAAACAACTTTCCAGATGTTTCACCCCAACTATTGAATTTGAACCCTTAATACAAACCTCATATACATCTCTTTTTCTTAATACACTATCAACTAACTTTATCGCTATTAGCGCTCAGGGTTACTTTATATAAAGTGTGGGCCTGAACGAATAGTCGACGTTGCCGGTGTAAGTCATTGCATAAATTTCTTCAGTTGTTGGAGGTACTGTCTCATAGCGAGCATTTATTGCCCTAATAATCTTGTAACTCCCTCCGCGCTTAGTACGATCAAACATATAGCTGGCCTCCATTGTCCATTCCATACAATTACCTGCAAGATCATATATGTTTTTTGATACATCTGTGCCAACACTTCCTGTAAGTTCTACTCCAGATTTTCTGGGTGTAGTTCTTTGGGCATCTCCTATATATCTACACATTGCATCCCACTCACATCCATATGTTAATGTACTTATTACACTTGTATAGTTATGCTGGCTAGCAAAGTTTTTGGCAAGATATACTGCTCCACTCTTTCCTGATATTTCACTTGCATCACTCATACTTGTTCCCCATGGTACATAATTATATGGTGCTACTCCTTTTTTACATACTACTGTTTGTGCAGTTGTAGCTCCTGGTCTTAATGTAGTACTATTTACTCCTGCCTCGAATCTTCCTATATAAAATCCTCCATATTTTAATACTTGTGTTCTCATTGTATTATATTCACTTGCTTCTGTTGAATATCCACTTGCAAATGGTTCAGTATAATCTGTAGATAATCCTGTTGTAGGCTGTCCATTTTTATCAAATTTAGTCCTTGTCAAATCAGCCTCTCCTGATACTGGTATCCATACAAATTGATTCCCCATACCTGTTCCTGATGCATTCATTGTATCATTTTGTTTATCTGATATAACTAGTCCTGTTGATATATCTCCTCCTACATAGTAAAAACCATTTGGAAGTGGCACTGTTCCTCCATTTCCATCTGCTATTGGTGTTACTT
>CAKOPZ010000029.1 GCA_934101145.1 uncultured Clostridia bacterium
ATACATTTTTAATACATCAACATTTTCTTTTGAATCACTCATATTTACACCTCTTTACAAAAAAATATATAAGCTAATATATAATAAGTTCCCTAATATAATTAATAATATTCCTGTTTTTATTTTTTTCATAATCAATCCTCCTGAAATTTTTCTTTGTCAATCGCCTCACGATCGATTTTGTGGCAATTTTTATTCATTTTAGAGTACGTTATCGATTAAAGAAATGTTAAGCAATATCAAGCGTTTCTGATATTTTCCCAAATTGTATGCTCATACGGGGGTAAAATCACCTGGGTGTGAAAATAGTACCACCCATTTTCCTCTATAATCGTTTAAGCTTATTCTTCCCATTGTCGTATCTGCTTCAAACTCCGGAGCTTGTTGCCCTATCTTTACAATACCATTCATCATTATTTCATAATCCATAAAAAAATAAACTCCCTCCTTTTTGTATTATTTTATGAAAAGAGTTTATTTTTGTTACATTTCTAGTCTAATTTATATAATGAATCAACATTTTTTATAAATATAAAGTTTTCTATTAATTCTATGACAGCATATACTATCATAAACGCTCCTATTAAAACAACCATTGCTTCTGGATCTGCAATTATATATATACCTCCTACCATCATGATCACTGATAGAACAAATACTATAGCCCATGTGCTAATTTTAGCTGCGCTTAGTTTCATTGATAATGTTAAATTCATTAATCCACTATATGTAATCCAAATACCAATAAGTACAACAAATATTGAAGCTACTTGGCGTGCATATGCTAAGATGATAATTCCTATAACAAATGCAACAAGTCCATGGATTAATTCATAATTATAAAAGTCATAATTTCCTTGTAATATAAAATAATCAATAATTTTTATAATTCCTATTGCTAAAAATACAATTCCTGTGATAAAGGCAACAATTTCTAATGTTGTTGTAGGTTTTACTATTAAAATTATTCCTAACACAATATAAATAATTGCTGCAATGACTGCTGACCAGCCTGCTTTTTTTAATAATTTTTCCATTTTCTATTCCTCCTTAGATTATATATCAACTTTATATTTATAAATATTATTCTTCTATTCTTGTAAATAAAGGTTCAATATCTTCAAGTTTAATATCGCTTTTAATTTCTATTATATTCCAACTATTTTCCCCTAAATGTAAGAAGCTACGTATTTTTGAGCATGTCTCAGGCATAAAAGGTTCAAATATATTTGATAAATTAGCAATTATAACACTACAATTATATATTGTTTTGTTAAATTCTTCTATATTTTCTTTTCTTTGAATCCAAGGTTTATTATCATCATAATATTTATTTGCAAATTCAACAAGTTCCATTGCGCTATCAGATGCAGCCTTAAACTCCAAATTTTCTATTTGTTCTCCAACTTTTTTGTATGTTTCTTCAATCTTATTTTTAACTTCTGCATCTAATTCAGCAACTACAATTTCTTCAATTCCTTTAAATTTCAAAGTTCTATTTACTAAATTTCCAAATTTATTTAAAAGTTCACCATTGTTTGTTGCTAAAAAGCTTTCAAGCGTAAAATTTGAATCTTTTTTCTCAGGGCCATTATTTATTAAATGGAAACGAAGTGAATCTGGATTATATCTGTCAACAAGTTCTATTGCTGGTATTCCATTTCCTTTGCTCTTTGAAATTTTTTCATCATTGATATTTAAATATTCTGATGAAACTATTGTATCTACTAAATGATAATCTTCCTTTAAAGCAAGAAGTAAAGCATTAAATATAATGCTATGAAATACAATATTGTCTTTTCCATGAACCATATATATTTCATTATTATGTCCTTCTTTCCAATATTGCTCCCAATCTTGTCCATGTTCTAGGCACCATTGCTTTGTTGCTGTAACATATCCAAGCACTGCATCAATCCATACATACATTTTTTTGTCTTCATATCCATCTATTGGGATATCAACACCCCAATCAAGATCTCTTGTTACTGCTCTATCAACTAAGCCTTGTTTCAAATATTTATTTGTTTCGTTTTTTGCATTAGCTCTCCAAAGTCTTGAACTTTTTTCAGTATGTTCTTCAATTGCTTTTTGAAATTTTGATAATGCTAAATATAAATTTTTGTTTTCTTTCAAAACAGTTTTATCTCCACATTCTCTGCAGATTCCATCTTTCATATCCTCTATTGTAGGAACATACTGACAATTGTCGCATTGTTCTGCTTTTGTTTCTACTCCACATTTTGGACATATGATTTGAATTTCTCTATCTGATAAAAATTTTCCGCAATTTTCACAATATGGTTGTGGTTCTAATTTTTCATATATGTATCCATTATCATATATCTTTTTAAATATTTCCATTACTTCCTTTTTATGAAAATCCGTATCTGTATTTGTATACAAATCATATGAAAAATGAAATTTCTCTAAAGCTTGTCTATCTCTATTATCATAATATTCAGCAATCTCTTTTGGAGATTTTTTTTCTTTTTTTGCTCTTTCTGTTATTGGTGTTCCATGGCAATCTGTTCCAGATACAAATACTACATTATCACCTTTTGCTCTAAAATATCTAGCTAAAACATCTCCAGAAATTAATCCAGCTATATGTCCTAAGTGTATATCACTATTTGCATATGGCCAGGCCCCTCCAATTACAATATTCTTATTCTCCATTTCTATCTCCTCTCATAATTGCAATTATAGTTTTAATATACTAGGAAAGAGTAACTTTCCTAGTATATTAAAACTTTGTTTCTTGCCAGAACCAATCCAGGCTGTTGTCAATTACTTTTTTCTTTTTAACTTTAGCTTCAATATCATCTATCCATAAATATGATATAAATGATAAGAATATAAATACTAAGTCATAAATAATTGATTGTATCGTTGCTTGTAATCCTTCTTGTGTTAGTTTTCCCATAGAAAATTCTAACGCATGTAATACTAATACTGCTATAAAAATAAATAACATTATTCCTGCAATAACACTTTTTTTACTTTGATATGAGAACCATAATACTAACACGAAAAGCATTAATGCAGTAAACAATGCAAATGGCTCAGTAAAATTTATCATTGGCATATCTCATTTCCCTCCTAATCTTATATATATTAATTTAATTTTTTCTCAATTAATTTAACAAGGTTTTCTGCTTTTGTTTTTATATAATTTTTGTCTTTACCTTCTATCATAACCCTTACTAAAGGTTCTGTTCCTGATGGTCTAATTAAAACTCTACCATTACCAGAAAATTCTTCTTCAAGTTTTGATATTTCATTCTTTATTTCTTCATCTTTTTCATAGTCATATTTTTTGTTACTATCAACCTTAGCATTAACCAAAACTTGAGGATATATTTGTATTATATCACATAATTTTGAAGCTGAAACATTTTTTTCTAAAAGAATTTTTATTAACATTATCGATGTTAATATTCCATCTCCTGTAGGGTTATAATCAAGCATTATAATATGTCCTGATTGTTCACCACCAAGATTATATCCTTCTTTCAACATTTTTTCAAGTACATATCTATCCCCAACTTTTGTTTGTTCAAAATTTATTTCATTTACCTCTGCATATTTATTAAGTCCTAAATTACTCATAACAGTTGCAACTAAAGTATCCTTTTTTAGTGTTCCTTTTTCTTTCATGTAATTTGAAATAACTGCAAGCAATTTATCTCCATCTATTTCATTACCATTTTCGTCAACTGCCAAACATCTATCTCCATCACCATCATATGCAATTCCTAAATTGCAATTATTTTCAACCACATACTTCTTTAAAAAATCCAAATGTGTTGAACCACAATTATCATTTATGTTTACACCATTTGGAGTATTATTAAGTATATAGTGTTTTATTCCAAGTGCTGTAAATACCTTTTCTGCAACAACTGATGTAGCTCCATTAGCTGTATCAATTGCAATTACAAAATCAGATTTATCCAGATTTTCAAGAGCCTCTTCGAAATTTTTTCTAAAGAAATATACGTATTCATCAAGCAAATCAGTTCTAATTTCTGAAACTCCTATTTTTTCATTTACTGCAGAAAAATTATCTAATTTACCAGAATCCATTATCTCTTCAATTTCTTCCTCTAGTTCATCTGGAATTTTCATTCCTTTGTTGCTAAAATATTTTACTCCGTTAAACTCATATGTATTGTGTGATGCAGAAATCACTACACTTGCATCAGCCTTCATTTTTTTAGTTAAATATGCTACTGCAGGTGTTGGCATTACGCCTAAAATCTTAACATTTGCACCATAACTTAAAAATCCAGCTGTCATTGCGCTTTCAATTAAAGTTCCGGAAATACGTGTATCTCTTCCTATTAAAATAGTGGGTGTATGCTCACTATGTTTAGCTAAAACGTATGCTCCAGCTTTTGCAACTTTGTAAACAAGTTCTGGTGAAAGCTCTGTATTTGCAATTCTTCTGATTCCATCAGTTCCAAAATATTTTCTCATATTGTTCTCCTTTTCTTTTTGTATATTATATTCTAAGTATTATTAAAAATTTCATAATCCCTTAGTTGAGGTGTAAACACTTTTACATAATATGGTTGTATATGTTTTAGTATATCACAAATCCATATTACATTCCCATCTTTTTTCGTAACTTTTATATTTGGAAAAGTTTTTAACATCTTTTCATCTGAAAAATATTTATCAATAAATTCTTTCATTCTTGGCTCTTCATATATTTTTGTATATTCATCAATATAATCTTCTACTCCCTGAATATCTAGATTATAATTTTTTACCAGTCTTACATAAAACATTTTTAAAGCAAAACCCGTTACTACAAAGTCAATAAAAATAAATATCGTTAATACTATTGTAATCGGTTTCAATGCTTTTGGGTTTATTTTGTCTAGCAATTTTTCAATTCTTGGATGTACATATGTCATTAAATAAATTGCAAGAATTCCCCAAAAAAGTGAGAAACATACACATATTCTACCATTTATATTAAATGGCATTGTAGAATAATCCCACCATTTTATATGAAAGAACCACTCTCCAATAAAGCTAATTACATATTCTACCACTGAGCCAATAACAAAACCACCTGCAAATAATGTGTAATTATTTTTGTTGAATTTTTGAAGTCCAAGCACCATAACAACTGCCCCAACTCCATATATACTGCAAAATGGTCCATATAAAAAGCTTTGTCTACTTTCAATTACACCTTTTGTAAGAAGTCCAAATATAGTTTCTATAATATAGCCTACAATACTATAAACTATAAACCATGCAAGTATTCTAATAAGTGGAAAGTCAAATATAGTAAATTCTTTTTTCTGTTTTAATTCTTCGTTTTTTTCTATTGTTTTATTTGCAATCTCTTCCATTTATTTCTCCAATTCATATTACATTTTTTCTGGCATTTTCATTCCTAAAAGTTCAGCACCACTCTTTAAAACTATATTTACACAATATGTTAAATATAAACGTGCATCTTGAGCCTTTTTATCATCTGATATAATTTTGTAATTATTATAAAAACTACTAAATGCTTGTGCAAGATCAATTAAATATCTTGCTATAATGTATGGCTCATATTTTTCTGCAGATAATTTAATTGTATTTTCAAATTCATATAACATTTTTATTATATTATCTGCATTTTCATTTTTAAATTCTGAAAAATCAACATTCTTAAGCTCAGGAATATATCCAGCCTTTTGTATAATACTATTTGTACGAACATATATGTATTGTAAATATGGACCTGTTTCTCCATTAAAGTTTAACATCTCATTCCAATCAAAAATCTCATCTTTTATTCTGCTATTATATAAATCATTGAATATAACTGCACCAATTCCTATAATTTTAGCAATCTCGTCTTTATTTTCTAAATCAGGATTCTTAGTATCCATTATTTCCTTTGCTCTTGAAATTGCTTCATTTAGTAAATCTTCAAGTTTTATAATATTTCCTTCACGCGTTGACATTTTACCTGTTTTCAATTGTACCATACCAAATGGTATATGTGTAAGTCCATTAATATATTTTTCATCAAGTCCAAGTAGTTTAGCCACTTCAAAAATTTGTCTAAAATGTAAAATTTGCTCATATGATGTAACATACAAAGCTTTGTCAAAATCATATGTACGAGCTCTATACATAATAGCAGCTAAGTCACGTGTTGCATATGTTGTAGAACCATTGCTTTTTTTTATCAAGCATGGTGGCATTTGTTTATCATCTAAATTGATAACATGTGCTCCTTCTGATTCAATAAGCTTTCCACTTTTATCAAGTATATCAATAATCTCCTGCATTTTATCTGAATAGAATGCTTCACCATTTAAGGAATCAAAATGTATATCTAACAAATCATATACCTTTTGAAATTCTTTTAAACTTAAGCTTCTAAACTTCTCCCATAATGCAGTGCAATATTTGTCTTTTTCTTCAAGCTTTTTAAAATTATCTCTACATGCTTCAAGAACACTTTCATCTTCTTTGCAAAGATTATTTATTCTAATATAAATCTTTGTAAGTTCATCAATTGGATTTTCTTCAATGTTATATTCGTCTTTCCATCTTTTATATCCTTCAATTAACTTTCCAAACTGAGTTCCATAATCACCCAAGTGATTAACTCCTATGCAATTATATCCAAGTTTTTTATAAATTCTATACAAAGAATTTCCTATAACTGTAGAGCGTAAATGTCCTATATGAAAAGGCTTTGCAATATTTGGAGATGAATAATCTATTACAATATTTTTGCCTTCTCCAATATTACTACTAGCATAATTTTCCTTTTTAGTATCTATTTCCTCAAATACAGATTGTGCAATTGCTTCAGAATTTACAAAAAAATTCAAATATCCTCCAACCACTTCTACTTTTGAAATTGTGCTTTCATCAAATTCTAATTTTTCTTTTAATTCTGTTGCAATCATTTGAGGCGCTTTTCTTAATTCTTTTGCAAGTTTAAAACATGGAAATGAATAATCTCCCATTTCACTGTTTGAAGGTTTTTCTATAAACTCCTCAATTTCATTTACACTTAATTCAACTTCTTTTGCTATTTCCTTTGATATAATTGTTGTAAATTTAATCATGTATCTAGCTCCTTATCTATTAATCTCCTAAATTTATACCTATATTTCTTGCAGTTTTTACAAGATCATCATCCATGGTTACTTTTCTCAAATTACTTTCTGGAGTATTTCCTGAAACCGCTCCTATTTGTTTATTATTACCAACTACATCTTCTAAAGGAACATAATCCAGTCTTCCATCTTTTATAACTGTTAAAACATTAAACTTTCCTTCTAAAGCAAGTTCCATTGCCATTGCTCCATATTTTGTAGAAAGAACCCTGTCAAATGCTGTTGGAGTTCCTCCTCTTTGCATATATCCAAGAACTGTACATCTTGCCTCAAGTCCAGTCATTTCTTGCAATTGTTTTGCAACCTTTTCTCCTGCTCCACCAAGTTTTGTATTATCAACACCAGCACCATTATCTCTAGTTTCTTTTACAGAAATATCTCCACCCTTTGGCTTAGCTCCTTCTGCAACAACAACAATACTAAAACTTTTGCCTCTGTTTTTTCTATTTATTATTTTTTTAGCTGCCTTTTCTAGGTCATATGGAATTTCAGGAATTAACGCAACATCTGCTCCACCTGCTATTGCAGACTCTAAAGCAATCCATCCTGCATATCTTCCCATTACCTCTAAAACCATTATTCTATGATGAGTTTCACCTGTTGAATGTAATCTATCAATTGCTTCTGCCGCAACAGAAACAGCTGTATTATATCCAAATGTAATTTCTGTACATGCAACATCATTATCAATTGTCTTTGGAACTCCAATAACATTTATTCCCTTTAAAGATAAATCTCTTGCAGATTTTTGTGTTCCATCTCCTCCTAATGTAAATAAACAATCTATTTCATCTTTTTTTATGTTTTCAACGCATATGTCAGACAAATCTTTATATACTCTTTGCCCATTTTCTTCTACAGAATAATTAAAAACATTCGCATTTGTAGACGAACCGATTATTGAGCCACCTTTAGGTAAAATTCCAACAGCCTTTCCTGTTGAACTTGTACCAAGTATCTCATAATTATTTTGAAGTAATCCTCTATATCCATCTATAAATCCTAAACACTCTATATTATGATTTTCAGCTGTTTTTATAATAGCTCTAATAACAGCATTAAAACCTGAAACATCTCCGCCATTTGCAAGTATTGCAACTCTTTTAATCATATTAATTCTCTCCTTATTCTTTAGTCTTCATATATTATACCAATAATTTAGAAAATTACAACTATATAATGTGATTTTTGCGCATATTTTATTTTTCGTTTTGTCTAATAAATTATATTAAAATAAATATTTCAAAATTTGTTCTGGATACAAAATCAATTTTTTATCTTTGAATTTATTAATGTCAATCCACATTGCTTCTGTTTCTAAATCATCGTCTATTACAGTATATTTTTCTTGATAATCTTTGTCATCAATATAAGCATCATAAAATAGCACTAGTTCATGCGCATTTTTACCTTTATAAGTAAATATATTTTCCGCAATGCCTAAAAAATTTCCAACTTCTACATCTATGTTGAGTTCTTCTTTAAATTCCCTTTTTAATGCATCTTCGCTTTTCTCTAAAAATTCTATTCCGCCACCCAAGCATCGATAAAATTCCTGTTCTTTTAATTTATCATATCCCTTACTAACTAACA
>CAKOPZ010000030.1 GCA_934101145.1 uncultured Clostridia bacterium
CTAAATGTAGCTTCAGGAATTGAATGTTCTCTTGCATATTCGGTTTTAGATTTTCCACTTGCTCTGTACTGGTCTAGGTGCATCTGTTTTTCTTAATATTTTTTCCATAAAGGCCTGGTAAATGAACAATTAAATAATCTTCAAAATTATTCTTTACCCATTCTTCTAAATAATAACGATTTTTACCATATGGTTGTAAATCATTAACATCAATATTTGAATTCTCATCAACATCAATAGGATTTTTATAAATATCTATTGTTGAAATAAGAACAATTTTTTAGGGTTAATTTTCTTTATATTTTCTATTGCACCTTCTATTATTCTAAAATCCTCTTCTGGAAATTTATTTGCAATAAATTTTTGAGCTGGCACTCCACTATATACTAACAACTCTGGATTAGTTCCATATGCTTCTTCAACATTTCTGCTATCATACAATACATCAAAATTATGTTTTGCCTCTATATTTTAACCAACAAATCCAGAATATCCTACTAATACATCTTTCATACTTACTTCCAACATTATTTCTTTACATTATTTATCTAATCTATAATTTCTACACAATTTTACATTTTTCCTTCTTTTCTTGTTTGCATATGGTATGATATTTCCTCAACTATCAAATCAGGAGTTATTTCAGTTAGAACTCTTGCAGTTTTAACCAATCCTCCTGGAATAATTACAAACTTGCCTTTTAGCATTTTATTAATTGCATAATCCGCAACTTTTTGGCTTGAAAGACCTGGAATATTAAATTTAACATCTGCCACATTATTAAAATTTGTATTAACAGGTCCTGGACAAAGCACACTTAATTTTACATTTGAATGAGCCTTTTTAAGTTCCTTATGAACTGCTCTGGTCAAAGATAAAACATAATTTTTTGTTGCATAATATGTAGCCATAAGAGGCCCAGGCATAAATCCAGCAATAGATGCAACATTTAAAATATGTCCTTCGTTTCTTTTTATCATATCTTGCAAATATAATTTCATCAAAATATGATATGCCATAACATTTGTCTCAATCATACTTATTTCTTTATCTAAACTTGTATCTGTAAATTTTCCAAATAAACCAAATCCGGCATTATTTATTAGTATATCAATATTTTTAACTTGCTCATGTAATTTATAGCAATTTTCTTTATTAGATAAATCTATAGATAAGATTTCTATATTTACATCATCTCTTATTTTTAAAATATCCTCTTTAACAGTCTTTAATCCATTTTCATTTCTTGCAACAAGTACAAGATCATAACCTCTACTTGCAAGATTTCTTGCCATGTCTCTTCCAATTCCAGAAGAAGCTCCTGTTATTAAAGCTTTCATATTACCTCCATAAGATTATTCGCTGTTGTAAATTATATCATAGAATTTAATAAAAACAAGTCTTTTAAAAATTGTATTATATTTTTAAAAGAACTTGTTTTTTAATTTTATTTTATCTATATTATTCAGTTCTAACATCAAGTAATATCTACTTATTTAAAATATAAATTGCCACATTTAAATATGTTGCAAACAATACCCACAACAAATATGGAATCTGTAATATTCCAGAGACTTTATCTTTTTTATAAAACTTTGATATCATAACAACAATTAGTAGAAGTAACAGAATAATCCATATAATTGAAAATAACCTCCATTTTGCAACAAAGAAGAAAATAGACCATAAACAATTTACTACTAATTGAATATAATATATCCAGTCAATTTCAGAATCAGTCAATCTTTTGCTCTTCAAAATACCATATGAAATGCCCATTAATATATATATAATAGTCCATACAATTGGAAAAGCAATTGATGGTGGAGATAAAAATGGCTTTTCTAAAGAATTATAATCAATTGATGAAGAAATTATCAGACCTATAACTCCTCCCACAATCACTGGTATCAATATTGATTTAACATATATTCTTGTTTTTTCTTTCATATAACACCCCTGTTTGTATTATATGATGTATAAATAACAATTAAAACTCTTATTTTTTGTCAACCACTTAAATTTTTGGTTGACAAATCGTTTACATTTACAACATTTTTCTTTTATTTAACTGCTATAAAACTTAATTTTTCAATGTTAGAACAGTTACAGTTTCGATATGGCTCGGACACTTTCTGTAGATAGTTTTCTTGAGCCTCGTATGATGACTGTTGACTTTTACTTTCTTCAGTTATCAAATTTTCTTTTACAACTGAATTCTTGTTATCTTCTTCGCACTTGATTTCATTGCCACTTTTTAGGATAAAAGTTATCACTCTTGGATTTCCTTTGCTACCCTTTTCTTCTATTATAACTTTTTCTATCATTAATTCAAAGACATCTTTATCAAAATTTGGCATAATTTCATTGTCCTTAAATAATGTTTTAAATTTGTTTAATCCTTGATTTAAACTCATTGAATCTTCTATCTCTAGTTGTAAGTGTTCTTTTGTTATCTTATTAATTTTTTATTGCATATTTAAAACCAAGAATTTTTTATTTTTCTGTAAAAACTTTTTAAAACCATAGGACGAATTTTTTTAATTTTTCGTCCTATAAATTTTTATAAGTCAATTTTTTCAATTTTTTCGGCTTATAAATTTTATTTTAAAAATAAATCTATATATTTTTGAAAAGCAAATACTTGATTTCTACTATATCCTGTTGTTTCTACTATTACATTATTTTCTAATAAGACATTTACTGTATCTTTTAACGTTGATGGTCTTATATTAGTTATTTCCATCAATTTTTTCCTATTAATTATTGGCTCATTATACAAAACCTCAATTACTTTCTTTGCATTTTCTGCTTTAATTGGTAAATCTAATATAACTTTATCCATTTCCATTGTTAGTTCAACTACATTTCTAAATTTTTCTTTTGCTATTTTTGATGTTTCTATAACCGCTTCTAGGAAAAATTTAATCCAAGCTATCATATCATTATGGGTTCTAACTCTTGTTAGCATATCATAATATGTATCTTTGTTTCTTTCAATATAATCAGAAATATATAAACAAGATTTCTCTAACATTCCTTTACTTTGAATATATAATGGAATAAGTAATCTTCCAATTCTTCCATTGCCATCTAAAAATGGATGTATAGATTCAAATTGATAATGTAAAATCGCAATTTTTATTAAATCTGGTGTATCTATCTCTTCATTATTTATGAATTTTTCAAAATCCGATAAACATTCTGCAACTTCTGTATGTGGTGGAGGAACATATACTGCTGTACTTGGCATGCTACCACCAATCCAATTTTGTGATACTCTAAATTCTCCTGGTGTTTTATGTTCTCCACGAACTCCTTGCATTAATATCTCATGAATTTCTCTTATTAATCTAGTACATACTGGAAAACCTTCTCTTATTCTTTCAACTCCATAATTCGTAGCTTTAACATAGTTTTGTACTTCTTCCCAGTCATCTCTTTTTTCTGGATTAATGTCAGTTACATCTAATAAATCTTCTTCTACAGTAGTTCTTGTTCCCTCTATTCTGCTTGATTTATTAGCTTCAATTTTTACATGCATTTTAATATATAAATCTACATTTGGTATTAATAACGAATATGCATTTAGTTCTCCTATTTGTCTATTGGCTTCTGCTAACAGTTTGTCCAATTTTGTGTCATCCCATCCCCAGTTATAGTTTATTTTACTAGGAATAAATGCTTTATAATCATTCATTTTTACATATTCGCCTGATTTATATTCTTCAAGTTTCATTACTATCCCTCCTTACAGTTTTATGTTCTAAATATTCTGTTTCTATATTCTTATAATTTTTCTCCTTTGATTGCTTTTTTTAATGGTTTACTAACTGGCATTTCAAATTTTCATTCAAATTTTTTTCTATATCATCTGCTTCTTCTTTATCTTTTAGCACTATGTAAAAATTTTGTTGACTAGCAATTGATTTTGAAGATTTTTCATTCCATAAATTACACTTTTCATTTGATACTAATAAATCATAGGTCCATATTTTATTACTTTCATTTTTATTAAATTAAAATTTTAGAATCTTTTAAATAAATTTTTTATTAAGTTAAGAATTTTATTGTACCATTTTTCTTCTACTAATATCATTCTTGTTTCTAAATTTTGTTGTTTTTCTTTGCCAAATCTTCCTTTTTGTTCCAAAGTTATAATTTCTGAAACCATATCAAAATCAAGTATTACATGTCTTGTTTTAGTTGTAGCACTGCCACACACTCCACATGGCTTGTAAATGGAAACATATCGACTGGCTGAATTTCACAAACATTATATTTATCCTCAAGTAAACTCAAATCTCTTGTTAAAGTTGCAGGATTACAACTTACATATACAATCCTATCAACTTCTAAATCTAGCAACTTATTTATTGTATGCTCATCAAGTCCTCGTCTTGGAGGATCAACAATTATAACACTTGGAGAAACAGCATTATCTCTAAGCATTTTTTCAAATACATGTTCAACATCTCCTGCCATAAATTCAATATTATCTATACCATTTTTCTTAGCATTTTCTTTAGCCATCTCTATTGCTTCTTCTACTATTTCTATTCCATAAACTTTCTTTACATATTTTGATGCAAATATACCAATTGTTCCAATACCACAATATAAATCACACAAAATATCATCTTGTTTTAATTTTGCACCTTCTATAGCTTTATTATATAGCACCTCTGTTTGAACAGGATTTGTTTGATAAAAAGATTTTGCAGATATTTTAAAAATATAATCTCCCAAACGGTCCTCTATATAATCATTTCCATATAAAACAATATTCTTATCCCCTAATATAACATTTGTATTATTAGAATTTATATTTTTTATAATGGATTTAATATTAGTAAATTTCTCAGTAAGTCGCTTTACAATATACTGTTCATCCTCTATATCTTCTCTATTAGTCACAATCACACACATAACTTCATTTGTATGTATTCCTATTTTTACTATAACATGCCTAATAAATCCCTTCCTGCTTTTTTCATCATATGCAGAAATATGCATCTCATTAAAAATGTTCAAAAGCTCATTTGCAATCATTTGAGCGGTTTCATTTTGAATCAAACATTTATCTGTTTCTATAATATCATGTGTTCTATTTGCAAAAACTCCCATAATATTTTTTCCATCTTTTCCTCTTCCAACAGGATATTGTAATTTATTCCTATAATAATAAGGATTATCCATCCCTATTGTTTTCATTACTTTTACTTTGTTTTTCATCGATTTATTAACCAAATTTTGAACCATATCTTGTTTCATCTTAAGTGTATAATCATAATCAATATGTCTTAAACTACAACCTCCACACCTTTTGTATGTTTTACACTCTGGTTCTCTTCTACTATTTGACTTTTTAACTATTTCTAGAACTTTGCCATAAGCAAAATTTTTATTTACCTTAACAATTAAAATTCTACATTTTTCGCCTTTAATTGCATTATCTACAAATACTGTAAAATTATCTATCTTTGCAATACCCTCACCATTGCATCCATTATCTATTATCTCAACACTATATTCTTCATTTTTTTCAATATTTATCGACATATTTTAATCCTCTCATATATTAACCTAATTTCAATACATTATAATATTTTGTTTTACATTATGTCAATATATCTCGCTTGTTTTGCTAATTTCATAGTAGATTTTTTCTATTTATGTTATATAATAGTTTAAAGGAGAAACTTTATGGAAAAACATTTTGAAAAGTCTACTAGCAATAGTAACAAAAATATAAAGGCAAAACCAACACATTTGCAACAAACAAAAACCTCAAAAAAAAATAAAGACGTAGCCGGTTGGCTTCAAGTAAATGGAACTAATATCAATTATCCATTTGTACAAACTACAAATAATGACTACTACTTAACTCACTCATTTAGTAAAGACTACAACCAAGCAGATTGGGTGTTTTTAGATTACAGAAACAATTTAAAATCTTTTAACAAAACTACCATTATCTATGCTCATTCACGATTAGATAAAACCATGTTTGGCTCACTAAAAAATCTTTTAAAAAGTAACTGGTATGATAATAAAGACAATCACATTATAAAATTATCAACTAAAAATCAAAATACATTATGGCAGGTATTTAGTGTTTACCATTTACCTACAACAAATGACTATTTAAAAATAAATTTTAGTAGTAATAGTGAATTTAAAACATTTGCTAAAATGCTTCAAGACCGCAGTGTATATAAATTTAATACTGCAGTAAGTGAAAAAGATAAAATTTTAACTTTATCCACATGTTATAAAAACAATCAAAAAATGGTTATGCATGCTAAACTTATAAAATACTCAAATAAATAACAGATTATATAATAAAGTTTAAAACCTGTGCTATCAAATATGATAGCACAGGTTTTTAGCAAAAAAGAAACCTCTTTCGAGGCAAAGAATAATTTCTTTTTATTAAAGACTAGATAGCTTGATCTCCCTTTTCCATGACCTGCCAATTTCCGCAACGGGTTTTGACCAAATACTTCCATTTGTACAACTCCATATTGGAAATAAGCGTTTTTTCCTGAGGAAACTTTTTCTTTATTGCATCCAACGTATACGCCGTCCCAAAATAGGTCATGCAAGAAATATTTTTCTTTTCTCCAGTTGACATTTTACCATCAGTTATTACTTCAGTACTATCAAAAAATCGATAGCCAAAAGCATCATTTGGTATATCCACCAGTTCCGGATTCCGCTCCTCAATCTCTTTTACTTCACTTTTATTAAAGAGAGAGCTTGGATAAAATATTTCAACATAATGCTTCAACATAGTGTCCCCTCCTAATCTTTTTCATCACTGAAATAACAGTAATGATTAATAACAATGTACAATTATTGTATTTCGCTGTACAAACGAATAATAACTGTATTATACCACAACCATAAAAAATATTCAAATATTGCAAAATTTTTTTCACTGCATTACTACTGCATTATTTTTATAAAAATCAAGAAATTTTATAAAAAAAGTCTTGCGAAAATTTGTTTCTTTTATATTGATTTATTTTAAATTCTATGTTATACTAGCTGACATAGGAAATGATGATAAGCAGATGTGGTTTTGCCACCAATTATACGAAATATCGTAAGAGAGGTGGTGATGTTTATGGTTAAAGTGATACTATTTTTTATAATATCATTTATGTTATCTTTAACATTAAACGTTGCCTTGACAGCAGTTCTGTATAAGAACTGGGTTGATAAGCAACTACATAAATAAAAAAAGCTCACATCTGTAACTTTGGCGAGTTAGGTGTGAGTTTTTACAACTAATTTCGGCAAAACCACGTTTGTGGATTTGTCATTTCCTATATTTATTATACACAGATATTTAAGAAAAGTCAAATAAAATTTCGCAATTAAAATTATTTAGTATGTGTCAAGTAAATGTAGGCAATTTTTTTATCTTTTTTTCTAATCCATACATATCAATTATTTTAACACTTTAT
>CAKOPZ010000031.1 GCA_934101145.1 uncultured Clostridia bacterium
GTAGGTCCACACTTTATGTAAAGTAACCCTGAGCGCTAATAGCGATAAAGTGGGTTGATAGTGTATGAAAAATAAGAGATGTATATGAACAGGTTCGTAGTAAGAGCGAATCGTAAGATACTTAGATAAAATGGCAAAATTTTGAGGCCAAAGCAAGCGGTAAGCTTGGTAAAACCCAAATTTTGCCTAGCGTATTTTTTATTATATAATATAACAGCCACAACATATTGCCATGCATGACAATATGTTGTATTTTTGTTTATCTATCAAAATGTAGTACAAAATTATCTACTAACCTTTTAAATCTGTCTATTGGAAAACTAAAAAGATTTCTGACTACTTGAAAAGATTTTTCAATATATTTTTTGGTCTAATGAAATTTATGAACCAATTCACGTACATGTATCGAAAGGTAATCCGTGTGCTAATGCTACTAAAGTATGGCTAACTAAAGGCGGTGGCTGTTTTATTGCTAATAATAATGGTAGAATTCCTGAAACTGATTTAAGAAAAATATTAAGATTGATAAAAAACCATTATTTTTACATCGTTTCAAGATGGAAGGATTATTATGGAACAGACCAAATCAAATTTTACTGCTAATCCTACTGCTTCTAACGGTTTCTAATTTATTTTAATTATTTTTACTTAAACAACTAACTCAACAGATAGGGGTTAAAGCATTGAAATATGTGGGTGTAGTCAGTTCAGCTCAACCAGTAATATCAAGACTTTCAAGAAATTGAAGGTCTTATTTTTTGTTGAAATTTAACAAACTTGTCCAAAATCCAACATGTATTATATTGATAGTATAGAGAAAGTGTATATGTTCCAGTAATAAAGAAAGTTTGTATTATAAAACATAGTGATAGTAAAAAGGGATTTGAATAATTACATGTTCATTAAAAAAATATAATAAAAGTATTGCAATTAGTATATATCAAATGATAAAATGAAAAAGTAAAAAATAAACAAAAAGGAGCACACAAAAGAAATGAAGGAACGTAGAACCGTTGGGGCTGTACACACACACACACACACACACACACACACAATACATTCTACCAAAAAGAATGGAAACTATCTACTCGATGAGAGAGAGCCACAGTTTAGAAAAATAAATATAGAAGAAAATAGAGGCTACATCGCCTCTATTTGTGATAGAGAAAAAGACAGAGAACAAACAAATTGTATTAATCAAGAAAATGTAAAAGTTTTTGAGGATAATGCAATTGCAGTATAGTTTGTTTGCTGTCTTTTTTGCGTGTCTGTGGAAAGGATAATGGAAAGTGCTGTTTCAAATATGGGGTATTTAATATGTGGCAGAAGGAAATAAGAAAGTGAAAATATAAATTTGTGTGCTGTAAAAAAGAGGTGATATGAAAAGAAAAAAATCAATTTGTAATAATGTAATAAAAGAGAATAGAAAAGAATGGTAATGGTTAGAATATATAAAAACATATATTTTAGAAAGAATATTACATATATGTTACAAAAATATTACAAATTAGTAAAAATATTGTACATACACAAAATATAATGTATAATCAATAAAAATAGAAAAGGAGATAAAATATATGAAACACAAGGAAAAGAGAATACAAGAAAACAAAGGAATTACGCTAATTGCGTTAGTAGTAACCATTATGGTATTAATAATACTTGCAACAGTAAGTATAAATGCAGTGCTAGGACAAAATGGAATAATAAAGAAGGCAAAACAGGCAAAAGAGATGTATTCGAATAGTATTGCAAAAGATAATGAGGAAATGCAGGAATTACTAAATGAGATGGCACAATATAATGAAGGAAGTTCATCTGACGATGGAAAAGTTACATTACCAGATGGATGGAATGGAGACAAAGTAAATCCAGTAAAAAGTGAGGACAACATAGTTGTGCCAGTGCCAAAAGGATATACAGCATCAACAGTAGAAGGGGAAAAGAGTGTATCAAGTGGATTTGTAATAAAAGAAGGAAATGATGGAAATAAAACAGAAGGAATAAATGAATTTGTATGGGTGCCAGTAAGTAATATATCAGATATATATGATGAAGCAAATAATGCAGGACAGTTGTGGGATTTTGGAACAAGTTCATCACCTAAGAATCCAGCAGTAAAGCAAACATATCCAACAACACAAAATAGTGGCTTTAGAGAGCCAGATGTAGTAACAAAAGCAAGTGAAGGTTCAGATAGTACAAGTGGTAGTGAGTATGATGCAGTAAGTACTAATTTACAACAAGCAGGTTTATTAAGTACAGCAACGGCAAGTACATTTAAGACACAATTGCAAAATGAATTTAATGAGATGATAAAAAGTGTAAAAACATATGGAGGATTTTATATAGGAAGATATGAAACAGGAAATTTAAGTCAAACAAAGGCAGTAGTGCAAAAGAATAATACAAATATAAATAACCAAACATGGTATACAATGTATAAGGTATGTAAAACAATAAAGGCAAATGATAATGTGGCAACAAGTATGTTGTGGGGATGCCAATGGGATGCTACATTAAGATGGATGCAAACAAGTACTAAGCCAGAAGTAGCTAGTTTCCCAACAAATTCAGAAGGAAAGGGAAATTACAGAGGAACACAAGGAGATACAAATAAAGTAATACCAACAGGAGCAAACAGTAGTTATTCAGTAAATAACATATATGATATGGCAGGAAATGTGTTTGATTGGACATTAGAGGCCGGCTTTACGGATTGTCATGTTACGCGTGGAGGTGTTTACAGCCTTGCAGCTTCGGATTATCCAGCTAGCGAGCGTGGCGGCGGCAATCCGGCCGGTGGTAGTGGTAGCTTCCGTGGTTGTAGGTCCACACTTTATGTAAAGCAACCCTGAGCGCTAATAGCGATAAAGTGGGTTGATAGTGTATGAAAAATAAGAGATGTATATGAACAGGTTCGCAGTAAGAGCGAATCGTAAGATACGCGAAAGATGGCAAAATTTTGAGGCCAAAGCAAGCGGTAAGCTTGGTAAAACCAAAATTTTGCCTCGCGTATTTTGAGCTTGTCAAGTCTGGTGTGTTAATTTATAAATTACAAATACAATGTGGAATGTATATTTTCTACATTGTATTTTTTTAGAAATATTATATAATAAAAGCAAGCAGATACAACATATTGCACATGCAAAGCAATATGTTGTATCTGTGTTTTTTCATATTATACCTGATTTGTTTTTGTATTTTTTTTATTCTGTTTCTTTAAATGTCATACCATGATTAAGTGCTTGTTCAATATAATTTCTATCCTCTAAAGTTAAATGTTTTTGATTTGGATTTTCCATGATAATACCTCCTTGTATCCAAGTAAAGTATTAATATAATCATATCATGAAATATTCCAAAACTAAATTCTTGTTAATCCATCGATGGAATTTAGTTTTATATTTAAGGTTTTCATAAAATGTCGAAAAAAAGTATTGAAAAAAAAATAACTTATTGATATAATGAAATTGTGATATAGTGTTTTAAGCATATTGCTTGAAGAGAAAAATAGTATTAAAAAGGGTGGAAAAAGTGAAAATAGTAAAGAAAATATTAACAAGTATAATTATGATAATTTTATGCAGTATTTTATTTGTAAGTGGAGTAATATTAATAAATTCTTATGCTAAACCTAATGAAGTACCATCTTTTTTTGGATGGAAACCATTTATAGTGTTATCAGGATCTATGGAAACACAGATTCTGCCAGGAGATGTTGCTGTTGTAAAAGAAATTGATGCAAAGGAATTAAAAGAAAATGATATTATAGCATTTAAGGAAGATGACAATATGGTAATAACCCATAGAATAATTGAAATTATAAAAGATGAGAACGGAGATACAAAATATAAAACAAAAGGTGATAATAATAATGAGGAGGACGATGGAGTTGTAAGTCCAGAACAAATAGAAGGAATATATAAATTTAGAATAGGAAAAGTTGGAAATTTAGCATTATTTGTGCAGACACCGGTAGGAATGGTTATTTGTATATCAATACCATTAATATTGCTTTTATTGTTACAATGGAAGGAAACATTAAAAGAAGGAAAAATAAAAAATGATACACAAAAAGAAATAGAAGAATTGAGAAAACAAAATGAGGAACTTCGTAAAAAACAATAGATGAATTAGGTATTAACATTATAATAAAGAATATTTTATTATATGTAAATATAAATATAAATACGAAAGAAGGGGGGAAAAATATGGAGAAAAATAAAACAATGAGAATGATCTTAATAACATTGTTAATTGCAATGATTGCATTGGTTTTAGTATCAGGAACATATGCAAAATATACAAGTAGTGCATCTGGAAGTGATACTGCTAGAGTTGCAAAATGGAGTTTTATTGTAGGAGGAAATGATATAGTAGCAGAAAACACATTTACATTTGATTTATTTAAAACAATAAAGGATACAGACGGAAAAGATGAGACAGATGTAGTATCTGCTAATGCAGATAGAGTTATAGCACCTGGAACAAGTGGAAGTTTCGATTTAGTTTTAGAAAACAAATCAGAAACATCAGCTAAATATAGTGTTACATATACTGTAACAAATACAGAATCAATACCAGTTCAATTTTCAGTAAATGGAACAGATTGGAAAGACAATATAGAAGAGCTTAATATTAGTACTAGTGCTACTGATACAAAACTTGATGCAAACAATGGAACAAAAACAATAACAATTCAATGGAGATGGGCTTATGAAAATACAAAAGAAAATGCTACTACAGAAGAAAAAAAGGCTACAGATGAAAAAGATATGACTTTAGGAAAAGTTGGAACAGCAAAACTAATTGTACAAGCAGATGTAACAGCAACACAAATAGACTAATAATATTCTTGAAAGCTCTATGAAAGTATTTTAGTAGAGCTTTCATTATCTTAATATACTGGTAAAAGTATTTTTAAAAATATTTTTACGAGGATATTAAAAAATACATAATGAACATAATGAAAGGAGACAATCCTTGGAAAAAAATAAAAAATTAGAAGAAAGAATAAATATTATAGAAAACGAAATAAGCAAAAGCAAAAGAAAAGACAGAATATTTATTATAATTATTGTATTATTGATATTAGTTTTACTTACATTGTGTTTACTAGGATATAAATTAGGAAAAATAGGTTATTCATCAATTAATACATCGGGAACGATAGAAAATGATATAGATTTAATAAGAATCACAGATAATGATGGGTTTACATGGAAGAATAATGAATTGCAGGTTTTTAAAAATGCAAATTATAATGGAAAAAAAATTATAGCACCACATTCAAGTGGAATATATAAATTTTACGTGAAAAATGAAACTGAAAATAACATAGCATATAACATAAGATTAATTGATGAAATGAGCCATTTCGTAAATATGAAGTATAAATTAAAAATAGATAATGTATATATATGTGGAAATACAAATAATTACGTTGAAATAGATAAATTGAATATAGATAATATTGTTTTAATGAAAGGTTCTACTACATTATATAGTTTAGAATGGTATTGGGAAGACAATGATAAATTAGATACATATGTTGGAGGATTGAAAACAGATGAATATTATACTCTTAAATTTAACATTCAAGCTACTAAGATTACAAATGAACAGAAGAGAATATCAAGTTTATTAAATAGCTGAAAAAGGAGAAATTGCAAATGAAAAAAACAAAGTTTTTAATATTAATTGGAATATTAGAATTATTAATTGTAATTATTGTGATTACATTTGAAGGAACATATGCAAAATATATTACATCAGGAAAAGGTAGTGACTCAGCAAGAGTTGCACGCTGGAATATTAATACAACTAATAATATAAAAGATTTATTTGCATCTT
>CAKOPZ010000032.1 GCA_934101145.1 uncultured Clostridia bacterium
AATTAAAGCAGAAAATGTTAAAAAGTGTATACCAAAATGGAGGATTTTATATAGGAAAATATGAAACAGGAATAGAAGATAAACCAAAGACATCAGGTTCATCAACGACATCACCAACAGAAATACCAGTAATAAAGCAAAATGCATATCCATATAATAATGTAACATGTAGTCAAGCTCAAACATTAGTAAGTAAAATGGAAAGTGGAAATTACACAAGTAGTTTAATGTTTGGAGTGCAATGGGATTTAGTATTAAAATATTTAGAAACAAAAGGAACATCACAAGCAGATTTAAAAAAAGATAGTACAAATTGGGGGAATTATTACAATAATTTATGGAATATAACAAATGAAAATTCAAAATATGCACCTAATGGTTCAGGCTGGACAAGTGGAGCAAGAGGAAAGAAAGAATCAAATACAAGTATTTTATTATCAACAGGAGCAAGTGAAACATTTAGAAAACAAGGAATATATGATTTGGCAGGAAATGTATGGGAGTGGACACTTGAATATACCTCTTATTCAAGCTATCCTTGTGCCAGACGAGGAGGCAGTTATGGTAGCAGTGGTAACAGTGGCGGTAATCCTGCAGCCTACCGTACTACCTCCAATACAACCCAATTCAGCAGCCTCATCGGCTTTCGTGTAGTACTTTATTAATTGTAGCTCTGAGTCCTGTGTAGCGATAAAATAGAATGAGCTCAAACAAAGAATTAAATATAAAAATTAGAACGAGAGGGAAGCTAAATCGCACATGATGCGAAGCAACAAAGTGTGATTCAGCCTCCTCACCGAAGGTGTATAATACAATGTGCTTTATATTTCACACACTGTATTATACACTTCCTTTTTTGCGAAAAAAAACAAAAATGGTCGACATAAAAACATAAGAAGGCGATGAGATTTACTAAAAAGTAAAAGCATACAATACTAGAGCTGATTATGTTTATAGCTTACATAAAAAATTAACCAGTAATACTAAAATTTGTAAAAAGGTCTTGCTAAATGTAGCAAGATATGTTATATTAGATATGTACTGAATTTATAGTACGAAAAGCAACTTAGGAATGGCAAAAGAAATTTTAAATTCTTGATTTTTTTCAAAAGTTTTATTCAAAGAAAATAAATCAGTATTAAAAAATATCATACAGGACGGAGAGTGATGCCTATGACTTTTATTAAACACGTTTTTTACAAAAAGTAAAATAAAAATATTGCTAAAACAAGCAAAAAGATAACAGAACAATTAGGGGCAGGAGAAGATTATAGAAAATTAAAACCAATAATAATAATAGCAATATTATATTATTCATTTATAGAATCTCCGGAATATGTAACAGAAACTATAAGAGTTGCCAAAGACGACAGAGAATACGAACTAAATAATGATGTAAAATATTATTACATAGAATTAGAAAAGTTTAGAAAAGAAAATCCAGATATGACCAGAACAATAGATTATTGGCTTTCATTTCTGGACATGGAAAGAGGGGAGTTGTTAGAAATGGCGTGTGAGAAGAATGATAAGGTAAAAAAAGCAGTAGAAAACTATGAAGTTTTAACAGGAGATGAAGAAGTAAAACGAT
This sequence comes from uncultured Clostridia bacterium, assembly GCA_934101145.1. Lineage (GTDB taxonomy): Bacteria > Bacillota > Clostridia > TANB77 > CAG-508 > CALXVA01. Next base: position 1,592 of record CAKOPZ010000032.1, read on the forward strand.
TATCAGAGATTAGACTGATGTCTAATCTAGAAGAAAAGTCAGCACTTCATTGTGCTAGAGAAGAAGGAAAAAAACATGGAGAAGAGATTGGGCTAAAACGAGGAAAAAAAGAAATTGCCCAAAAATTAAAAGAACAAAAAATGCCAATAAAACAAATAGCAGAAATAACAGGACTGAGTGAAAAAGAAATAGAAGCATTAGAAAAATAGTATAATATATATAAAAACTCGAGTTATATTTTAAAAGTACAAAGATATAACTTGAGTTTTTTATATTTTTATGATATTCGGATACAATTACCGAATGTTAGATATTAATTGTCAATAATTAGAATAAATTGATTTTTTATGAGAGATAGATTATAAAGAAAAATTCATTAAGTTGTATACTTAAAGAAAAGCTACGAAACCCGAAGAAGCTGTATTACCAAGTAATTTAGACTGATTTGATATTGCAAAAAAAGTAGTTTATTTTATTAAAAATATTTTATTATAAGTGTCGAAAAACTGTTGATAAAAGCTGTTTTTATTGCTATAATGAAGTTGAGTTATTATATTTTTAAGTATACAACTTAATGAAAAAAGCAAAATAATTTAAAAAGAAAAAAGAGATATTTATAATAGCGAATGACAAGGAGAATGAAAAATATGAGGAGAGCCAATAATAAAATAATAGGAGTAATAGTGTTACTAGCAATAGTGCTAGTAGCAGTAGGATATGCAGCAATAACGAATGTAACATTAAATATAAAAGGAACAGCAAAATCAGAAGGAAATCCAGATAATTTTAAAGTAGAGTTAATAGGAGAACCACAAACAAGTGGAGATGGAACTACAACAGCAACAATAAATACTGCTGATAAAACACAAGGAACGATGAATGTATCAGGATTAAATGCTAAAGGACAAACAGCAATAGCAACATATACAGTAAAAAATCAAAGTACAGACTTATCAGCAGATTTAACAGCAAAGGCAATAAGTACAAATGATGAATATTTTGAAGTACAATGCAGTCTTGAAAAAACAACATTAAAAGCCCAGGAACAAACAACAATGACAGTAAAAGTAAAATTATTAAAAACACCAATAGATGAGACAAAAGAGAACTTATCAACAGAAATAGGAGTAAATATAAATGCAGAGCCAAAACAACCAGGTGAAGAAATAAATGGGGGAGCAACGACAGTAGTAAATAAGAAAAAAACAAATCCATATTTACCAGAAGGGTTTACGAAAGTAGGAGGAACAAGTCTATCAAATGGATATACAATACAAGATAGCAAAGGAAATCAATATGTGTGGATAGAAGTGCCTATGACAGATGAAGTGTATCAAACAGCAGGATTAGATATAACAGAGTTTACAACCAAAGAATATACAGCGATAGAAGAAGATTTACACACATATACTAATGATTATAGGCAAGAGGGATATACAGATGAATATTATTCAGATGCAACAACAGGATTAACAAGTGGTGAATATACTACTTTAAAACAGAAAATGTTAAAAAGTGTATATCAAAATGGAGGATTTTATATAGGAAAATATGAAACAGGAATAGAAAATGAACCTAAGACATCAGGTTCATCAACAACAGCACCAGAAGAAATACCAGTAATAAAACAAAATGCATATCCATATAATTATGTAACATGTAGTCAAGCACAAACATTAGCAAGTAAAATGGAAAGTGGAAAATATACAAGTAGCTTAATGTTTGGAGTGCAATGGGATTTAGTATTAAAATATTTAGAAACAAAAGGAACATCACAAGCAGATTTAAAAACAGATAGTACTAAGTGGGGCAATTGCAAGAATAATTTATGGGAAATAACAAATGAAAATTCAAAATATGCACCAAATGGTTCAGGATGGACAAGTGGAGCATATGGAAAAAAAGATTCAAATAAAAGTGTATTATTATCAACAGGAGCGAGTGAAACATTTTGTAAACAAGGAATATATGATTTGGCAGGAAATGTATGGGAGTGGACACTTGAGAATTCCTCAAGTACGATTAGTCCTTGCGTGTATCGTGGTGGTTCTTGTACCTACGTGGGTCATCCAGCCCGCAGTCGTAACTTAGTCTATACTAGCAATTGCGATTATAACATCGGTTTTAGGGTAGCACTTTATTAGAGGTAGACCTGAGGAAAATAAAACAAATTTTATGATTGAGGAGCTTGTCAAGATTAGTGTGTAAATTGGAGATTTGAGTTAAAATTTACTCAAATCTCTTTTTTGGACGATGTTGTCAATACAAGGTGTGTGAATTTTTTGTATTTTATAAACTATAAGCTATTTTTTTCTGTATCAATTATAATATTCTAGACATATAAAAATAATTGTGATAAAATTCCAATAGTTGAATATAAATATATTTGGCACAAAAATTAATACCTATAGAGGTGATAAAAATGATAAAATTTACAAAAATGCATGGGCTAGGGAACGACTATGTCTATATTG
>CAKOPZ010000033.1 GCA_934101145.1 uncultured Clostridia bacterium
ATAAAGTGTTAAAATAATTGATATGTATGGATTAGAAAAAAAGATAAAAAAATTGCCTACATTTACTTGACACATACCATTGACAATGAAAAGATGTATTGATAAAATATAGAAGAACTGATAGCAAAAAAGTGGAATAAAGCCATAGTACATTGAAAAAGGAATATGAAAGATTTACTCTGATAAATAAAGATAAGGGAGCAATGTATTATGGCAATATTTGAGAATAAAAATAAAGCTGTTAGTAAAAAGGTGAATAAAAAAGTAGAAAGAGTAGAGAATAAGACAAATGTAAAAATAAGGCTAGAAAAACGAAGGAGGCAGATAAAAATGATAAATAAAAATTTATCAGGGTGTAAAAAAATAAGAAGACAAAACGGTATCACGCTGATTGCATTAGTAGTTACGATTGTGGTTTTGATTATCTTAGCTACAGTAAGTATTCTTGCTGTATTTGGAGATAATGGAATAATTGCAAGAGCACAAAAGGCAAAGGATAAACATGAAGAAGGAAAGGCATATGAAACAAATATACTAGATGATTATGCAAGTTATATTGGAAATTACTTAGATGGAAAAGGTGGAAATCAAGGAGGAGATGGAAAAGTTACATTACCAGATGGATGGAATGGAGACAAAGTAAATCCAGTAAAAAGCAAAGATAATATAGTTGTGCCAGTGCCAAAAGGATATACAGCTTCAACAGTAACAGGAGAAAAGAGTGTATCAAGTGGATTTGTAATAAAAGAAGGAAATGATGGAAGTAAAACAGAAGGAATAAATGAATTTGTATGGGTGCCAGTAAGTAATATATCAGATATATATGATGAAGCAAATAATGCAGGACAGTTGTGGGATTTTGGAACAACATCTACCAAGAGAACATATCCAACAACACAGAATAGTGAATATAGAGAGCCAGATGTAGTAACAAGAGCAAGTAAAGGTTCAGATAGTACAAGTGGTAATGAGTATGATGCAGATAGTACTAATCTGCAACAAGCAGGCTTATCAAGTACAGCAACAGCAAGTACATTTAAGACACAATTGCAAAATGAATTTAATGAGATGATAAACAGTGTAAAAACATATGGAGGCTTTTATATAGGAAGATATGAAACAGGAAATTTAAATAGTACAAAGGCAGTTGTACAAAAAAATAATTCAGATATAAATAACCAAACATGGTATACAATGTATAAGGTATGTAAAACCATAAAAGCAAATAATAATGTAGCAACAAGTATGATATGGGGATGTCAATGGGATGCAACACTAAGATGGATGCAAACAAGTACAAATTCAGATGTGGCCAATTTTCCAACAAATTCAACTGGAAAAGGAAATTACAAAGGAACACAGGGAAGCACAAATAAAGCAATACCAACAGGATCAAACAGTAGTTATTCAGTAAATAACATATATGATATGGCAGGAAATGTATTTGATTGGACAATGGAGGCCTACAGTACGGCTCTTCGTGTTATACGTGGAGGTGATTACGGCGGTACAGGTTCGGCTTATCCAGCTAGCGATCGTAACAGCAACGCTCCGGTAGATAGTTTTAGCAACCATGGGTGTAGGTCCACACTTTATGTAAAGTAACCCTGAGCGCTAATAGCGATAAAATGGATTGATAGTGTATTAAAAATAAGAGATGTATATGAACAGGTTCGCAGTAAGAGCGAATCGTGAGATACGCGAAAAATGGCAAAATTTTGAGGTTTCGCAAGCGAAGCTTGGTAAAACCAAAATTTTGCCTAGCGTATTTTTTATTATATAATATAACAGCCACAACATATTGTCATGCATGGCAATATGTTGTGGCTTTGTTTATCTATCAAAAAGTATTACAAAATTATCTACTAACCTTTTAAATCTGTCTATTGGAAAACTAAAAAGATTTCTGACTACTTGAAAAGATTTTTCAATATATTTTTTGGTCTAATGAAATTTATGAACCAATTCACGTACATGTATCGAAAGGTAATCCGTGTGCTAATGCTACTAAAGTATGGCTAACTAAAGGCGGTGGCTGTTTTATTGCTAATAATAATGGTAGAATTCCTGAAACTGATTTAAGAAAAATATTAAGATTGATAAAAAACCATTATTTTTACATCGTTTCAAGATGGAAGGATTATTATGGAACAGACCAAATCAAATTTTACTGCTAATCTTACTGCTTCTAACGGTTTCTAATTTATTTTAATTATTTTTACTTAAACAACTAACTCAACAGTTAGGGGTTAAAGCATTGAAATATGTGGGTGTAGTCAGTTCAGCCCAATCACATATAAAATTGTCCAAAATAGCTTGTATCAAGGAATACAGGCTATTTTTATTGTACAAAAATAAAAAAGAGATTTATATAATTGCCAATTAACGATAGGTTAAGGGAAAGATGGCAATTATATATTTTTTTAGTAAAACAACACATTAAAAATGATAAAATTCATTGACAATGAAAAGATGTATTGATAAAATATAGAAGAACTGATAGCAAAAAGGTAGAATAAAGCCGTAGTACATTGAAAAGGAAAATAAAAGATTTACTCTGATAAAGAATATGAGAAAGCAATGTAATATGGCAATATTTGAGAATAAAAATAAAGCTGTTAGTAAAAAAGTGAATAAAAAAATAAAAACAGTAGAAAATAAGACAAATGTAAAAATAAGGCAAGAAAAACGAAGGAGGCAGATAAAAATGATAAATAAAAATTTATCAGGGTGTAAAAAAACAAGAAGAGAAAACGGAATTACACTAATTGCGTTAGTTGTAACTATTATGGTATTAATAATACTTGCAACAGTAAGTATAAATGCAGTGCTAGGACAAAA
>CAKOPZ010000034.1 GCA_934101145.1 uncultured Clostridia bacterium
TTATTCACTTTTTTACTAACAGCTTTATTTTTATTCTCAAATATTGCCATAATACATTGCTCCCTTATCTTTCTTTAGCAGAGTAAATCTTTTATTTTCCTTTTCAATGTACTATGGCTTTATTCTACTTTTTTGCTATCAGTTCTTCCATATTTTATCAATACATCTTTTCATTGTCAATGAATTTTATCATTTTTGATGTATTGCTTTACTAAAAAATATATAATTGCCATCTTTCCCTTAACCTATCGTTAATTGGCAATTATATAAATCTCTTTTTTATTATCACTATCATTTATTTTTGCGTTTGACAATTATTTTATTTCATTATAATATATATGCGCCGTCTTTCATTGAGAAAGGAGGTTGCACAATGAAAGAACTGTTAAAATTATTAAAACTCTATTTGATTTACTTGATTGTAAAAGAATTAGGAGATTAATAAGAAAAGACTAGGATCATCACTCCTAGTCTTTTTTTGCACAATTTAAGAACTGTTTTGCAATTGCTATAAAGTATTATAGCTCATTTTTTATTATATGTCAAATTTTTTAATTTATTCGAAAATTTTACAAAGTTAATCAATATTATTTAGATGGCTTTCCTTTTGAAACATGAACATGAATGGGTTCATTAAGCTCATTTGACCAAAAATAAACTTTGTATCCGCATTATTTCTAATAAACTAGGCAAGTTTAAGACCTCCTTCACGCGCATATTTAAAAAACAAATTAGCTCCTCTTTCAACTATTTGCTTAAATTTTTTCATTCCAATATTATTATAGCATTTATAAGAAAAAATTACCACTTTTCGGAAAAATTTGATTAAATAAAAATATTAAAAAATAAAATAAATTAAAGGGTAGAATTATAAAAACAACAAATGTCGTGTGTGAATTTATTATTACATCTGATAAAGAATTTTTTGAAAATATTGGAGATACAGAACTATAAATTTAAAGCAAGAAAACGAACAACTAAAACAAGAAAATAATAAATTAAAAAACTATATTGAAAAATCTTTTCAAGTAGTCAGAAATCTTTTTAGTTTTCCAATAGACAGATTTAAAAGGTTAGTAGATAATTTTGTACTACATTTTGATAGATAAACAAAAACACAACATATTGTCATGCATGGCAATATGTTGTGTTTGTTATATTATATTCTAAAAAATACGCTAGGCAAAATTTTGGTTTTACCAAGCTTACCGCTTGCTTTGGCCTCAAAATTTTGCCATTTTATCTAAGTATCTCCGATTCGCTCTTACTACGAACCTGTTCATATACATCTCTTTTTCTTAATACACTATCAATCCATTTTATCGCTATTAGCGCTCAGGGTTACTTTATGTAAAGTGTGGGCCTGAACGAACCGCCGGCGCCGTTCGGAAAGCAGGAGTAGGGGCGACTGCTGACTGGATAAGCACCGCTGCAATAACCTCCGCGCGGAACACGACCAAACGCATAGTAGGCCTCCATTGTCCATTCTTCACAATTTCCTGCTAGGTCATATATGTTTTTTGATACATCATCTGCTACACTTCCTGTAAGTTCTTCTGTCGATTTTGTAGGAGTTGTTCTTTGACTATCTCCTATATATCTACACATTGCATCCCACTCACATCCATATGTTAATGTACTTGTTACACTTGTATAGTTATGTTGGCTAGCAAAGTTTTTGGCAAGATATACTGCTCCATTTGTATTTACATTATCAGAATTTAAATTACTTGGAGCAAATGCTGTATTTACATCATCCATTGCTTTTCCCCATGGCACATAATTATATGGGGCTACTCCTTTTTTACATACTACCGTTTGATTTGTTGTAACTTTTGTTCTTAATGTAGTACTATTTACTCCTGCCTCAAATCTTCCTATATAAAATCCTCCATATTTTAATACCTGTGTTCTCATTGTATTATATTCACTTGCTTCTCCATTATATCCATTTGCATATGGCTCAGTATAAACTGTAGTATCTAATCCTGTTGCAGGTTGCCCTGTAGTTGTATCAAATTCTGTTCTTTCTAAATCAGCCTCTCCTGATACTGGTATCCATACAAATTGATTCCCCATACTTGTTCCTGATGCATTCATTGTATCATTTTGTTTATCTGATATAACTAGTCCTGTATTTATATCTCCTCCTACATAGTAAAAACCATTTGGAAGTGGCACTGTTCCTCCATTTCCATCTGCTATTGGTGTTACTTGACTGCTTGTCCATGTTCCAGGTTTTGTTACCGTTGTTCCTGCTACTGGCTTTGTTGGAGTATCACTTCCTCCACCTGAACCTCCACCATTTGTGTCATCCTCTGCCATTTCATTTAATAGTCTATCCATTTCTTCATTATCTTTCGCTATACTATTTGAATACATCTCTTTCGCCTGTTTTGCCTTCTTTATTATTCCATTTTGTCCTAGCACTGCATTTATACTTACTGTTGCAAGTATTATTAATACCATAATAGTTACAACTAACGCAATTAGCGTTATACCGTTTTGTCTTCTTATTTTTTTACACCCTGATAAATTTTTATTTATCATTTTATACTCTACCTCCTCGTATAATATATTTAATAACATTTTTATAAAAATTAAAAATATGTTATTATATTTAAAGATATTGTGGA
>CAKOPZ010000035.1 GCA_934101145.1 uncultured Clostridia bacterium
TCTTCAACAGCTGCTCTTGTTGCAGATAAAGCATCTTCTATTCTTAATTTTCTATCTTTCATCTCAACTTCTGTTGCAGCTCCAACACCAATAACAGCAACTCCACCTGCTATTTTAGCAAGTCTTTCTTGCAATGTTTCTTTTTCAAATTGGCTAAGTTCTTCTTTTAGTTGAGCTTTTATTTGACTTACTCTTGCTGCAATTTGAGCTTTATCTCCCATTCCGTCAACAATTATAGTGTGTTCTTTTTGAACTTTTACTTGTTTTGCTCTACCAAGTTGAGATACTTGAATATCTTTAAGTTCCATTCCTAAATCAGAAGAAATAACTTCTCCACCTGTAAGAATTGCAATATCAGATAGCATATTTTTTCTCTTATCTCCATAGCCAGGAGCTTTTACAGCAACAACATTTAGCACACCTCTTAATTTATTTAAGATAAGTGTTGATAATGCTTCACCATCAACATCATCACAAATCATAACAAGTTTACCTGATTGTTTCATAAGCTCTTCAAGTAATGGTAAAATTTCTTGAATATTGCTTACTTTTTTATCTGTAATTAATATAAATGGATTATCAATAACAGCTTCCATTTTTTCTGTATCTGTTACCATATATGGTGATACATATCCTCTGTCAAATTGCATACCTTCAACAACATTTAACTCTGTTTGAGAAGTTTTTGACTCTTCAATTGTAATAACTCCATCTTTAGAAACTCTTTCCATTGCTTCTGAAATAAGTTCTCCAACTTCGTCATTATTTGCAGAAATGCTTGCAACTCTTGCGATATCTTCTTTCCCGTTAACAGGTGAGCTAATTTCTTTTAAAGCATCTACTGCTCCTGCTACTGCTTTGTCCATACCTCTTTTAATTGCCATTGGATCATTTCCTGCAGCAACCATTTTAACTCCTTCTTTTATCATACTTTGAGCTAAAACCATAGCTGTTGTAGTACCATCACCTGCAATATCATTTGTTTTTATAGAAACTTCTTTTACAATTTGTGCTCCCATATTTTCAAATGGATCATCAAGTTCAATCTCCTTTGCAATGGTTACACCATCATTTGTAATAAGTGGTGCACCAAATTTTTTATCTAGTACAACATTTCTTCCTTTTGGTCCCATTGTAACTCTAACTGTATCTGCTAATTTATTTACACCATTTAACAAACTTTTTCTTGCATCTTCACCAAATTTAATCTCTTTTGACATAATAATACCTCCCAAATTCTTTATTCAGCAATTGCTAAAATATCATCTTGTTTAACTATAATTAAGTCTTGACCTTCGTATTTAATCTCTGTTCCAGCATATTTATTAACAACAACTTTGTCGCCTTTTTTTACAAGCATTTTGCTTAATTTTCCTTCTATTTCTTTGCCAGGTCCTACTTCTATAACCTCTGCAATTTGTGGCTTTTCTTGTGCATTTCCAGAAAGTATAATTCCACTTTTTGTTGTCTCTTCACTTTCTATCATTTTTATTACCACTCTATCTGATAATGGTTTTAACATGTAAATCACATTCCTTTCTTTTTCCTGCAAAATATTGCAGTAATGTTCACTTATATTATATATGCCACTTGTTTTAATTTTATTGCATTTTATTTTTAGCAATCGTAGTAAGTGACTGCTAATAGTTATATACCTATTAATAAAAAAAGTCAATACGTAAATGTAACTTTCACATACATTTCACATTAAACATAAAATAAAAAAAGGATCTATCACTTTAAAAATTAATATACAGAAAACATATATTTAAGAAAAAAATAAAGTATATACTTTCTATTTATATACTTTATTTTTTATTTTATGTCTCTAATAAAAATTCATTTCATAAATCCAAATATATTTAATTATGAGGTGTAATCGGAATCTAAGGTGTAATCGGAGTATGTCTACGTTCTACAGTTAAAGTTCCTATTTTGTTAATAATATTATAATTCGTTAATTTGGCTGTGCTTTCATTTCCGTTAATTGTATAACTCGATGCCGAAGAACCTACATCAGTTTGACTTCCAGTTAACGTTATACTTATTGTTTCACCATTGACCAATCCTTCAACTGTTGCTTCATATCCCTCTAAACTTATTGGATATCCATTATATTCCTTTGTCACACTAGGTGTTGTTATTATTAGATCTGCTTTTTCTATTGTATATTTTTTTATAATGGTTCCTGTATAATTACCGCATCCTTTTATACTAACTATTATATCTCCTGCATCTATAAAATTAGTTCTACTATATTCTACAGTATAGTCTTTGTCTTTAATTAATTTTGTACCATTTTCATCTGTTACCGTTGGTACCCATTTTTGTTCTTTACCATTATATACCTTTTTCCCACTAGGTGTTGTTACTGTTAGATTTGCTTTTTCTATTGTATATTTTTTTATAATGGTTCCTGTATAATTACCGCATCCTTTTATACTAACTATTATATCTC
>CAKOPZ010000036.1 GCA_934101145.1 uncultured Clostridia bacterium
GATTATAATTGCTGTTGCAGCTGCTGTTATTATTGCTTTAATTTGGTATTATGCTTCTTCTAATAATAGAAGAACTACTTACTATGATGACGATAATAATCGTTAATTTTAATAAAAAATTTATTAAAAAAAGATTGCATAACAATTATGTTATGGAATCTTTTTTATTGGTCTAATTTTAAATTTTTATACTTTCCTCATTAGAACAATGTTACACGAAAACCAGCAAAGTATGCGAGATCTCCTCTTGATACTGTTTCTCTTGATAAATATATATCCATTATATTAGATTGCCAAGGTTTTGCACCAGCATTTGCTCCTCTGATTATAGTAGGTTGTTGCCACCACCAAACTTGTTCTAAAGTAAATATTTTAACATTACCCAAAAAATCATATATGTTTAGCACTTGGCATTCATCTGAAGCACCTGTTGTAAAAAAACAACCATATCCAGCATCACAAACTTTTTTGTTTCCGTTTACAACAATATCTGTATTTTCTGTATAATCTTTCCATCCTTCATTTTCATTAACCTGCCAATTAGAAAATTTCAAATACTTTCCTCTATTCATTTTTATTTCACAATTAGCATAATTTCCTTTTCCTATAGATTGTTGTTTTCTCTCCAAAAACTTTGCAACTAGATTATATTGTATTCCAAACATTAAGCTAGATGTATAATCTCCATTACTAACTTTTTCTGCTAATCTCTGTGCTTGTGAAACAGTTATATTTACATATGGATACAAATCTTTTTTTGATTGTGGTGTCTCTGTTGTTTTTCCTACAACATCTTTACCAGCCAAATATCTTCCAATCCAAAAACCTTGATTCTTATATAAACTTTTTAACATTTTATATTTTAAATTATTATAATCATCTTTTCCATTTTCAAAAAGATCCACTTCTGTTGCCTCAGTATAATAATCCCTAAATTTGTTAAAATCCTCATCACTTCCATATGCACTCCTTGTATAATTACGTAAAGCTGTTTCTATACTCTCATACTCTGCCTCTGAAAAGTTTGTTATATCAAGCGGACAACTTCCATATACTTCTTGAGTTCTAGGAACTTCAATCCATACATATTCATTTCCTTTACCATCTGTTATTACTAATCCTTTTTCAATTGTGTCTTCTCCTTCTATTTTTGTTGGTGCAAACCCTTCTGGAATAGTAACTCCATTGTATTCTGTTTCTGACATATTCATAGCAGCTTCACCCTGTGCCATTTTTCTCTTTTCCTCTTTTTTGGCCTCTTCACTTTTATTAGCTGATTTACGTGCATTGCTTATCATACCATTATTTCCTGTTAATGTTGCCATTGTAGCTCCTGCTAAAATCAACATTACTATTATTGTTACTACTAATGCAATTAATGTAACCCCTGAATTTTTTCTTATAGTTTTCACTCTAGCTTTAGCAAGTTTTAATTCTTTATTTTTCAATTTTTTTCCTCCTTTTTCTTTTGAATTTAAAATTATCATTTTTCATATATATATATTATATAATTTCTGACATAATATTGTCAATTCTTTTTTTAATATTTTTTCACATATATTCTAACAATAACCAAATACATTTTTTTCAATAACTAAAATATTTAATATAAAGAAAGTTATATTTATCTATAGCTTTCTTTATCTAGTTTATATTCTTTCATGAATTGTTCTATTAATTACATCTAATTGTTGTTCTCTTGTTAATTTTGTAAAGTTTACAGCATATCC